>CAYZPA010000001.1:0-149947 GCA_964479855.1 uncultured Pirellulaceae bacterium
CAATCATTGGCACTTCGTGCTTTGGCCTGAAAATGACAGCGATCTTGGTTCTTTCATGCAACGGTTGACGGTCACGCACGTGACTCGCTGGCAAAAGCATTACAACATGGTCGGCTACGGTCACGTTTATCAGAGTCGCTACAAGTCTTTCCCAGTTGAAACCGAAGACTACTTTTACCAAGTCATGCGATACGTCGAGCGTAATGCTCTGCGGGCCAACCTTGTCACCAAGGCGGAATTGTGGCAGTACAGTAGCCTTTGGATTAACCAGTTTGGCACTGCCAAGCACAAAGCGATGCTTTCAAAATGGCCAGTGCCTCGACCACGAAAATGGCTTGCCTACGTGAATGAACCAGCAAGCGAGAAAGAACTGAAAGCACTGCGACACAGTTGCGTACGAGGAACTCCATACGGGAGTGAAAAGTGGGCAAATGAAACTGCAACGAAACTTGGCTTGGAATCAACGATGAGATGCCCGGGAAGACCCAAAAAGAGGTAAACTGGACCTGTCCCAATAGTGTTCGGCAGGCCACAGCAAAAAATGCCAATGATTGGGCATCAAGCAATAGGCAAGAATTCGCATCTGCCGCTTTTCGAGCGTTTCAACAATGACTCGTTCGAAGGCAAGGTAGTCTTCGTCTTTGTGAAACAGCTTCTGTTTACCGACGCCTCGATTTAGCACGTGGTAAACCATTCCTCCGGGAGCGTGTCGAGCGGTTCTGGGCATGACATCAAGCTATCGAAAACACCCATCTTGTCAATTACTGGACCTGTCCCCGTTTGGTGCCGTTATCTTGTCAATTACTGGACCTGTCCCCGTTTGGTGCCGTTGTCCCCGTTTGGTGCCCTCCGCTCGCTTCGTCGCTCGCCGGCACGCCGATTGGATCGAAAGACGATCTCTTGAATTGGATCGCGTCTCTCCGTGCCGAAATTGAACCGGATGGTTCCCTGATTGCGACGTTTACTGTGGATTTGGGCTGCACTCTTTCGCTCGCGCATCGCCGTTCAGAACATGTTGCCTGCGCTGCAGGAGGCCCCGTGCTTTCCGCTGGTGAAATCACATTTTCCGCCGATGGTTCCGTGGTCGAAGTCACCAATCAATCGACTGGTTTTTGCCCTGAACCTGAATCTTGGCCGGCTGTCGCATCTTCTTTGGATGCGATCTCTGTAGATCGACCAGATGATTTCACAACGTGTGTCATCTTTCGCTTGTGCCCAGCCTGCAACGAACGCAATATTGTCAAGGATGCATGGTTCATATGTGAGCTGTGCGGCGCCGAGCTTCCGGAAAATTGGAATTTCCCTACAACGAAACCGGGCGATTAACCCTGTTTTCGTGCGTAGTACTCAAGTCATTGAACTCGCCTCTGTTTGCGGATGTACCGCACCGTCGTATTGTTTAAGTGGTTTACGTCGAAGGCTACTGACTCGTTCAAAGTTGCGTCTTCAGCCCGGTTTACTCACGAGGCGTTGGCGTCGACATGGAGAAAGCCTGTTTCATCGGGGTGTTTTTCGAGGTTTGTGGTTTCGTCTGTTCACCCAAGACGTGAAATTGACGAATTTGCAAAACTTGTCTCCGCGTCAGAAGAATTGCTTGAACGCGCAAACCAGACGCCTGTCGTCGTGAATAATTCCGGTTCAGAAACATCCAGTTCGAGGTGATCTAGAAAATGGAATTGCGACCTCTTGTAATTCGTTGGCACGAATCCGAATTGCATCGCTACCATTGGTTCATCCGCGGTTTGCGATCAGATGGTTCTTACTATGGCGAGGTGCGATCGACGTTTGACAAACCGAGGGATTCGGACGGCCTTTCCGGTATTGCGCGATCAGTTGAAGGAAAGCTCTCTACCGACGATATCAAGCGTGTACTGGATCTGGCGGCTCGCATTCGCGAACAACCATCGCCAGATACCGATTTGCCCGTAGTTGGTGTTCTCGCCGATGGCCCGGTTGGCGATCCAACAGTGCTGTATCGGCATTCCGATTCTGCCGCCTCTGAGTTCGCCATGTATTTCGTGGAAATCATCGCGATCCTGCGACCACATCTGGCGTACCATTACCCTTCCTTGGGCCAATCCCTCAGTTACCCAACAGTTACCGTTTGTCGCTCGCTCGAGTGTGTGCGATGATGCAAGTCAAATATTCTTAATGCAAACTTCGCTACTTCTTTGAGTTCGAAGTCGTAAAACGTTTTTTCCCGGCCCCGGATTAATGGTCTTCGAACCGATAAACGCGATGATCGATATGCGTTCCAATCTGATTGCAGCTGCTGTTGTGCTGGTCGTTGGTGTGATGGTGTTCCGTTTTGTCCGCTCGTCAGAAGCTGAGTCAACATCCCGGAATTGGCTGCCCATGGTTGCGTTTTTCACGGGGCCACTGGTCGGATTCCTCTGGACAGTCGCCGACGTGCTTTGGATTCAGCCTTACTCCTATCTCAATTTTGCCGAGTACATTGATACTCTCGTGCCAGTGCTGATCGTCGGTGTGATCGGTGGCTCAGTTGGAGCGTTTGCCTTTTGGGTTGGCGATCGTTTAAACTTGCAGTGAGGCCGATAGGAACGGTATTGGTTGCATCGTCTCTCTTAAGAGTGCGGTTCTGGGATTTGGCTCGATGGTTTTGACGCATGTAGAATGTTACCTCCGCCCAACATGGTGTTTCCGCTACGTCTTTGGTGTCGCTCGAGCATGATTTCGCTTTGGCAGCAAGCCATGACTTTGGTACAGTTTTGGACGTTTAGACGTCGTTCGTTTTGTCCAGAACGGTATCGTAAGAGTCTTCGATAGCGCGAGGCAGACCTGTGGATTTGTCCAGATTTCATCGTGCGGTGGATGAGGCGTCGCTGGCTTTGAAGTCATCGCCTTCCGAACCGCGCCTGATTCGTCATCTTGCGGATGCGACAGCGGCACTTGGAGTTGAATCTGGCTTCTACCCCGACAGTCGCGACGACTATGCAATGCTGCTTGAGGATGCGATTGCGTTGTATGAAAGTGCGCTGCGCCTGTCACCTGACGATGGTGTAACGCTCAACAATCTGGGCGTTGCTCAGTCTGATCTTGGCCTTCACTCGGCGGCCGTCGAGACGCTTCGGCGAGCATTGAAACATATTCCACTTGAACCGGAATTATTCACGACGACAGGCGTCTGGTTTGCCCTTTGAAGCGATTCTCCGGACACGGAGGCAAGTTTTGCAAATTCGTCAATTTCACGTTGTGGGTGAACTGTCGAAGCCACAAACCTCGAACAATACTCCAATGAGACAAGCTTTCTCCAAGTCGACGCCCACGCATCGTGAATAATCCGGGGTGATCGGAACGTGCACTTCAACCTTGCGGTTGCAATGCTGAACACGGATGGACGTGCTGAGGCTAATTCGCACTTTGAAACAGCCAGCAAATTGGAGCGCGGATACCAGACTCGAGAATCGCTCTTTGATCCTCAAGGGCATTGATCTGCGTTGCGAAGCCGTTGTGGCTCCAGAACTTGATTTGTAGTTCGAGCGAATCCGTTATATCGTGGTCTCTTGTGTTTCAGAATCCGCTGTTTCATAGTGCTGGTAAACGTTTGGCTGAGAGAGCCGAACATGGCGGTTGGCAGCGAGGCGTTGCTGTGCTTTGACCATTTGCTTGACATGCGGTGAAAGTCGTTTGTCATATTTGATTGGTTCGAATGGAAACTAAAAACCCTTATCAGTCACCTTCAAAAAATACGTCTGTTGCTGCGCATCCGTCACTTGTGTTTTGGTCGATGTTGTGCGTGTTCGCTTCAGTGGCACTGGGCGCTTTGACAGGCGCCTTGATGGGGGCAGGAATTGGTACTTTTTTGCCGGGCTACTATCGATCTGTCTTTTCGAACGGCAAGTCACCCGATTTTGATCCGGTAGCGGTTGGTATTGGGCAGGGGCTGACACAGGGCACTGGGTTGGGAGCTCTGATAGGAATCGCATTGGTCGCTTTGTATTATTGGTATCTCTCGCGTTTGAATTCGAAAATTGCTCGCGGTGGTGAACGGCAACAGTAACAACAAGTGCGAATAATCGGAGTTGAGGCTGAACATTGTTTGACGCTTTTTCACAAGCAAACCTCAGTTTCCGACTTGGCCAAGCGCGAAGGAGTGCATCGCGAGGAACCATGCAAGAGGTCGTGTCTCGCCGCGAGCCCAACGGCTCACAATGTTAAGTGAACCAAGTCACGCATAAGGTTGCGCTTCTTTCGATCCGCAGAATATTCTCGCGTCGACCTCCAGTTCCTGATACGATCACAATCGGGGCCTAGGGAAAGAAAAGGGAGTTGGGATGAACGTTTGGAAATTGAGTTGCCGGTTGTCGATGGTCGTGTTCTTGCTGTTCGCGACTTTCAATCTTGCCTCCGCGCAGCAGGTTGGCAGCGATGTGTCTGCCTACCTTCAAGACGGCGAGTTTTCACTAGCTTTGCAACATGCCAATGCGGCTAACGACGATTTGCAGCGACAACAAATTGTTGACGCTCAGTCTCGGTTCGGCGAAAGGCTCGCGGCTCAAAAAACGGCAGCGTTGATTGCTGATGATCAAGTGCGTGCTCGGGCACTGGCGATGCTGCAGCAGCGTTCCGGTGACGATGACGGCCAATCGCAAAGCGGTCAGGCTGGCGTTCCCTCTGGCGGCGTCACACAAGCTGATTTCGATACCTTGATTCAGTTGATTCAGGATACGATCGCAACGACGACTTGGAACGATTCCGGTGGAGAAGGTTCGATCAGGGCATTTCCGACAGGAGTCTACGTTGATGCAAGCGGAGTTTTGCACAAGCTGAAATCCCGCAAAGGATCGCTGCTGGCGACTCGCAAGACATTCTTTGAAAGCACCGAAACGGTCGCGCTGAAGAAATTTTCGAAGCTGCGAAAAGTTTCGTTGACGCGGCTTGAGAGAGCGGCTCAGCTGCGGGCTTCTCAGGGACGGGATGCGACAGAGGCGATGCGGAATCTTGCAGGACTTACTTCGGTCCGTTTCGTGATGATTGATCCTGAGACATCGGAAGTGATTATCGCGGGACCAGCCGGCGAGTGGACCAATGACGAATCTGGGAAGGCGATCAGAGTTGCTAATGGCAATCCGGTATTGCAGTTGGACGACTTCGTCGTTTGTTTGCGAAATGCTTATTCGCCCAACAAAGATGCGGGTAAGTTTGGTTGCGCGATCGTGCCACGAAAAGAAAATCTTGCTGAAACGGTTGCGTTTCTGGAAAACAGCAAACTGAAAGGCAAACGTTGGCAAGACAAACTGCGACAAACGTTGGGGCAACAGGATATCGACGTGTTCGGAATTGAACATGGCACCCATGCGGCTCGAGTTCTGGTAGAAGCTGACTACCATATGAAACTGGTCGGGATGGGGATTGAACCGTCGATTCCGGAAGTTCGCAGCTATCTTGATCGAGTAGAGCTGGACGCCAATGGAAATCCTCCGCCGATGGATGTCGTACGATGGTGGTTCGCTTTGAATTACGATCAGCTTATTTCAAATGAACAGCGGAACATTTTTGAGTTTCGTGGTCCGGGGGTCAAAGTTCTTTCTGAAACAGAGTTCATTAATCGCGATGGCGAGCGATTGCATACGGGCAAAGCGGTTGGTCCGACGGCGGCATTCGCAAAAGATTTTACGCGGAACTTTGAACGACTTGCCGACCACTATCCGATTTATCAAGAACTGCGAAACGTTTTCGATTTGGCGGTCGTTGCCAATTTGATTCACGAGTATGACCTTGCTGACAAGGCGTCGTGGCGAATGACCTATTTCAGCAATGACGTGAATCGTGCTGATGGCGACAACCTTCCGCCTCGTTGGAAATGTAAGGCGGAACGTCCTGCGAAAGCGGTTGACTCAGTCATCAATCGGCGAGTCATTCGCGAACGTCGCGATGGTGAGACTTTCTTGCATACGCTTGTCGGCGTTTCCGGCGGAGTCTCCTTCGACGCGTCGGAATTTGTCGACGAGGCGAATGTCAGAACGGAGTCAGATGTTGAGTTCAGTGAAATCCGCAAGAAGGCGATTGAGGCCCTTCCGCCAGTAGATCGATGGTGGTGGGACTGATCGGATGAGCGGGACTTTTGTGTTTCAAAAGTGGCCTAATGGAAGATAATGTGCTACCCTATTCCTTGTAGGGCGGATTAAGGGCCGTTTGATGCATTGACAAATTGAGCGAGGATGATGTGGCTTCGATCTCGAATCCGGGACTTCAGAGTGTAAGACGGGTCATTAACGTGATTCGAGAACATCGTGAAGTGAGCCGGAAGATTATCGCTGACGAGACGGGGCTTTCGACTCCAAGTATCACGCGATTGGTCAACGAATTGATCGAAGCCAACATTCTTTGTCTTGGAAGTTCGGCTCAAGAAGAGGGAGCCGGCCCCGGAAGACCGGCAAGTGTCGTCAAGCTGAACCCCAGCCACGGTTGTGTGATCGGCGTGGATCTGGGTGAGCATGAAATCCATGCCGCGATTGGTGACATGAGCGGTAAGATCGCGATGCGGCACAGTGAGCCTGCGTTTTCCGATGAAGGTGGCGAGGCGACTTTTGAGAGTTTGATTCGCGCTATCCGCGAGGTCCACCGACAGTACCATGCTGGATTTTCACAGGACTTGCCGCCGCTAAGATCGGTGACGATCGGTGTTGCAGGAATGGTTGATCCAAATTCGGCGGCGGTTGTTGACGCGCCAAACGTCAAAGGTTGGAAAAATTATCCGTTGCGCGATCAGCTGGAATCCAAATTCCCGGGGTTGGCAATCCGAGTTGAAAACGACGTGAACGTGGCCGCAATCGGTGAGTCTGTTTGTGGTGTCGCGCGAGGGTGTCAGAATTTTGTATTCGCTGGATTTCGTCGCGGGATTGGATCGGGAATCTTTATCGGCGGCAAGCTCTATCGAGGCAACGCTGGTTTCGCCGGAGAGATCGGAAAAATGTCTTTTGATCCGGAGTTTAAACATTCACAGGCCGGCGGGCTTGGTTTTCTTGAAACCGTCTCGGGAGAAAGCGTGTTGCTGGAAAGAGCCGCGAAGTCGGGATGCAATCTTTCGACGGAACAGGGACGCTCGCCAACGTTGAAGAGCCTTTGTCAGGCAGCCGTCGCGGGTGATGAAGTCGCCGCCAAAATCGTGGACGATGCGTTTCGAAACTATGGTGTCGCGATTGCGAATATTGCCAGTTTGCTCGATCCGGAATTGGTTGTCGTGGGCGGAGAGCTGGCTCCGATTCAGGATTTGGCGGTCACGCGAATTGGCCAAACCGTTCGGCAGCTGATCCCCAACCCGCCGCGAATCGAAGGTTCATCGCTGGGGCCAGATGCTCCGCTGGTGGGAGCATTTCAACAGGCTCACCGAGACGCGTGTGAGATGCTGTTGGAAAGCATGAGCGAGAAAGTTTCGTCGCAGTGAGCGAGTCAACCAGAATGGCTGAGCGACCGGGCTTTTTGATCCGGCTGACCATTTCTACTCTTGGTTGGCCGAGTATCTTGATGTCGCTGAAGACCTGACATTAAAGTATCGGGCTAACGGATGTTTGTGTCTTCAGACCGTCCGTCAAATTGAATCGGCACGGCGTTTTCCTTATCGAGTACCGCCAAAGCAGCCGTCGCGAATTGTAGGTCCTGCTGGGTCGTGATTTTGATGTTCAGAGGACAGCCTTCGGCAAGGAATACAGGCTCGCCAAGCTGCTCCAGTAGTTGTGCTTCGTCGGTCGGGCTTAGATCGCCAACTCTCGAGTACGCTTGTTCCAGCAGTTTTTTCGAAAACACCTGTGGCGTTTGCGAAAGGAACAGGTTGTTGCGATCGACTGTTGATTCAACCATGGAGCCACATGTCGAACGTTTAATGGTACTGCTGACCGGGACTGCAGGGATTGCATTTCCGCGTTGCCGCGCGGTGGAAAAGACTCTATCAATCAAACCATCGCTGATGCAAATTCTGGCTGCATCGTGGATCGCAACAAAGGCGGCTTCCTTGCTAACCTTTTGCATCGCGTTGAAGACAGAATCGGATCGCTGTTCTCCTCCGGCGACCACTTCCGCATTCATGGCGGCCAGTCGCGATCCATAGGTCTGCAAAAACCAATCAGTGTCTTCGGCGGCGACGACGATAATCAGTTGGATGACTTCTTCGCGTGTCGCAAACTTGTCAGCACTGTGCTGCCAGACAGGCTTGTCGCGGACAATGGCGTAGGTCTTCTTTTGGTTGCCGGTTTGAAAACGGGAACCAGATCCGGCTGCCGCGAGGATGACCGCGAACTTTGACATTTTATCGCTCGATTCCAAGTCGGACACGAACGGTTCTTCTTACGCCCTGCCGTTCGCAAACAACGTCGACTTGATCTCCCGGGCGATGTCGATCCATGGCCGCCAGATAGTCATCGGTTGTCCGAATCGGCACGCCAGCGATTGAGATGATCTTGTCTGTCTGGTCCCGATTCGGTTTCAGGTACTCCAGGATGACGCCATCGCCCCTTCTTTCGCGGATGCGTTCTACTTTCAATCCCTTGATGCCGGCTTTCTGAGCGGGACCGCCTTCGAGGACTCGTCCGACGCCAAGTCCATCCGGAGTTTTGAAGAATACATCGATCCCCATGGTGCCGCGAAGGACTTCGCCGTATTCAAGTAGTTGCGGGATGATTCGTTTGATCGTGTTGACGGGAACTGCGAAACCAACGCCGGTATTTTCACCTGTTAGTGTCGCGATTGCAGTGTTCATTCCAATCACAGCACCGCGATTGTCCAGCAATGGGCCTCCCGAGTTGCCTTGATTGAGCGCGGCGTCGATTTGGATCACGTCCTTGATCATTCGTTTTGTTTTCGATTGCAAAGAACGGCCAAGGCTGGACACAATTCCGACCGTCATGGTGCGTTCGAGCCCAAAAGGATTGCCGATCGCGAACACTTTCTGCCCAACACGAAGCTGAGAAGAATCGCCGAAAGTGACCGGGAACAGCATGTCTTCGGGAGCTTTGATTTTGAGAACGGCAATGTCATTTTGTTTGTCGGTACCGATCACTTCTGCGGGAATGGGATCGCCATCGAAAAGCGTTACCGTGATTACATCGCTTCCGACGATCACATGGTGGTTCGTTACGATGTGGCCGGTCTTGTCGATCACCCAACCCGATCCGCTTCCTTCCTGCGGCATTGATTCGCCAAACCACAGTCCTCGACGAAACGCAGTCGTATTGATGTTCACAACGCTTCGGTTCACGTTTTCGTAAACGGAAATATTGTTTTGCTCTTCGGAGCTGAATCGAAGATCGCCTCTATCAGCCGCGACACCGAGGGGTTGAGCGGCGGCATTGCTTTGTGGCAGTTGTTGGATGCCCGCGCCGGATCGGGAAAGCTGCTGTGCGACGACAGTAGAATCAAGGGACCCTTGATAAATGGCGACGGCGATTATCGCTCCGAGAAACGCAGAAGCGACGCACATAAACAAAGTTGTCTTCATTGGATCCCCCGTTCTTTCTCAATGGTAGGCAGGTCGAAGAGTGAAGTTTTTCGACCGTTTCACGGATCCAAATTATAACGAATTGGTTATTTTGACGAACCCGATTTTCGGTCGGTCAACGAACCCGATTTCTGGTCGACGCATTCGCTCAACCCTTCTCGCATGAAGGTGACCAGATCCTTCTTCTGCCGGTCCGAAAGTCTCAGTTTCTGCATGGCGATATCGGTGTATTTGTGACGAATGCCGCCTTTGTTGTAGTACTCCACAACTTCCTCAAGCGTTTTCAGGCTTCCGTCGTGCATGTAAGGTCCCGTGAGTGCGACTCCACGAAGCGACGGCGATCGAAACTTTCCCCATGAAGCGAAACCGGTTGTGTGGTGGTAGCCAAGGTCCGGATTTGGTTGATCCATGCCGATACCGATATTGTGGTACTTGTTGTCGGTAAACAGAGGACCGGGATGACAGGTGCCACAGTTGCCTGTGAATCGGTTGAAGAAAATTTTCATCCCGCGGATTGCCGAAGGAGACATCGCAGACCTGTCGCCAGCCTGATATCGATCGTAAGGAGTTTCCTTGATGAAGATGGTTCGTTCGAAACAGGCAATCGCTTTGGTGATGTTTGCTGCAGTGATTCCGTCTTCGAACGATTGGGCAAACTTCTTTTGATAACTTTCATTGGCAGAGACTCGTTCGACAAGTTCGGCCTCGCTGCTCAAGCCCATCTCATCAGGATGAAGGATCGGGATAAGTGCCTGAGATTCCAGCGTATTGGTTCTTCCGTCCCAAAACAGCCCGCCGTCATAGAACGCTGAATTCAAAATCGAAAGAACATTTCGTTTACCTGGCGTGCCATTGTGACCATCCGCCAATGCTTCGCCGTTGCTCCAACCTTTTTCCGGGTCGTGGCAAGTTGCACAAGACATCGATTCATCGATCGAGAGAGCTGGGTCAAAAAACAGCTCCTTGCCCAAGGCAATCTTTTCGGGCGTTGAAGGATTGTCCGCAGGGACTTTGACTTTCGGAAGGAACGAAGCGAACTGAACCAACGTCATCGGTGGAGTCACTGGAGAATCAGCGAACACCGTATCGCTGGAAGCGCTGGGCAAAGCTTCAACAACCTTAGCCGTTTCGGGCACCGCCGTATTTTCACCGCAGCCCGCCATCCAGAAAGGAAGGCAGAACGCGATGAGCAGTAGAGCGGCCGACAGTTGCCGCGAGGAGATTCGTCGAGATGATTCCATGGAAACATCATAAGACAAATTCGGCCCAGCAGGAATCTAAACTCGGTAAGCGGGCTGACTCGCGAACGCCCGCGACGACAATTTCAGCCGGAATTATTCACGACGACAGGCGTCTGGTTTGTCCTGTGAAGCGAACCTCCGCACGCGGAGGCAAGCTTTGCAAATTCGTCAATTTCACGTCTTGAGCGACCTGTCGAAACCACCCAATTGGAGCAACACCAAAACGAAACAAGCTTTCTCCGGATCGACGCCCGCGCATCGGGGATAATCCGGGTTCAGATTGTCACCGCGATCGGAATTGGTTTTATTCTAATTGTAGATTTGCATCGCCGCGCTCGATGGAGCCGGTGTGTGCGTGCTGAATGGAAACGGGGCGCCCGCAGACGCAGGAGCTGCTGCTGGAACCGCCGTGGTAACGTTGCGGTTGAAATAGCGACGAAAAGTCACCAGTGCTGCCATTTCCGCAGAGCTGGAAATCTTCAGTTTCTCGTAGGCGCTTCTACGATTCTTCTCGATCGTCTTGATTGAAACTTCAAGCCGGCGCGCCATCGACTTGTTGGGTAGCCCATCGGTTGCCATCGAAACGATTGCCAATTCGCGTTCGGTCAGGTTAGAAAAATATCTAACTCTTTCGAACAGCCTGCACAGATTAAGCGACCATCGCAATGAGTTCTCAATCGCGTCGATGACCGCCTTTTGAGTGTAAGGGTGCTGAATTACCGAAACCGCTTCGATCAACTCCGGGAAAAAGTTATAGCTCTCGCCGGAAGTTGTTTGATTTTCGAGCAGCACGATCGGCAACCAGGGATAGCTCGAACGTTTCTCGTTCAGCCATACTGACGGGCTCTCGCCCAACGAATCACGGTTGGCGATTAGGCAAACGGGGCTTGTCGGCACTGATGAACGAGAGACCTTGTTCGAAAACGAAGCGTCGTTATCGAAACTTTCGACCTTTAATCCGTCGAGCGCCATTCTGGCCGGCTCCTCCACCAAAAAGCGAATGCTATCTCCGCCGACGATGTAGAGCGTGCCACCTTGAATTGAGTCTTGCATGTCCATCCCGGGCCAGAAGCTTTAAAAATTCGTAAGTTGCATTTGAGCTGCAGTTTCAAAGCTGCTATTGGTCCATTTCTCCAAACGGCCATGCAGCAAGAATTCTTACTCATAGAGGTAATGGTAGAAACGAAACTGACAACGCAATTAAATTTGGAAAAATTATGGCAGGCTCAATTACTGGTTGGTTACAGTCGGTGCGCGACGGCAGCGATGATGCGGCGAAAAACATCTGGGACCGATGGTTCGAGCGGTTATGCAATCGCGTTTCGCGGCATTCGGGACGATTGCGAATCCACGACAATGAGGACATCGCTTCGGATGCATTCGTTGATTTTTTCACCGCTCTACGCGACGGTAAGTTCAGTTCTTTGCGAAACCGTTCGCAAATCTGGAAACTGCTAGCGACGATCGCAGTTCGAAAGTCTCGTGACACATGGCGGTTTGAGTGCGCGAAACGGCGCGGCGGCGGTTTGCAAATTCACTCGCTTAATGATGCGGACGGGGAATCTTCTTCGATGATGTCTCAACGGCGCCCCGTCACCAATGATCTAATCGAAGAACTTATTGGATCGATCGATGATCCGCGACTGGTCAAGGTCATCCGATTGAAGATTGATGGCATGGACAACGTGGATCTTGCTCATGAGATGGGCTGCTCCGTGCGTTCCATCCAATATATGGTGAAGGAACTGGAAAACCGTATCCTCGGGGGAACGACCCTCCCTACCCAAGCCAAGGCAAGTTGAAAGAAATAACCCTCCGCCGGAAGGGTAATGTAGGCAATGCTGGACATGTAGGAAGTGTTAATTTAGCCCGAATTATTCACGAGGCTTGGGCGTCGAAGTGAAGCAGGCTCGTTTGCTTCATTGGGCGATCGTTTCAAGTTTGTGGTTTCGATGGCTTACCCACGATGTGAAATTACGAATTTGCAATACTTGTCGCCACTTCAGCAGCACCGCCTCAAAGGCCATGCCAGACGCCTTTCGTCGTGAATCATTCCGGTTAAATTCACGGCCCTGCCGAGGTTGCGGTGGCACAAAACTTTTCTGTCAAAAATTTCTGATGGATAATTGAAATTCATTGCGTTAAACAAATGCGGGGCACCAACAAAATCGGTTCGGTTCGCATTTGAACCCGGATTATTCACGAGGCGTTGGCGTCGACATGGAGAAAGCCCATTTCATTGGGACATTGTTCCTCCTTTGTCGTTTCGAAAGTTCACCCACGAAGTGAATTGCTGAATCTGCAAAAACTGTCGCCAATTCAAGAGAATCGCCTCAAACATCAAACCAGACGCCTGTCGTCGTGAATAATTCCGGTTCAGGGAGGGCTTTGCAGTGAACCACTTTCCAAAATTAGGCAATCTGGAGCCTCTTGCAGATGACTCGCCGGACTCCAAGGCGGACTTTTTCGAACTGTTCCCACTTTGCTCAGCTTTGGTGGCGATGATCGGCAAGGATACGGTTGATCGCTGGACTCGCGACGAGGCTGAAAGCCAGCGAGCAAAATTCTGTAGGCGCATGGTTTCTCAGGGCTTCCAGGAAATCCTCGTTGACAGGGTTTGGGAAATGGTCGTCGATCAAGTCGAAGTACAAGCGACAGTTCCCAACAAACTTCGTCCAGTTCCCACAAGTCCGGAAAGAGGCGAATCTTCTCGCGACGCTGAAACCGAATCGCAAAATATCTTCTGTTTCGAAGCCGGTCGTTGGATCGTAAAGTATGCAGGAAAGACGGTTTATCCTTCCAACGTTACAGGCTTGAAGTATCTGCATAAGATGATTTCCACACCGGGACACTCCTATCGTCCTGAGGAACTTTATCAGAACGTTAGTGGGACGATTCGTGGGACTCAGGAAATAAACGGCTCACCGATGAGCCATTCAGTCGCTGCTGAGGTCGGTCTGTCCGCCCATCGCGCCAAACCTGATGTCCATGTGGATGAACGAGGCCGGCGAGAAATGCTTGTTCGAATCGAAGAGATTGAGATCGAGCTTGAGAATGCAAAACGGATTCCTGATCCTGATCAGATCGAACGCCTCGTTGTGGAGCGGCTTAAAATTGTCGCCTACCTGAAAAAAGCGTTTACACCTTTAGGCAGCCGAAAAATTCAAGAGCCCGAATCGGTTCGAAAAATGAAGGCGATCGATATTGCGGTGCGTCGAGCGAAAGAAAAAATACGTTTGGCGGGCCATTCGAAACTGCTGGATCATTTGCAGGAAGCCATCACGGTTCGCTCGCGCTCTGGATGCTGTTACCACCCATTAGGTGAGCCCAAATGGCGCACCGAACCTATTTCGCCTCCTCCGCCGAGTCTGCCGCGATAGCGACGGCCATTTGCTTGTTGGATCTAAGGATCTCACATCAATGCCGCCTCGCATTGGCATCCGGTCCTCAATCAAACAAGCTTTCTCAATTTCAACGCCCGCGCATCGTGAATAATCCGGGGTAAAACGTCGTAACTCGCGAAGCCTTTCAATACAAGCCCGACGCGCGAGCGAGGGATACGGATCTCCTCGAAAATATCCACTCGCTTAGCAGCTTGTTGATCTAATCCAAATCGAGATTCTATGTCAGCCGTTTAGCGATAGCCTCGGCTAACGACGCTTCAACCGGGGCTATCGCCAAACGGCTCATTAACCCGGATTATTCACGATGCGTGGGCGTTGACTTGGAGAAAGCTTGCTTCAGTGGGTATTGTTCCAAGTTTGTGGTTTCGACAGGTCACCCACGACGTGAAATTGACGAATTTGCAAAACTTGCCTCCGCGTCCAAAGAATCGCTTCAAAGGACAAACCGGACGCCTGTCGTCGTGAATAATTCCGGCTCAATAACGTGGCCAGAATAACATACTGTTGCACTTAACAAAGAGTTCTTGTATAGCTTCGCAAAGCCGACCCCTCTGTGATTCGCAGAGCTAGCGTTTTTCTTCTTGCGGAGTCGACTCGCAACGGTACGCGTGGCGTATTGTTCTTTGAGCATGTAAATAATTTGGTACGAATAAATTGACAGTCTTCAGAAGAATCACAAGCGTATTGACTCCCGTCAAAATTGGAAGGCAATCAGCGAGATACGATTGCGCGATTTGGGTGATGAAGGCGATATGTTCTCAATTGGGAGTCGCTGTTCCTCCATCGAGAGTCCTTCGTGATCTGGCTGCGATCGACGAAACCGGCGCAAGCGTGATGAACGTGCAGCAAACTTTGGAGCAAGTCGGTGTATCGGCTCGTGCCGTGACTGGACCTTCCGACGCGATCGCGCAAGCGGAATTTCCAGCAATCGCATTGATTCAAAACGAAGTAGAAACACTTCACTATGTCGTCGTTCTGAAAGCGAACAAGCGAAAGCTGACGTTGCTCGATCCAGCTCTCGGTGGTGCAGCGAAGACGATGCGTTGCGATCAATTTGCAAAACAATTCACAGGCGATTTAATCCTGTGTCAGCGGCGTCCAGACTATGTCGATCTCGTTTTCGAAAAGGAAGTTCAGCCCTTTCACTTTTTACTTTCGGTTGTCAAAAGAGAACTGAATCCGATCTTTGCGCTGGTATTGGGATCAGTCGTCCAGTTGGCGATGTCAGTCATCGGCTTGCTTCTGTTGAAGAACTTTTTAGGGGCTTCGGGGGCAGGTCCAAATTTCTACTTCATCGTTGGAATGCTGGTATGTGCGAGCCTGCACATTTGGGTAGGAAATCTTGCGGCTTCAATTCAGTCCGCAGTCAAATCACGAGTCGCATTGAATGTCTGGGACAAAGCAAACACTGCGATGCGAGATCGAACTTCTTCGCTGGCGACGAGTGCCAATGAGCTTGCGGATCGGAGCATGAAATCGGTGATTTTGGTGTCCGAGTTTCTCGGTCAGGTCGTTGGTGCGCCAGGTTCAGCGGTCAGCGTCTCGCTGTTCGTGGCGTTCATGTTCGTGCTTGATTTCTACGCCGGATTGTATTCCGCGTTGGCTGCCGTCGTCGTACCGATGCTGTACCTTGGTTTGGCCCGCAGTCGAGCGCAGACTTCGATGCGAGCCGAAGGAATGGGACAGCGAGTGCGGCTGGGGATGGAAAGGATGCTCAGTGGTGACTCGCCGCCGTCAAACGTGCAGGAGGACTTGCCTTGGGCACAAGTCGCTTACTGCGAGACCGTTGCTGCGGCAGATCGAGTTCGGGCTCGTGCTTCAACGTTGCCAGTGGTGATTAGTCGTCTGAACGTCATCGTCGGTCTACTGATCGGCGGTCTGCAGCATGAAACTCGCGGGCTGGCTCATACGGTGTTCGTGTTTCTTGCCCTTGGAATCTTTTCTCAATTGTTGGGAAAATGGGCTTCGCAATTGGCGGCGTTTTCTGATTTGAGCTACCGAGTGCGGTCGATGCTGGAGCTGTTTTCAGAATTTAAACCTCGTCAGAAGTTTGCACTTGGTCGGCGAAGTCCGGCCGAAGAAATTCACGCTCGCCTCCTTCAGGCTCGAGGAGTAAAAGCATGAGCAGCTATGAAATGAATCTGGTTTCGGAGTTTTACCACTCCACGCGGTGCACCCGGTCGGCAACAAAAATGATGACCAGAACCTTCCTTGGGATGTTGGTGCTGTGCCTTTGGAGTGGCCTGACGCCTATCGACGAAACGGTCATGGAGAGCGTATCCATCGTACCTGACATGGCCGACAAGGCTTTCGATTCAATATCACAGAAGCCGGACGCGACACTGAGCGGCCCAGTAACGCAGGTCTGCATTGCGGAGGACCAAGTTGTCAAAAAAGGCGATCTTATTCTGAGAATTGATGCAGAGGAAACGGGCTTGAAAATCGAGTCCTTGGAAAAACGGATTGCCGCTGCTTTAAAGGAAGCCCGGCTCGAAAAAGAAAAGCTTGCGTTGCAGGAAGAAAACTACTTGGTCGAACGCGAAGGATTCATGAAAAGTCTCGAGAACGCCCGGACCCAGATCAGGTTGAGCGAACAGAGAAGAAAAATTCAGATCAAACAGGCACAGATCAGTTTTGATTTGGCGAAAAAAATGCTTCTACGTAGCAAAAAACTGAAAAGCCAGAATGCGATTTCGCAACTGGAGCTGGACCAAATGAGTTCAGACTATGCGGATGCAAAAGAGCAGCTGGCTTTGGCGTCTCTTCCGATCGACGAATCAGGTGTTGATGAGATTCAGGCATCGCTGAATCGCCTTCGATCAAAACACGACTTGAATGTTCATGAATCGAGGATCAGGTCTACCGCTTTTGAAAACGAGCTGGAGCAATTGAATTCTGATAAACGAATTCTTGAAAGAACGATGGCCAGTTCCGATATCCGTTCGCCCTGCGACGGTGTCGTTACAAGCTGTGAAGTAAAAATGGGTGACTGGATCGGACCTGGTGAGCTGCCTATTACGATCTCGCCCGCGGGTTTCATGATCGAAGCGATGATCCCATCCAACTCAATTGGCGGCGTCGAAGCAGGGAATGCCGCACTGATATCAATTGATGGAATCGACTGGATGTTGCACGGCCAGATTTCGGGTTCTGTAGTGGAAGTTTCTTCCGATGTGGTTCAAGAAGAAACGGTGACTGGTAACGGGACCGCTCGTCCGGTGAGCGGTTACCGTGTCTTGATCGAACTGGAGAAAAAAGATGGCTTTGATGCCTGGGATCAAATCCGACTTGGCATGACGGGCACCGCAGAAATTCAGACCGGCCAAAAAAGGCTTGCCTTCTACCTGTTCGAAAAAGCGTTTGGAAGACTTTGATCTGAATGAATTGAAAACGTTTTGTTTCGAAGTTTAGCGCGGGCTTCGAAAACTCGTAAACGCGCTAAAATTAAGAAAGATAGAGTGTGGATCGATGAAAATTTCTGGAAAACAATTAAATCCAATTAATGAAACCAGTTCGGACTCAACTCCGTTCAAACCCATGTCAGAGTTCGCCATGAAAACGACTCGTGGAGGAGATCCAGGAGGAGATCCTGAAGGCGAAGGTCAGGGCGAAGACGGCGGTTCAGGGACAGGAGACGGGGGCGATGACGGCTACCAAGGTGGACCAGAAGGCTACACTCCGGGCGTTCTTTATCCGATGGATGGCGGAATCTGGTTCAATGGCAAATTTTATACTTTCCCATACGAAGACTTGCCCATTGACGAATTGCCCGATCCGGTCGATCCCGGTTCAGAATCCGGAAATGCCGCCGGCCCGGAAGGCAGCACCGGATCCGAACACGCCATTTACACTGGCGGCGAAACCGATTTTCCGATCGGCAAAATCGTACCGGTAGACGATGGAGTTTGGTTCAACGGCGAACACTACTCATGGCCGTTCAACGATTTCCCTTTCAGCGAATTATCTGAAGATGGAGTAGGCATTTACGATCCAGGCAATGATCCTCTCGACGGAACAGCGCCGATCGCTGCATTGGAAACTGACACGATCCAAGACGCGTGGGACGACGGAAACATCGGGCCTGAAGGTTCTTCAGAGTTCTTTGCGTTGCTGTTCGAAGCAGGTTTCGAGCCAGTTATTGACGCGCCGATTGACGACGTTTAGACGCATAGGTTGGCCGATTTTGTGTGGCTTGCGTGCGAGTCACACGAAACGGCGCTTCGGCAGCAGCGGCTTCCGCATCGGGAAAGCTTCCACTTGTTTCGGTTACGAAATCATATCGATTCAAAGATGGCAACGGCGAATTAACGGTTGTCAATTCTTTGTATCCGCGTGCAAGCCCGATGAAACCGTAGATATTTGGTTGACTTTCAAGTCGATCCGCGATGTGATCAGGAACGAATGCAAGACTTGCATCCCAGTCAAGCCAAAGGTCGCTCGTCGTGACTTGAGCAGCTTGTTCCAATTCGTGCTGGCTTGGAAGGCGATAACCGGGAAGTCGTTCGTGATCTTCTTTCGCACGGTATGTCCCGTCAAAGTCTCGAACGTAGCACCACTGCTCAGGATCAAAACCTTCTCTTGCGCTAAGCCAGTTGCAATACTCAGCCGCTTCATCAAACGTGACAACCGCCGACTGAGCCTCCCCAACTTGACCATCAGTTTCTACCGATGCATACAGTTTGTAATTTGCCAGCGACACTGGTTTCGATGAAATGAAGACGGGATCTGAATCGAGCCCTCGTATTCGGATTAGCAGTTTACCAATTGAGTTGATGTACCAGTTCCTGCTCATTCGTGGTTGCGTCGATGAGAATTGCGAATTGTCATGTTCGATTTCGATCCCTTGACGCTTTGCCATCCATTGAGCAGCGGCTCGGATGCCCGCATCCTCATGGTGAACAAAATCGTTCGCGATGGACCTCATTTGATCCAATTCAGGCAGTGAGAACGATTTGGTTTTCATGTTGCCAAGGATCAGCAGCAGAGAATGATGGATCCTTGTGTGTTCGGATGAACGCACCATCGAGATCATCTTTTTCGCAGGGATATCAAACTCAGCGAGGGCATGTATCAAGCGATTTTTAATCGTCGCGCCGGCTTCCTTGACCAACAATTTTTCAACGCCTAGGTTGAAATCGTGTTTCCAGCCGTAGCAAATCGCATTGACAACACGTTGAACTCTGAGATCGTCTTCGGGAGCCCAAACGGGAAGATGCCAAACTGAGGAAACAAGCTGTTTCCCATTTATCGTTTTTGTCGTGATCGAGACCGGTCGCCAGCCGTTAGATCGCTTCGCGGCGGCAGCTCGCATGTGAGACTTTACGCTCTGCGGCGGGAAGAAGTCTGCAACAAAATCAGAGTTGTCTGCGAGCCATGTTCCCGAAAACGACTCCTTACCCAAATGGTCTGACAGCCCGATAAGTTCGCTGTTTTGGCTCGCTGTGCGAAGACTTTCAGATCGCAACAGCCAGCGATCCAAAGCAGGGTCGCGATCCAGTGCAGATTCAAATAACGACAGCGCGATATCCTCGAGCTCAATGCGACACATGCTGGAAACAGGCTCCCGCACTGCAATTCGAAGGCAGGACTCGGCGAGGTAAAACTCTTCGAGCGCACTGAAGTCACTGCGAAGTTCAGAATGCAGTTTGTCAATTGCGATTGAGATATCGAACTGCCTTATCTGGCGAATTTCCGATCTCGCAAGCTTCAAAACGGCATCAAAGAAAGTTTGAAAGAACAAAGGTTCAACTTGAGAAAGTGAATCCAGCGATGACTCGCAAGCGTTCAATTCCCCCAAGCGGTTCTTTATCGTTTGAAAGTATTGCAAACTGCTTTGCGTCAACGGGTGGCCTAATTCAGCATCGTTCAGCCAAGTGGATTGTTGATCAAGAAATAGCCTTCCGCGATCCAGTACCGATCTGGCAAAAGAAGACGTGGCGTCTCTTTCAAGTTCGAGTCTTGCCAAATCAGTTTGCTGTTCCAACAGGGAATCGCATGGAAAACCGTGAAACGTGTTGAACCTTATATCAGCAAGTCCACGAAAGTTACTGAAGCAGTCAGGCTGAAAATCGTCCTGCAGCAAAATGAACTTTCGACGATCAGAATCGAATTCCGCGCCGCCAAGATTTGCGTAACCCAGTTGACGTCTCGCCTGGGCGTGCTTGCCATTGTCGATGGACCAGATCGCAAGGCACTCTGGCTGTTGAGTGTCTGAATTTATTGCCATTTCAGACAAATCGGTCAGGTAGTGCCCGTTTGCACGCCGTTTCTCGACTTCGGTTTCGATATCTTTCTGTGCCAGATCGTATTGGATTTCCCAGCCCACAGTGTCGCGGTTCCAAACAGCGGCAACGTAAGTTTTCTGGTTTTCCAAAAATGGGCGAACGCAAATTGGACGAAATTTGCTTTCGCGAAGCCGTTCGCTGACGGACTGAAATTTCTCCAAAGGCATGCGGCAGCAGTAAGCCCATTTATACGCAAAGCAACCACCGGCTCTGAACACTTCGGCACTGACAAATCCATCGGGTTCCGGCCAAAGCATGTGGGCTCCTTCTGCCGCAGGTTTAGCGGCGATGATTTCGCGAAGCCTGATTTGTTGATGTGCCTCCAAATCAACCGCAGATCCCATTCCCAATGCTTTGCTGAGCGGATTGATTTCGTCGATTCTTGCATCCAATAGTTTTTCGAATACCAGTGACCGCATCTCTGGAGAACTGCCGATCAGTGGAAGCCCGAAGCGAATCTGTTTTTCAAGATCGCCCATTGCCTCTGCCTCGGCCAGCGAATTCCTCAGCAATTCATTCACGGTGTCCTCGTCGGCGAGTCGCTTCAGATTTTCCACCATGACAGCGTTGTCACGAATTTCGGCAACGCCAATCTGGTTGATCAAAGATTTTATCTTTATCTGATGGTTGACGTGAATCAATTGCGACACAAGAAGGCTGAACACTGCGACGACCATGGCGCCGATCACTGTGAAGCAGGCCATCCGTTTACCCGCTGCCCTCATCATCCTCGATTCGGTTTTCGACCAAAGATCTTTCCGAGTGCCGAACCGGAATTGAAAATATCGATAAAAGCCAGGCAAGTGTTGGAGAACTGGTTCTTCCTTCCAGATTCCGGCCTGTCTCGCGAGCCTGATAAGCGTCGCATCGCTGCGTGTCAGCTTTTCAGCGTCTTCGAGCAAAAGTTCCTCGTTCAGTTCATCCGCCGCGTCGTGAAGTTCGATCGCAAAGTCGTACGCAGTCGAATACCGGTTCTCCGGAAATTTCCTGAGAGCTTTGAGGCAGATTTGTTCCAGCTTCGTCGTCGCGCAGTTCCCTTTAATTTGGCGAGGCGGTTTGACGGGACGGTCAAAAATATCCTCGACCGGTTCCTGTGTCGAAGAATCAACACGAAACGGAAGCCGCTGGGCGACGACAAAATAGAGCATGACTCCGAGAGACCAGATGTCCGTTCGGCCATCCAGCCCGCCACAGTCGCCGAGCATTTGTTCTGGAGACATGAACGACGTCGTACCCGCTCGTTCTCTTGAACGTTTATTCTGAGTGCTTTCATGGATCGCGAGTCCAAAGTCCACAATTCGGGGGTTGCCGTCGAAGCCAACGATAATATTGGACGGCTTTAGATCCCGATGACAAAAGCCACACTCGTGGACATAACCCAGAACTTCGGCGGTCTTGGCCAGAAATTTCAAAACAGTTTCCAAAGGAAAAAGCTGCTTCTCAAGGACCGATTGAAGCGAGTGACCTTTGAAGAACTCCATGACCACGTAGGGGTCACCATTTTGATCTTCGCCAATCTCATAAACCTTCGGGATAGATTCATGCTCCAGATCAGACAGCGCCGCCGCCTCAACGATAAAGCTCTCGACGATTTTGGAATAGTTCGCGTCAGGTTTTCTTCGAAGCGACTTAATCGCCACTGTCTGTTTGGACTCAACATCGAAAGCCGCGAAAACTGTTGAGAAGCCACCCGACCCCAACACGGAACTTAACCGGTAACGGCCAACGGTATCGCCGACAGTAACAGATTGGAATCCGACAATGGGGCTGTCGCCAGGAGGCTGACAGGAAGTTTCGTTTTCGGCGGCGCGATAGTCTGCGAATGCCCGGACCACCTGAGTGGAATAATCTGAAAACCTGCCGAGATACTCACCCAGACGATCGAACCCACCGCTGTCCACAGGGTAGAAAGCCAGTTCCAGTTTCAGCAGTTCGTAGAAAAAGTCATTTCGGTCAGATGGCGAAACCAATCTAATCCACTCTTCGATCTCGGGCTCTTTACCGGCAGCGAGGAGCGACTCAAATTCGTCACACAAATCGTTGACCCGCTTCAACAGTTCAATACGTTCATTCGTCATGCTGTGACCATATCTCTTTGACCAATCGCAAGTAACGCTCGACAGTCGGAACGGACCGCTGAATCTCTTCGGCGATTTCCTTGATCTTGAAACCCATCATTCGAAGCCGAACCACTTCGGCAAGTTTGGGTTCGAGTCGAGAGAGTTGATATCGGCTTTCATCTGCAACCATAGCGGCAAACTCAGGCGTCGGTTCGCAACCTACTGCCATATCGACGAAATTCTCCTGAAGCCCATCTGCGTAACCTGATGTCGCAACTGGATCAATCCTGTGCTTATCAATCCCTTTTTTGGAACGTCTGATTTGATCAATCGATTTATTTTCGGCGATTTTGGTCAGCAGTTTCCAATAGTCGTCTCGACTTTGAATGTCCGGATACTCGCCCTGTTCAATTTTCCGAAAACAGACCTCGCAAGTGTCGATAAGCACATCTTCTTCGTCGCTTACACCATTGTTTTGCGTGCCAAGCCGACGAGAAATCATAGATGTCAGCCTTGCAAGATAGTGAATCCAAAGCTTCTCGCATGCTTCCGTTTCCCCGTTGCGTAATTGATTGATCCATTCTGTTACAGAAGAGTGATGCGAATTAGTTTGAATCAGCGGTTGCGAATCCATCGCCCGACCCCCGAGAAAGAAAAAATTGTTGATGGATTTTTCCATCCTGTTTCGTTAAGCCTATTGGAAAGTCGCTAGCTGTCCAGATATATTGCAGATGAACTGGCGTCTTTGATGAACTCTTGGAGGTACTATTCCCGCAAGAGACAATTGGTGACGGAAATTGCGATTACATAAAGTTTCCATGAATTATGGGAACCAAGCAAATGGTAAGCGGTTCAAGTCTAGGTTGACTGATTATTTTATTGCTTTCACAGTTACGGTAATGTCCAATGAGAACTCGAACCGCCTGAGATAGAACTGGGGCGAAGACAATTTAAGCAGATCAGAGAAAGACGCAGAGATACAGAAAAGGGAATTTTCTTTAACTCCATGCCTTCTTCCAAATGAAAGTTGCTGATTATTGGATGACCAGTAGCGCGAGAAGTGCATAGTAAGAAATAAAGAGAATTCAAATGATTTCGTCTGAGGAGCTTCTGGCGCAATTTCAGCGCGAGAAGGAAAAGACCAATTGCACGGTCCACAATTTTATTATCGGTTCAAAGCAAATTCTTGGATCCGATCTTCAACTTAGTCTCATTCGCAGAGATCTGAGGCTGCGTTTCCTTGCAGGAGAGTCTCCTCATGCAAGCGACTACGAGCGTCAGTTCCAGCACTTCGGGTCCGCGATTCCCCAGTTGATTGAATCGGTCATCAAGGACATCCGCGAAAATCATCTTCCGGTCGAAACGCAGTTTGGACCGCTGCCTCAGAAAGTTGGCGACTACCGCATTCTTGAGCAGGTCGACCGGGATTCCTGCAGTGTTCATTACGACGCGATTCAGACTTCGCTAGAGCGTCCGGTTAGAATTCGAGCGATCCTGTTTCCGACCAACGGTGCAATTGCCAAGGCAAGAAGCCTCGCCTTGTTGCAGCACCCAAACCTTGACAACACGCTTAATGTTTTGCAAACGGACGGTGTCGTACTTGTCGTTAGCCAAATGGTTTTTGGAAATTCGCTACAGCAGCTGTTGAGGAACTCCCCCGAATCAATTTCACCAATTCGACTGGCGAATTGGGTTCACATGGTAGTTAGCGGATTGGTAGAATCACACCGTTTCGACATCGCTCACATGGCGTTAAGCCCAAGGAACATTATCGTTCGCGATGATGGCGAGGCCGTCGTTGTAAATTTTTGCCTTGACGCCGGCGCGCGAAATCACGAATTGCCGTGGAAAGTAATTCAGTCCAAATTTTTGCCTTTTCCCTACCGAATGTTTGGAGACTGTTCCTGCATTGCCGACTTGGTCTGTGCCGATACTCGAGCGATGGGCATTCTATTTTTCCAACTGTTGTGCAAACGTCCCCTGGATGGTTTTTACGATCAGTTGCAGTTGCCAAAAGAAATTGCTCGAGTCAATGATTTGATTCAAAGATGCCTTGACTCATCGGATTCAGGTCTTGATTCGTTGGTTTCGATTTGCCGTAGAGCTTCCGGAGATTCATCTGCCGATCGATCCTCATGGAAGTTGCAGGATTTTCTGGTCGAATTGGAAATTTGGAAACGTTGTTATTTCCTGTCGGGCGATGAAAGCAAGCTTGCGGATTCCGATGTAAATTTAAGTTCCAGTTCCAATTCGGAGCTTATTGGTGTTGAGCACCATGAAAAAGAAAAACTCGCATCACGTTCCAAGCGGCCCAAACGGATCATCCCTCAATTGAAAAAACTGCTTTCGACTTTCGCAATCTGGTGAGGACCGGCTTTAGAATCCCGTCGCAGTGTAATGTTGGCCGAACATCCTGCTGGTGCTTAAAACGCATGCCTCGCGATTAATAAAAGAATGCAAATGGAACAAGAACGGCATCAATTGCTGATGCAATTCGAAGAACGAAATCTGGGTGCGAAGTGCACACCAACTGAGTTTTTCGGAGAACTTGAACTGGTCCCAGCTGCTGATTTTCAGCTGGAAGTGATTGCGGTCGATATTGAGTTGGCGCTGACACGAGGCTCAAAGCCGGGCATTGATGTTTATCTTTCAGATTTTCCATGGCTGGCTGATGAGATCCCTCGTGTTTATGCAGAGGTCGTCGAGACTTTCGTTCGAAGTTTCTGCCCCATTCGAAGTCGCAAGGGCGATCCGCTCACGAGCACCGACGACTACGAAATTGGTGAGGAGATTGGCCGCGGCGGAATGGGGGTCGTTTACCATGCGGTTCAGAAATCGGTGGGGCGCAACGTTGCACTGAAAGTACTGTTTCTTTCGCGGTCCGAGATATTTTCGGAAGCGAAAAAACTTGCCTCGTTAAACCACCGCAACATTTGCCGAATTTACGAAGCTGGTTGCATTGGCGATTTCCCTTTCATGGCCATGCAGCTGATTTACGGCGAATCTTTATCCAGCCAGTTGAAGTCCAAAAAGTTTTCAATTGAAGAGACTTTGCGAATCATTATTCCGCTCGCCGACGCACTGGCCTCGGCACATCGATCGAACATCGTCCACTTTGATGTGAAGCCTGATAACATTCTTATCGATGCCAACGGTCAATCATTTTTGACCGATTTTGGTTTGGCAAGGAAGCGATCGGAATTGACGCTGGAAGCTGGCAGCCTGCAGCCTGTGTCGCCGCTGTATTGCTCGCCCGAACAACTTAGTCTGCAATTTGGAGAGCGTGGAATTCACTCCGACATGTACAGCCTTGGATTGATTCTGTACGAAATGCTGACCGGAAGGCGGGCTTACTATGGCGATCTAAGCCAGATCCTTGATTTGTTACGGAATGATCCTCCACGCCGCCCAACAGACTACGACCCGCAAATAGTGCCTGAGCTTGAATCGATTTGCTTGCGAGCGATTGAAAAACAGCCATCAAGTCGATTTGGGTCGATGGCCGATTTTCGTGAAGCGTTGGTCACGGCAGCAGTAGGGCAGGGGATTCAGTTGTAATCGCGAGGGCTTGTTGATTCGGGTTACTGAGCCGTTTGGGCGATAGCCCCGGTTGAAGAGTCGTTAACCGAGGCTAGCGCCTAAACGGCTCACGTTGCTGAAGGTTGTTTTAAAAAAATCACAGCCTCGCTGACGCGTCGGGTTGCCATTGCGAGATTGCGTTTGCAAAACGAACTTAATCAACAGCCCGTAACGCGACGGGTTTCCAAAAATGGGCAGCATTCATTACACCAGCACGACGGCTCAGGCGAGTGAGTTTGGATTGCGGGAAAGCACCATTCGCTCGCCGGCTTGTTGGTTTATTAAGCCGATTGGGCGATAGCCCCGGTTGAAGAGTCGTTAACCGCAGCTAACGCCTAAACGGCTGGCATCAAACTTTCGATTTGGAATAAATCAACAAGCTCGAAAGATCTCGCAAGACGGTGCGGCGGTTTCGGTAGATCGTCCCGTTTCGAAGCGGTTATCTCATCAAGTTTCGCAGCTCGCTTTCGCGAGACATAACGTGAGCTTTTCTCTGCTTCATCTTGAGTTTATGTTGGGCGTGGTCGGCAAACTTTTTGTTTTTGCGATCAATGGAGTCTTCAACCAGTTCCTTGACCGTTGCGATCAATTCAGATTCGGTGACTGGTTTGTAAAGGACCGAGTTCGCTCCTTTTCGCAGAATCCCATCGCGAATTTCCTCGCGCGAGTCCGCCGTGACGGCGACGATTGGCACGGAGTCAAGATGCTTGAACGTTCGAACGAGTTTCGTAAGAAAGCTTCCGCTGACTTCCGGCATATGGATGTCCGTCAGGATTAGGTCGGGTGAAACGAATCGAAGCGTCTCAATCGCTTCCGCCGAATCATTGAAGGCAAAGGTGTTTGCAAAGCCGTTTCGTTGAAGATACATCTCAAACAACTTCGTGACAATTTTCTCGTCGTCGATAAGGAAGATCTTTGCTTCTTGTGCGAAATCTTCAGCAACCTGATGGTTAGTTGCAGCCAGTTTGTTTGTCCAAGGGGTTCTCATCCTTTTTCCTTCATGTAATTGTCACGGCGAGTTGTGTTGACAAAAGTAGGTTTCGCAGAGTGTCCAGACAGGATGAATTTTGGAGGGTTTACCAGCAGGCGATTTAATCGGAATTATGCACGACGACAGGCGTCTGGTTTGTCCTTTGAAGCGATCGTGAATAATTCGGGTTTAAACCAACTTGCGGTTTAAACCCGGCAGGCATCGCAAGCGTTTAGATGGCCGCCAAATCTTCCGCCAAGACTTCAGGGTCAATTGTTGCTATGAATGCGAGCCCTTCGGCGGTGTATTGTTCGATCTGATTGTAAATTGATTTTGCAGCGTCCCAATCGTTTGCACGGATGGCTGATTCAAGCTCTTTCGCTGCGGCCGACAATTCTGAGAGCATGACCGTCCCGCTTGTTCCCTTCAACCAGTGAGCCATCCCTGCGGCTTCCTCTTGTTCTTGAGCGTCGATGTGAGCCACGAAGCTGGCTTCTTTTTCTTTCAGTGTCCCAAGAAATTGGAGCGCAAAACATCGAATCGGCCCCAAACCATCAAGCTTTGCCGAGTCGAACTGTAACTGGCCAACGGGCGACTGTTCCATGGTTGCCGCGGTGTTACGAGGCGCCGCGATGGCTTCATGCGCTGCGGAAACACCGCGATTGAAATTCCGACTTGTTCGGCAGACCGTCGCCACGTTGGCGACATCGGCTAGTGTTTCGATCAACAAATTCAGATCGATGGGCTTGGTCAGGTACTCGTTGCACCCTGCTTCAAGACATTTTTCACGGTCGCCGGTCATGCTGTTTGCCGTCAACGCAAAAATCGGGGTTTCATACCCTAACTCTCGCAGTTTTCTTGTCGCCGAATACCCGTCCAGCTCTGGCATCTGCATGTCCATTAAAACCAGGTCAAAATCACCCGACGTAGTCGCCGCATCAACGGCTTGTCTGCCATTTTCTACGAGCGTTACCGTCGCGCCACAATCTCGTAGCACCAACGAGATCAAGTCCCGATTGGTTTCTGCGTCATCGGCAAGAAGGACGTTCAGTGATGACAGGTCGGCGGTGTTCCAGTGGCATTGAGTGGCTTTTTCGAGATAGGGTTGGAACTGTGAACGGTCAAGCAGTTCCAACGTTTCGCGTTTTCCAGCACTGACTCTCAGATGGAAAATGGTTCCTTCACCAGGAATGCTTGACGTTTCAATCGAGCCGCCCAATGCAGTGGCCAATTCCTGGCTGATGGACAGTCCCAGCCCGGTACCACCGAATCGCCGGGTAATCGACGAGTCGGCCTGTACAAATGGCGTGAATACGTTCGCCAACTGCTCAGGCGTCATACCAATGCCGCTGTCGGCGACTTCAACACTCAACATGCTTTCGTCATCTCCTTCGAAGCTGACACGCACTTCGATCGTTCCGTCGGAGGTGAACTTGATGGCATTGCCGATCAGGTTGGTCAGTATTTGACGGAATCGTTTTGGGTCGCTGTTGATCGTCTTTGGTAGCGGTGAACTCAATTCCAGCTTCAGATCATTTCCGTTTTCGATAGCCCTTGCCTTGAGCGATTCGACGACTTCATGAGTAATTTTGATGGGTTCACAAACGATCGATTCAACGGCCAGCATGTCGGCTTCAATTTTTGAAATATCCAACAAATCATTGACCAGCTGCAACAGATGCAATCCGTTGGACTCGATCTGCGCGATTTTCTGAAGCTGTGTTTCTTTGTCGGTGATGACGCCTCTCAATATTAACTGTGCAAATCCAAGCACCGCCGAAATCGGCGTACGTATCTCATGGCTCATCTTGGCAAGGAAATCGCTTTTGGTCTGATTCGCTGCCTGAGCCTCTTCGGCGGCCTGTTCAAGTCGATACTGCGTCGATTGAAGCTGTTGAGTCGTAAACTCAAGCTCTCTGGTTCGCGATTCGAGGCTTCGAGTTCGCTCCTGAACTTTTTCTTCAAGGCTCGCATTGAGCTGATCAAGTTCTTTGAAGCTGGCTTCTTTTTCAAGGCTGGAACCGGCCGCGTTGACGATGAATTCGGCGATCCGCATTTCATCGCTACCGAACATACCTTCAATGAGACTGTTTGCGACGTAGAGGCATCCCTTCACGCTGCCGTTGGCGATGATCGGACTGCACAGGACTGAGGAACGTCGTTTTGGCCTTGAATCGTTTTTCTCACTCAGAGTTTCTTTGTCGTGTACGACCATTGAGTTTGAGAGCAAAGCTTGGGAAACAATATCCTTGTCGAAGGGGTGATTGGATCGCCAGGCTTCCCATTGAGTTCCCTGCTCATCACGTTTGATGATCAAGGTCCGTTCGCCTCGCAAGAGACTTTTGCTCGCTTCGATGGTGGCCCGGAGTATTGCTTCTTCGTTCAGGCTGGATGAAATTTTGCGTCCCGCATCCAGCAGAGCATCAAATCGACTAATGATTGAAACCGTTTCCTGCTGCTGGGCACCGACAACTTTGGCCTCAAACTCTCTGACCTTGCGATCGGCAAGGTTCATTTCACTAACATGGTCCGTAGATCGCCAGTGGAATCGAAGATCAAGTCTTGCAAATGCCTGTTGCGTGAGCGCGACTTCATAACTTGCTTTTTGCGCATGAGCAACCGCCAACGATTTTGCCAACGTTCTTTTGGCAGCCTTGCTTTTGTTTTGCAGCGCGAAAGCGTAGGCGAGTTCTCTCAATGCGTGTGGCAGATCGTTTCGAAACCTTCTGCCCACTCGGACTGCCCGTTTCGCCGCCATGATAAATTTCTTGATGGCGGCCTCAGATGGCGTTCCATTTTTCTGCTCTGATTCCAGTTTCAACCTTTTGGCGGTTGCCAGCCACGCATGGCATGGAGCCGTATAACTATTGCATACCCCTGCTTTTCTGGCGACTTTGATGCCCTCTTTAAGACAGACCAGTGCAGCGCCGAAGGATTTTTTTTCCAGATGACAAATGCCCTCCGCAAGCAGCACTTGGCTTCGCAGTTGCTTGTCGATCGATCCTCGATCTTTCTCCGCACGAATGATCTCCAATGGAATATCACCGAGCCCTGCTCGCGCCCACAGATCAAGAATGTTCCCTGTCGACTGGTAGTCGCCAATCCGCATTGCATCATCGTAGGTTCGTTTGGCAAGTTCGAGTGCTTCGTTCAGATGGCCAAGTCGGTAGAGTGCCGCGGCATGCTGGTAACGTGCAATATGCAATTCCCAATAGTCACCTGTTCGTAGCAGTATTTCTTCTGCTTGTTTCGCTTCGGAAATGCACTGCTCATAGCGTGAGGTTCCGTGCAGGAGGATGCTGTAGAAATTTCGTGTCTGACCCTGCCCCCATTCGTCATTGAGCTTTTTACGCACCTGCAACGAGCGAAGTGAATATTTCGACCCTCGCGAGAAATACGGAAACAGGCTCATTCCGGGTGAATGGTCTGACCATGCCTGTGCCAGCTCAACCGTTGGTGGATAAGTTTCGGCGCGGTTCATGCCGCAAAGGTGAACTCGAAACGTGTCAGCAACGGTCTGCGTATACCAATAACCAGATGACAACTGGCTGTAGATTCGCCATATCAAGCGGTCGCGATCTGACGCTTCAACTTTGTGACGATGAAGAAACAGCCAGGGGAACAGTGTGTGCAGGAGTTGAACACACATTTCAAAAACGAGGCACGCATGTCGCATGAACCATGATTTTGGTTCATAAACGCCAAGCTCGGACAGAGCGGACTCGAAGTGTCCCACAGCTTCAACCTTGTCGCCCTGCTTGAATAGAATCTCTCCTCGTTGCATGGTGACCTGAGCTTTTGCCAAAGGAGTTCCGGCGGTTTCCTCAGCGATGCGAAACCACGCGTCCCCTTTCTCATATTCACCATTGAGCATCAGAGTTTCGCCAATGCTTGCCGAAACCTCGTGCTTTTGCTCCAACTCAGAATTCGGGATCCCCTTCCAGGCGATCAACCACATGCGAAGCGCGGTGTCCAGGGAAGACGACTGTTTTGCAATGTTCGCTGCATTTAAGGCGGGTGCGAGGGCACGCGTTGGCAGGTTGGCGCGGTCGAAATGAGTCGCGATGTCGATCGGATTCGCACCTGTTAATGCAAAGTGCTCAGCCAGTTGGGCATTCCACTTGCGCTGCTGGGAATCAGAGATTTTTTCGACAAGTGCGTTGCGAATTCTGTCATGGAAAAACGCATAGGTACCGTCCGGCTTCGACCAAATCAGCCTCTGTTGCCGCGCCCACATCAGGTCACGATAACACTTCGCGATTGGAACTTTCGAAACTGCGGAGATCGTGCTGGCACTAAATGACTTACCCGTGATCGCGGCAACAGAAAGCTGCGTCAGTATCGCTTTGGGAAGATGTTTCAAGCGGTGCAACAGAGCTTCCGTCGCGTCCGAAGAAGCCTGGATTTCGTCAAGCAGTTCAGGGTCAACGAGCCACTGCGAATCTTTAAAGCTTAACGCACCCGTTTCAACCATCCCGTTAAGGAGCGCCTCGGCCATGAAGGGGCTGCCGGCGGCAAGGTTGCAGATCGTGTGGGTCGCTTCTTGCGGAAGTTCACCGGCCATCGAATGCAACAGTTGCTCAATTTCGACGTCCGTAAGCGGCTGCAGTTCGATGACCGAGTCGAATGCGAGTCTTAATTGATGTTCCTGAACCGCTGGCGATTCGGTCGCAGACAGAATGATCAAAAGGTGATCGGTGCTTCCCATTGAAAGCATCTCGATGACCTCGACGGTGGGCGTGTCGAGCCACTGGCAATCGTCGATCCAGAATACCGCAGGATGTTGGCCTCGAGCGACTTTTGAAAGGATGTTGCAAACCGTTTTGCTACGTCGCTTTCGCTCAAATGAATCCGCCAAGGTCGATGGCAGGCTTTTCGTGGCTTTCGTGTTAAGTGCGGGGACGGGGCTTCGCGGTACCCCCGTCTCACTGTTCGTCTGCCACAACGCTTGTGCCAACTCTGGAAAGAACGCTTCGACATCGTTCCTGTCTTCGGCCAATTCTGTTTCGAGATGCCCGCACAGTTCCAGGTCGCCAATGAATTGAGAAACTATCTCAGCCAAGGGAGCAAAAGGCTCCTGTCCCGGTTCCTCTGATGCACTGCTGCGCCAGGTCCGGAACCCCATCGAGGCAGACTCTTTCAGAAGATCGGTCAGCAATCTGGTTTTGCCCAGACCTTCATCTGATTTCAACAGTGCTCGTTGCGGATGTCCTGATCGAACACGATTGAAGATCTGAAGAAACTCTTTGCGAACGTCGCCTCGTCCAACCAGCACCGGATCATTGACCGAGTCCCGAGTGTCGGACCAGCCTGCGACGAATCTCTCATTACGATTCTCTTCAGTGCGTGTTTCCAACCATTCGAGATCTTTGATAATCGACGCGAACGATTGGTATCGATCTTTCGGATTTTTCTCCAGCATCCGTTTAACGATCTTGAACAGCGACCGGCCCGATTCGATAAATTCAGGTTCGATCGTTGTTGTCAACTGCTGCACCAGAACATCGCTAAGCGTGTTTCCCGTGAATGGCAAATGCCCGGTTAGCAGGGCATACAGAACGATTCCCGCAGAATAGATATCAGATTGCGCATTGACGTCGTGATCGATTAAACCGAGCAGTTCTGGGGACGCGGTTTTTCCAAAATCCAATGACCATGACTTGTCACGGTTTTCAGGTTTTGAAAAGACTGTCAGGCTGGGGCAAAGCTGTTTCAAAAGCCCTTCGGTGCTGACGGTTTGTGAGAGCCGAAAATCCTGCTGCGTTATGTTTAGCCGATGTAGCTGTTCAAGGCCGGACATCCATTTTTTGACGATGCCTTCCAGTTCAAGCGGTTCGTCGCAAAGGTTAAGTTTCATTGGCCATAGAGCGGTCGAGCCGTATGACTTCTGAATCAAGCTTAAAGGGGCAATGTCTTGCAGGTGTGGCCGCGCAAGATATACGACGCTATCGGAGTTCGAGGTTGACGCCGGATCTCCAAAAATACCCCAGTCCAATGGCGGAATGTAACATTCAGAATCAATCTCTTTCGCCTGATCATGAAACACTTCAAGGTGAAACAGATCGTCGCGATTGAATCGGGAGCCGGGCATGGATTCGATATGGACGACGCCATCAGTTTCCAGATCGCGTGCCAGAAAGGACTCGTAATTCGCCTCTTTTGAAACGAATGACTCGAGTTTGAATCGGGCAGGAAGCCAATCCGCTGTGCTTAACATGACGTCCTCCCTCTTCGTGGTCTTGGCAAGTAGGCATAAAAAGCCGCTATCCGGGCTGGCACGCTCCACAAGCTCCCACTTGCGCACCACCCGGACAGCGAATTTGTCTCTGCGCCCTTTTTGCGCTTTCTCTGCGACTTTGCCGATAAGTAAAAATTGGTTTCTCGACTGCGGTTTTCCGCGGCGTGGCAAGTGTAGCCCCCAGAAATTACCCGAACCGAAATTGGTTGGCGGGTTTACCCCCAACAAGATCGTCATCGCTCAAGAAACAGTTGTAGCCTGTCGGAGATGTGGAATCCTTCGCTTTTCATTTCATTGCAAGGAGCGATTATGAAACCAAAGATTGTCACCTTGGACTCGCCTGGGAAGACAAGAGGAGACCAACAAACGAGTTGGGAAGACGATTATCGCGAGCGCCTTAATCCGGAGCTTGTGACAAAACTCTTGCGAAAGGCGGTGCCGGTCCTCGGGGCGACCGGCTGGAAAGTCACTGAGGTCGCCCCGGGCTTCTGTGAAACGTTGTTGCCTCTTAATGCCGAAACGACGAATCAACATGGCACTCATCAAGCCGCATTGATTTCACTTTCGGCTGATTACACCGGGGGGATTGCGTTCAATACGATGCTCAGAGGTGTGCCCATCGCAGGGGTCCATCCAGGTGAATCGAGAGATTCAGCATCACTTTGGCTGGCCAATATGGATGTAAAATATATTCGTCCAAGCACTGGCCATTTGATCGGTCGTTGCAAAGTCGCTCAACATGTAGCGTCAAAGGTCGCGAATCGATATTCAAAAGGAAAGCGTGTTCTGGTAACGCTGCCCATTGAGTTTTTTGCGAACGATCAACTGGTTGCTACGGCGAATATGAAGTACTTTGCTCAACCAACTAGTCAGCTTTTGGCGGGTCCAGCAGAGACTTCGACGTTGCTGAACGCGAAAGCCAAAGCATCAGCTCGGATGATTGCGGGTGTGCGGGCTCGGAGCTACGCAAAACCGAATGGTAATTTGCGCGGAGGCCTAAGGCTTGATTTCGCTCATGCTGACACCGCCGCCGGACCTCACGGACTTCTGTTGGCCGAGAAGATGAACCGGGCGTTGCCGCAGCTTGGAGAGATGGTGACTGCAAGGACAGCCCATATCGATGCCGTGACCGATCGCATGGACTGCCTCAAGCAAGTCGTCATGCTTGGAGCAGGTTTGGACATGCGTGCGTTTCGGCAGTCCGTCGAAGAGCGGAATCTGAAGTTCTTCGAACTGGACTTGCCTGAAATGTTGCGAGAGCGTGAACGCGTGGTCGCTAGCATCAAGGGCACTCACCGCGCCGACCGCACAATGGTCAGCGTGAACTTTTTGAAAGACGACATCTCTTCGAAGTTGATGTCAGAAACCTCGTTTGATCCGCTTTTGCCAACTCTGTTCATCTACGAAGGGTGCTCGATGTACTTTGATGAGCAGACGAACGTGCGTCTGATGAAGGCGGTTTCTGCAATGATGCAACATCCAGAAAGTCGTATGTGGACGGACCTGGTCAACGCGGAAGTGATTGACGGAACGGTGACCGAACCGTCAGTGCAAGACTTCCTTGGTCGGATGTCAGAGCTTGGTGAGTCGTTCACCTATGGAGTCTCTGATCCAAAAGCTTTGGTCGAAGCTTGCGGAATGGAAATCGAAACGATGACGACGACGAATGAGTTCTTTCCAACAGAAGACGCTCATGATGCATCGATTCTGGATTTGTACTGGTTCGTTACAAGCGGTCCTAAACCCAATCGGTCCTAAATCCAAGCGGTGACGCAGGTACTGCGATGGAAATTGGCTGAGTTCTTTAACGTTAAAAAGATGGGCGAGCGACCGTATGGGTAAACGAGTCGCTCGCTTTTTTATCCTTCGAAAAATGTGCCCGTCAACGCTTTCGATACTGTTTTGAAACAAGCCCCAAAGAAACCAGAGTCGGCAGCGTCAAAAACAGAGTGATTACACCGAAACAGCGCGTTTGACCGAAACAAAGCATCTGCACCGAAACATAATCGCCAAAACCTAAAACTGATGGCCAGCTTGAGGCCCATCTTTTGTGGTTGTCAGGATCTCCGGGCCGTCTTCGGTCATCAGGATCGTGTGTTCAAATTGAGCAGAAAGTCCGCCATCGAGAGTTCGTACTGTCCAGCCATCGTGCTGATCCAGTTGACTTCGTTCGGTGCCCGTGTTGATCATCGGTTCAATCGTGAAGCACATGCCGGGATACAAACGGTCCTGCTTTGAAGCTCGGGTGGGCACGTGGGGAATATTTGGACGTTGGTGGAACTTGGTGCCGATGCCGTGCCCCACATATTTTTCGACCACGCCAAACTCCGAATGACGCTCATTCACGAGAGCAACGATGGCTTCGCCGATGACTGAAACCGTACAGCCGGGCGTCAACGCTTCGATCCCCGCATGCAAACAGTCGAATGCACACTGCGTCACGTCGCGAGCGAGAGGCAATACTTCGTTTTCCTCTCCGATGATAAAAGTTTCCGACTGGTCACCGTGCCAGCCGTCCACGATTGTCGTCAGGTCGACGTTGACGATGTCGCCCGGTTTCAGCTCGTACTTGTCAGGAATGCCGTGGCAGATCACATCGTTGATGCTGATGCAGCAACTCTTTGGAAACGGACCAAACTCCCCCGGATAGCCCAGGCAGGCTGGCGTGTGATTGTGATCTAGCGTGTACTCGTGGATCATTTTATCCAGCTGTCGAGTCGCTACGCCGGGTTTGACGTGAGGACGCACGTGATCGAGCAGTTCCGCATTGAATTGGCAAGCACGCCGCATCATCGCTCGGTCTTCTTCCGTCAGTCTAATTTTAGGCCTTCGACGAATCACTTTGCCTTCCGTTCTATCTATTGTAGTTGCAAGGCACCGCAAAGAAATCCAGCATTTTCACGTACTTGCCGCGCCGATCGATAGTTTAGCACGAACCATAATTCTGGTCAGCACTCAAAAACGAAAGCTCGCCGGACTACGTGAAACTCTCCGCTGAACAATTACCGGGATTCTGGCACGGGGGTTCACTTGCCCATTTGGTTGACCCCGGATTATTCACGAGGCGTGGGCGTCGACATGGAGAAAGCTTGTTTCATTGGGGCATTGTTTCAGGTTTGTCGCTTCGACAGATCACCCACGACGTGAAATTGACGAATTTGCAAAACTTGCCTCCGCGTTTGGAGAATCGCTTCAAAGGGCAAACCAGACGCCTGTCGTCGTGAACAATTTCGGTTGACATTAGTCTTCTATTAGATATTTGTCTCTCTGATAAACTATCGGCGACATAAACCGAGATTCCTAAACGATTCAGGACTGACAAGTGCCACGCTACAACCCCAAAGAAATCGAGCCTCGCTGGCAGCGTTACTGGGACGAAAACAAGACTTTCAAAACCCCTGACGCGGTAGAAGGAAAAAAGCTCTACGTATTGGACATGTTTCCCTACCCCAGCGGCGAGGGTCTGCATGTTGGACACCCTGAAGGATACACGGCGACGGATATCGTGGCACGGCACGCCCGCATGAAAGGCGTCTCTGTCCTGCATCCGATGGGTTTCGATGCTTTCGGTCTGCCGGCCGAAGAATTTGCAATCAAAACGAACACGCCGCCGCGAGATTCAACCGAAAAGAACATTCGCACGTTTACGCGTCAGTTGAAGCAACTGGGATTCAGCTACGATTGGGATCGCCAGCTTGCCACGACGGATGTTCCCTACGTCAAATGGACGCAGTGGATCTTCCTGGTTCTGTACGACACCTGGTTTGATGTCGAGCAACAGAAAGGCCGCCCAATTAGTGAGCTTCCGATTCCGGACGATGTACGGGCTGCCGGGGATGATGCGGTCGTTGAATACCAGGATGATTTCCGCCTTGCCTACCAGTCTGATGCCCTTGTGAATTGGTGTCCGGGCCTTGGAACCGTGTTGGCAAACGAAGAGGTCATCGGCGGCCTCAGCGAACGAGGAAATCACCCGGTCGAACGACGTCCTTTGCGACAGTGGATGCTACGGATCACCGCGTATGCGGATCGCCTTGAGAAAGAGTTGGAACCTTTGGATTGGTCCGACGGGATCAAGAAGCTGCAGCGAGACTGGATCGGTCGTAGCACTGGGGCCGAAGTCGACTTTTTCATCGGAAGAGCATCTGCAGAAAGTCAGTGGAAATCGGATCGCGCGTCGGCAGGTTTTCCGCGAAAGCCGGGCGGTGACGTGTTGCGAGTCTACACGACTCGGCCTGACACTCTTTATGGTGCGACTTACATGGTGATCGCGCCCGAGCATCCAGCAGTCGATACGCTTACCACAGCCGAACAAAAATCGGATGTGCAAGCGTATTGCGATGCCGCCGCCGCCAAAAGCGATCGTGATCGTCAGGATGATAAGCTAGCCAAGACAGGCGTCTTTACGGGCAGCTATGCGATCAATCCGGTTAACGGCGAAAAGATTCCTGTTTGGATCGCGGACTACGTTTTGATCAGCTACGGAACGGGAGCCATCATGGCGGTTCCGGCTCATGACGAACGCGATTACGATTTCGCAAAAAAATACGGCATCGATATCGTCACCGTCGTGCAGCCACCAGAAAACACGAAAGTGAAAGACGGAGCGTGTTTCTCCGGGCATGGCACGGCGGTCAACAGCGGTGACTTCAACGGAAAATCGACAGCGGAAGTCAAAGCTGCGATCACCAAACAGCTGGAAGAAAATGGGCTTGGAAAGCCAGCCGTCAATTACAAGCTTCGAGACTGGTTGTTCTCGCGGCAGCGGTTCTGGGGCGAGCCATTTCCAATCGTTCATGAAATTGATTCCGACGGAAACAAAACGGGACGCAAGCGTGCGGTTCCTGCTGACCAGCTTCCGGTCGAACTACCCGCACTGGAAGACTTCAAGCCTCACGGGCGTCCTGAACCGCCGCTGGAAAAAGCGGATGACGACTGGCTGTACCCCGTCATCGACGGTGTGAAATACAAACGCGAAACCAACACCATGCCGCAATGGGCAGGTTCGTGTTGGTACTTCTTGCGATTTATCGATCCCCATAACGATGAACGTTTTGTGGACCCGGAACTTGAAAAGGCTTGGATGCCGGTCGACCTGTACATCGGTGGTGCCGAGCACGCGGTGTTGCATCTGCTTTATTCCAGATTCTGGCACAAGGTGCTTTACGATCGCGGACATGTTCAGACCAAGGAACCGTTTCAGCGTTTGGTGAATCAGGGAATGATCCTTGGCGAGAACGAGTTTACAGGCTACCGCAACGCCGACGAGCAATGGGTTTCGGCATCCGACGTGACGGAAAATGAATCGAAGAAGCCCGTGCTGAAGTCGGACACTTCGATAGAGCTGCGATCGGTTACTTTGCAGCCCGATCAAATCGACAAACAGGGCGACTCTTTCGTTTTGGTTGCCGACCCCGATATCCGGATCGATAGTCGAGCCTACAAAATGTCGAAAGCTCGCGGCAACGTGGTCAATCCGGACGCGGTTGTTGCTGACTACGGAGCCGATGCGTTGCGGCTGTACGAAATGTTCATGGGGCCGCTTGAACAGTCAAAACCGTGGAGCATGTCCGGTGTTAGTGGCGTCAAAGGGTTCCTTGATCGCGTCTGGCGCATGGTGGTCGACGAGAAAGCCGATGAGGCACAGCTGCATCCATCGGTTGGAGATCACGAGCCTTCCGAAGAGCAGACTCGCATGCTTCATCAGACGATCAAGGCGGTTTCCAACGACATCGAAAAACTCAGCTTCAATACCGCGATCGCTCGAATGATGGAGTTTGTCAACTTCTTTACTCGAGAGGAAAAGCGTCCTGCCGAGTTCATGAAGCAATTCGTTCTGATCCTGTCTCCATTGGCACCTCACCTTTGTGAGGAATTATGGAAACTGTTGGGCAATGCGAATTCGTTGGCTTACGAATCATGGCCAGAGTTCGATGAAGCGTTGACCGTTGAATCAACCATCGAAATCCCAGTTCAAATAATGGGTAAGCTTCGAGCGAAAATTATGGTCGCTCGTGGAACGTCCAAAGACGATCTCGAAGCCGCCGCGTTGGCGAATGACCGAATCAAGGAGCTGCTTGACGGAAAGACGATCCGTAAATCGATCGTCGTTCCTGACAGGCTTGTGAATTTCGTCGCCAATTAGGCCCCGATTATTTCACGCGTTTCGCATTGAATTTGTTCTTGTTGCCAATTATCCCGGATTATTCACGAGGCGTTGGCGTCGACATGGAGAAAGCCTGTTTGATCTGGGGATTGTTCCAAGTTTGCGATTTCGACAGTTCACCCACGACGTGAGACTAACGAATCTGAAAAACTTGTAGTCACTTCTGGAAAATCACTTCAAAGAGTAAACAAGACGCCTGTCGTCGTGAACAATTCCGGTTTATGATTCCGCCATGATCATCCGTTTCTCAAACTTCGATGCCACCCCCCTGCGAGACTCTCGACCGAGCAGTCTTGCCTTGGTAGTTTCGATTATCGCGATTCTTCTCCTCATTATTATTATTGAGGTTCCGGTCATGGTGCGCATCTAGGACGATCAAAAAACTTAAATTCCAAAAGCCGCACCATCTCAAAATGGTGCGGCTTTTTTCGTGTTTGTAGCAGGATAAAAGGGTTTGCAATGCAGACTGAAACAAAAGCCGTTGTGGTCGAATTCAAAAACAACTTGTACGAGATGGAGCGTATTCTTTCGTCGGTGCGAAGGCGTAATTTTGAGCTTGTTGAGCTTCAGGTAACTGCAGCGGACAACTCGGGGCGCCTGTCCGCAAGGCTGACTCTGAACAACATCGCAGGTGGAAGTCGCTCATTTGAAGCACTCCGCTTGCAGCTGAACAAACACATTGATGTTGAAGCGGTAAAGATCGTATGAGCTGCCGACAAGAACTACCACGTCAGCGTTCCGCGGCTTTGCGCAAACGATTCGGTCTCGATTCCCATCCCGTTGAGCATCGTCAGAAAAAGATCGCAAAGCGGTTTTGGTTTGTTTTGTTTTATGTAACTTCCATGCCTGAACCGACCGCCGGCCAATAGCGTGGGCAAGTTTGTTGGGTCGTGTGCGTTCGCGTTGCCAAGATTGCTTCCAAAAAGCACCGACGTGTTTTGCAATAAGTTGCCGGAGCCTTCGCTGCGAGATTTCATATCACCAAGAAGTTCACCGAAACATTCAAGAATCTGTCCTTCGATTTTGTTCAGCTGTTCGATCTTCTTTGGATCTCTGCCGTGATGCGAAAGGTTATGATGCTCTGCGGTGACGCCTTCGACTTTTGGGACGGTGAAATGGTCCTGAATCATGAGCGAAACGACACGCGATGAATCCGATTCCAAAACTAGGGGAATTAGCTTCATCAAAAGTCGAGTTCGTCCAATGAGGTCGGCACGATCATTGATGTCCTTCGGTGGTTCAGCTTCCGTTTTTGGTTTCGGTTTATCAATCCAACCTCGTGCTTCAGAGATTTCCTTTTCGGCTTCGCGAATGGAATTGAAGTACTGTTCCAATTGGTTGTGATCAGAGCGGCTGGCTTTTTTATCGAGCTGGTTCATTTGCGAACCAAGCTGATCAAGGATGCTTTTGCCATCGTCCAATTGTTGTTTTTGTTGCCTGACCTGATCGGGCTTTCCCTGAAGAAACAGTTTTTCAAACAGCTTCGCCGGACTGGTTTCCGACGGCACCATGACGCCGGCTTGCGTGAACGATTGGCTCATCACTGTATTGGAACCCAGCACCACCGATGGAAAACGTGTCACGAACCCCAGCTTCGACGCAGCGTATTGGTCGACCGACACTGAGTTGCGAAATCCATCCATGCCGGGACTCCTAGCCGCAGTTAACCAGGTCAACTGCGAATCGTGAGGTTGTCGACCGGCTTGCCCCTCATGTTCCAGGCCAGAAAACAAAGTCATCTGGTCACGGTGATCTTCGAGTATTTTCAAGTACTCTGTCGATTCGTACTTCGAGCCCGGAGTCTTGGGCCAGAAGGATCCCGGATGCAAGCCAAGCGTTGTGCAGATGAAAACCATGCGTCTTGGAGCCACCACTTCCGCCGCCAAAGCTGGTCGCATTGACTCCAGCAAAGGCAGACCGAGTGCGACTCCCGAAGCTCGCAGAAATGTTCGTCGATTTAAATTCATGTCGGAATGGGGGGGTTACAGATTTTGGAAAATGTGACTTTGTGTGACTGCGTGGATCAAGGACTTGACCGGATAGTCTTCTTCTTTGAGCGATTTCAGGATCGATTCAACTTCCGCTCGATCTGCAAATTGAATCTCGGCTCCCGTCGAATAGACAATCAACTGCGAAAGAAAATGCCTCGCGACTTGTGATCTCTGCTGCAACAAAAGTTGTTTGTACTCCCTGATTCCATTGAACGGTTTACCGTCGGGCATTTGTCCTGACGAATCAACTTTTGGGCCATAACCGTAGGATTTATTTTTGAAAAAGGACAATTTGCCAGAGCTACTGGTGCGATAGTTCTTTCGATAGTTGCCGATGGGATCGAAACTTTCCAAAGCGAATCCTGGCGGATCAATTTTGCGATGACACATGGCGCAATCCTCTGTGTTGCGGTGTGCGTCAAGCGTTTCGCGAATCGTCGTCGTGCCTCGCGTGTCGGGTTCAATTGAGCCAACGTTCGGTGGTGGCGGGTTCGGTGGTAAACCAAGAATATTGGTCAGCACAAAATTGCCTCGCACGACGGGCGAAGTCGTCGTTCCGTTTGCCGTCGTCTTCAAAATCGCCGCCTGTGTCAGGAATCCGCCACGAAGACTTTTTTCCGGCAGAGCGACGCGTTGCAATTTCTGTCCTGAGACGTTCGGAATCCTGTAAAGCTTTGCAAGGCGACTGTTGACGAACACAAAATCCGAATCGACAAAATTTGAAACCCCAAGATTGTTGTCGATCAGCTCTCGAAAGAACATTTTCGATTCCATCGGCAAAGAATTGCTCAACAGTTCGTCGAACTCTGGGTACAGCTTCTGGTCGGGAGTCGTCGCATTGAGGTCATACAGGTGGAGCCACTGACCAAGAAAGTCATCCACGAACCGATTGGATTTCTCGTCGGCGAGCATACGGTTCACTTGCTCATTCAGGACCGCAGGATCCGAAAGCTTGCCCTGTTCAGCAAGTTCGAGCAGCTCCGCATCTGGCATGCTTTTCCAGAGGAAATACGAAAGTCGGCTGGCGAGTGCAAAATCGTCGAGCCGCCCAGGTGTTCGATCGAAGAACAGAAAGTCCGGACTGGTCAGAATGGACCTAAGTGAAATTTGAAGGCCATCAATGAAGTTTCGACCCGACGCCAATGCCTGATTGGCAAGTTCTACTTTCGATGCAACCTCAGCATCACCGACTGGGCGACGATAGGCCAGCGGCAGAATTCGCTTGACAGAATCCTTGATGTGTTCGATCGGTTCTTTGGTCAGAGCAGGGTGGTAGAGCGGTCGTCCCCATCGGTCTTTCCGCTTCGATGTCACAGGCTTTGCATCAACGAGCAAATTCGTCGTTCTGGTGGGCGGCCATGATTCGACCAAGGGGCCTTCAAGGCTTAGTGCTTTCACCGCCAGACCCGGGCCGCGATATCGTTCTGCACCAACGATTGCCAATGTCGTGTAGATGCCGATCTTGTCCGACATGTTTTCGAAAGTCGGGTAGACGGTGTCGCCTACCTCCAGCCATGTTTCGACTTCGATTTCACGACTGCCTTCCAGAGGAAGCTCATAAGACTCCAACAACCTTGACTCGCCGCCAGACGCGCTGGTGAAAATCAACTTCATGACCAGCGGACTGGATTTGGGTGGCTGATAAGCGTAGACCTCCGCCTTGATCCGATAGAGGCCCGCTTCAGTGACGTTGACTCCATTGAGGTTGGATTTCAGGAGGTAGTCCAAATCCACGAACTGAACCACGGCATCATCAAGAAACTTCAGAACGCTTCCACCCTGCTCCAGCGGCCTCGCGTTCATCATTTTCAGGTACGGCGAATTGAGGAAGTCAACGTCTTGAGTTCTGCGATACGGTTTCGGCCCAAGCTGAATCGCTTCGCCGAGTGCTTTGTCGGCAACTTTCAAATAGCTGCGAATGTGCAATGGCGAGATCCCTTGCCTTTCGCCGACGGTGTCGAATCCACCTGAATTGTTCTCTTCTGGCAGCAGCGAAAGATAAGAACGGTCAAGTCCCAGCAGGTCGCGAAGCGTATAGTCGTGCTCAAGTCGAGTCAGTCTTCTGTTGGGAACTCTTCCCTGCGATTCTTGCAAGGTTTTACTTGTCGAAAGCAAATGCGATTCAAGCGAGTGCAACGAGTCTTTAACCAACGAATCGTCTGGTCGATCTTCCGACGCGGGAGGCATTTCTCCAGAATCAACTCGATCAAATATGCTTTCCCACATCCGAAAAGTCGCTCGATCGGTAAGGTCATGCCCCAACTCGTCAAAATTTAAACGTGTGTCCGTCGCGTCATCGTGGCAGCCGATGCATGACGCTTCGATCAAAGGCTCGAATTGCTCTCGTAGAGAGTTCTGTGCGTAGCAGGGATTGGCGAAACAGACTTGCAGCCAGCCAATCATGCATACAGTCAAAAAGTGCGTTCGACACATGAGCGTTCGGTTCGAAATTGAGAGAATGCGAAATTGCGAGAATGGACTCCGCCTCTCTATTTTGCGGGCAGAAATTCGACTCGGTAAACCTCAAAGCTCTTCGGACCCTGCAACGTCGCCGCCCAAAAAACATCCACTGCTCCAAAGGGACTCGAATCGAGATTCTCTTTCGATTGCGAAGCGGATTCTTCAAGCTTAAATTTTGACGGGTCGAGCATTAGGCTGAACACTTGCCCCTCCACAAAGTTCTCTTCACCGACGTATTTGTAAAACGAAAATGCCGTGGAGCCATTCGGTTTTCGCGGCTTGACGCCGAAGCTGCATCCGCACCGTTTAATGCAACGCCCGGTAACCCGAATCATCGCCCCTTTTTCAAGCTTCAAGGCAGCACCGTTCGTCTGGTTCACTCGAAATCCAGCGGAGTAGACGTGCATCGGTTTTCCATTGGGCGGCTGATAGAAAACAGAAACAGGACGAATTGCAGCCGGACTGAAATCGGTCGCCGCAACCCATTTTCCAAAAACAGAATCAGGTCCGCTTGAGAAATCCTGATCAAGCGATCGAGTGAAATTTGGAATCACTTCAGGGTTGAAGTCCAACTGATCGTTCGCTACCAGCCGATGGTTCGCCGTAACTTCAGCGGTCTCGCCATCACGACGCCGCTTCATTCGCACCATTCCTTCAGCGACATTCAACGCAGTCGATCCCAAACTGGATTGAACATCGAACTGTGTTCCGACAACTTCCAGCGTCGCCGAATTCGTGTGGATCAGCATCGGAATGCCATTTGGCTGTGGCTGTACGTCGGCAAAAATATTCCCGCGTTTCAAATAGAGCTGCTTTTGCCCAAAGTCAGAAAAAGTGAGCCGCGAATCACCAGAGACCGTCACCTGCGAACCGTCCAGAAACTCAAACTTCACCCAAGAGTTTGGGCTCTTACCCTCAAGGGTCCCACCGTTAAGATTTTGGCCTACGGCAACACTGTTTCGCACGGCGCCTCCATCACCTGTCCAAACCACTCCGCCACTCACGCCGACGATTTTCGCAATCACAGACTCAGAAGTTTCTTTCTGGCCGTCGTTCAGCGTGCCCGCCAACATTCCCGTGACAAAGCCCACCGCCAGTATTGCCGCCACCGACGCAATCCATCTCCAACTCTTCAGATTGAAAGATCGCGTTTCATCCTGCAAACCGGTCTGCACTTCCGAACGAACTGACGACACATCAGAAGGAGAAGGAATGAATTCCAACGCAAAATCGGCAATACCCGATTCAATATTTGCCATCGCCCGGAGTTCGCGTCGGGCATCGGCACTGTGCTTCAGCAGCGATTCAAGCTCAACCATTTCTTCGACCGTCAAAGTGCCGTCGATGTATCGCTGAATAATCTTGTAATCTGATTCGTTGATCACGTTGGCAATTCCCCGTCCGATTGAGTCAGTTTTAGCTGAACGCAGCGGTGAAGATCCTTTCGGATTCGACTCACCATTTTGTAAAACGCTTCATGTGATTTCCCAAAGCTCGCAGCGAGCGACTTCATTGATTCTCCGCCGCTGTAAACCTTGACGATCAGTTCACGACGCTCGTTCTTCAACTGGTGAATGCATCCATCAAGCGCTCGCAATTGTTGCTCTCGCAGCGAAAGTTCTTCAAGTCCCTCATCTGCAATCATTCGATCGACTTCATCCGAAAGCACCAGTCGATCACGAGCCTTTCCGCGTCGATACATCAGGACTTCGTAACGTGCGATCACGCAAAGCCATCTGGCAAAATTTTCCGAATCATCCAACTGATCAAATTTTCGCCACGCCACGACGCTGGCATTTTGCATGACTTCGTCCACGTCGTTCGCACTTGGCAACATGCTGCGAAGGTAACCGCGAATCGACCGATCGTGCTTGAGCAACAAGCGAACGAAGGCGTCTTTGTCAGAAGGATCAGGCATGATTTTGTTTTGAAGTTCCAGTACGTTAACGTAAGACTGCCGCGGCCTGATGTTCTGGACACCGGAATCCTGACTTCATCCGAAATTATTCATGACGACAGGCATCTGGTTTGATGTTTGAGGCAATTCTGCTGAGGTAGCGACAGTTTTTGCAGATTCACTAATTCACGTCATGGGTGAACTGTCGAAACCACAAACTTGCTACGATGCCCAATCAAAACAGGCCTTCTCAATTTTGACGCCCACGCATCGTGATACAATCCGGGATAATTAGTCAATTCACTGATTGTCAAACTGGAATAGAAGCTTGTCGTCCAAAGAACTTGATGTCGCATTGAGGGCTGCCAAGATCGCCAGCAAGATTCTGGTGGCTCATTTTAAAACAGGCGTGGCGTCGACCGAGAAATCGATCGACAACAAGTCTGAAGGGCTTGTTACTGTCGCCGATTTGGAAACTGAAAAAGCCATCATCGATACGATCAAGAATGAATTTCCCGATCACGATTTTTTGGCAGAAGAGTCAACCGCCACCGCAAACGGCAGCGAGCACCTGTGGGTGATTGACCCGCTGGATGGGACGAACAATTTCGCGTTTGGCATTCCACACTTTGGAACTTCGATTGCCTACTATCGTGGTGGAGTTCCGATGGTCGGAGTTGTCGTCGATCCACTTCGCGATGATTGGTATGTCGCGGAGCGTGGCAAAGGAGCCAAAAAGAATGGCGAACTTGCGACCGTTTGCGATCACGCGAAATTGCAAAACACGATCTGCGGCACAGGTTTTTATTACGATCGCGGCGAGATGATGAGCCGCACGCTGCGTTCTATCGAAAGCCTGTTTCACGCCAACGTTCAGGGCGTTCGTCGCATGGGAGCCGCAACGCTGGATTTATCGTGGGTTGGCTGCGGGCAATTCGGCGCCTTCTTCGAATATCAACTTTCGCCCTGGGATTTCGCGGCGGCAAAGCTTTTCGTGACCGAAGCCGGTGGCAAAGTCACCGATTGCGAAGGCAATGAAATCGGGCTGGAATCAACCTCGGTCCTCGCAACGAACGGGCTACTTCACGAAGAAGTTTTAAGGCTGGTCCAGCGAAAATAGTTTCAACAGCAACCTGTACAACAGCAACCGGCGCAAACCCTATTCGTCGGACAGGTCTTCCGCTGTTGGAGTCATTTCTGAACCTTCCGTTGCAGAAACCGCCGTTGCGAACGCGGTCGCGTGAGAGTTGCAGTGCGAGATACTGATCAAAATTTCGCCAATTCCGATCTTGTCACACCATTCTCGAGCCGCACCATGCAACTGCACCGATGGCTTGCCGCCCATCGCATTGGTGATCTCAATGTCGGTCCAGTGAATGCCCTTTGCCCACCCAGTTCCCATTGACTTTAAAATCGCTTCCTTTGCCGCCCAACGCCCCGCGTAGTGCTGAGTCGATGCTTTGCGCCCCGAGCAATATTCTATTTCGGAAGAGGTATAGACGCGTTGCAAAAACAGATCGTCATGCTTCTCGATCATGTCCGCGATTCGCAGACATTCGATGATGTCGGTTCCGATTCCGATGACGTTGTTCATGGCCGAAATTTAATAGATAGGTTTGAAGTGACTTACTATAAGCGTCGCAATGATTTCTTCGATGCGGCAGGCCATTTAATGGGCTCAGCTTTTTCGAGGCTTCAAACCGCAAGCTTCCTGAGCACGCCGCAATACTTCGCCCGCTTTCGCACGCGCCTTTTTAGCGCCCTCGTTGACAATGTCGCGGATCCGATCTGGATCGGCTGCAAGTTCTTCACGACGCTGCCGCGCTTCGGCGAAATATTTTTCAGCGACTTCGGCCAGAGCTTTCTTGACGTCGCCGTACCCGAATCCGCCCGCGCGATACATCGCCGCCATCGAGCCGATTTCATCCTCATCCGCGAACAGCGAATAGAGCTGAAAAAGATGATCGCCTTCGGGTTCCTTGGGATCCTCCATCGGTCGCGAATCGGTTGAGATCCGCATGATCTTCTTCTTCATCGATTTCACAGGCTCGAAGACTTCGATGAAGTTCCCGTAACTCTTGGACATTTTTTCACCATCGGTGCCCGGAACTTTCGCACTCGAATCAAGCACGCGAGGCTCTGGAATCGTGAACACTTCACCGAACTGATGATTGAACGCCTGAGCAATATCACGACAGACTTCGATGTGCTGGACCTGATCCGCGCCCACGGGAACGATGTTCGCATCGTAAGCAAGAATGTCGGCGGCTTGAAGAACCGGGTAAGTGAACAGGCCAGACACAACTGGAAGCCCTTTGGCGATTTTGTCCTTGTAAGAAACGCATCGCTCCAACATGCCCATGGGTGTGCCTGAAAGTAAAATCCAGCACAGCTCAGAAACTCCGGGAACATCAGACTGCAAGAACAGGATCGCTTTTTCCGGATCGAGCCCCAGTGCGAGCATGTCCAGGACAACGTCGATCGAGTTTTGATAAAGCTGTTCGCCGTCACGAATCGTGGTCAGTGCGTGCAGGTTGGCGACAAAGTAGTAGGACTCGTCTTCGTTTTGCAGGGCGATGTATTGCTGGATGGCACCAAACCAGTTTCCCCAGTGAGGTCGTCCAGTGGGTTGAATTCCGGATAAAACGCGCATGTTCAATCGATAACAATAAGGCAATGAAGGAGGCGAAGGCTGCAAGCCGCGCCCGAGTGCAATTGGCTAGTTCGCAATTAGATTCGGGCCAAGAATATCTTGCCAGGAGCAACCTGACCACGATAGCCCAACGCCGAATCCGATCAAAATGCTTTCCCGATCTTGCGATAGCTTTCCTTGCTCTCGCAACTGCGTAATCAGAATCGGCAACGTCGAAGAAACCGTATTGCCGACGTCCGCCATCAACATCGGGATACGGGCCGGGTCAATGTCAAGCTGCTGACGAAGCGAGTCCAGCATCTTAAAAGTCGCTTGATGAACCAGGAAGTATTCCAGGTCATCTTCGGTCGTTCCGGAATCTCCAAGGACTTCCTTGATCAGCCCCGGGATTTCGGAAAGCGTAAAGTTGATCAAGCTTGGGCCGTCCATATAAAGATCGCTTTTCCAGCGACGCTTCTTTTGCGGCTGGAAATCCTGCTGAGTCTTTCGGAATCCGCCCGGTCCTCCTGGAGGAATGCACAGCATGTTAGCGCCGGTTCCGTCGGTTCCAAACTTGAATCCGCCCAGCGATCGCTGCTCACTGGCTTCGATCAACGTTGCCGCCGCTCCATCACCAAAGATGGTTCGCAGGCTTCGATCGTTTTTGTCGATGAATTTTGAATAAGTTTCCGCCGTCACGAACAGAATACGTTTGGCAACGCCCGTCCGGATCAGGCCGTCTGCGATCGACAACCCGTAAGGATAGGCGCTACAACCGAGGTTGAAATCGAGTGCTCCACAATCGTTTCGCAGCCCCAACCGGGCTTGCATCAGGCAAGCGGTTGTGGGCAAAGCGAAATCTGGCGTTTGGGTGCAGAAGATCAGAAAGTCGATCGATTTTGGGTCGACATCGAAGTCCGCGAAAAGTTTCTCGCAAGCCGCAACGCCAAGATCGGACGACGTTTCGTCCTCGGCCGCGATGTGTCGATTGTAAACGCCAGTCTTTGATGCGATCAGCTCCATATCCCAGCGAGGATTGTCGTTCGTGAGGTCCGCATTGGTTTCCACTTTCTCCGGCAGGAAAACGGAAATCGGACCTATCGCTGCGTACTTGTTAGTCACAAAAAATGGTTCCCCATTCTGATCAAGAGTGCCGCCAAGATGATACTGGCGGCCTGCCGCAAACTGCGGTTACTGTCTAAAATTTAGACTCAAAAGATTACCAGAGTCCCCTGAATTCGCGAAGATGCCAAACCTGCTAATTCGAGCCAGCGGAGTCGAATAATCCCGTATCGGCAGGATAAGCCGAGCATTACGCAAAGTTTGATGGCCGCGAGCGAGGATTTTCGGTCAGTGGCGATGCCAGACTGCTTCGGTGAAATCGCCAAATCGACGGGCGCGTAAAAAAACGCTGGCCTGTTATCGTGCACAGACCAGCGTTTAAAGTCCCTGGCACTGAGGCAACGATTGCTACCTCAGTGCACAGTAAAGCTCAGCCGTGAGCGACTCGCTGAACAGGTTGACCCAGAAACCTGAACTCAACAAGCTGTGTGCTCTTCCCCAGGGGGAGAGAGTATGTGGATCCCGCAATCCCATACACGGCGGCTAAACTTTGTGGTGTTTAGATCGGTTGGCCGACAAGTGTTGGTCAATCGACGAGACAACGTATAGAGATGCTTTCGAACCGCAGCAAGTCCAGTGGCAAAAAAATTGCGATGGTGGCAAATCGTCGCTAGCGAGCTCGCTATGTCAGCTGGAAATCGCGAAAGTGAAGACACTCGATTGGGGAGGCTGGCATCGCAGGGTCCAGCATCGGAGAGTCTGTCGCGGTGCCGTCCAAGGCCTAATTTTTGGCTTTCAAAGTTTCACGAACACAAGCCCGACGCGCAAGCGAGTGGATATTCCCGAAAAGATCCTTATCCCTCGCTTGCGCGTCGGGCTTGTATTTAGTTGCTTTCGCAAAAAGGGCAGCTCGAAAACCCTGGCACCATCGTTCGGCCATATCGACGAAGAGTGGCTCGCACGTTTCGGAGTTGCCGTCGCATCGTCTTTTGAGGAGTTGACAACCCGACGCGTTAGCGAGGCGGGAGATCGAGCCCATCTTCCTCGCCAAAGCTTCTTTAAAGTTCCGCAAATACAAGCCCGAAGCGCGAGCGAGCGGATGCTTCCGAGTAGATCCGGATCCCTCGCTCGCGCGTCGGGCTGGTATTGAAACGCTTCGCACTTCTAATATTACGAAGCCTTTGTCGCGAAAAATGCCAAACTTCATCTCAAATACGCAACTCCAAAACTTGGAGCCTCGCTTCGAGTCCCGTTTAACGAAAAGCCGGCAGGCGTCGGAGGCTCGCGTCGGTGGCTGCCCTCACGGCTGGGAAGGGCCTGCTGGAAAAGGCCTGCTGTTAGCAATAAAGACTTGGCAAGCACGTCGGCAGATTTGAAATTGCCTTTTCGCAAAACGGCAGAATGCGCCAACCGCCAACCGAAAACCGAAAACCGAAAACCGAAAACCGAAAACCGCCAACCGCTACCAGCGGTGGAATGCCGGGTGGCCTTCTTTAACGGCGACGAAAACTCCTGTTCCGGTTGCCGTGACTTCTCCGCCAGCGATAAGCTCCGCCGTCGTGCTGGCCCTGCGACTGGACGAATCAGCGATGCGAGCGACAAGCCTGATCGGCCTGTCCATCGGAGTTGGCTTCTTGAATTTGACTGAGAATTCAGCCGTCACCGAGCAAGGTGGTTTTTCGAGCTCGTTTTGCTGCATCAAATGCCAGGCTGCTGCCCAGTTCATGTGACAGTCCAGCAAGACGCCGATAATTCCTCCGTTGAGCATCCCTGCAAACGCGAGGTGATGGTCTGCAGGCTGGAACGAAGCCACAACCAAACCGCCCTCGACGAAGCTTTTGATCTGCAGACCGCTGGCGTTAGCCGGGCCGCAGCCAAAACACGTCAATCGAGGCGCGAACTGGTCCTGCAAACTAATTTGGTTGGTCGCCATGCACCAAGCCTTTTTCAAACTGCGATATTACTCGCCCTGCTGCCATGTTGACCGAAAATTTGTCGGTGCAGCCTGACCGGATGGCCGAACTGGCTGAGCCGCCGGAATCGGATTGGTCTGCTGACGGAAAACGGGCGGCTGAGCCATCGGCGTCGGTGCTTGAGCAGCAGCGGCCCTGCTAGCAGCTTCTGCCGCTTCGTTCTCGATCAGGACCTGAAGCAGCTTTGAGATGCAAAGCTTGTTCATGCTGGTGCGGTGATCGTCCGCTTCCTTCTTGAGTGCCTCGTGAAGGCTTTCTGGCAAGCGAACGGTGATGACGCGAGTCGCTTCGTCTTTCCCGCCACCGCGAACTTTGGCAGTTCTAAGGTTGGCGACCATGGTTTGGATTTCTGTGTATTCGGGCGACTGCTCGAATTTCAGATAGTTGTCCTGATTTGGAAATACGCTGCGAGCGGCTCCATTGACGCCCAGCGTCTCACGGAAAAATGTCACCCAGTCCGGACGACGTTGATAGAGATCTTTAGCGACCTGAAGAACCTTTTGACAGCGACCAGTAAAACCTTCCTGGATCATGGGTTCGTTCATTTGTGGCTCCTTCCGAAGAAATAAATTAGTTGCAGAAATTGGTGACAGGAAAGACTCTCGACGAGCTTTCCCCGACTTGTCACTGCAATAATCCGGAAAGGGCAAGCACTTAAACTGATGTCGCTATTGTGCTGGCACTTACGCTAAATCCCGAAATGTGCAAATCCGGCGGGCAGCCGTGCTGAAAATGCGAGCAGGTCTAAGCTGCCTGTTTCTTGCGCATTGCGACGTGTGACATAATCCAGATGTCCACTTAGCGGGATTTTCCGAGATTTCTCGAAAAAGGCTCAAGAAGCGGGGCATCGCGGCCCCAAATGTGGAGTCCGGCCCGAGCGAGGGAGCAAGAAAGTGAAAATCGGCGATCGCCAGAAGTTATCTGACCTGATCGCCGGTTCAAAACCGGGAAGCCGCTGCTTACCCAGTTCAACATTAGTATCGACAGAAGGTCGTTAGGCCATCAATTCTTCACGGCATCTTTCGAGCAATTTTTTCGTCGCAAGGACCCCTTCTTTGGCATCGGTCGGGCCTTCGAATTCGATGCCAACATGGCCGCGATATCCTGAGTCGTAAACGATCTTCATGATCCGAGAATAATCGCTAGCAGTTTCATTTCCTTCTGCGTCGAAGGCGTGCGATTTGGCGCTGACCGCTTTCGCGAAAGGCATCAGGGCCGAAATCCCCATGTAGCGATCGTACTCTTCCCCTTTGTTGTCACCGTTGGGGCGCGAGATCCAGAAATTTCCAAAATCGGGCAGCGTTCCGCAGTTATCCATGTCCACCTTGCGGATCACCTGAGCCAACCACTGGCCGTTGGAGGAAAGGCCGCCGTGGTTTTCCACGATCACATTGATGTCATGTTTCGCGCCGAATTCACTTAGCTGGCGAAGGCCATCGGCTGCTAGCTTTACCTGTTCCTCGTACGCCCCGGCGGAGGCAGCGTTAACTCGGATTGAATGGCATCCAAGGTGTTTCGCAGCTGCAACCCATTTGTGGTGGTTTTCGACGGCTTTCTTACGAGCTTCCGTATTCGGATCGCCGAGATTGCCTTCGCGATCGACCATAATTAGTAGCGAAGTGACGCCATTGTCGGAGCATCGAGCCTTCATTTGGTCCAGATATCCGGTGTCTTCTGCTTTATCCATGAAGAACTGATTCACGTATTCAACCGCGTGGATTCCCATGTCTTTCGACGTTTTCGCGAAATCAAGGTTGTCCAGCTTGCCATTGCGAAGCTCGCGATTCAGCGACCATTGAGCCAGCGAGATCTCGAACGGCAGCTCTTTTTCTTCTGCAGTTTGGCCGGCAAAGCCAAGCGAAAGATTGGGCGAAGCAAGAGAAACGGCCGCTGCGGCTGAAGTAGCGGCAAGGAACTGACGCCGATTGAATGGTGAATTCATAAAGTCTCCTTTATATATAGTGGTCGACGGAACTCGCCCGGTCGAATGAATGACACTGCCGACCCATCATATACTGCCACCGCTTCCCAGAGAAGCTTTTCTCAAACTCGAGCACACACCGTATGGATCTTCGAATTCCAACTTTCGCCGATGTTCAGGCTGCTCATGAAGTCGTTGGCCGGTTCGGGCACCGAACACCAGTATGGGCCTGCCAGACTTTGAATGAGATTTCGGGCCTTGAGCTATTTTTCAAATGCGAGAACTTTCAAAAGACTGGCGCGTTCAAGTTTCGCGGGGCAATCAATGCCGTCAGCAAGTTGAGCGATCCCGACAAAGCCAATGGCGTCGTGACCCATAGCAGCGGCAACCACGCCGCAGCTCTGGCTCGCGCGGCGGCGTTACACGGCATCAAGGCTCATGTTGTCATGCCTGAGAATTCGTCTCAGATCAAAGTGGCTGCCGTTCGCGAATATGGTGCCGATCTAAGTTTCTGCGAACCGACTCTGGCGGCTCGCGAGTCGACAGCAGAGGCGATCAGGGTCGAGACGGGAGCGATGCTGATTCCTCCGTTCGATCATCCGGATGTGATTGCCGGCCAAGGGACGTGCGCGAAAGAATTTCTTGAGGACATCGATTCTCTGGACGCCATTATTTCACCTGTCGGCGGAGGCGGCTTGATGTCGGGCACCTGCCTTTCGACTGCGGCGCTGTCTCCTGACACAAAGATCATCGGCGCGGAACCGGAAATGGCGGATGATGCGTATCGGTCGCTGGCGGCTGGAAAATTTATTCCGCAAACGAATGCTCAGACGATCGCCGATGGTTTGCGGACCAGCCTTGGACAGCTGACGTGGCCGATCATTCAGGATCACGTTCAGGAGATCGTGACGATTTCCGAGCAGGAGATTGTCGAGCTAATGAAGTTGTTTTTTGAGCGAACCAAACTTCTGATCGAGCCCAGTTGCACCGTTGCGGTTGGAGCGGCAGTTTTGAAAAAGTCCAAATTGCTCAAGCCCGGCGATCGAGTCGGTGTGATCATAACTGGCGGCAATGTGGACTTGTCGGCGTTGCCGTTTTAGTCCGGACGATACACGAGGCGTGGGCGTCGGAATGGAGAAGGCTTTTTCCATTTGGCATTGCCCCAAGTTTGTGGTTTCGACAGTTCACCCCCGAAGTGAATTGGTGAATCTGCAAAAACTGACGCCACTTCAGAAGAATCGTCTCAAACATCAAACCAGACGCCTGTCGTCGTGAATATTTCCGATGATGCACAACGGCTTGCGTTTATCAATGCCGCGCCCTTAATGCCACGTCGAGATCTCTTGGAGACTTTTCTTGGTGATGTCAGGGACGGTGACATCGTCGGCGGGAAACCCGGTAACCAAAACAAGGAAGGGTCGTTCATTCGATGGCCGTTCCAGAATCTCGTTCAGGAATTTCATCGGGCTTGGCGTGTGAGTCAACGTCGCGCAGCCTGCATCGTGCAATGCTGCGATCAGGAATCCAGTTGCAATGCCGACAGATTCGTTCACGTAGTAGTGCTTGATTTTCTCGCCAGCTTCATCGACGTCGTAAGACTTCGCAAAGACAACGATCAATGTCGATGCGGTGTCGAGGAACGGCTTGCTTTCGTTGGTCCCCAGCGGTGCGAGTGCTTCGAGCCAATCTTGCGGAGCTTTTCCATTATAGAATTCGTATTCTTCGACTTCGGCAGCTTGACGGATTTTGGCTTTGATTTCGGCACTGCGGACGACGCAGAAATGCCACGGCTGCAAATTGGCTCCGTTGGGCGCGGTACCGGCAGAAAGAAGGCAGTTTTCGATGACCGATTCAGGTACCGCACGGTCCGAGAATTCTCGAACGCTGCGGCGCTTGCGGATGTGGCCGTAGAAATCGGCGCTCCGCTGCTGCATCACGGACTCATCCAAAATTTCGAAATCCGCCAGTGGGATTTGCCTTCCTTTCGCCATTGTCTTCGCTTTCAAGGTGGGGAGTTGTACGGTGGAGTCTCTGTTGCAATTGAACTACGATATGAGATCGCTCGATGGTCCGGGATTCCGCGACTGTCGGGAGTATCCCGCGACTGTCGGGAGTATCCCGCGACTGTCGGGAGTATCCCGCGACTGTCGGGAGGATCCCGCGATTATCGAAAATCGACGTCTTAATGGAACTCGGATGCCACTCACAACTTCTCTGAACCTACATCCTGTGCGAAATTTCCTGCTGGCCTTACTGATCGTGTCCGCACAACTGATATTTAATTCGCAGCATGCCAGTGCAGATATCATATTGCCCAAGCTGTTTTCGGACCACATGGTTCTTCAACGCGAAAGTGAAGTTCCAGTTTGGGGCGTCGCGACTCCGGGGCAGGCGTTAAAAGTTACGTTCGCTGATGTTTCCTACGAAACGAAAGCGGATGCCGGTGGCAAATGGTCGACTTCGATCAGGACTCATGAAGCCGGCGGGCCGTTCGAGCTGGAAGTTTCCGCAGAAGGTTCCGATTTGAAGGTCGGCGTCTCCAATGTCATGGTTGGAGATGTCTGGATTTGTTCGGGCCAATCCAATATGGAGTGGCCAGTCAAAAAAGCCCTCAATCCGGACACTGAAATCGAACAGGCCAAGAATTTCCCGAACCTGCGTTTGTTTTCGATCAAACCCTCCTCATCGCCGGAGCCGCTGGAAGATTTTGGCGTCGTGGAACCGTGGGCAGTTTGCGGGCCAGATTCCGTTGGCGATTTTTCCGCAGTCGGATACTTCTTTGGTCGCGAGCTTTCTAAATCGGTCGGCGATGTTCCGATCGGGCTGATCAATTCGACATGGGGAGGCACTCGGTGTGAAGCGTGGGCGTCTCGCGAATCGCTTGAATCTGTCGAATCGCTTTCGCCGCTTTTGAAACATTGGGATGAGCAAAAAGAACTCGTGACAAGCCGCAATCATCCGGCGAATATCTTTAACGCGATGGTCGCACCGATGACCCGGTTTCCCATTCGCGGAGTCATTTGGTATCAGGGCGAAGCCAATGTCGGCCGCGGCAAGCAATACTCGACTCTTTTTCCGACCATGATCTCGGACTGGCGAAAGCAGTTTGGTTCAGACTCGATGCCATTTTATTTCGCTCAGCTGGCTCCCTTCAAGTATCAGGGTCGCGGCAACGATGCGCTGCCTGAGCTTTGGGAAGCGCAGCGACTCACGGCGTTGAAAGTACCTGGAACCGGAATGGTCGTAACGTCGGACATTGGCAACCTGGAAGATATTCACCCACGGAACAAACAGGCTGTGGGGCAGAGGTTCGCATTGCTGGCGCTGCGAAATCAGTATTTCGATCAGCTCAATGATGAACAGAAGGCTCGCGAAAGTTGTGGGCCGATGCTCGAATCCATTTCGCTCAATGGCAACGTTGTCCGCGTCACGTTTACCCACACCGGAAACCAATTGCAGGTCGGAGGCCAAGGGTCGGATCTGGTTGGTTTTTCCGTTTGCGGCGAAGACAAAGTGTTCCATCCAGCGGACGCTCGCATCGTGGACGACGTCGTGGTTGAACTAACGTGCGAATCGGTTTCCAAGCCGGTCGCGGTTCGCTACGGCTGGGGCGAAGGGTTCGAAATGAATCTTGTTAACGATGCAAACTTGCCGGCTTCGCCATTTCGTTCAGACGATTTCCCAATGAACTCCGATGGCAAACATTTTTAAGTTGAAAGTCCTGATGAAGTCCAAGGCCAACGTCAACGCCATGCCGGTGCTGGTTTTCGTACTCGTGCACATAGCGAAATCGATTCGCACATCGGTCGCACAAAAGTTGGATCTAACTGAACGCCATTGGCTTTAACTCAGCGCCGTTGGCTTTAACTCAGCGCCGTTTCGTACATGTCTTCGTTGAAACCCACAACCATCGTTTTGCCGACAAGAATCGTCGGGGCTCGCAGGTTGCCGGTTGGCCCAAGCGCCAGTTTCAGAATTTCTTCTTCTGAAAGATCTGTTTTTTTCAGCTGAACTTCGACGACCTTTTTTCCTTTTGCTGAAACGAGTTTGCTGGATTTGCTGATCAATTCCAGAGCTTCGTCTCGTTGGTGCACATCTTTTTTTGCGTCGATTTCGACTTTGGGTTCAATGCCCGCTTTCGCAAGAAACTCCTGCGTTTTGACACATGTCTTTCAGCCACGGCGGTGGTAGCTCCAGTCGACTTTTTTTGCCATCGAATGTAATTCCTTAAAAAACGTCGGGGCGATAATTCGTCCAGTTTGACAACAACAGAGACTCAGCGTCAAATAGTCGTTCTTGTTATACCGTCCTGATGGATGATACCAAACGACTCGAAAAAATTAGTATTGAATTGATTTTCCCGGCACCTTTTACGGCTGGGATCGGAAGAAAAAAATGAGCGAAACATCAACCGTAAGTGGAATTGTCCACGTTATCGAAGAAACAAAAACCTTTGGCCAAAAAGGATTCCGCAAGCGGACCGTGGTTCTCGAAAAAGACAACGGTCGCTTCCAGAGCTATATCCCTGTCGATTTCCTGCGTGACGCATGTGATTCGGTTGACGACATGAACGTCGGCGACGAAGTTGAAATTAGTTACCAACTGTCGGGCCGAAAGTGGCAAAGAGATGCCAATAGCGAAGTTCGCTATTTTCTTTCGGCGGAAGCGTTCAGTTTTAAAGTCTTGACGCCCAAAGGTGACGCTGCCGCAAAAGCAGAAAGTGCCAATGATGCTTTCGCAGAATCGTACGACGAAGGCGATATTCCGTTCTAAAACGACTGGACTCGGTTGAGCCAGATCGCTATAAATCCGCCATAGCGAATGACTGGAGTTCAGAAATGGGCTCCAGTGACCGATAAACGACGCTGTTGCGGATTTGTTTTGTCAGCTGCAAGTTTATGTACTAAGCTTGTGGTGAACAACGAAGCGTTTTCGATCCGTTCAAGTGACACATTTAGATCAGTTATCGCTGGCCACACTTCGCGGTCAACGTGCTATAAAATTTTCATCTGGCAATTACGGCTGAGGGATCAATTTTAGGGTTAACCGGAGTCATTAGTAGCTAGTGCTCAGCACGCTCGACTTTCGTTTTTCTCCCAGCAGCTCCACTCGCTGCGAAATAGCCAGATGATTTTGCCGCATCGCGAATGCTTTGCGGTTTTTTTATGCGCTGAATTCTGCTGCTCGATCGCGATTGGTTTCTTGCTGGCGATTTGTTTGGTCGCGCCTGCAAAGCACGCAACGAACTGGCTCATGCGTTTCTCGACCAACAAGAAATGCGGGAAATGCAACTACTGAGCGAACACCAGTTGCAGCTTTACCATCAGAGGATCGATTTGAGCTCGAAGCTGATTCAAAGTCGCTCGTTCCGATCCTTTGCAGCGGCTGATCAAAGGTCGCAATTGTGACCAGTTCGCCACGGCTGCCCTGACGTCTGCTTGGATAAAACTATCGTGCCGGCGGTTCGAAATCGCATGCTCGTGCATCGAATGCAAGCTTTGATGAAACGCGTTCGACAGGTCACAAATTTGATTGTGAAACGCGGGAGTATAACCGTTGACCGTTCTCGCCTCGACTACAAGATGCAACTGATCTGAAAGTTGATCCAGTTCAGCACAGATTCCAGTCAGCCCGTGCCGGTCGATCGCTGGACCGCTGCCAAAGGTGCCTTGCAACACTTGAAAACCGCTGTCAACTTGAAGACAGGTTTGCGACACCGCCGGAACGCCCAAGTTCGCAAAATGACCATTTAGATTTTGCCATTGGTTTGCGAATGCTTTGAAATCCCAGATCAATGAATCGATGTCTGCATTACTGTTCAATTTCGCGGTGAAGCGCCGACACTGATTTTGAAAGTCTCTCGCACAATTGATCAGCGACCCGGGGGATGGACTTGCCAGAATTTGCTTTAGAGAAACCTGTTCCATCGCGATATCGGCGTCGCGTTGAATGCTTGAAACCACCATCGCAAGGTAGCGGCGGTCGATCTCAACAGGCAACCACAGCAGTTCTCCGATATGGCTGCCAATCGCATCAATTGAATAAACGTTCTGCTGGACACGTCCGCTTGGGTAAGCCGCAAGTTTATATTTCAGGTTCCGCCAATCGGTCACGCTTCTTTTATAGAGCCGAACAATCGAATCGTAGTCGCCGCGAGCAATCATTGGCACTGCCTGATGCAAACGAGTGTTGAGCTTGTGACAGTCTCGAAGCACTGCACCGTAAGCAGGATCGCCGCGAAGGTCGAATTGTACATCTCGAATCAAGTGGTCAAAACTGGTCGCCATCGCCGTACACTGTCGTTCCAGTTCCCGTCGATTGAACTGCGGCTGAACACCAAACTGTTCGCAAAGCTGCTGGTCGTAACGAGACATCCTGCTGATACACTCCACGCACGCGGGCTTAAGCCCACGAACTTGTCCAAGCTTGTGAGAAAGCAGTCGCCACTGCGAATCGAGCTCGCAGAATGAATCTGTCAACGGCTCCAGAGTGGTTACTCGATTCGCATGGGCCCGCAATGCTTGAATTCGCGATGTTGTTGACAACGCGTCAGCCAAGAGCGGACGCACAGCGGGCAAACGTCGCTCGTCACGACGGAGCATCGAGATCAACTGGTTGGATTCCGTTTCCCATGCTTGCAGCTGAGCACGAGTTTGACGCATCGCCGGTGAAATCGGATTCGTTGGTCGGAAATCTGGACCGGGAAAAGCGGGCCGCAAATTTGGGCGTCCCGGAGGAACTGGATTAGGGTCGCGATCCAGTTGGGATTCCAGCAATGTTTTTAAAAGATCGCCCACCAGAGCGCGGCGATTTTCACGTTGTTGCTGCGTCACCTGCGCATTAAGCATCGCTTCGGTTGAAGCAAAAAATAGAAACACAAGGAGGCCAGCAATCATGGACTGGCTGCGTGGCTGAGTAAAAACGTGCATGAGGTCACCGGTCGATGATTCTAAAGTGCGGTTGGCAAGTGGATTTTTGATCCGGAGCATTGTCTACGAAGACTTGCTGCAAATCAAACCAGCGAAGCAAAACTCGAGTGCTTCAATCGAACTGCAAAAAAAAGCCACAGGTTTCCCTGTGGCTTAATGAGTGGGTCGAATGGACCCGCTAATCTTCATCGGTCAGCTGAACTATCTTCCGGGGAAGTTGTACTGCGGGTTGCTCGGATCAAAATCAGCATCGGTCAGGCCCGGATTCAGCTTAAGATTCAGGAAGGTGTATTCTTCCAGCAGCAGCGGCTTGTTTCCGCGTTCCGGCCAGATGTGAGCCGAATAGCGAATCGGCATCTTAAGCTCGTCATCGATGAAGACCTTGGCGTTGCAGAAATCGTACGGGTCTTTTTTAACGGGATGGCAAACTTCGATCACGCTGCAGGATCGGCCATTCAGTTTCGCACCCTTGCGATATTTTACTTCGCAGTAACCAGCTGCACGATCGCGTTCCGCTTTTTCAATCAGCTTCACGATCAGGTTTTCGATCCCCGCTTCGTAAATTGGGTAGCGATTCCCTTGCATCGCCATCCAGCCGTCGGGATCCAGATTAAAAGTCTTCAGAGAAACAATGCCGGAACCTTCGTGAACCGTTAGCTGATTGTTGTTTCGTCCTTCGACCCAGATCACTTCGCGACCACTGCACTTTCGCGGCTTCACAAACTTCATGTACATGCTAAGCGGAGTCGTGCCAGACTCGTCGGTGCGGCGATTGCGAATCTTCAACTGCATGTATTCTGGATCCAACAGTTCGCCATTGACTCGTTCACGCTTGATCATGATCGCGGAATAGTCTTTAACATTCGCTCGCATGTTTTCAAGCCCGCGTCGAGCCGTTTCCAAAGCATCGTCTAACGGATGTCTCGGAGCGGCAGCGGGTGTTGTTGAAGGTGCCGCAGACGGTTCCGTTTTCGGCGTCGGCTTGATCGTCAAAGGCTGCGGATTCGCGACCGGAGACTTCAATGCTTCAGGCTCAGCAACGGGTTTGGTGGTAACCGGAACAATGGCAGGCACTGCCGAACCGGCTTTGGTGGTCAGAATGTTCGTTGCTTTGTTTGCGACTGAATTCGCACTAGACGCAACCCGCGGTGCTTCGTCATTGTTGACGCGATGAAGTGGCTCAAAGAGCTTCTTCTGTTCCACCTGAGTTTTCGGTTCCGATTTGGAATCCTGGGCAGTGGCCAGAGAGGGCACCATCCCCGCGCAGGTTGCCGCAACAAGGCAGCATTGAATTGACAATCGATTTCCGCAAATGAATTTTTTCACGCGGGCGTTATAAAAGCTCAGCATCCGTTTCTCCACGTTTCGCCGATCGAGCGGTGACTCGTCGCGAACGTTTCCAGTCCATTGGATTGTGGTCGTCCAGATTCTAGTGAAACTGATGCCAGAAAGGCAATTGACGTCCGGAACATATTCGTCTTGGCCGTGCTAGCTCTGCCAGCGACAGCCTCCTCTTCCAAAATAGGTTATCGCCATTTGATTCCGGCGATTGCACTACCCTTGAGCCGTCTAATCGCTACGACTCCAAGATTGCAGAGACTCGGCTTGCCTAACCGTTACCACCAGTCGCAAAACTCGTCTCAGCGGAAAAGTCTACGCTGATTTTTGATCGAAAAAGTTTTGACGCGAGCGGGCCTTGGCCCTCAGACCATGTTCCACATAGGCCTACCCTGGTGCATTGAGAGACGGCGCAGCACTGTCGTCGTCGGCATCGCTACCGAAAGGAAGTGTGCCGACTTCAGGCTCCTTTTCATCCTTGGAATTGTCCTCTTTTTTCGCAGGTTCTTCCTTGTCCGTTTGGATGTTCATTTCCTGAACGACACTTTCGGTTTTGGGTTCCGCTCGCTTTTTGGTTTCACCTTTTGAGCAGCCGATGGTCAGGGCAATTCCCATCAAGAGAAGGCAAACGGTACTGAAAACGGATGAGCAGAATGAACGTTTGAGTCGCATTGTTCTGGCGTTTATTGAAAGGATTGATAATGATCAGTTTCACAAACTTTAACGGTTTCAGGCTCGCATCAAAAGTGCGAATGTCGATTTAAACCCAGCCAAACCGTTTTGCCATTTTCTGCACCAGTATTGCGATTTCAGCTTTCTCCGACGCATGGAAAATCAGGTTCGACCGGAAGCCAATCGCGGTGACAATAACGCTTAATGTTAGCGCAATCGCGGGCGAAAGAAGCAGGAATAGCGGAACCAGCACGCAAATCCAAACACCGGCATCCGTTTTACAACCGAACGCATGATTCAGGCCCAGCAAAAATGTGATCAACGCCGCATTGGACAGCGTGGTCGCCAACACGGCTCCGTGGACTCCGTAGACCGGAATCAGGAACCAGTTCAGCAGCAAATTGACGGCCAAACCGCTGAAGATCGCAAGCGCCGTCCACTTTCCCTTTTCAGCGACCCAAAGATAGTCCTGTGAAACGGTCGCCAGCCCAAACCAGATGCAATATACCAGCGTCATCGGCAGAACCGCCAATCCGTCGTCGTAGCGTCCTTGCAAAATGGTGTCAAAAATGAAAGGAGCCATCATCAGAATCGATATGCCGGCTATCGTAAAACTGATGCCCATCAATTTGATGCTCCAGTTCATTTGTTGTCGCACGGCTGGCCGATCGTTCTTCTCCCAGTTGGCAGACATGTACGGCAGCAGCACGCCAGCCAGCATCGCGGAAACGCTGATCAGCAGCAACGGAATCGTTCGGCCGGAATGGTATTGTCCGACCAGCCCTTGGGCCAAGTCAGCATTCACCGGTGAACAATATAGCAACATATAGCGATCGCTAAGTTCAAAACAATTGTGGAAGAAGTTTGATACCCAAAGCCAAACCGCGAAAGGAGCAAGCCGAGCCCACATGGTGCTGTGTTTCAGATAGTCACCGGTGTTGTTGAGCGTTGATCGATATTTGTACAGAATCCACATCGCTGGAATGGCTCCAACGAGGCTGCTAATCCCAAACCCGACGGTCGCAGCGACAGCCGCGTTTTCCATGAACGCGACCATGCCCAAGCCGACGGTCGCAAATATCATCCCGGTCAGAAATCGCATCAGCGTGACGACCCTGACCTGGCGTAGCGACTCCATCAGCGAATTCAAAAAGTTGGACGCCGAAACCATGACGATGCAAAACGCCATCCCATAGACGATCGCAGTTTGATCGGTCGATCGAAAAACCAGATACGAAAACGACTCTGGCATCAGCACCATCGCGACCGCCGCAATCAGTGTCAACACAGAAGACGCCAACGCGACTCGCGAAACAAAGTAACCCAGTTGCCCTCGGCTTTTGAAGTACTCTGAAAACCTCCCAAAGCAACCCGGCAGGCCCAGTACGGCCAACGGGATCAACATCATCAGGAAGCTCCAAACCAAAGACCACTGTCCAAGTTCCTGTGGAGACATAAACCGACAGAACAACAGGCCTCGCACGAATCCTATGGCTCGCTGTCCCACCGTCAGAATCAACGCAAAGACGACTCCAGCGGCGATCGAATCCGTCTTCATTGCGAGCGAAGAAGTCTCTGAAGGCGCGGAGAGGCAGGAGGTTTTGGCTGGCGAGTGAGTTGCCATGCGGCGAGGGAATTGGTGGTGAGAGGGAGGGAAGATTTCGCACCACATTGTTGGTCATTGTTCTACGGTAGCGAGAGATAATCGCCTCGGGTGGCTCGCGATATCGACGCAGTTCCACTTTTGTGACGGCGATTCCGGATTTGAGGGCGATAAGGGTTTCCCATTCGACAGATTTTGAACACTGCGGGCTCACACCGTCGGTCGCAGCAATCGCCAGACAATAGCCCGGATTATTCACGATGCGCAGGCGTCAAAATTGAGACGGCTTGTTTCGTGGGGCATTGTTCCAAGTTTGTGGTTTCGACAGTTCACCCACGACGTGAATTGGTGAATCTGCAAAAACTGTCGCCACTTCAGGAGAATCTCCCCAAACATCAAACCAGACGCCTGTCGTCTTGAATAATCTGGGTTCTGATTTGGCCATTTGAATTCGAGTGCAAATTTCGCTCTAATCGGGGGGTATGGCGGAAAAGTATTACCCTGAAAGTTTGACGGGATCGGCCAACAAAATTGAAAACCAATGCTGATTGAAATGCAGCACGGAGAGAAAAATGCGATATCTAATTCTTGGTCTGTTTCTTTTGTCAGCAGTCGTCGTCGCCTACGTTGGCTGCGGCCCTCGCGGTCAGGTCGCGGGTAAAAAAATACTCGCCAAGATCGACACCATCCTTGGCGAGCTGGATGTTCAACTTCAGAAAGTTGAAAACAAGAAAGCCGCGTTGGATGAACAAACGGACGTCATCAAAAAGAAGTTCTACGTCACAGAAGCTCGACTTGAAAAAATGCAGGAAGAGCAGGAAGAAAGGAAAGCTGAGGTCGCGGCTTCATTGAAAAAGCTTCAGCAGGTTCGCGATCTGATTAGCCAAGCCCAAGAGTCAGGCGAAGTTGAATTCAAAGGAAAGAAACTTTCCAAGGATGCGTTGACTCAGTCTGGGCTCGACAAAGCAAAATCAATCAATCGATTGAAGGCAAAGATTGAAAGCAAAGGCAAACTGATTACGGTCTACGAGAAAAATTTGGCTCTCTACAAAAGCCAGGTGGATGTCTCGAAAAAGAGCCTGGCGAAGCTCGATGACCAGCTCGAAGAAATCAAAGCTAAAAAAGAAGCACTCGATGACACTCGCCGAGCTTCTTTGTTGGATGGAAAAACGATCTCGATTAACGATGAATTCGAAACGCTTACCAAAGAAGTCGACGACTTGCTGGTGAATGTTGATGCCAGTCTGAAAATGGAAAACGACAAACTCGAAGAGAGAATTTCCGAAGTGACAGGCGGTTCAGGATCAGATCCTTTGATCGACGAACTGCTCGACGATTCCAGCGACACCGACGAAGCGCTGTCCGAAATCGACGCACTTCTCGGTGGTGACGACAAGTAGTCATACTGAAACTCGGGGCACGTTTTCGAATTCGATTGCGTGCCTTTTCTTTTGCCCCTACGCAAGCGAAAACACATGAAATCGCTAAATTCTGCAGTCGCTGTGCTGCTATTCTCTGCCGTCGTTGCCGGCGTTTACCTTTACGCCACCGGCGACCTGAAACTTTTTGATCGAAACGAAGTCGCGGAAACAGACAGCGACGAAACGTTTCTGAAAACGGAATCGGAGTTTCGTCGCAAGTTGGCAGAATTGCGAATGGACAGAGACAAACTGATTCGACGTAAAAAGTTGATGGTGAAACGAAAAAGCGAAACAGTGCAGTTCCTTAAAGAAAAAGGGATCACCGCTGATAGTGATTTGGGCGACTCCGATGTGAAGTATGCCATCGGAAACTTGAAACGTGCGGTCGCGGATGTGAAAGAAGTGGACAAGAATGTTGCTCAGCATGACCAGTTAATTTCAGCTGTGGAAGCCATGCTGGTCAAGATGGAACAGGAACGTCTCGCGAACGAAGTTGCTGTTTCCGACGAAGAGAAGATCCAAATGAGCGCGATGCTCAAAGAATTGGATGATCGACTTGTTGGAGACGAATCGGATATTTTTGAGGACGAAGAAATCCGGGATCTTCTCGGCAAAGAACTGGGCCAATGAACTTGGCCAATAAACCTGGGCAGTGAACTGCGAACAAGGGAGACGACGATGGGCCGGATGGTATCGCCGAAAGTGTTGTTTCTGTTGGCGATTGCCATTCCATTCGCCTTCGCCGGTGACATTCACGCTGCCGGCACTTATCGCGTCGAAACTCCTGGCGCCGAAACACACCGCGCCGTAACGCTCAACGATAATTCCGATACTCGCCCCAACATCGTGGTCGTCATTACCGATGATCAGGGCCATGGCGACCTTTCTTGCCACGGAAATCCGGTCTTAAAAACGCCCAACATTGATTCCCTTGCGGCAGATTCATTACGGCTAACCGATTTTCATGTTTCGCCGACCTGTTCGCCGTCGCGAGCCGCTTTTCTCACGGGACGATGCTCGAACCGAACCGGTGTTTGGCACACCATTATGGGTCGGTCCCTTTTACGCGAAGACGAAATCACGATTGCGGAACTGCTGCGGGATTCCGGGTATGCGACCGGCATGTTTGGGAAATGGCATCTGGGAGACAACGCTCCGTTTCGGGCAGAAGATCGAGGCTTCACGGAAGTTTATCGTCACAGTGGCGGTGGCGTCGGGCAGACTCCGGACTGTTGGGACAACGCTTACTTTGATGGACACTATTTGCACAACGGCACGTTCGAACCTGCGACTGGCTTTTGCACCGATGTTTTCTTCGAGAAAGCCAACGATTTCATCTCGGCTCAAATCGACGAAAAAAAACCATTCTTTGCATGGATCGCAACCAACGCTCCCCACGGTCCGATGCATTGCCCTGAACAGTACAGTGCTGCGTATTCCGATCAGGGCGTCGCGGTGTCAAACTTTTTGGGAATGATCACGAACATCGATAAAAATGTTGGTGACCTGCGAAAGTTGATCGAAGACAAAGGCGCGGCAGACAATACGATTTTCATTTTTACGACCGACAATGGGACTTCTGCGGGCAACAAGATTTTCAATAGCAATATGCGAGGGAAGAAAGGCAGCGAATACGACGGCGGTCATCGAGTTCCCTGTTTCGTGCATTGGCCTCAAGGAAAATTCGTCGGCGGGACCGATGTGAATCCTCTTACCGCTCACGTCGATTTACTGCCGACGCTGGCGGAACTTTGTGATGTAAAACTCCCTGCCGGCTTGAAGTTGGACGGCAAAAGCATTGTCAAAATGCTTCGTGATCCTGTGGCTGCTGAGACAAACGACGATTGGAACTCACGTGTGATCGTTACGGATTCGCAACGAGTGTTGAACCCTGTGAAGTGGCGGAAGAGTGCCGTAATGACGTCCCGCTGGAGATTGATTAACGGAAAACAGCTTTACGATATCGATGCGGATCCGTCTCAGAAAAATGACATCGCAGAAAGTCATCCCGGTACGGTCGCTGAATTGAAGGCGGCTTACGAATCGTGGTGGAATGACATTTCGCCCGGATTCAAAAAAGCGGCTCGAATTCACGTCGGCTCGCCTTTCGAAAACCCAGTCTGCCTGACGGCTCACGATTGGCTCGATGCAGTTCCGCCATGGAACCAACAGGCGATTCGGCAAGGAAAACCGGAGGAAGGTTACTGGAATTTAAAGGTTCTTCAGTCCGGAAAGTACGTTGTTTCCTTGCGTCGATGGCCGGTTGAATCGGATCTGGCAATCGATGCTCCATTGGCTGCGGGCGATCCGGTGCCCGGTGTTAGGGCCTATCGCGAAATGGTGGGAGCTCAAATTGTTCCTGTTAAGGTTGAATTGAAAATTGGTCAGTCGGAAACGCGAACGGTGGATTTCGTTCCCGGTTCAAAAGAAGTTTTGTTCAATGTCGATTTGCAACAGGGTGATACGAGACTTTCAGCCACTTTTGTCGATTCGCAAGGCAATCGCTACGGTACCTTTTACGCATACATCAAAAAACTTTGACGCCCGATTGAACCGGGCATGCAATCCATGAAATTTGTTCTTCCCGGTGGCACCGGCGACATTGGTGTCTTTCTTCAAAGGCAGCTTACCGATCGCGGGCACGAAGTCGTTGTGCTGAGTCGTCGCGGCAACGACACGACTTCTGCTGGTTGCCGTCAGCTCCAATGGGATGGCAAATCGATCGGTGATTGGGCGAGCGAAATCGATGGTTGCGATGTCGTTTTGAATCTCGCAGGCCGGACCGTCAACTGTCGCTACACAGACGAAAACCGCAAACAGATGATGGATTCGCGAATCGATTCGACTCGTGTGGTTGGCGAAGTGATTGCTGCGTCTTCCAACCCGCCCAGCGTCTGGCTGCAGATGAGCACGGCCACAATTTACGATCATCGTTTTGATGCCGGGAACGATGAAGAAACCGGCTGGATCAATGCGGGCAAAAGTGACTATCCTGAATCATGGAAATACAGTGTCGACATCGCTCACGCGTGGGAAGAACAACAATCGCTTGCCGATACTCCGTCGACTCGCAAAATCGCGCTCCGCAGTGCGATGGTGATGCATCCGACGCGACACAGCATCTTTGGCGTGCTCTCAAATCTCGTTAAGCTTCGACTTGGCGGACCGATCGCTGGTGGCGCGCAGTACATCTCATGGATTCATGAAACGGATTTCCTTGCGGCGGTTCTGTTTCTGGTTCAGCAGGAGAACATCGACGGTGCGGTGAATGTTTCGTCTCCCAATCCCGTTCCTCAGCGTGAATTCATGAAGTCCTTGCGAGATGCCTGGGGTGTGACACTGGGTTTGCCAGCCACGAAATTGATGACGACGATCGGCGCGGTGTTCATGCGAACCGAAACGGAATTGATTCTAAAAAGCCGCCGCGTCGTTCCGGGAAAATTATTGAAAGAAGGCTTTCATTTTGAGTTTCCTCAATGGTCCGATGCAGCGAAAGAACTTGTGTCGCGTTGGAGTTAGTAACTTGGACATTCTTGTAATGAAGACTGCCGCGATCCACGCCCAATTCGGCGTGCGAAAGAAGGCGTCTGGATAACCGTTGATGGCCCAAACGCCAACCATTGAGGCAACATGCGTCAGGCCCACAGCGGCCCCCGTAGCAGGGCCAGCGGACAACAAGGGGAATGCCGATGGCTTCGCCAACGTGCCGCCGGCAGTGGAATCCGGTGATTCGTAAGGGTTGCTTACCAATTCTTTGGAGCGTGCTCCACCGTGATACGATCCGCGTTTGATGATTGCTTGTTGGTGAAAGTTGATCGGCTTCTGAAAATTCAGAGCCATGATCGGGCGACCGGTCTGCGCTCTGGTTGCCGCGTGGCAGAGTCAGTCCGCTATTGTCGCCGAAGAATCGTTCGGACCCTCAGAACTATCGCCGCGTCTTCGTTGTTGCAACTGTCTAATGGCGGTAACACTTCACAGCGTTTCGTCTTGGAGCTGTACTTCTTCTCCAAAGCAAACCCCATCACAGAGCAAAACCACTAGATCCCGCCCCGCGTTTGCCCAACGCCAACTCTGCTCCGCGGCTCGCCTCGAACATGGATTTGAAGTCAGGTTCGCAAGCTCACTGAACCCCAAATCCTAAGTAGTTGTCGGACTCGAGCCCTAGGATTGATCTGAGCGAAGGATATCCGCATCGACAATATCTTTCGGTCGTCCCGATGCGATTTTATTCTGAAGTAATTGTTGTCGGCCAATGATATCAGCTCGCAAGCCATCGAGGTCAGCGACCAAGCGACTAGGCCACGCATCGTCGAAATCAACCCCTGAAACGGAAGTCATGACGTCGATGCGTTGTGGAGCAATTCCGATTTGAAAAACGATATCGGGAGTTGAGAAATCCTCGATGTCAATTTCTGCCATTGGGGCTCCGAAAGACGCGAGAGCATTCCAAACGCGTAACGCGTTTTCAGGCGTTGGGCGCACCCAAAAATCAATGTCACCTGTCGAGCGAGGACACCCATGGGCCGCCATTGCGTAAGCTCCAACAACGAGATAGTCAGCTTCCGCGTCGTTCAACGCGACCAACATGTCTTTGAAATTCGGATTTAGCAATGTTCGAGTCCAAAAATGTCCAAGCGTCCAGCGTCAATTGCCATACCATTCCGATTCGTTCGGACGGAGTCGCGTTCAAAATCATACCACTATCATCTTGGGCTTGAAGAGTGGTCTTGCGAACCACTAAGCGGTTCATTGGTGTGTGATCTGACATTCTGATTGCCTAGCGTCCGCTAACGGAAGGTTTTTACGACACCGCCCTGAACGAAGCGGACGATGCGTGAACTAGAAGCGATTATACCAAGGCCACCGCCGGTTGCCAAAAACCAAGGTGTGCCGAAGGCGCCGAAGCGTAAAATCCTAAGTAGTTGCCCGCCCGCTGCGCTACGAGTACGCGTAGGCCCCTAGAAAGACGAAAGTGAAGCCGTCAATTTCAAAGTTCGACTGGGCGCCGTCGTATTCGTAGTCGAAGAGTGCGACCGCGCAATTTGACGGCGGTACCTCCGGCCATGCGTCAAGCAGTTCTTGCGGAATGGGGTTGCCGTGGAACAGGAGGCGAAGTTTCGTGAGCTGTTTTGGGAAACGCTTGCCACCAAAGTAGTCAGGTTCGTAGTGGACGATACCAAGAGCAAGACAGAACGGGGCGGGTGCGAAGTCGCCAAGTCCGCCAAGTCCGCCAAGTCCGCCAAGTCCGCCATCGGAGATCGAGTATTCGGTGATGCGATTCAGGTTTTCCTGAGTGTCGCCATTGCCGATCCAGTAGCTGGCTACGCCTTGTTTTTCCATTCGACTCGGAGCGGACAACATACTTTTTGTAAGACACCAGTGTCGCATAATACGCAACGCGACTCTCCGGATTATAGCGTTTTTAGGTATTGAGAAAATTGATGGGCCCTACTTTTGTAAAATTGAACCCTTAAACGGGGCTCTCTTGTCGGACCCAAAAAACAAGGTCAGAAACCACAGTAAAATTGGTTCGAAATCGAACTCGCGAGCTCGAAAGATTCCGCAGACGCAGCAGAAATTCTCGTCAGCCCCTCGGGAAGATGGGAGACAGCTGGCTGTCAAAAGTGGACTATCGACTGTCAACCCGGATTATTCACGATGCGTGGGCGTCGAAATGGAGAAGGCTTGTTTCATTGGGATGTTGCTCGAGGTTTGTGGTTTCGACAGGTCACCCACGACGTGAAATTGACCAATTTGCAAAACTTGCCTCCGCGTCCGGAGAAACGCCTCAAATCGCAAACCCAACGCCTTAACTCCGGATCAATTGGGAAAGAAAACGAACCTCAAGGACTCCCGAAACCCAACCAGCGACTCGGCGGCAAAAGATGCGGTCAACGCTGATGAACCAGCGATGAATTGGATCAAACCTTGCCAGCACAACAGGTCAAACAGGGATGACGTTAGCTCGAGTCAGAATCGAACCAATCCAAAAATCGACGAGTGATCTCTCGCCGAACAAGCTCGAAAAACTCTGGCGACTCAATGCGCTGCTGATGAGCCTTTGTCAGAGCAGTGCTTGATTCCAAGCCCACACTTCATGGCCCGAATTCACGGGGAGAAGGGATGTAGAATTAAACTGATACAACCGAAGACGTCAGCGATCCATGCAGAAGCAAACGCAACGATCAAACGAGTGACTGTTGTCGCTTTCGCTGCTGTTTTGATGCCCGCTCGGCGATACGAAAAAAGCCGCTCCAGTTGAATGGAGCGGCCTTTTTGATCTACGCAATTTTAAGCGACAACACCCAACGGCCAGATGTGTTCGCTTTCCGCAACCTATTGAGTGACGGTTCCCTGAATGTGCTGAGGAGCAACGACTGCAGGAGCCGCGTGCATCATTCCGTTATTTTGTGGAACACCACCGCAGCAAGCGCCGGTCAGTGATCCCGCGACGGCACTTTGCATTCCAGCGTTCCCGTATTCGGCTCCAACGGAATATTCAAAGTACTGACCGCTGTTACCACAACCGCATTGATCAACGGTGCTTACAACGGCTTGGCCGTATACTGAATTTCCACCACGAAATTTCGAGAACAGCGAGCAGCCGGTTCGTCCGCCACAGCGTTTTGAACGACAGCCAAGGCTGGCCATTTTTGCCTGAAGTTTGGCGAACAAGCCGAGTCCACCGCCACAGCCGGATTTGCATCCGCAGCCGCGATTTCGCAAGCCGCTAAATCCGTTGAAGCCGCCAAAATTGGCCATTCCAGCTCCGCAACCCGCACCACAACCGCCGGTGTTACATCCACCTGAGCCCAGTCCGCGGCCGCGAAGTTTACTGAACAAGCCGCAGCCCGAACCGCAACCTGAGCTTTTGTGAATCGTGCAATCTTCGGTGCAATAGCCGCTCCACAACGCAGCAGCATCGTTGGTCGAAATTTCTCGTCCGCAGTTGTTGGATCCAACAGTTGCGAAGTTGCCATAGGACGTGCCGCAGCCACAATCCTGAGCGTTCGCATTGCCTGCGAATGTAAGTGCGATTGCCGCACAGACTAAAGTCAACGTTTTCATCATCATTCCTTGCTTCTTCCAGGAAAACTTCCAATCCCACTACCGCCCTGAATCAGGCTATCCGTAGCTTGGAAATGATTGACTCAACAGGAGACAAATCACTCCGTTGTCCGGGGTCGGCATCAACACAGTTTTCGAAGTGCAGACAGACCGCACCCGATAACGTTGTGTTTCGTCGCGACACTGGCGAAAAAGCTAACCATTTCGCATCCCGAAAGGGCATGTTTCTGTTTCAACGATTCGTTCTGCCGAACACGTTATCGATCGCTGTCAGAGAAAGCGGACCAAATATTCCGCTTCGATTCGTCGTGCCTGTTCTCCCGCGCGTAACGATTTTTCGCGAAGTGAATCCGTTGCAATTCGCATAACTGCACCGACGACCAAACCGTCAGAGTGGATTTCATACAGGATTGACACCACGACCTGCGCCCGCATCTTCAGCCTCGAACCGCACGACGTGCTAACGACGCCCTGATCCGGATAACTGGTTTCAAAACAGCCGGATTGTGCCCCCTGGAACGATTGTTAGCGAGGTTGCTGATTTGCGAAACTCTTCCTTTGAGGAAGTCGATACGGGGAATGGAAAACCATGTTTTCTGTGTTCATCAGATTGAACACCGTGGAAAGCAGCTGATGGATTGGCGGCAATCGATTTTCGAGGTGAGACCGTGAGCCACAAATTTGATACGCGAATTCTGGTTGCTGATAGTGACGAGTTATCGCTGGCCCTGATTAAAACATCGCTGGAAACGCAAGATATCGCGGTCGCGTCCGCGCTGGATTGCGACACTGCATTGCGACATGCTGTCAACGGGCAATTCAATCTGGTCATTTCCGATTGCGAGATGCAAACCAGCACAGGAGTCCCGCTTGAGATGCTGATCCATTCGATTCCCGAGCAGAGCGATTTGCCGTTTCTGTTTACTTCCGCCAGGCAGAAGCCGGATGTGATCAGCCGTCGCCGCAACGATCGCAACGTGTTCTTTATCCGCAAACCCTTCGACCACGAAGCGTTTTTGGAGTTGGTCGAATTCGCAATGTGGATGCCTCATTTGATTCGCTCGCACATTGAAAGAGTCCACGAAAAGCAGGGACTGTCTCAGCCTCACGCTCCCATGTTGCCCCCGATGATGCCTCAGCCAATGGGTAACTTTTCCAGCAAGCTATCGATCACGACACCTGTCTTTTAGTTAGTTCTGCACAGGATTTATTTCGAACGGCATAGCCTGTTCCTGCATATCATTCATGTCTGCTGACACCCAATTTTTGACCGCCGAAACCAGTGCTCCTCGAAAACGAGAACGCATTCTGGAGTTGGATGCAATCAGAGCAATTTCCTGTTTGAATTTGCTGCTGTTTCATTTTACGTACGTGTACACCAACAAGTACGGATTCACTTCTCCGTTGGCGATGACGTTCCCGTACGGCAAATACGGAGTCCAGTTATTTTTCATATTAAGCGGATTCGTCAACACGATGACTTTGGTTGGAAAGCGTTCCACAAAAGACTTTGTCGTCGCCAGGTGTATCAGGATCTTTCCGTCTTACTGGCTGTGCATCCTGATGAACGTGTTGCTGTTCGCTTACCTTCCGTTCTTTCGGCAGGCTCCCACGATGGAGGCAACGGTCGCGAACCTTTCGACGATGCCTCGGCTTTTCGGATTCGAAAACATGGAACCTGTGACGTGGACGCTGCAGGTGGAAATGCTTTTTTATACGTTTCTGCTCCTGATGACGATGCTCGGTGGCTGGAAACACACGCTGCGCAACCTGACGATCGGTGTCGCGGCTTGTTGGATCTTTTGCACCGCATTCGACAATATATGGCCCGATTCGTCGGCACCGGGCCCCATCAAAACGCTCGAAAGCCTATTCATCATGCGAAACTTTCCACTTTTCGCGATGGGCATGTTGCTGAATGAGATTCGTAACAAACGCGGACGCACTCTGTTTCATGCGATAGGTATCCTTTTCGCTGCGGCAGTGTTTCATGCGATTGACCTGCGAGGACACAATCCGGTTGCGACGGTTCTGCTTTTCGCTTTGGTTGGTTTTGGAGCATGGGGCATGATTCCACCGCTCAGGTGGAAGCCGCTGATGTTCATCAGCACGATTTCCTACACGCTGTACCTTTTCCACAATAACATTGGTTCGGCGTGCATCTATCAGCTTGAGCAATTCGGGCTTGGGCCGTACACGAGTGTCATCATCGCAACGGTGCTGACGATCGCGTTGGGTACCGCCACAACGATTTGGTTTGAGCAACCGATCACTTCATTTTTCCGCAGGCGATGGAAACAGTATAAGACTCGCAAAGAGATCGAAGGCTCCGCCGTCACCAACATGAAAGCGTCATCGTGAAACGAAATTCGATGGCAGCCAAGGACCCGATCGATATTTCACCGAAACCGCTAGATCGACGAACGGTTTGGGCGATCGGATTCACTTGTCTAGCGGTCGTGTTAACGGTTGCTTCTGCGAACACGGTTGTGGACCTTGACCTGTTTCACCAAATGGCTCTTTTCCGGGAGCTTTGGACACAGGGCGAGATGCCTTTGAGTGACACGTTTGCTTACACGCCAACGTTACCCATTGTCGTGCATCACGAGTGGGGAACGGGCGCGATTCACTACTTTGCAATCGTCATATCGGGCCTTGGCGGCAACGGCTTGATGGCTTTGAAATACGCGGTCACGTTTGCGATTTGCATGCTGGCGTTCGCAGCCGCTCGCAAGCACGGAGGAGCCTTCGAAATCGTTGCACTTGCGGTGCCGGTCGCGCTATTGGTTGGAGGCTACACCGGGTTCACCAATGTTCGGGCTCAGATGTTTACGTTGCTGTTTCTGGCGGCGCAGTATCTGATGTTCGCTCGGGACGCGAATGGGAAACGCGACTGGTGTTTGGCGTGGTGCCTGATGTTCGTCGTCTGGGGCAACCTTCACGGGGGCGCGGTTGCGGGCGCGGGAATCCTTGGCGTCTACACCGTGACTCAATTCTTTCGCGATTGGCTCAGCGGCAACGGCATCCTCGAATCGCTGTTTAAAGGCTGGCATCGGATTGGGTTGGTCGCTTTGTCGCCGCTGCTATTGTGCATCAATCCCTACGGAACGACTTACCTTCCCTATCTTGTTCGGGCGTTGGGGATGGAGCGTAAATTGATCGGGGAGTGGCAACCGATTTGGACCAGTTCCAACATGGCTTTGTTGGGTATGTACGTTCTGGCAGTGGTTGTTGCCGGGGTCACGATGCTGGTGTTGATTCAAAAAGCCGCAAGCAGAAACGGAGACTGGAAACAGAAGTTACGTTCACTGTCGGAGCAACTTTTTCCGATGCTTGCGATTGTGCTGACGGCGTATTTGGCAGCGAAACACATTCGGCACGTTTCGATTTTCGCAATAACGTGGTTTTGCTTCGCTCCGGGCTTGATCAGCAAGACGGAAATTCGGGAAGACATCGAGAACCTGTTGCGTTCAAATTCAAAACGTGTGTTCAAGATTTGCATCGCGGCATCCATGATTGCGTTGGCATTGTCTTTGAACGCTCAGTTTTGGCGGTTGCAAGTCCCGCGTCACAGCAGCCCGGAACTTCGCGGGGCGCCGATCTATCCGGTGGAGGCGGTTTCATTTTTGCAGCAGAGCAAATTTAAAGGCAATCTGATGGCTCCGTTTGCGTCTGGAGCTTACGTTTCGTGGCGGATGTATCCGAACGTGAAAGTAAGCATCGACAGTCGCTACGAAGCGGCTTATCCAGAGGGCTCCGTTGAAAAGTCGGTCGCGTTCTATCGTGCTCATTCGAACTGGCAACAAACGCTTGAACGCTACCCGACGGACATTGTGCTTGTTCCGGCGCACGAGAAAGTTCACCACGCAATGCTGACGAGTATTGAGTCAGGCGAAATCTCGTGGAAGGTCATCTATCGCGACCGCAGCTACACCATCTTCGGCAGGGCTCATCAACCCGAACTATTCACGATGCGTGGGCGTCGACATTGAGAAAGCTTGTTTCAGATCAAGTCGCGGCGAACTGAAGTCGAGACGACCAGTGGATCAAGTTCGTTCTCGCCAACGATCACTCCAAAAGAGAGTCCAATGTCGGAACAATTTCAGACACCGCAGTGAATTTCAGTTCGTCGATTTCCAAAGGCGAATTTATGAACAGCTGAAGGATGACACCGGAATCATCAAAATGTACGGGGTAAATGTCGGCATCGAATTTTTCAGTCCCAAGACGCACGTAGACCGTGAAGTCGTCCAAAATAAATAGCTCGTGGGTGAACCGAGAGTAATTCCGCGATAGCGCTGCGCATACTGCAGCAAGATTTCGAAGATCTTTTTCGGCAACGGCCTGCTGGACATCGACGGGGTACGGCGGGTCAACATGCACGTACCACTCTGGCTTGAACACCGCAGGTAGAATTTGGTAATCCGAATAGACGTCTGGATCAGAAGACCAATCGGCAAACGCCGCAGCTCGCGACGAGAAAATTGGGTGGTCAGCCAAAGACGTCCAAGTTCTAAAGTCACGAGGATCCATGTTCGGCTCAAGTCGCTCGGTTCATGGATTGAATCAAGCTCAAGAGCATCGGAATGAAAATCCTGTTCGCGCGAGCGCGATGGCTCAGCACGGATTTGAATTCGTCGCCCAGTTCGGCAAACGTAAGTGAATACTCCGGTATTTCAAACAGCGGATCATAGCCAAACCCTGCCGCCCCACGTTCCGCATCAAGGATGCGGCCGTGACATTCCGCTTCGCAGTCGATCAGGATATTGCCATCGGGATCAGAAAGTGTCATGTGGCAGGTGTACCACGCTGATCTTTGGTCCGCTGGCACCCCGGCCAATTCTTCGATCAGCTTCTTTCGGTTTGATTCGTCGGTCGCGTCTGGTCCGGAGTATCTGGCGCTGTAGATCCCGGGACGTCCGTCCATGGCGGCGACCGAAAGTCCGCTGTCTTCTCCGACCACGAACTGCCCGATCACTTTCGCTTGCTCGGTCGCCTTTAACGCTGCGTTGGCTGCAAAGGTATCTCCGGTTTCTTCAACTTCAATCGAGGAAGGAAAATCGTCCAAAGTCTTCAGCTGGATCTGCGGGTAGGGAGCCAACAAGTATTCGAGTTCCCGTCGTTTTTTCGCGTTTCGTGTCCCTAAAACCAACACGAACGGGGGATTTGGAGAGGTATCGTTCATGGATTCAAAGCGTAATTCTTGTGTTATCGATCTCAACCTCGGGCGGTTGCTTTCTATCAGTCAGTATTTGACATGCGTTTACTACAAACAAGAAGAGCAAAATGACGTCTCACCCAATCTCAATCACACCGCACCCAGAAAAGGGATTTATTCTGACGGCCGAATTGATTGTCGAAAGACCCTTGGAGGAGGTGTTTGATTTTTTCTCGAGCGCTGAAAATTTGGAAGCCATTACCCCACCATGGCTCCACTTTCAGATTGTGACTCCGACGCCGTTGAACATAAAAGAAAAATCGCTGATCGACTACAAGCTCAAGCTTCACGGAATTCCGATCCGATGGCGGACAGAGATCGCGGCGTGGGAGCCGCCGTATCGTTTCGTCGACCAGCAATTGCGTGGCCCGTACAAGAGATGGTACCACGAGCACACCTTTGAGTCGCTCGGCCCGAATCGTACACTGGCAAAGGATCGCGTGCACTACATCCCAAGATTCGGCTCACTGGTTCACAAGTTCTTCGTGAAGCCTGATTTGCTGAAGATTTTCGGATACCGCCAAGAGCAGCTCGCAAAGATCTTCGCGAACGATCCATCGAAAACGGTAGCGAACAAGATCGCAGATACACAGACGGAAACTTACTCGACGGTTCAGTAACTGCTTCACCCCCAACGCTTGCGAATTTGCTACATTGGCAATCTTTCGAGCGGACATGGCGGCATTAAGAAGTCCGCCACAGTTCGCTCTCGCAAGCATTCGCGGGCTCGGTCTTGTTCTCCAGCGTTATCCAAATTTCGAACCGGTTTAGCTGGGCGATATTCCCTGTCGTAGCGGTTCTTTATTTCGCCGCAGCCGAAATGGGTCACGCGCTTTCGTTCTCGGGTAATTTCGCGACTTTCTGGCCACCGGCAGGGATCGCTCTGGCTGCCTATCTTTACGTCCCGAGACGATCTTGGATCTGGGTTTTGCTGGGGACGATGGCGGGCAACCTGTCGTCTGACATCTTGCTGCATGACAAGAACCTGTCGGTCAGCTTCCTGTTTTGGATGGCCAACACCTGCGAAGCGCTGGTTGCCTACTTCCTGATTTACGAGCTCAACAAGGAAGCTTCGTTCCTGTGGACTCCGCGGGCGTGATCCGCTTCGTCGCCCTTCCGTGCACCCTTGGCACTGCCGTTGGTGCGACTGTGGGCGCGGCGATCGTCAGTTCGTTTTTTGAAACGGACTATTGGAAATCGTGGACGGTTTGGTGGAGCGGGGACTTCATCGGCATGCTGGTCACATTTCCATTCCTTTGGATGCTGTTGGAATTGACTTCACCAAATGGGCGGCGGAACTTCGCATTGAAATTCAGAGGCCGGTTTTCCGCAGTCGAATTCGCGCTTTTGTTATTCCTTGTTGGATTGACTTGCTGGTACATCTTTGGCCTGCAAAACCAGAGCGTGGCCTACGCGGTTTTCCCATTGCTTTTGGTGCTGACGGTTCGATTCCGCGTTGCGGGAGCGACCAGTGGCGTCCTGATCCTTGCGCTGACGACGGTCGCATGTTCAGCGGCGGGCAAAGGGCTATTCGGCGAGATTGCCGACATCACATCGCGAGCCGTTGTTCTACAGATTTATCTTTTCGTAACGGCGACTACGTTTCTTACTTTGGCCGCATCAAGCCGGGAAAAAATAGCGGCGCAACGAGCGCAAGAAGAAGCGCAGCGAATGCTGCTTAGTGCGACTCGTGGCGGAGAAGTCGGCCTGTGGGACTGGGATATCGGTACGGGGCAAGTCAAATGGTCGGATGAGTGCCATCGCCAGCTGGGGGAACCCAATGGGATCCTTTCCAGTTTTGACGACTGGGAAAATCGAGTTCATCCGAATGATTTGGCAGCCGCAAATCAGAATGTCGCAGACGCGGTGGAATCATCAGACGGCCTGTACGAGTCAACTTTTCGACTACGACATTTTGACGGCTCCTATCGCTGGATCCTGTCTCGAGGCTCGATTGATTTCGGTTCCAACGGAAAACCAACGCGCATGTCGGGCTCACACATTGACATCACCGAACTGGTCGACGTCAAGGAGCAACTGGAATCCTATTTGAGTTTGCTGGGCGCAACCGATGGTGGATGGAACTGGAATCTGGAAACCAACCAAATCGACTTTTCCAAACGCTTCTACGAAATGCTTGGCTTTCGTGGCGATGAGGACGAAGGTTTACCTGAAAGCGTCGAAGATCTTCGGTCGCGAATTCACTCCGAGGACATAAAAAGGCTTGCCGCCAGTCTTAAAAATCACTTGCGACGTCAACATCCGTTTGAAAGCGAATTTCGTATTCGAATGAAAGACGATTCTTTTCGCTGGTTCCGTGCTCGCGGTCAAGCGATGCGAGATGAAAGCGACAAGCCGCGCCGCATGGCTGGATCGATATACGACATAACCGTCCGCAAGAACGTTGAACTCCAGTTGAAGGCCAGCAACTCAGACTTGGCCCAATATGCTTACGTCGCATCCCATGACTTGCAGGAACCGTTGCGGGCCGTCATGGGTTTCTGCCAACTGCTGCAGCAAAAATACGCTCAACAGCTTGACGAAAAAGCGAACGGCTACATCCAACACGTTGTTGAAGGTTCTCAGCGGATGAAAAATCTGATCGATGATTTGCTTCAATTTGCCAAAGTCGGTCGAGGCGTTCCTGAAACGAAGTTGGTCGACCTGAACGAAGTCGTCGCCACCGTGACGGGCACGCTGGAAAGAGTGATCGAAGAAAGCAACGCCATCGTTGAGGTATCCCCTTTGCCCAAGGTCACCGGTTCAGAAGGCTTGCTTACGCAACTATTTCAAAACCTGATCACCAACGGACTCAAATTTCACGCTGAAGGAAACCAGCCGAAGTTGACCATTTCCAGTATCACGAGAGAACACGAATTCGAAATCCGGATCGCTGACAACGGAATTGGTATCGCTTTCGAACATCAGGGCCAAATTTTTGACCTATTCGAGCGTGTGCATAGCCGAAAAGAATTTTCGGGAACCGGAATTGGGCTGGCGATCTGCAAACGCATTGTGGAACGACATCGTGGTGAGATTCGAGCTGAATCCGCAGCGGGGCAAGGATCTGTCTTTGTCATCACACTGCCAACGAAGATTTAGATTTTATGGCGTCGAGTGTATGCAGCGTCTCCTCTGCAAATTTCTTTCCGGAATTATTCACGACGACAGGCGTGTGATGTGCTCTTTGAAGCGATTCCCCTGAAGTGACGACAAATTATTTAAACTCGTCTATTTTGCGTCGTTGTTGAACGGTCGAAACCATAAACCTCGAACAATACTCCAATGAAACAGACCTTCTCCATCTCGACGCTCGCGTTTCGTGAATAATGCGGGCTAGATGCTTCTTTTGGAAACGAGGTCTCTAAATTACGCTGTCGGGTCGTTTGGTTGTTCAAATTTTCTTTGTCATTTTCGAATCAGGCTGGCGTGCACTCGATCCTTAAAAAAATCATTGACCAAAAACATGTCGAAGTCAAAACGGCAAAGTCGAATCGACCTCTGGAAGAGGTTCGCGACGGAGCGATGAGTTCCGAACCGGCTCGTGACTTTTTAGCGGCACTTCAGGTGCCCGATGAAGTCAGCTTGATCGCCGAAGTCAAAAAGGCCAGCCCTTCCAAGGGCATCATTCGCGACGATTTTCATCCTGTGGAAATTGCTCGCGCCTATCAGGCCGGAGGCGCTCGCTGCATCAGCGTTCTCACCGACGAACACTTTTTCAAAGGCCACTTGCAGTTCTTGCGGGACGTCAAATCAGCGATTGAATTGCCAGTTCTTCGCAAGGACTTCATCATCGACCCGTGGCAAGTTTTCGAAGCACGGGAAGCGGGTGCTGATGCGGTGCTGCTGATCGCGGAATGCCTTGAAGCCAACCAAATGATTGAGCTTCATTCGTTGATCAAGGAATTGGGAATGACAGCCCTGGTTGAGCTCTACGATCGAGACAACATCGAAATGGTGATGAATTGCGATCCGGACCTCGTTGGTGTCAACAATCGCGATTTGAATACTTTCGAAGTCGACCTGCAACACTCGATTTCAATTCGACAGTCACTGCCAGCATCAATAACGTTTGTCAGCGAAAGCGGAATCGGCAGTCACGCGGAAGTCGCAAGTTTACGAGCCGCGAACGTCGACGCAATTCTCGTCGGCGAATCACTCATGCGATCGGACGATATTGAATCCGCCACAAAGAAGCTGCTGGGGCGTTAACTTGCCCAAACGAATCATCACGGCGTTTTGAGCCCGCAAAGAGATTCTCAGCACGGTCAAACAGGCGATTGAATTTGTCCAATTGGCGACCGTCGTCGAAGACTGGCCCTTTAGCGGTGCAAGCGTCCACAATGTCGGAAAAGGCGGAATTTACGAGTTCTCAGCAAAAGACTTTGCCCGAATTGCCGAATGAAAATATAAATAGCGAGACGGAATCTCGAACCTTATCCGGAGTTATTCACGACGACAGGCGTCTGGTTTAATGTTTGAGGCGATTCTCCTGAAGTGGCAACAGTTTTTGCAGATCCACCAATTCACCTCGTGGGTGAACTGTCGAAACCACAAACTTGGAACAACGCCCCAATCAAAACAAGCTTTCTCAATTTTGACGCCCGCGCATCGTGAATAATCCGGGCTTACAACTGCCTCGCCCAAACGCTGGATTTTCCATGCCGCAAACAAAGAGCTCAGGTCGCAAACCTACCATGATGGAAAACGTACAGACGGTTAACAGTGCTGCGCGAACGTTGTTGATGTTTGGCATTGCTGGTGTCGTTGGCATTGGCGGCTGGGCCGGTTACAGCAACTACGTTGTTCCGGGCATCGAAGGCGAGAAAGCAAAAAAAGAGCTTGCGGTTCTGCAAGAAAAATTCGAGCAGCAAGAAAACGATCTGAAGATCATCATCGAAGAAAAGGATCGGCTCAAAGAACAGAAAGATCGCCTTGAGACCTCTTTGAAGCTGCTAAAAATCGATCGCCGCGCTGCCAGAATTCGAGTCGACAAAAAGGGAGTCGACGAAAACGGGCAAAACTTTCTGGAAGTCAGCTTCAGCGAAGTTGATGAGAACGGCAACATTATCGGATCGACTCGCGAATTCGTGCTCAAAGGGCAGAAGTTTTTCGTCGATTGCTGGGTGGCCAAATTCGAAGACCGCTACATCGAACAGGCAGACCCGCTTCGAAAAGCAACGATCTTTACTTTCAAAAGCATCTACGGTGACGAGATGCGACAGGTTGACGGATTCCCGCTGGATGATGCGTCCAAACCGCTTGGCATTTACGGCCAGTCTGAACAGTCTGAATTCGAGAAAAAGATCTGGGAAGACTTTGCCAACGTCTGCAACGACGCAAGCCTGCAAAATGAGCTGGGCATTCGCGCCGCCGGTGGCGAGGCCAATTACATCTTTATGCCGGAAGAAGGTAAGACATATGAGCTTACCGTTCGAGCCAGCGGGTCGATCAGCCTTGAGCCGCTGGAAGTCGACGAGAACTGAACCTTCGTCGGCCGAGGTTCGGCGGACAGCCTTTCATGTGATATCTCGGCCCATGCCTGTTGAAAAGCAGTTATCAGGTTTTCTCGGCGGTACATTGCGGATGCTTCCAGAGTCGCTTTGAATGGATTAGACTTCGCGTGTCGCACCGCCTGATTATCACAGGTATTGCGAAGATAGCTCGTCATATCAAAGCCGCTTGGCATGGTTCTCCCAGGCAAGGCTAAAATTGACTTTGAACCGCTGGAGAGATCCCTTTGTCAGATGCAGATATTGGCCTGATTGGCCTCGCCGTGATGGGTGAAAACCTTGTCCTCAATATGGCCAACAACGACTTCACCGTCGCTGTTTATAACCGCACCACATCCAAGGTCGACGATTTCGTTGCCGGTCGGGCGGCAGGCAAGTCGATCATCGGCACTCACTCGTTGCAAGAACTCTGCAGCAAACTGAAACGCCCACGCCGCGTCATGATCATGGTGAAAGCCGGTGGTCCAGTCGACGCCGTCATCGAAGGGCTGCTTCCTTATCTGGAAGAAGGCGACATCGTGATCGATGGCGGCAACAGTGAATTCCCGGACAGCGTTCGTCGCACCGAGGACTTGCAGGCGAAAGGGATTTTGTACATCGGCACGGGTGTCTCCGGCGGCGAAGAAGGTGCTCTGAAGGGCCCCAGCATCATGCCTGGCGGAAACCCTGCGGCATGGGAGCACGTCAAACCGATATTCCAGGCGATCAGTGCCAAGACTGACAAAGGCGAACCGTGTTGCGACTGGGTTGGTCGAGGCGGGGCAGGGCACTTTGTGAAAATGGTGCACAACGGCATCGAGTACGGTGACATGCAGATGATCTGCGAAACGTACCACATGATGAAAAACGGCTTGGGCATGTCGAATGACGAAATGCACAATGTGTTCGCCAAATGGAACGACGGTGTGCTCGACAGCTACCTCGTCGAAATCACTCGTGACATTCTTGGTTTCCGCGAAGAAGACGGCAGTGCGACGGTCGACATCATTCTGGATACCGCCGGGCAAAAAGGTACCGGCAAATGGACCGCGATCACCGCCCTGGATGTCGGACAGCCTCTGACACTGATCGGCGAAGCAGTATTCTCACGCTGTCTGTCGGCGTTGAAAGATGAACGAGTCAGCGCATCGAAGGTACTCGACGGGCCGGCTGCAACTTTCGACGGCGACAAAGCATCTTTCGTTAGCGATCTGGAGCAAGCGTTATACGCTTCGAAAATTGTTTCTTACGCTCAAGGTTATCAGTTGATGCGAGCCATCTCGGACGAGCGGAATTGGGAACTGAACTTCGGCGGCATCGCGTTGATGTGGCGCGGCGGTTGCATCATTCGTTCTGCGTTTCTGAACAACATCCGGGATGCATTTGAGAAAGATCCACAGCTGACGAATCTGTTGCTGGATCCGTTTTTCGAAAAGGCTGTCGAGAAAGCGCAGGCTTCATGGCGAAACGTGGTTGCGACGGGAGTGAAGCTTGGGATTCCGCTGCCGGCGATGAGTTCCGCTTTGTGTTACTACGACGGCTACCGAACGGAACGCCTACCTGCGAACCTGCTGCAGGCTCAACGGGATTACTTCGGCGCTCACACTTACGAACGTCTGGACAAGCCACGCGGTGAGTACTTCCATACGAACTGGACGGGACGTGGCGGCACAACGTCGTCGACTTCCTACAACGCGTAGTTTCCTGACATCGCAGTTTTTCTCGGACGGTGACTCAGGCCATCAAATCTCCAACCAACCGGGCGACCAATGAACGCAATTGATGCCATTCGAATAAATCTTGAAACTGCCGAAATGGTGTGCGGCTCCTACTTGGGTGACCTGACGGATGACGACGCGATGAAGCGGCCGCATCCGGATTGCAATCACATCAACTGGCAAATTGGCCACTTGATCGGTTCCGATCACATGATGTGCTCAGGCTGCTTGCCCGATTCGCTTCCGCCGTTGCCGGACGGATTTTCTGAAAAGTATTCCAAGGAAGCGGCCGGAAGTGACAATCCAGACGACTTCATCCCGAAGTCTCAACTGATGGAAATTCACGCGGCCAACCGAAAAGCAATCATGGAAGCATTGTCCGCAATGGATCCGGCCAAACTGGAGCAAGCCGGTCCTGAATCGATGCGAGCCTACGCACCGACGGTCGGAGCGACGTTCAACATGATTGGTGCTCACTGGCTGATGCATGCCGGTCAGTGGGTGGTCGTCCGACGCGAATTGGGTCGGGATATTGTCATCTAGGCTTTGTACCTGCCGATCCTGCAAAAGACCGGTTGAATCATAAAATCACGGATTGAAAAAGCTAAGGGATCCAATGAGCGACAAAGATACTCAGCCGGTTGTGTTCGTCATTTTTGGCGCTTCGGGTGATTTGACACGACGAAAATTGATTCCCGCCGTCTACGATCTTTTCAAGCACAAGTTGCTTCCTGAAAACTTTGCACTTCTGGGAGTCAGTCGAAGCGACCTTTCGGATGACGATTTTCGCAACAAAGCGTTTTTGCAGAACGAGCTGTTTGATATCAGCGACGAACCACAAGACATCGTCGACGCGTTTGCAAAAGTGCTTTTCTATCAACCGATCGATACGAACGACGCAGCGGACTACGCAAAAGTCAAAACTAGGCTGGACAAAATTGATGCCGATTCCCAAACAGCTGGAAACTTCATTTTCTATCTCTCCACGCCGCCCGTCCTGTACGACAAAATTCCGGCGTTCCTGTCAGAACACGGTCTGAACAAAAAAGAAGGTTCGTTCCGGAGATTGGTAATCGAAAAACCGTTTGGCTACGACAAGGATTCAGCCAAATCACTCAACCAAACCCTGACGAAGTACTTCGAAGAAGACGAAATCTATCGAATCGACCACTACTTGGGCAAGGAAACGGTTCAGAACCTGCTGGTGACTCGTTTTGCCAATTCCGTGTTCGAACCGCTCTGGAATCGGAACTATATTCACCACGTGCAGATCACGTCCGCCGAACCGATTGGGGTTGGGAACCGCGGCGGTTACTACGACCAGTCGGGTGCGCTTCGTGACATGTTGCAAAACCACTTAATGCAAATCGTGGCTCACATTGCGATGGAGCCACCGATTTCGCAATCGGCAGTCGCGATTCGTGCTGAAAAAAGCAAACTGTTTCAATCCTTGCGTCCGATTAGCGAATCCGAGGTGGCCAAGTATTGTGTTCGCGGCCAGTACCTTTCTTCGAAAGTTCGGGGCGAGACCGTTAAAGGCTATCGCGACGAAGAAGGCGTTCCCGACGATTCGAAAACGGAGACTTTCGCGGCGGTAAAGTTCTTTATTGACAACTGGCGTTGGGCGGATGTTCCGTTTTACATTCGGACCGGTAAACGACTCCCAACGAAGGTTACCGAGGTGGCCATCACGTTCAAACGTCCGCCGCACAAGCTGTTCCAACGAGAGTGCGTTTCACTGGATCACAACCAGCTTGTCATGCGAATTCAGCCTGACGAAGGACTCCTGTTGTCGTTTGGCATGAAGGTTCCCGGAGCGGGTTTCGATGTCAAGAACGTCGGTATGGATTTCCACTATTCGGATCTTGTCGAGGCGGATGTTCCGGAAGCTTACGAACGCCTGCTGCTCGACTGCATCAAAGGCGATCCAACTCTGTACGCTCACGGCGACAGCGTCGAATATTCGTGGGAGTTCGTCGAACCGATTCTGAACGCGTGGAAGAATGACGATTCGATTCCAGTTTTCGGCTATCCGGCTGGGACATGGGGGCCTGACGTTGCGGACGAGATGATCGAACCCGCAAAACTCACGTGGCGAAACCCGTGCAAGAAACTTACCGAAGACACGGGCTACTGCGAGCTGTAGATTCGAATGCTTCTTTAGCAATGTGCGAGCGGTCTTTTTTTGAGTAGAGCCCCGCTTAAGGGCTGCTGGCTAGTCGACGTTTAGCTGGTCGAATAGAAAGATCAGCGAAAGCGGTGCTGCAAGAAGCAAGTAGCCCGCCAAGGCCAATGGAATTTGCCCGGGCACAAAAAACTGGATCGCGTGACAGGAAAGATAAAGAGTCACGCCAATCGGTCGTTGAAATGGTATTGAAGCAGGCACGTAAGCAACCGCTCGGTACGCCAAAAGCAGTACAAAAGCAGTGTAACTGCATGCCAAAATTTGAAATGGCAACCATACCCATATAGCAGCCGCATTCACGAAGAACATTGCCGAGAACATCAACATCACATCCGAAAGGAACAGGACGGGCATCCATCCTCGCAGTCGACGTTCCCGCGAATCTGAGGATTCAGTTTCCGATTGATCTTCTTGAGACATCGTACTTTTTTAACACTTCCAATAACTGCCCTGCGGCCCAAAATAGCTCGGTTGGATTCACCACAGAGGACACGGAGGAACACAGAGACAACACCCGCGTCATCCGCTGTGGAACTCTGTGCTCACTGTGGTTAAGAAAGGACCGCGAAACTTCGACGCACACAATTCACTTTCCTTTTGATGCCGACTGTGAAGCCAGTTTCAAATAGTGCCGGACCATGCGGCCACTGACGACCGACTTTTCGAGCAATTCCTCAACGACCCAATCGATCGCTTTGCGGTGAACGTCGTCACCCAACACGTGCTCCGTTTTGTCGATCATCCGCTGCATCAGCTTTTCAAACTTTCGCTGAGTCGGCGCTCGAGATTCCAGCAACCGCGCCACGGCGCGAAGATCGTGAGCAGCTCCTCGCTCGCAATAGGCTCCCGTGAACCACGATTCGGCAACCATCCCGGCAAGCAGAATCAGGACCTCATCCTCGATCAAGTCCTGTGGGTTTTTGGAACGCCCTTTTTCAAACTTGACAGCGCCAAGCCTTGAACCTCCCGTGTTCATTTTCGCAGGAACGATCGTCGCTTTTTGGAGCTGTCGACCAAGCGATATTGCCATGACGGCGTGACCGGCTTCGTGATACGCGGTCGCTTTTAGTTTTGATTCTTCGTCAGTCATGTACGATCAGTTATGAACGACAGAGTTTGATCAAGATCCCCAACATTCTAACGAGAATGCAGACGCTGAGCCCAAACATTGTTGCGAGCAATTTAAGAAGACCGAACATTTCGATTTCGCGAACCCGTCGAACGCATCTCGGCCCCAAACGAACCTCGGCCCCCCAACGAACCTTTGGATCCAGAATGGCGAACGTCAAGCCGCTCGAAAGATTTTGACCATTGGCTGGGCCGGCGCTTCAGATTGGCCATCATCGGATTGGACATATTCCATATCGCGTGCTTGAAAATTGACCAATTCACGAACCTGGTAGGGGCTGTGGTTTTCGGCACCGTAATAGATCCGAACGCAGACTTCTCCAAGCAAACCAAGGCTGAAAAATTGAACGCCGAGGATCAGTGAAAGCGCGCCCAGCAACAGAAGCGGGTTACCCGTCATGTCCACGCCGCCGAATAGCCGCATTGCGACGGTGGCTGCGCAGGACAACATGCCAACACCCGTGACCCACAATCCCATTTTCCCAAAAAGCTTCATCGGGCTGGAAAGGTAGTTCAGGATAAACTTGACTGTCATCAGATCCAGCACGACGCGAAAGGTACGTCCGATACCGTACTTGGTCTCGCCAAACTGACGAGCCCGATGGTTGGTGACGACTTCGATGCTTTTCGCGCCAAGTTGATGTGCGAGAATCGGAATGAAGCGATGCATTTCGCCGTAAAGTTCAATCTGGGATGCGATCTCTCGTCGAATCGCTTTCAGCGTGCAGCCAAGGTCGTGGATCGGGAATCCGGTGGTTCGGGAAATCAACCAGTTCGCAATCTTTGACGGGATCTTTCGGCTCACCAGTTTGTCTTGTCGATCTTTCCGCCAGCCGTGGACAAGATCATAGCCTTCGTCCAGATGAGCCAGCATCATGGCGATGTCGGCGGGATCGTTTTGCAAGTCTCCATCGATCGTGACAACGTAATCGCAAGCCGCGTTTTGCATCCCGGCCAGCATAGCGGCGCTCTGGCCGTAGTTGCGTCGAAAAAGCATCAGTTTGACGCAAGGATCCTCTGCCGCAATCTGTTTCAGCCGCTGCGTGGTCCCATCAACGCTGCCGTCATCCACAAAAATCAGTTCATATTCACGACCCGTTGCCAGCATCGCTTGCGAGATTTCGGCATGCATCAAGGGCGTGTTTTCCAGTTCGTTGAATACTGGAATGACAACAGAGACGGTTTTCGCGGTTTTCTCTTCTGGGAGCATTCTTTTTCTTGTCCTGAGTTCCGGCAGTGAATCGCTCGATCGACAGCGGCAACTTTAGCACTGGAGCCTCGCCAAGCCGATGCCAGAGGCCGCTAGCAGTTTTGTGAAAGTTTGGACTGCGTTGAGGCCAATTTCAGATTCCTGTAACGTGCGCGGGCCACACGCAGACTCAGTCGTGAGTTGCTCACTACGCGAGGACGTCGCACCGAGAGGTCACTCGCCAATTCATCAGTGTGCGGGTCGTGAGCTCACAGACTTATTGTTTCACTTTGGTCGCCCAGCTATCCAATTCAAAAAACTGCCGGCGTTGGCGATGAAACTTTTCAAAACCACAACAAGTCGCCTGTCGTCGTGATTAACTCCAGTCAAAAAGACAACACGCTTAACGCGACGGGCTCCAGCGCGATGGCCTCCAACGCGATGGCCTCCAGTGCAAGCCGTCGCATCGGCATGCGCATGCGAGCCGACTTGATCGTGACGCGCCAGAGCTATCAAGGTCGGGACTATTGGATCATCAAGGATCCGATCGCGATGAAGTACTTCCGATTCGAAGAAGAAGAATATCGGTTACTGACGATGTTGGATGGATCGATCAGCGCGGACCAGATCAAGCTGAATTTCGATTACCAATTCGCACCGCAGAAGATCAGCATGCAGGAACTGTTTCAGCTGATCGGCATGCTGTACCGAAGTTCGCTGCTCGTTTCTGACGCGGCGGGGCAGGGCGATTCGCTGCACAAACGGGCACAGCAAACAGAAAAGTCACAACGATTGCAGTCGCTGACCAACGTTCTTTCGATACGGTTCAAAGGCTTCGATCCGGATCGACTGCTGACATGGCTCAATGGGTACACGGCGTGGTTCTTTACCTGGCAGGCGTTTGCTTTCGTGTTCCTGTTGGGGATAGTAGCCCTTTCGTTATTGATTGCCAATTTTGAAACGTTTCAGAACAAACTTCCTTCTTTCGACGCATTCTTTGCGGCCAAGAACTGGATCTGGTTGGCATTGGTGTTGGGCACAACGAAAGTATTGCACGAGTTCGGACACGGATTGGCTTGCAAAAGATTCGGCGGTCAATGTCACGAAATGGGAGTCATGTTATTGGTGCTGACGCCATGCCTGTACGCCAACGTCAGCGATTCGTGGCTGTTGAAAAGCAAATGGCAACGTGCCTTTATCGCCGCCGCCGGCATGTACGTCGAACTTGTGATTGCTTCGATCGCTGTTTTTGTTTGGTGGTTCAGCATGCCCGGCATCATCAACAATCTGGCTCTAAACATTATCGTCGTTTGCTCGATTAGCACGTTGCTGTTCAATGCGAATCCGCTCCTTCGATACGATGGCTACTACATTTTGGCGGACCTGCTGGAAATTCCCAACTTGCGACAAAAAGCAACCACGATGCTAAACCAGTATTGTGGTGCGTTGTTTCTTGGGATCGAAACGTCCGAGGATCCGTTTCTTCCCAAGCGGCGAAAATGGTTGTTTGTGTTGTACAGCGTGCTTGCCGTCGTGTACCGATGGTTCATTACGTTTACGATTTTTTGGTTCGTGTATCGAGTCCTTGAACCTTACGGCTTGAAGATCATCGGTCAGCTTTTGGCGATGATGGCGATCTACGGTCTGATTGGAATGCCGTTGGTCAAGCTCTACAAATTCTTTTCAGTTCCCGGGAGAACAAACATGGTGAAGCCCGTGCGGCTGATGACGACAGCTTGCGGAGTCGGATTGTTATTGGGCGCGGTGATGCTGATTCCCATCCCGCGTTACGTCTACGGTTACTTTCATATTGAAGCTCAGAATGTGGCCAACGTTTACGTGCAACAACCGGGTGTCCTTGCAAAAATAGGCGTCCAACCGAATCAGCCAGTCGAATCGGGCGAGCCGCTGGTGCAGCTGACCAGTGCCGACATGGATCAGCAGATCGCTCAACTCCAATCACAGTATTGGGACGCGATCAAGGAACTGGAAATCGCAAGATATGCCGAAATGGAACGCACCGTCGGACAGATGACTCCTGAGGAAGCTCAAGCTGGCGTCGACAACGCTCGATCAAACTTGGAGCAAAAGCTGAAGGAACGCGATGGATTACTGGTTGTGAGTCCTATCAAAGGCTTCTTTCTGGCAGGGCATCGAAGACCGGTTCCCGAAGGCGATTCTGGATCGCTTAACGGATGGCACGGAACGCCGCTTGAGCCCCGAAACATTGGTTGTGCTCTGGACCAGCAGACTGTCATCGGGAAAGTCGTGCCGGACATGAGCAAGCTGAATGCGGTTCTGGCGATTGATCAGTCGGAAATCGAATTTGTCCGATCGAATCAGGAAGTGAAGCTTCTGGTTTACCAAAATCAGGGTCAGGTCCTTGAGTCGAAGACGGGGCAGATCTCGCCTGTCAAAATGAAGGCAGTTCCGAAAGCACTTTCGAGCCTCCACGGCGGTGACTTGTTGACATCGAAAAATTCCAATGGAGAAGAACAACCGCTCAGCACGACCTACATGGTCAATGTGTCGCTGGATCTTTCTGAACACGAATTGGCGGGAGCGATTTATCCGGGCAGCACGGGTATTGCGAAGGTTCGCACTGGCAGCCAAACGGTGGGAACCCGCATCTGGCGGCTCGTTTGTCAGACTTTCCAGTTTGAACTGTAGTTGTTGCTTTAATAGAAGCCCGGAGAAACTCTCCAACAAGAAATCTCGACGCGAACCATCTTTGCGACAGATTGTCCTGATGCCTGACGCCCCTAACGAATCGATGCGGAAAATAATGGCAAAAGGTCACCTGTTTCAAAGCCGGCTTTTTGCTAAAATGTGTGCAGCTGGATAGTAAGCGAATGGTTAGCGGCTTCCTTGGAAAGGAAGTGCCGGTTTACCGGTTGCGAGTTCGAATCTCGTGCTATCCGCTCAACGGTACAAAGCCCGCTGTCGCCAAATGGAGCCAGCGGGCTTTTTCGTGGAAAATTCTCTCAGCTTGCGGTTAAATCCACACAACCGCCATCGAGAGTTTCCGCAGTCATTTCCAACTTGAGACCCATTTATGATCGTCAATCGCCTTGCATGGATCGCTTTAGTATCCGTCATCGTTTTGGTGGTGGTTGGAGCGACCGTTCGCGTCACCGGAGCCGGGCTTGGCTGTCCCGATTGGCCGACCTGTTGGGGCTGCCTGATTCCACCAACGAGCGCCGACCAAATCGACGTCGCGAAGCTGGACATGGAAAAGTTCAAACGGCATGCTGTGAAGAAAGGCATTGATCCTGATACGATCACCCGCGAGACGGTGCTGGAAAGTTTTGATCCCGTCCACACGTGGATCGAATTTGGAAACCGCCTGACATCGCTACCACTTGGGTTCGCGACTCTGTTTCTGGCGTTGTTCAGTTTTCGAGCCAAACGTTATCGCTGGTGGATCGTGCTGCTGTCGTGGCTGAGCCTGATTGATGTGTTGGCCAACGCGATCATGGGAGCAATCGTTGTTCGAAGCGGTCTGCAGCCTGGCATCATCACATTGCACATGGCGTTGGCATTTTTGTTGGTTGCTGTTTTGGTGACGATCATTTGGTTGACGCGGCCAGAGAGCACGACTTCTTTTTCGATCGATAAGAAACTGAAAAAACGATTGATGATTGTTTCGGTGATTTTCTTTTCCTGCCTGTTTCTGGAAGGCTTGATGGGAAGTCAGCTTCGCGAACAGACGGATGAACTTGCCAAAGCAGCCGAAGGCCTCTCGCGAGAGCAGTGGATTGGCGAATTGGGTTCGACATTGATCTTCAAGTTACATCGAAGCTTTTCCTGGACGCTGCTGGTGACATCTGTTTTGATGCTTTTTTGGTCGCGCAAGGTGGTCGGTTCAAATTTAAAAGAGCCGAAGCTGATCCTTGGCTTCGTTATTGCGATGATGATCATGGGGATCGTCCTGGGACACGTTTCGATCTTTGCGGTTGTGCAAGTCCTGCACGTGGCGGGAACAGCGATTCTCCTTGCGATCACATGGCATTGGATTCTGCGTCTGATTTCGTCATCGTCATCCAACGACATGGCAACCGAGTAGCTGTCCGGACGGCTAAGCTTTGCAAACCGACGCTGATTCGGAGTGTTGATTTGGCTCGCTCGGTGCGTCTGATGCCGCTTTGATGGCTCAGTTAATCAACCGGAATTATTCACGACGACAGGCGTCTGGTTTGATGTTTGGGACGATTCTCCAGGCGGAGGCAAGTTTTGCAAGTTTGTCAATTTCACGTCGTGGGTGAACTGTCGAAACCACAAACTTGGAACAATGCCCCAATCAAAACAAGCCTTCTCAATTTCGACACCCATGCCTCGTGAGTAATCCGGGTTGAAATCTAATTCCTGTTCGCCGAAAAGCATCAGACAAAGTTAAACCTCAGCACAGACATTTGCATTACAATGGGCCAAACCGGACATACCCATAGCCGTTTTGAAAAAAGCCTTCTCTCTTTCGACGCCCATGCCTCGTGAGTAATCCGGGCCAAAACTCGAACCAGAACCTTCATGAAAACGCTGCATCAATTCACCGTCGCCGACGACAACAAGGACACGATTATCGCTCACCTGCGGCGTCATCTTCCTGATTCTCCGTCGTGGACTCAAGTTCGAAAAGTGCTCCGCAGCCGCCGAGTTTTCATCGGCGCCGTCATGTGCATGGATGAAGCGAGACGTCTTGGCCGAGGCGAAGTCGTTTCAGTTTCTGAACAGCCGGGCCCGAAGCCGCCTTCTGATGAAGACGTTGACGTCAAGTACGTTGATGATGATCTGGTGATTGTTGAGAAACCGCCAGGTATGGAAACGCTTCGACGCAAGTCCGACCTTTCATGGTCATGGACTCGAAAGAACTTGCAACCAACCCTAGACGAATGTGTGCCTCGTTTGATCGGAGAGCACTCTGCCCGAAAACATAAATCAGAACGCAACACGATGCGGTTGCCCAAACTGTTTCCAGTGCACCGAATCGATCGGGACTCCAGCGGCCTGCTGACTTTTGCACGAAATGAGGAAGCTCAAACTAGGATCATTCACCAGTTCGCACAACATGACGCCGTAAGAAAATACCTGGCATTGATTCCCGGTTCAATCAAAGACCAAACAGTGACGTCTCAGTTCATTCGTGATCGCGGGGATGGACTTCGCGGCAGCACAACAGATACTTCGATCGGACAGTCAGCGACGACTCACTTCAAAACGCTTCGGCGAATCGGTGGATTCAGCGAACTGGAATGCAAGCTTGAAACCGGCCGCACGAATCAGATTCGAATCCACCTGGCCGAACTTGGAAATCCAATTTGTGGAGACATCAAGTACCGCGGACCGTTTGGAAAGCCCCCGGTAAGAGATCGTAGTGGCATTTTTCGGATGGCGTTACACGCGGCGGAGCTAAGAATTCAGCATCCGACATCAGGCGTGTTGTTGAATTTTGTGACTCCATGGCCGGATAACATGTTGCGATTTCTGGCGAAGCTTGAGGACGCTCAATTGGCCAAGCGGAAGTCGTAAGAGGGAAGTCGTGAGAAAAAGTCATGGTTAATTTTCTCTGTTCGGTTCCAAATCGACTTCGCGATGTGATTATAATCGATTGTCACAATTGAATTCGGGATGAAAGATCACACGAGCGGCATCATGGCGACAGCACCTTCGACAGAGACCAACCCTGAGACGCAACGCGTCATCGATTTCATTCAACGCATTCGCGAAAGGGTGGCCACGGTCGTCGTCGGGCAGGACGTGGTCGTCGAACGAACTTTGATCGCCCTGTTCACCGGCGGGCACTTGCTGCTTCAAGGCGTACCGGGTCTGGCAAAAACACTTCTGGTTTCGGTTTTGTCGAAAACCGTCGATCTGGATTTCGCGAGGATCCAATTCACGATCGACCTTTTGCCTTCGGATATTTTGGGCTCCGAGATTCTTGATCAGCGGACCAACGAATTCAAAATTCTCAAAGGGCCAATCTTTACGAACCTGCTGTTGGCTGACGAGATCAACCGTGCCGCCCCGAAAGTTCAGGGTGCACTTTTGGAAGCGATGCAGGAACGGAAGGTCACCATCGGAAACGAGACTTTCGCTTTACCGGCTCCATTTCTTGTGATTGCGACACAAAACCCGATCGAGCAAAGTGGAACGTTTGAGCTTCCTGAGGCACAGCTTGACCGATTCATGCTTTGCCATCGCTTGAACTACCCGACCCCTGACGAAGAAAAAGAAGTTCTGCGACGTAACGCCTCCCTGGGCATCACGCGACAGGACAAAGGTGCCGTCGCCAAGACCGAATTCGACATTCTAAATAAGGAACCGGTTGGATCAGCCGACGATTTGATCTCGGCCATGCAAGCCGTTCAAGACATTCACATCAGCGACGTTTTTATCGACCACGTTGTCGAACTGGTTAATCGGACTCGGATTCACCCCGCGTTAGAAGTCGGATGTTCGCCTCGCGCGGGAATCGCGTTGTTGAAATCGTCCCGAGCCAGAGCGTTGATCAACGGTCGTGACTACGTGATTCCGGAAGACATGTATTCGCTTGCCGGTGACGTCATTTTGCACCGCATCCGATTGAACTATGAAGCGCTCGCGGATGGGCTTACCGGCGAATCGGTTCTCGCCAGCATCATGAACGAAATGGGCCTGACGGCTTCGACGATTTCCTAAAGTAAAAGGCAAGTTTAAAACTACCGCTCAAGACTTTGCAAATTCGACAGATCCACTTCGCATACCGCCAAGTTATTTCTTTCCGCTTGCCTAAGCTGATTATCCCTTCACACACTGCTTTCCATGGCCGCTGAATACCAACTGGACAACATCGACACGCTCGACTCACGTCAGTTTGTCATTGCGGTCAAGCGACTGGCTGACAGCCTTAGCTACGGCACCGATGCGTCGCCGTTTTTGGGTTCCGGAACTGAGTACGTGCAATCCCGGCTGTATCAACCGGGCGATTCGGTAAAAGCGATCGACTGGCGAATTACGGCTCGCACCAGCAAGTACCACGTCAAAGAATTTGAAACTCCCAAGCGAATGCCGTGCTACCTATTGGTCGACACCTCGGCTTCGATGACGGTTAGTTCGACGAAATGGAGCAAATATGCGTCGGCGGTTCACATCGCTGGCGGTCTCGCGTTCGCTTGCCTTGATCGTATCAGCCCGGTCGCGGTGATGTCGGTCGGCGAAACCGAATTACGATACAGTCCCAGTCTTTCTCGCGACAAGATTCTTCAGTGGCTTCACAAACTTCGTCGCTATCAGGTCAACGAACAGACCTTGCTGCAGGATCGACTTCGTGAGCTTGGCCCGCTACTGATCAACAAATCGCTGATCATTGTTCTGTCGGACCTTCAACAGCCGGAAGCGATCGCACCGCTGAAACGACTTGGCCAACAGCATGAAGTCGTAGCGTTGCAGTTAATCGATCCAGCAGAAATTTCGATGCGAGGAGCCGGCTTTATCCGCGGTCGCGAGGCCGAAACTGGACGCAACATGACGACGCGTGGCAATCGAATGGGCATCGATCAGGAGTCTCTGAATCAGGAACTGAAGCGAGGCCGAGTCGATCATTTGCAGCTGCGAACGGACGAACCAATCGCGTACCGACTAAGGCACTTTTTCAAGTCTCGTGGTCTGTTGGGAAAGGGAGCAAGATGATTCGTTTTTTTGCGATGCAAACCCTGACCATTTCGTTGATGCTGACCCTGTCGACGAGCCTTTCCGCAGAAATCCCTACCGCAACGGTTGGTGCTCGCGGCTCCGTGAAAGATGTGATTATCCCGGGCAGTGAACTGATCGCGAAGCCGTTGGAAGGTGATCCCGCCATGATTGTGCAGGTCGTTAACGCGATCCCGCATGGCGATTCGTTTCGATACGAGTTGATGTTCAGCGGCCTTGAACCCGGCGACTATGATCTGACCGAATGGATGCAGCGAAAAGATGGGACCGAACTTGGCTCCATCGAGCCCGTGACCGTCAGGATTGAGTCGCTTTTGCCGCCCGGACAGGTCGTGCCCAACGAATTGGAATCTGGTTGGATTCCGCAGCTCGGCGGCTATCGAAATGTTGTCGCGGCGGCGGTCACGGCGTGGACGGTCGTCCTTTTGTTGTTGATTTTTGGTTGGCGAAAAAAGCCTGCGGACACAGCCGACAACACGGTGAAGCCTCGAAGCCTTGCGGATCTTCTTAACGAGCGACTTCAAGCCGGTTTTGACAACGAGGTACAGCCTCAACAGTACGCGGAGCTGGAAAGAATGCTGTTCGCGTTTTGGCGACGCAAACTTTCGTTGGAGACTTTGACTCCAGAAGCCGCTTTAACCAAAATCAAACAGGACAAAGACGCCGGCCCGCTGATGATTCAGCTGGAACAATGGCTGCATCGTCCTGACAGTAGTAAGGACGTCGACTTGGCGGCTCTACTGGAACCGTATCGCAATTTGAAAGCAAGTGATTTCGAAGCGGTGCGTTCGGAGGCGAAATCATGAGCTTCAGTGAATGGCGAATTTTGCTGTTGCTGTTTATTCCAGCCACGATTCTGGCGTGGATTTGGCTGCGTGACCGATTGCCATCGCTCGGGTTTGGCAGCGACCGTCGCATCGCGTTGCCGCAGGATTATGGCGTCGCGCGATCTGGAAAGTGGTCGGACTTTTTCATTCGATGCTTTTTAAGTGCCATGCCGCTGATGCTTGCGATCGCGATCATCTTGCTTGCAGGACCGCGTCATTTGAGTGTCCCCAAGGCAAAACGGGAATTGACCAATATCGAATTCTGCCTTGATTTAAGTGGCTCGATGACGGGCCGATTCGGAAGCGGGACTCGTTACGATGCGTCCATGGAAGCGATCAACAGCTTCGTCGAACAGCGATCGGGTGACGCTTTCGGCTTGACGGTATTCGGCACGCAAGCTCAACACTGGATTCCACTGACCACCGATCCATCGGCTTTCAAATGCGCCGTTCCTTTTTTGAATCCGCGACGCCTTCCTCCCGGTTACGGCGGCGGCACCATGATCGGACTGGGGTTAAAGAAATGCCAGGAGGTTTTGGTGACTCGCGAAACGGGCGACAAAATGATCATTTTGGTTTCTGACGGCGTGAGTGCTGACCTTGGCGACGGTGCCGAGGAAGTGATCGGAAAATCGCTCCGCGACGACAACATCGTGGTGTATTCGATTCACATCGGAAGCGGCATCACGCCACCGGAAGTCTCGACCATCACCAACATCACCAATGGCAAGTCGTTCAGCCCGCAAGACGTTCAGGCTCTGCAAAATGTGTTTCGCAGAATCGACAAAATGGAAGTCGCCGAGATGAAGCAGACTTATGCGGAAGTGCTGGATAACTTTGTCCCATTTTCGATCGCTGGAATTTCACTTGCGGGCATGGCACTGATATCGCTTCTCACGTTCAGGTACACGCCATGGTAGAAACCCTTCCTGAACTGATCACGATCGCGATTGCTTTGGCTGTTGTCGTGGCCGAGATCATCCACTTGCGTCGCATTCGTCGCGTGAAGCATCTTGCGTTTGGTCCGCGAGCACGCCCATCTGCGTGGACATGGTCGGTGCCGTTTTTGCGAGTCGCCGGTTTGTCGCTGGCGGTTTGGGGATTCCTGTCGTTGTGGCTGGTCGTTGAAGCTCGTGTTCACAAATCAGGCATCATTGCAGAGAACGATTACAAGCATCTGATTTTGGTGGTCGACGTTTCACCAAGCATGCACCTGGTTGACGCCGGTCCAGACGGAAAACGATCGCGGCGACAACGCGCGTCTGACATTCTGGAATCACTTTTCAATCGAATTCCGATGCGGCAATTCAAAATCAGTTTCGTCGCCGTTTACAGCGACGCGAAACCGCTGCTGGAAGATTCCAGGGACCATGAAGTGGTCAGGCACATCATGGAAAAGATGCCGATGTGGCACGCGTTCAAGGCCGGCAAAACCGATTTAATGTCGGGTGTCCGTCAAGCCGCAAGAATGGCAAAGCCTTGGAATCCCAAGAGCACCTATATTCTGATGTTGACCGATGGCGATACGGTTCCCGCCAAGGGCATGCCGAAGCTTCCAGCGTCAGTGGAAGAGCTTGTGGTTGTGGGAGTCGGCAATCCGAATAGCGGAACGTTTATCCACGATCATCAATCCCGACAGGACGTAAACACATTGCGTCAACTGGCGAATCGCCTGCGAGGCATCTTTCACAACGGCAACCAGAAGCATCTGACGTCGCAAATTGTATCGCGATTTGTAGCCTCAAACGATAACGAGTCGGTTCCCAAATGGACTCGTCGAGAGTGGTCCCTGTTCGCAATTGTTTTGGGAACTTCGATTCTCGCATTCGTTCCCATACTGCTTCATTATTTCGGTACCCACTTCGTCGGTGGCACTCGATTCGTTCAGAAAGAGCAAACAAAAGCAGCGTAGTTCGATGTCTAAGCCAGAAATGGCGGCTGGAATATCAGCCGTTTTGGCGTCTCTGCGGCAACGACAACTATTGGCTGCTCGATTTGTTCGAGGCGGCTGTTGGACAACGTTTTCGTTTTTTGCATGACTTGTTTTGATTCGATTTTGACGTTGAAAGAAAACAGTAGGCATGGGAGCGTCGTCGATTCCGTTTATTGCATTCGACATCAAAAAACCCTCCTCGGCTGCTTGCTAAACGCAACCAAGGAGGGTTCAAGTTTCGTCGCCGAGCGCATGGCATTAAGTTCAACCATTCGCAAGGCAGTCGGAGATTTTCAGAATTACTCCGGTGTGCAACTAGAACGGATACGTACACTTTCACAGCAATGAAGTCCGCAAGTGCCATTCGCACTTGGTACTTTTCCAGCGCTTTAAAATCCTCCGATGCGACAACTGCGTCAGTGGGAATTTTTCTCCGCCGTATCCAAGACCATGTCGTCGATACTCATAGATTCCAAAAATTTCAATCCACGAAGCTTGTCAAACTTCTTCCTTTGAGAATCATTCAACACTCCTTCGAGTGTGTCTTGCACCGACGCTCGACACTTCTGCAACTCCTCGTCGATTATTTTTTTCGATCGCTCGAGGCTTTCATTCAGTTCCTTGGATTGTGACTTTAGCTTTTCAATCTGGATTCGTGACAGGCCTAGGCTACGACTGACGTCCGGATAGTAAATCAACGAAAGGTAACGACGATCTCTTCGAATGCTCTGATCCGCAAGTTCCGCAATTTGATCCTCCCGAAGAATCTTCCAAACCTGCTTGCCAAATCTCGCCCTTAAAGAGTTGATCTGGCTGCTGTCGAAGTTGGTTATCGCCGACAGCTCGGCCGCGTAGGACTTCCTTAGAGTTTCCAGTTCTCGACGTTGCTCTGTGGAAAGAATGAGTTCTTCCGAAAATTCATTACCGGCAAAAAGGCCGAGAATCTCCTCCACGCCAGTTTTCTCCATGTCAGCAATTGTGAAACGATCATGAGTCTCCGCAATCAACTGCTGCGTTTCTGGATCTGTCGCAATGGCTCTTCTGACCAAGCCTGTGCCATTGGCATCAGGCACCACCTCGTAGACAACAGGCGTGTCTCCTTCGTCTTGCATTGCACCACCGACAGTCACCGCCGCAAAAGCAAAAACCAAAGACAAAAGTACTAGTTCTAAACTGCGCATCACAACCTCCTCCTCTTCCTAAGGGATGAATACTCTGTATCTCAAGTCCAATATTGTATAGTTACCGGGTGAGGCGGCAGCATTTGTACTGCCGTCATCTTAATACAAAAAGATGCGTTTGATTTCAGGAGTGAAATATGCAGCATTCGAAAACACTTTTCCGCTTTATGTTTTTTGTGTTCATCCTGCTGACGTTTCAATCGGAAGGGGTCGCACAACCGCTTGAAAAAGAGCTTTATTCGCTTGATATCTATCATGTACGTACATACGGCATGTCTGATAGTGTTCGCGCATCTTATTGGGTCAATCGGTTAACTTATTTGGCAAGACGACATCCGGACAACGTCGCTGCACGTTTACTCCTTGAAGAAGTTGAACTGTTGAAGGAAGAAGTGTCTGCTAGCAACGGAAAACCTGACGCATATCAAGAGGCCATCAAAAAGTACGATGCGGCATTGATCTCAATGATTCCAAGAATCTTCGACAGCATCGATACAGACCTGCTGGCTTTCGAAGTGATCGAAAAAATTAAGCACACGCTCGACGTAAAGTCTTCACAAATAGCAAAAAGCAGCACTTCGGCAAAGACTTGGTTGTCCGTTCCATTATTGGAAGACTATTTGGGTCTTTCAGATATCCAAAAAACGAAAATCAAGGCCGAAGTAGACAGTGCAAAAGTAGAGCTCGAACAAATTAATGAATTGGAACTGCTGCGACGACTCTCTCAAAAAAGATGGGATGAGATCTTAAAGGTTTGCGATGGTGATCAGGTCAGTGAAGTAAAGCGTTTGGTAGGGATCCCCTTTGAATGGTTTGCAATGAGTCGTGAAAATGAACTATTTGATCTATCGCTATTGAGGTCGGGGCCCTCCGTCAACGGAACCAATGCGTTTCCGCTTTTGAAAGCAGGCGTTGATGTGAAGGCAATGAAACAAGAGGAACTGGAAAAAGCCGGCGTGATTGTTCTTCCAGCTGTTACGTATGAATTGTTTTTTAATCGATTCTTTTGGGATTCGATTTCGTTGACGGCTGAGCAGAAAGAAGAGATTCTGGGACCGGCCCGCAATGAGTTGGTAAAAAAAGTGTTTGTTGAAGGCGGAGACGCTTTCTATTTTCATCAATTGATTGCGGGCGACGCCAAACTTCCAAGGTTACTCTTGGATTTGTTTGACGAGGAACAGCAGAAACGGGCTCTCCAAATTGAATTTCAAATTTTAGCCGGAAGAAAATTTCAATCTTCAGCCGGTTTGTTGCACCCAACAGTCGCAGAGCTGCTTAATTTTCGAAAAGATCAACTCAGAGACATTGAGAGAATTGGTTTTGACTTTGAAATGGAAAGTCGTGAGCTAATTGAGACGCTGAATGAAAAAAGAAAAGCAATTGGTAAACGTCTCGGTGAAAGCACTCTTGGAGTGTTGAACGAGCGACAACTCAGCCTGTACACAGAACTGGTTGGGCGATGATTGCCAGTGCGTCGTTCCCGCATTCTGAACTCACTCGCTTGCGCGTCGTGCTGGTATTAGCGCGATATCAAAACCAACGCGCCGGGTTATGAAAAAGTGCGAAGGTCGAAGTAAAACAAATTCCACGAATGTATCGGCTGATCAGTTTGGGCATTTGGACGCTTAAGCTTGCCAGTCGCGAGATTCTCGAACCCGAAGCTGATTGGCTTCGACGTCGTTGACGAATTCTTCTTTCGTCGGATCAAGCACCAATTTTAGGTTCAGGATCCACGATAGCGCCGCGGCATGGCTGGCGATGTGTGAACGCCGCATGACGGTTGAATTGCAAACCGGTTGGTTGCGAGATTTAACGCAGTCGAAAAAATCTCTGGCGTGAGCCGCGACGTCGAGTCCTCTGACGCGTTTCGTTGATTCGGCGTTAGCGTTCAGTTCATCAGGCGTCGTAACGACTTCTCCGCTGTCGCCAGTTTCGACGGAACCCTTGGAACCAACAAATCGTACCGGACAAGTTCCCAAACGAGTGATGTAGTGAGGGTCTCGGTTGCCGAACGGCTCTTTGAGAAAATCAATGAATAGCTCAACGCCGTTTGCGTACTTGCAGGATATCCCATCCGTGGAAGATTCGTATTCAATCGGCATCGTGTCATCTGCCTGATTGGCCCACTGGCAAAGATCGACCGTGTGAGCACACCAGTCAAGAAGTTTGGCTCCGGAATCAAAATCCCAGAACCCTCGCCAACCACCCTGCACATACTTTTTGTTGTAGGGGCGCCACGGAGCCGGTCCCAGCCAGAGATTCCAGTCACAGACTTCGGGATCAGGCGATTTCTGCGCTGGTAGCCATTGAGTTCGAAGCGCGGGAGTGTAGGCGCTGGCATGAAGTTTTTGCAGTTTGCCGAGCGTTCCGTCATGAGCCATTTTTACGGCCTGAATGAAGTTGGGAACGCTACGACGTTGAGTACCGGCTTGAAAGATTCGTTTTGTTTTCTGTATCGTGTCGTCGAGTCTCTGGCATAAATCGATCGTCAAGCCACATGGCTTTTCGCTGTAAACATCCTTTCCAGCTTCGGCCGCCATCATCGAAGCCTTCGCGTGCCAGCGATCGCCAGTCGCGATCAACACGGCGTCGATATCCTTTCGATCCAGAAGCTCGCGGAAGTCCCGATACAGTTTGCACTGGGTATTGCCGTATTTTTCATCCACCAGTTTTTTGCCGTCGTTTCTACGGCTTTGTTGCACGTCTGCAATCGCAACACAGCGAACATCGCTTAGCTCCAACATTGCGGTTAAATCATATTTACATCGCGGCCCCATTCCGATCACGCCAAGGGTTATCTGTTCACTCGGTGGAACATTTCCATTTTTTCCGAGCACCGCAGCGGGCACAAAGCTTGGTGACATCACGGCGGCAGCTCCGATGGCAGCGCTTCGTTTCAAAAATTTACGACGTGGTTGTTTTTCTGACACAACAGACTCCGTGGGTGAACGCTTTGATGGGCTTGGGTAGATACAGATGATATCAACCGGAATTATTCACGACGACAGGCGTCGGGTTTGTCCTTTGAAGCGATTGTCCGGACGCGGAGGTAAGTTTCGCAAATTCGACAATTTCACGTCGTGAGTGACCTGCCGAAACCACAAACCTGCAGCAGTACTCCATTGAAACAATCTTTTCCAGGTCGACGCCCACGCATCGTGAATAATCCGGGATCAAACTCCCGAAAGGTTGTTTCGAAACCAAAGTAGCTCGACTCTTCGCGTCGTTTGGCACGGCAGATACGATTCGGAGTGGCAGTGAATTAGTGAGCCGTTTGGGCGATAGCCCCGGTTGAAGCGCTGGTAACCGAGGCTATCGCCTAAACGGCTCAGGTTGCGGAAGACTGTTTTAAAAATTCATAGCCTCAGAGAGGCTTGCTACTATTGGCGATCAGAATTTTGAAATGCTCTCCAAGCACCGTTTTTTGCTACCCGCGATGCTGAATCCCATGGATGAAAGAACTCGAATTGATTGACTGACAATAAAACGACTGCCACTTCGCCAATTTCAGTATCTCAAAATCTCAACATTCTGGATTTTTTCATCCCGATTCTGGGATCGCTGCGGATCAGCGGTGAAACAATAGCAGCAGCACGAATGGTGTTATCGGTTTTTGAAAATGAAAAGTCGTTCGCCATGAGTTTCCAGTCAACAACGAACCAACGATTACAAAAGCGGCTTGCGTGAACGAAACCCTGAAACGGCTCTACGAACGGCACGCCACTGCGTTGCTGTTGTACGCCCGAATCTGGTGTCGATTTCCGGAAGACGCGTTACAGGAAGCAATGATCGAACTGGCTCGGCAGGAAAAATTGCCGCCCGATCCGGTTGCGTGGCTCTATCAAGCCGTTCGGTTCAGAGCAATCAACTTGCACCGAAGCGAGCAGCGGCGAAGCAAACGCGAACATGAAGTCGCTTCGATGCAAGTCCCGTTTTTTGTTTCCGAGCCACAGCAGGCGATTGATTCCGCTGATCTGGAAAAAGCTTTGAAGTCCGTGCCGGAACTGCAGCGATCGATCGTTATCGCTCGTATTTGGGGCGGGCTGACGTTTGAGCAAATTGCAGAAATGAATGAGCTTTCATCGAGCACCGTTCATCGACGGTATCACGAAGCGATCGAAGAACTGAAACAAACACTTGAAGGCGTACCATGCGAAAGGTTCAGCAATGATTGAAAAGCACCACGCGGACCATCCAGAAGAAGGGCAAGGTTTGAGCGACTTCGAACGACAACTGCGTTCGATTAAGCCGTCGCCGCCGCAGACTCAATGGGAAGACATTGCCATGGAGCTGAATCCAAAAATGGATGCCGATTCGCACATTGATTCGACATTGAAACCAGCGAGTGTAACTGGAACCGCCACGACCCATTTGCTGCGTTTCGCGTCGCATGCTGCGGCGGTTCTGATTGGCGTGGCGATCGGTATCGCTGCAATGGCAGTCCAACAGCCTGCCGCGACGACAGTGGTTAGGGCCGATGAAACGTTGACAGTGAACATTAAAAATGATTCGGTCGCAGCTGTTCCTAACGATTCGGAAACGGACCATTCCAGTGTCGAACCGGAACCTGAATTTCATCAGGAACAAAGGTTCTTCGCGGACGGCAAACCCAATTCGCGATACTGGCCGCTGACGCCAATGGCTCGTGGAATTGACTCTCAAGCGTGGAAACATGTCTCACATTTGCGGCCCCCATCAACAGCCGAACAGTCCATTATTCCGGTCGTCGATAGCGTTTCCGACAAGCCGATGTCCGCCCAAGAATTACTACGCGAATTGCTGCAGGAACAGGCGAGCTTGCAACCGACCGGCAATCGTGATTCCACTTCGGCACAAACGACGACAGGCTGACGACCGATTGTCTTCACATCCCGCACACGCTTAATCAACAAGGAACAGAACCCATGATTCGTTTTCGAATGGCGCTACTGCCTGCGATGGCTTTCACCACGATAATGTTTGCCAGCCAAGTTACCCGTGCCCAAGTCGTTGCACTTGGAAGTGCAAATAGTCGTGACGAAGCTGAAGTTACCGACCCGTTGCCATACGGCGTTTGGACATCGGTCGATTCTGACGATCGCAAGAAACGCAAAGATGTGATGCGGCTGAAGGTTTATCCGCAGGCGGCTCCTGTGCCGGCGTTGAGCTACCGTCTTGTTCCCGATCCTGCTGATCGAACCTCAGGGAATTCCGCCCCGCTTTACATGAAGGCGATGGGATTCATGGAGCAGACGAACGCGAGACTTGCACTCGTGGAGATGCAACGCAAATGGCGAGAAGCAGCAGCCGACGACGAGCAATCTGGTGCGGACTACCCACCGGATACGTGGAGAGAGACGCCTCCCGAAGACCTTCCGCTGGACGAAGTCAAAAAGTATCTGAATCTGCTCTCTTTTCAGGAGGCGTTTCTCTTCGATGCAGCTCGACGAAAAAACTACTCGCAAGAACGAGCCATGGAACTCGAAGACAATCCCATCGGCTATCTGCTGCCCGAAGTGCAGCAAATGCGAGAACTGGCTCGACAGCAATCCGTGCGTCTGCGTTTTGCGATCGCGGAAAACCGAATCGACGACGCAGTCGAAATCGTGGGCCAAGTGTTGGCGATGGCTAACCACATTAGCCAGGATGACTTCATGGTTTCCGGATTGGTCGGCGTGGCGATCGAAGGAATCGCGACATCACAGGGGCTGGCACTTTCTCAGCATCCTGACACTCCGAATTTGTATTGGGCAATCGCGGCTTGTCCCAAACCGATGATCGATCTTTCTGCTGCGATTGAGTTCGAGCGAAAACTTCTGACTCGCCAATTTCCGTCACTGCTGGAAGTTGATGAAACCGTCAAATCCAAAGAATACTGGGCCGACTTTACCGCGTCGCTTGTCCCGAAATGGAAAGAGTTTGCCAAAACAATGAACCAGTGGAATCAAAGGTCGCCTCTACCAGACAATCTGGACCAGTTTCAAATGGCAATGAAAATCGCGTCACAATACGATTCCGCCCGTCGCTTCCTGACGGAAGTCGCTGGCATGGAGTCCGATCAGCTGGACAAATATCCATCGGCACAGATCGTGTTTCTGGCCCTGAAAAAGTATCACGCGATTGCCACTGATGAGGAAACGCTCAGATTTCACATCCCGTTTTCAAGTCAGTCAAAATTCAAACAACCATCGATTCGAAAGCAATGGCGAGACGAACTGGGATGGATTGCGGAAGTTTCCGAGTCACTCCTCTTTGCAGGTGAACAGATCCACGCGGCTGCTACCCGTGAAAAACAACGACTGGCACTTTGGCAAACCGTCGAAGCGATTCGTATGACGGCCGCCGCCAATGAAGGTCGTGCTCCAGCGTCGCTAACGGACCTTGTCGTTCCAGCCCCGCTTGATCCCGTTACCGACGAACCATTTGAATACTCCGCAAACGACCAAACGATCACGGTTACTGGCGCACGCGTAGGCGGACAACATTTTCGATTGATCGTTGAGCTTGCAAACATTGAAAAGGAGCAAAACTGATGAGACACTCAACCATTCAAATCTTGTCATCGGTCCGACAGCTGATCAGCAAACTTTTAGCATTCACGTTCGCGACTGTGATGATCCTGTCGTTGTCGAACGTCGCTCAAGTTTCTGCGAGACAAGCAACCGTCCCAAGCGAAATTACCAACGCGGAAACAACGGTTCTTGCCAAAATCGATGCAAACCTAATTGACGTGGTCCAAGCCGAAGTTTCGAAATTGACGGCTGACAAAAAGGAAACGTTACTCGATCGCAAAATCCAGCAAACGAAAGAAATCCTCGCCGGCGAACCCGTTTGGGTAACCACCAACTGGCCGCAAGTCCCGATGAAAATGACGCTTTCGATTGTCGATCAAGATGACAGTCGGATTGATCGCCTTTCGAAACTTTGGGGCATCCAAAACGGAAAGCTGGGTATCGGTCAACATTGGGGAATTGCTTTGCAGGCATTGAAGCCGGATTCAGAGAAACCCAAAACGGCTCGAGACTTAACTTGGCAAAAGCTTTTCACGGAAGCTCCGAAGGCTCCGATCACCATTGCCTTCCAGCCTCCCGAGCGATTTTACGCAACGCTGGAAGAGCTCGTCGATGAACTGCCGGACTATCTGGGTGGCGGACCGGTGACTCTTTTGACCGAAGGCGCACTTTCGGCAACAGTCACCGTCGATCCGGCAACTTGGTCGGTCGATGGAGCTGTCCAATCAAAGGATGGCGATGCGGCTAACAAATTGGCGGACCATCTTGCCAAGTTGCTTCAGCTCGAAAGCACAAAACGGACCAAACAAAATCTGGCGGAATTTTTGCGGCTCGACGGAGCGGAACCTTCGGGCGAAGACAAAGGAGGATGGTTCGCCTTGCTGCCGTCAATCATGAAGGAGACTTCCGTCACTACCGATCAATCCACGATCCGGATTCGGTATGCCCCCAAGAATGTTGCGGCGGGAGACAGGTTGGCTCGTCGAGCGGTTCGGTCGTTCCTTGGTCCGATTGCAGAGCAGTCACAGCTGCAAAAATTGCGAACACAGATGCAAAAATTGCGAAACGTGACGATTGGGATACTAAACTTCGAAAGCGCCTATGGCTATTTCCCACCACCGCTTGATTCGCGCGGGCCAGACGGAAAGTCGAAATTGAGCTGGCGAGTTTACTTGTTGCCGTTTTTGGGTGAGAGCAACCTGTTTCAACAATTCAAACTGGACGAACCGTGGGACAGTCCTGCCAACATCAAACTTCTTCCGCTGATCCCGGATGTTTACAGCCGATTTCCGTCCCGATTGCTGACGCCTGTCGATGCTCCAGAAGGTATGACAACGCTGGTCGCTCCGGTAAGCGACAAGACGATTCTTGGTTCTGGAAAGAAAGTCGGGTTTGGAAATATCACCGATGGGTCCTCGAACACCGTTTTGCTGGTTGTCGTCAAGGATTCGTTGGCCGTGCCATGGACGGCTCCGCAAGACTACCAATTTGATCGGGACACTCCCGAATCAGGCTTGCAGTTTGAAATCGGAAAGACGCCGATTGCTTTGGGAGACGGATCTTCATTTCTTGCGGGCAAGGATAATCAATGGTTGCATCTGTTTGAGATGAATGATGGTAACATTGTCCGTCTCAAGTGATGCGACCTACTCGCTGGCGCGTTTTGAAGTTGCAGCAATACCAGCACGACGCGCCAGCGAGTGATTCTTTCCGGTGTTCCAAACTGACTCGCTTGCGCGTCTTGCTGGTATTTCCGAAACGCTTCGCATTTCTCGATCTACGACTATTTTGTTGCGTAGAACGCGAAGCCCGGTGGGTCGCTTCGGAGCCATTGCACGGACATACTGGCTTTCCCGCACGAAATTCTTTGGTTCAATCGCATTTATCCCGATTTATCCCGGATTATTTCACGATGCGTGGGCGTCGACATGGAGAAAGCTTGTTTGATTGGGGTATTGTTCAAGGTTTGTGGTTTCGACAGGTCACCCACGACGTGAAATTGACGAATTTGCAAAACTTGCCTCCGCGATTGGAGAATCGCTTCAAAGGACATACCAGACGCCTGTCGTCGTGAATAATTCCGGTTTATATCGCCGATAAAGATTGAAGGAACCATCTGAATTACGTTACGATGGAGTCTTCCAACACGACCTCATCAATACGGAGGTGTTATGAGAATTTTGCTAATCATTGGCTGGCTGTTTGCCGGTTTGGGCGGATTGATTTTCCATTTCGGTCCAGGCCAGGAGCATCTTGAGATTGATCGAGTCAATCAGGTGCTGACGGAAGCTCGCTACAATGTCGAACAACAGGAATGGTCGAAAGCGGCTGAACTGTTCGATGAAGTTCTGGCAGAACTGCCAGCAGAAAAAGTTGCGGAGTCTCGCAGCTTGATTTTGGAAAAAGCCAAATCAGAAATGATGGCGGCCAAATTGCCTGCGGCTCGGGCGACGCTCGAATCGCTGCTGTCAGATGTGCGTCAAGACGAAACGGCTGACAAACGGTTTGTTGCCGATGTACAGTCTGCTTTGGCAAACTCGCAGTACTACATGACCTGGTTGATGCGGCTCGAGGGTTTGCCGGAAGAAGATTGGAAGCCCGAGATCGAAGCAGCTCGTCAGCACTACACGCAGCTGACCGCTACCGCAGGTGAACTTGGCGACGATGAGCTCTTAAAACGAAGCTCGGAAGACCTTGAATCAGCAGTCCGTCTTGCCCGCATGGATCTTGGCGAGCTTCAAGGCTTGCCATTGCCCAGCCAATGACAGGGCACATGAAGTGGTAAGAAACCAGGTCGCGGTCGCGGCAAAAAGAAAAAATCAGGCAATGGTGCAAGTCAGCAGCAGATTCCGGAAGGCGTCGGCTCTTAACGTTTAGAAACAATCTTTACACCGGATTATTAACAACTCATCAGCCAGAGCTATTCCAGCTCTGGCTTTTTTTGTTCGGTTATTGGACCGGCCAGACAGGCATTCAGCCCGGATTATTCACGATGCGTGGGCGTCGAAATTGAGAAGGTTTGTTTTGATTGGGGCATTGTTCCAAGTTGGTGGTTTCGACAGTTCACCCACGAAGTGAAAAAGTGAATCTGCAAAAACTGTCGCCACTCCAGGAGAATCACCTCACACATCAAACCAGACGCCTGTCGTCGTGAATAATTCCGGTTCAGATTTGGTTGCCGCAATCAATCGATCGATGAGAACAATATTCGAAAACTGAAAAACATATCGTGTACAATATGGCGAGACTTCTTTCACTTTTTGTTTTGGAAACAGACAATGAGTCATCGCCTTTACGCGTCGCTTTTCTCGCTCCTGATTCTGACCTGTTTGCCGACTTCGTCTTCGCAAGCTCAACAGCGAATCGTCATGATGGCTCCTTCGGTTTCAGGAGCCAGCCCGACCGTAGTCAAGGCATCACGAGTCGCGGCAACAGGACCGGCGAATACTAAAGCAGCATCTTCGACGGGAGCACCTGAGTCTGGCGAAGCAGCCGAACCAGAAAAAACGTTTGAGGAAAAACGGATTGAGGCTTTGCTGAAAGCCAAACTGGACAGGTCCTTGCCGGCGGTTCTGAAAGCGTGGAGTTACAAAGAGCCTGAATCCAAAAAGGAGTCATCGGCAAGTCCGAAAAAGAAAGATCTCATTGCGACGGTCGCCAACATTTACGATGGCTTTGTTGTGCTTGAATTTGAGGAAGATTCAAAATTTAAAGTCGGAGACTTAATTCGTGTGACGGAATACGATAAAGAAATCGGCTCTGTCAAGTTACTTACCGTCAAAGGCAAAAAAGTCTCTGGCCAATTTCAGCCAGGAAAAAAATCGCCTGAAACTTCCCCAACAAAAAAGGACACGGCAGCTGCTGCAGCCGGTGAGCCCAAGCAAAATAACTCCAAGGATGAAACGAAACCAGATAGCAAGCCGACGGACAAGAAAGCAGATTTCGCAAAAGATACCGTCGACGCGAAAGATAGCGTCGACGCAACGGAAGATGAGCCAGTCGAAACCACAAAGGAAGACGCTGGTTCAAGTGATGCTGAAAAGCAGGATTCTGAAGTAACCGAAACCAAATCTGATGACGAGGCGACAACTCCGTCTGACACCGCAATCACCGATTCGAAAACGGCCGATTCGAAGCCCGCCGATTCGAAGGCGGCGCATGCGTGGGATAGCCTGAAACCAAAAACGCAAGTTGTCATTGTCACTCCCGAAGACCCGGCCGCGAAAAAAGCCGAAGAAGCCGCGACCATCAAAGCCGAAGTCGAAACATTCACTCGAAACGTGACGCTTGGAAAATGGGATGAAATCAAAAAGTACCTCGCGACGCTGAAGCCAGAAGAAGGCGACAAAGTTTACGCCTACATGCTAACCGCATTGGCAAAGGTACCGTCCGCCGGCGAAAACAGTCAGCGTTCTTCGCGACGTGGAGCGAAGCCAGAGACGAACTTTCTGACTCCCGACGATATTCTTGCGATCACTGAAGCGGCCCCCAAGCCCTATGTCATTTCAGTGACGGGAAACAAAAAGTTCGCTGGACTCGAAGATCCGATCTCGGGCAAGTGGACGGGCAGCGGCAGCATGGTGGGCGAAGACTTTGTATTGTCAGTAGAGCTTGACTTGAGACTCAGTGGCAACACAGTGACTGGAAACCTTTCAGTTGAAGCTGATGGTCAGACTCAAGGACCGATGAAAATTGAAGACGGAAGCTATGTCTCATCTACTGGGAAGCTCACCTTTTCTGCCAGTTTTGAAGGAGCGTCCCTATCAGCAGAAATGCAAATCGCTGACGGAGAAATGGAGGGGCCATTATCCGCGGATGGTTCGGTCCTGCAGGTCAAAGCAACTCTTGTCGAACCCGCGCCGTCTGCTCAACCAGCCGACAGTGCGAAACCTGCGACTGCCGCCACCAAATCGCTTCCGCCAAACATCAAGCTTCCTCCGGGCACGTCGATCGAAGATCTTCCCCCAGAGCTGATCGAACAACTGGCAGCACGAGCGGGCGGAACGACAACTGCGGCTGCCTCAACTCCAGCCGGCGGCAAGTCCCATGTACCAGCGATCGCGCGACTGATCCGAAATTCGCGGACCGCCGGATTTGATTTCACCGGCTTCGTCGATCAAATCAAAAAGGGCACGACTCACTTTGGCGGTGATGATCCCGACAAGAGAATGATCGCGGCAGACCTGTTCCTGAAATGCGGCATGTCCGACGAAGCCGAACACTTCCTCCCTGAACTTGACGACTGCGCCAAAAACGAAGATGACTCCATTGTGCCGCTGAAGATGTGGTCACAGCTTTCACTAAGCAAATATCGCCAAAAGAAGATCGCGATGTGGCTCGAACGGGCATGGAAGGCGAATCAAACTTTGGTCGCGATTGAGAGCATTGACACCAAAGACAAAGACGCGGCGATGGTCAATCTGATCGAACTTTCGCCTCTGATCGACCGCGAAATCGGTGAGAAATGGCTTAACGAGAGTTTCACCGATTCGCCAGAACGTGGCATGACGGTGCTGACGAACCTTGGCACCAAGTCATCGAAAATGGCTTCTCAACCAGCGACGAACTCCGAGGACAGCCGACTGAAAATCCTTCGTTTGCAAAACGGAGCGGTTGAGAATTTACTGAAGGTCTCACCGGAGCTCGCGGACAAATGGAGCAATGCACTGACATTGTTGGCCAATACCTGGTTGATCGAAGCACAAACCACCGTGCAAAATTCCAGCAGCAGTAGCCGCGGCTACAGGCAGTACGATATGTATGGGAACAGCTACTGGGTCGATGAAAATCAATACGCAAACCGCTACGGTCGCAGCAGTGACCGGCCGCGCCCGATCAAGGTCGGCGACATGCTCGAAATTGCTCCGGGATCGGAATGGCAAAAGCGGATCGAACCGACTTTGAAAATCCAGATGCAAAAACTGTTTGCCAGTTTGCACATGCGAGTCAACGAAGAAGATCGAGCGTTCCCTTACATCGAACAGATCGCTGCAACGAACCCATTGGTTGCCAAAGAACTGGTTCATGAGTTTCTGAGAATTTGGACTCGCAACCACGATCCCAACACGGACCGGCGCGAGCGAAATCCTTATATCTACTTCTATGGTTTCGACCAAAAGGCGGAAGCCATTCCGTTGACTCGTTCCAAACAGGAACGAAACCTTGAAGAGCTTCAGGGTTGGGTGGATCGAATCCGCGCTATGAAGATTGAGAAGCTTGACGAAAGCCTGTTGGCCAATGCGTTCACGACTTGCCACAGCAGTGCCGAAGTCTACGACCTTGATCGCGTCAAAAGCGTGTTTGGTGACTTACAGAATTTAAAACCAGACACCGTGGCCGAGCTTTGTCAGAAAATGCGCACGAACCTTTCTGCGAACTGGCGGGACATTCGCAATCAGGAACAAAAACAAACGAAACGGCGGGCTCCTGAAGTTAAAAAGGAAGTCATTCGAGGCTATGCGGTCGCGACCGAATTGGCAACCGAAGCGTTAAAAGCTTCGCCAGACGACTGGAAACTCCATCTGGCCCTTGCCTGTTTGATGTTTGAAGAAAACGCTTACGCCCAGACGGTGCAAAAGAGCTCTGAATTTACCGACAAACGAGATTCGGCATTCGAGCAATTTGCTCTTTCGGCAGCGAAGTACAACAAGGCGGCACCAACGCTGGAGGAAAACGAACAGTCGACGCAAGCGTTTGACCTGTGGTTCTACGCGGCGTTGGGAGCCTGTGATCTGGGCAAAGTCACCAACAAGACTCAACCCGACGCCCGTCAGTACGAAAAAATTCGAAACGCCATCCTTGAATTGCCCGGCACGCTGGGTGAATCTCACATGGCAAAGTTTGCGAACAATCTGTTTACTCGCATGAGCCCGATCAAACCGGAAATCAAATTCCGTTACCTTCGAGGCGGATTTGTGATCGTCGACGATCACCCACGTGCATGGGAAGCGAGAAATCTTTACGGATACTACAAGGACCTCGTCAGTGAATTGAAATTACAAACTGTCGTCGATGGTAGTCCTCGAATCGGCCATAACGAACCTTTTGGAATTTATGTTAACCTCTTGCACACCAAAGAGATTGAGCGTGAATCGGGCGGCTTTGGAAAGTACGTTCAGAACCAAAACAACATGGCTTATTCGTACAACTACGGTCGGCCTACGGAGAATTATCGAGACAAGTTCTCCGAGTCGGTAAAGCAGGCTTTGGGAGAACATTTCGAAATCCAAAGCATCACTTTCCAAAGTCCGGAAACGATGCAATCCGTTCCCGACGACAAAGAGGGCTGGCGAGTCACGCCTTACGCTTACGTCTTGCTCAAGCCTCGCGGGTCGGAAGTCGATCGAATCGCCCCGCTGCAATTGGACATGGATTTCATGGATACGTCTGGCTACGTGGTGATTCCGATTGAGTCTCCTGCATTGGTGGTCGACGCAACGGCGTCCAAGGGTGATCCCCGTCCGGTCAGTGATTTGAAAGTCACTCAGACATTGGATGAACGCCAGGCGGAAGAGGGCAAACTGATTGTCGAAATCTCGGCAACGGCGAAAGGGCTCGTCCCGCCCCTGGAGGACATTCTGAACGTTGAACGCGAGCAGTTCGAAGTCGTCAGCATCGACGATCAAGGCGTTCTGCCAAGTCGATTCGACAAGGAAAGTCTGGACATTCAGATCCTTTCTGAGCGTAGCTGGACGGTTGAATATCGTGCCAAAGAAAACGAAGCGGAGTTGGTCGAATTTTCATTCGGTGATGCCAAAACGGAAACAGCGGACTTGAAATTCCAACGTTACGAGGATGCCGACTTGGTCGAAGCAGGCCAACAGGTATCGCTCGAACGAAGCTACGAGAATGCGGGTTGGGGTTTCCTCTACTGGCTGTTGCCTTTGATTGCATTGTGCTTTGCAGGGCTCGCCGCGTTTCTGTTTTTCCGATCGCAACCTGAGGTCAAACAGACAGCGAAATTTGAGATGCCTGACGACATCAACCCATTCACCGTTTTGACTTTGTTGAAAGACATTCGGCACCGTAACGGCATTTCGAATGAGCAGTCCATCGAATTGGAAACTTCGATTCAGGAAGTTGAACGGAGCTACTTTGGGAAACGAGCCTCCGACGAACGAGCCGATCTTAAGAAACTGGCTTCATCGTGGCTTCAAAAGGCCAGGTAGAAATAAGCCCGGATTATTCACGAGGCGTTGGCGTCGCCATGGAGAAAGCCTGTTTCATTCAGGTATTGTTCCGGGTTTGTGGTTTCGACAGTTCACCCACGAGGTGAATTGGTGATCTGCAAAAACTGTCTCCACTTCAGGGGAATCGCCCCAAACTTCAAACCAGACGCCTGTCGTCGTGAATAATTCGGGATGAATACAGGAAGCTTTCATGGCTCAATATAACTGCGTCATTATCGGTGGCGGCCACAACGGCTTGATCACCGCCGCTTATCTTGCTCGACAAGGCAAAAAAGTTTGCGTTGTCGAGAAACGCGACGTTCTCGGCGGATGCTCTGTCACCGAAGAACTCTGGCCGGGCTACAAAGTTTCGACAGCGGCGTATGTGTTGAGTTTGTTGCTTCCCGAGATCATGTCGGATCTGAAATTGAAGCAAAACGGACTGGTAATTTTGCCTCGAACCCCAAGCTCATTCACTCCAATGAAGGATGGGCGTCATCTGATGCTCGGCCCAGACCAAAATGCAAATCAGGAACAGATTGGCAAGTTCAGCAAGCGGGATGCAGAGGCCTATCCGCAGTACGAATCGTTATTGGAAGCGGTCGCGACCCATCTGGAACCGATCCTGAACGAGTCCGCCCCGGACGTGTTGCCGATGCCCAAATCGTGGCGAAAGATTGGACCGATGAAGCGGATCGGTGACATGCGAAAAGCATGGAAGATGCATCGAGCTCTCGGCAAGATTGGCCACCGAATCCCGGAAGCGTTGGAGTTACTGACCGGAGCTGCTCGTCCAATTCTTGAACGTTGGTTTGAGTCCGAAGCGGTTAAAGCAACGCTTGCGACCGACGCCATCATCGGCGCTTTTGCTTCGATATCGGCTCCCGGAACAGCCTATGTTCTGCTGCACCATGTGATGGGAACCGCCGGGGGTGCTCGCGGCGTTTGGGGATACGTTCAGGGAGGCATGGGGGCTTTGGCAACGTCGCTGCAAACGGTTTGCGAAGAACTTGGAGTCGAAATTCGAACGGAAGCTGCGGTTGAGTCGATCACGACAGACGGAAACCGAACGACTGGCGTTCTGCTTGCAGACGGGACTCATCTTGAAGCAAAAACCGTTGCATCAAGCGTCGACGCGAACCTGACGTTCAATCGTTTTCTAAAACCGACTGAACTTCCACCGGAATTCCATGCAGCCGTCAATCGAATCGACTACTCTTCCGCGTCACTGAAGATCAATTTGGCTTTGAATGAAGCTCCAAATTTCACTTGTCTGCCCAGCAACACGATTGGGCCTCAGCATAACGGCACGATCCATATCACCGAGACGATGGACGAAATCGAAGAAGCCTATAACGACGCGCGAGCCGGAAAGCCGAGCGAGCGTCCGGTGCTGGAGTGCACCATCCCGACCAGCGTCGACAAAACGATCGCTCCTGACGGAAAACATATCATGTCCATGTTCGTTCAATACGCTCCCTACAAGCTGAAGGACGGATTGCACTGGGATTCGATTGGAGAAACTTTTGCTGATCGATGCATTGAACGGTTAGCGGAATACGCTCCCAATGTCCCCAACGCGATCGAGCATCGACATGTGTTGACGCCGCTGGATCTTGAAAGGACATTCGGCATCACCGGCGGGAACATTTTTCAGGGAGCCATGAATTTGAATCAGCTTCACCTGTTGCGGCCAGTCGCTGGCTGGTCGGATCATCGCACTCCGGTCGAAGGCTTGTATTTGTGCGGCGCCGCCAGCCATCCTGGCGGAGGAGTCATGGGAGCTTGCGGACGCAACGCGGCGATGGAAATGCTGAAGGATCGAATTGTTTGATATCGAATTGCCTAATATCGACTTGCCTGCGCGAACTGGCTGACAGCGGCAGCAAGGGTTGAAAATTTCTCTACATCGTTCCATCAAGGTGCGATTCTGCCGGTTGCCGGTTTCACCGTTTCGGGATCGTTTCGCAGCGGTTAAATTATCGGGCCATATTTGCCCAACATTATAAAACTTGTCAGAGATCGAAATTCAAGATGTCGCTTGTTGTTCAAAAATTTGGTGGCACCAGTGTCGCCGACAGTGAAAAGATTCTTGCCGCCGCGCGGAAAGCAGTACGTGCTCATCAACAAGGCAGCCAAGTCGTGATGGTTGTTAGCGCGATGGGTAAAAATACGGACACGCTATTGTCATTGGCGGCAGAGATTAACGAAAAACCTCCGGCTCGCGAACTGGATATGCTTCTGTCGACCGGCGAACAGGTCAGCGTTGCTTTGATGGCGATGGCGATTCATTCATTGGGCTATAAAGCGGTCAGTTTGACGGGAGCTCAAATCGGGATCAGAACCGATAGCTCTCACACAAAGGCTCGCATTCATTCAATCTCAACGGACCGAATGAAGACCCTGTTGGACGAAGGGAACATTGTGATCGCGGCCGGATTTCAGGGGATCGACGAACACTTTAACATCACAACGCTCGGTCGCGGTGGAAGTGATACAACAGCGGTGGCTTTGGCGGCTGTTCTGGGTGCTGACCAGTGCGAAATCTACACCGACGTCGATGGAATTTACACGACCGACCCACGAGTCCTTCCTGAGGCCTGTCTGGTTCCACGAGTTTGCTACGACGAGATGCTGGAACTTGCAAGTTTGGGTGCCGGTGTGATGCATAGCCGGTCTGTTGAATTCGGCAAAAAATTCAATGTTCCCATCCACGTTCGAAGCAGCTTGAGCGACGTTCCTGGCTCCTTGATTGTCGACGATGCCGAGACCTCCGACATGGTCGTCAGCGGCGCCGCGTTGACGCGGGACGAAGCCATGATTTCCGTGCTAGACGTTCCAGATGTGCCAGGCACGATCCTGAAGATCTTTTCACCGATTGCCGACCAAAAAATAACGGTCGACATGATCGTTCAGAACGTCGCCGATGACGGCACAACCAACATCAGCTTCACGGTTCCTCGCGACGAAGCCGAAGATGCGGTTGCGGTGATCAAGAAGCCCGTCAAAAAACTTGGCGGGAAACTGGCTCCCGTCAACGACAGTGTTTCCAAAGTCTCCGCAGTTGGTTTGGGAATGGCTCGTGAAACTGGGGTCGCGAATCGAATGTTTCGCGCTCTTGCCAACGCGGATATCAACATGAACATCATCACCACCAGTGAAATCAAGATTTCAGTTTTGGTTGATCGAGACAATGCGTTAGATTCACTGCGAACGATTCACGGCGAATTCGATCTGGACAACATTCAACCAAGTACCGTGACAGAATTGCCGCAACGGCAAGACAAAGAAGTCAGCCCGATGGACGTGATCGCTCGATTGCAAGGTCTTGGGATGGAAGCACTGACGATCGACGGAATTGAATTGGATGACACTCAGTCACGGATCACGATTTGCAAAATCCCCAATCGACCGGGACTTGCAGCGAGCCTGTTCGAGCAGATCGCATCTGAAAATATTTTTGTCGACATGATTGTTCAGAGCTACAACAACGAGCAAATTGCCGACATCACGTTCACGGTTCCACAGGATCAACTTCAAGCCGCGATTGCCGTTGCTGAGAAGGCTGCCGAAGCTCATGGCTGCGAGAAGGTCATTTTCAAAGAGCGGATCGCCAAACTTTCCGTTTCCGGAGTCGGTTTGCGCAGCCACACCGGTGTCGCGATCGGCTCGTTCGAAGCGTTAGGGAATGCCGGTATCAACGTTGAAATGATCAGCACCTCCGAAGTGCGGGTAAACGTGGTCGTCGATGGGGACGACGGGACGAAAGGACTTGCCTGCTTGCAGAAGCAGTTTGCTGAGGTACTGGAAGCTTGAGGATATTGAAAAGCAGCTCCTGCTTTTTGCCGAACCTTTGCGAGCCGTTTCGGCGTTTCGGCGATAGCCACGGTTTCAATCCGTCGACAAAACTGTGGCTAACGCCGGTTAATGCCATGGCGACTGATGTTGGGTTCGACATCCAAATCGGGAACTAACTTCAGGACTAATCCTTGTCGTGGGGATGCTGAAAAGCAGATCGTCGGAATCGCCGGGCACCTATTCCGCTTCGGGTTGGTGAGCCATTTAACGTCGGCAACGAAGCTCAAAACGAGCCGCACAATTAACCTGATCGGAAAAGTTTTCACGCAAAGGTTGGTTTTTGACTGGTCGTAATTGCCTTATGGCTGCTGTGACCGGAACGAGGGCAATCCTTCCAAAGTGTCCGCCTTTGCATGCTAGAGCCCAATGAAAACATTTACCTCTGGTTAGTCAGATTCCGATGTTATCATCAGGGTTGTTGGCCACAGCTTTTCAATAGAACCTGAGGAATGAACTGTGAGTGCTTGTTGTCTTTGCCGTATTTTCGCGATCGCTTTGTTGGCCGTCCCGTTTTTGATTCCATCTGATGCGCTTGCTCAGGCATGGAAGTCCCAAATCGGATTCACGGATTTGGTTGCTGAAAAAGGCGATTCACTCGAAGACGGTTCGGGCTTGATCGTGTTTCAGCCCGAGGCACCGAACACCGATGGCGACTACTTGCCCGATGCAACTAACGCTCAGTTTTCTGGCAAGTCATTTACAGCCGGCTCAGGCGCCAGCGGCAGTATTGGTCACGCAACTTCCGTCGGAGTGAACTTCTACGGTAACACGAACAGTATGACTCCCGGCATCACCAACATTACTGGCTACGATGCGAATGGCTATATTGGAGCAGATGGACTGCAGGCTGGTAGCGGAAACGATCCTGGCGGCGCCTCGTACCAAATTGGCAATCACAGTTATGTCGGGCGAGCTTCCAGCACATTCACCGCTTCTGATGCGGAGGACATACTCGAGCGTTTCGATTTCGTCGTCAATCGTGACAATACGGTCATGGTTGTTGGCGCAGACAACGGTTCAACAACGCCACGAGTGCTCGCACCGGCTTACAATGCGATTACGGTCGGAAGATCTAACGGAAGCCATTCGACAACGCTGACTCCGAACTACGGTCCTGCACGATTTGCGACGTCGATCGTCGTTCCGGATGCGGGTGCCACCAGTTTTTCGACTCCCGTCGTTTCGAGTGCTGCGGCATTGCTGGTCGACGCAGGGAGTGGCACTAACTTTGTTCAAAACGAAGTCGTTCGAGCAACCCTGTTTGCCGGAGCGACCAAAGACGAATTCGCCTCGTGGGATCGCACTGCGACACGACCGATGGACGAAGTCTTCGGCTTCGGTGAACTCAACATTCAAAACAGCTACCACATTTTTGAGGGCGGCGAGTTTGACGGCACGACCAGCGATCCTGTTTCAAGCATCGAACTTTTAGGATGGGATTACGGAGACCACGACGGCACCAACGACCTGCTTTACGATTTCACAATCGATCCGGGCGAGTTCGGTACAGTCTCAGCGGTTTTGAGCTGGAACATGAACATCATCGACAACGATGCCTCCATTCTGTTCGACCCGGTTCGCGATTTGGCGGACCTGAATCTTGAGCTGCTTGATTCGACAGGTTCGATTGTGGATCTGAGCAACGGAACGGACTACAACAACGAGCACATTTACTTCGAAAACCTGGACAGCGGCGATTACACGTTTCGCATTTCTGCCGCCACGGGCAGTTCGGCAACGGATTTTGGCTTTGCGTGGAACATCGTTTCTGCTGTTCCGGAGCCATCAAGTGCCGTCATTCTGGGGCTCATCGGAATCGCCTCGCTGATTCCCCGCCGCCGCATCCAGTAGTTGACGCTGCGTTTCGGTAACGGGAACCAATTGCCCGGTTGCCGGAACCTCTGGTACCAGAGCCATCGCGATCTCCGCTTGAAGCCGATCGATTCCCGTTCCCTGTTTCGCAGAAACGAAAACCGCAGGGCAGGGCAGGGCGTAGCTCCAGCGGGAGTCTTTTTGAAAAGCTTCCGCGTCTTGGACTTCGTCCATCTTGTTCACGACGACGAGGCCAGCTTGTCCAGCGGACAGAGTCAGATCAATCGTCTCCGACCTGCTCGCATCGACAACGTGAACGACAAGATCGGCAGACTCGATCAGCTTCTTCGCTTTCGCGATTCCCGCCGACTCGATCTCGCCGCTGGCTTCGCGAATTCCTGCCGTGTCGAGCAGCTCAACCGGCCAGCCTTCGATTGCGGTGTGCTGGCTAACGACATCACGAGTCGTCCCTGCCGTTTCGTGCACAATCGCCCTTTCGAATCCAGCAAGTGCATTGATCAGACTGCTTTTCCCAACGTTTGGCTGGCCGCACAAAACGACAGACCATGATTTGGTCAAATGCCTTCCGAATTCGGAAAACTGCAACGCCTTCTCGGCCTCAGTTTGACTAACGGAAGAAAAGCCCTGCCACAGTTCGTATTGTTGCAACAAGTGCCGAGCCGTTCGCTGCGTTAAAGCATTTTCCAATGCGAAAGCGATTTCGGATTGAAACAGATCTTCGGCTAACCGCCACGATGCATCGTCAACAGATTCTTCGCAACCGACCGCAAGGAGATCTTTTTTGATAGATTCCACGGCAGCGAAACCGCCGTGGCAATGCACTTCAAATTGTTCGCCAGCCCGCTCATCGTCGGTCCGAACCACGATCAGGTCCTCGCCCGACGAAAGCCATATTCCGTAAACGACCGCTCGATTCTTCATCACGGAAAATTGTTTTTCGGCGGCAGGCGAAAAGCACTTGCAGATCGCGTCGCGAGCATTTTCTCCCCGCACGCCGACCACCGCGATCGCACCCCTACCTCGATAAGTCAGCTCCGAAAACTCGACAACACTCATTCGGACGAACCTTCAATAATCAGATTCGCAATCGCGTTCGCCGCATCAAGCAAAAGACTTTCATCGAACTGCCAATTCTCAGGCAACCATTGAACCATGGGCAGCAACGCGCCGCCGGTACAAACGACGTCCGCATCGTAACATCGCTGCAATGACGATACGACACTCAGAATTCCAGCGAATTGATGCTGATGGACGCCCAACAAAATCGCCTCATTGGTGGATCGTCCAATTTGAATCGATTCCGGAATCCACGAATCATCAATCGGACTTGGCAATGCCGTCAGGTCAGGCAGCGCGTCGGTTTTATCGGACAGGGCTTTAAGGCACGTATCGGCGCCAGGAAAAATCAGTCCGCCTATGAATGTTTTTTCATTCACCACATCGATCGTGACTGCCGTTCCAGCATCCACAACCACCACATTGCGACCGTCGCTGTTTTTTGACGCCCACCACGACCCCAACAATCGGTCGCGACCGACTCCGTTTCGATTTTCAACGTTTGAAGGAAGCGGAATATCGTCTGCGTGAATTTCGTGAAAGCGATCGGCGGGACGTTCTGCGGCAACCCAGTCCCGCAAACGCGATGTCGATTTCCGATTGACGCTGCAAACCGACCAAAACAAATCGCCAAACGCCACTGGTTCAATCGCTTGACCAAGAAGGGCTTGCTGGTCCTTCGTATCCAAATTCGCAGCGACGCGAGTCAGTCGTCCGTTGACCGAGATCTTGGTCGAGGAATTTCCAATGTCGAGCGCTACCACGAACATTCGGTTCGTTGCTCCTGCAGCATCGAGATGATCTTGTTTAGCAAAACCGGCAGGCCCGAACCGGTTACTGCGCTAATTGAGTAAACCTCACCATCCGATTCCTTACGCAGTTGTTCGACCACCTCTTCACAGCCCGGCAACTCTGACTTTGTGACAACGAGCACTTCTGGTCGATCCCCCAACGCTTCACTGTACTGAGTCAATTCGCCTCGAATCGTTTTCCAGTTCTCGATTGGGTCCGTTCCGTCGACGGGAAAGGGTTCCACCAAATGAACCAGCAATCCCGAACGTTCGATATGCTTCAGGAAATCATGACCGAGCCCAACGCCTTCGCTGGCGCCTTCAATCAAGCCGGGAATATCCGCCATGACAAACGTCCGATCGTAGTCGAGCTGCACCATGCCAAGATTTGGAAACTTGGTTGTGAAAGGGTAGTCGGCGATCTGGGGACGTGCTGCCGAAACGCGACTGAGCAATGTGCTTTTGCCGGCATTTGGTTTTCCGATCAAGCCAACGTCTGCGATGACTTTCAGTTCCAGTTTCAACAATCGAACTTCGCCTGGAAGTCCTTCGGTTGCCAATCGAGGAGCCTGGTTTGTGGCAGACTTGAATCGCGTATTTCCGCGACCACCGCGCCCGCCTTTGGCAACGACGATGCTGTCCCCTTCGGCGAGGTCCTTGATGATCAAGCCGTTGTTGGAATCGATTACCACCGTTCCAGGAGGCACTTCGATGGTGACGTCGTCCGCATTAGCCCCGTGTCGGCCGGACCCCATTCCTCCGGTTCCGCTTTTGGCTCGGATATGATGCTTGTTCGCGAGTGCAGCGAGGCTGTTGACTCCCGCCTTGGCGACCAGCAAAACACTGCCGCCATTGCCGCCGTCACCTCCGTCGGGGCCGCCGCGAGGTACGTATTTCTCTCGCCGGAAACTGATGCAGCCATTGCCGCCTCGCCCGCCAGAAACTTCTACCTGCACCTGGTCAACAAACATGATTGCTTTTCACTTGCTACAAAAAAAGGATGCCCGAGGGCATCCTGATGATCTCTCCGAAGTAATCAGTTATTGATCCGGAATTATTCACGACGACAGGCGTCTGGTTTGCCCTTTGAGGCAATTCTCCAAAAGTGGCTACACGTTTTGCAAATTCGTTAGTCTCACGTCGCGGGTGAACTGTCGAAACCACAAACGTCGAACAATACCTGAATGAAACAAGCTTTCTCAATGCCGACGCCAACGCCTCGTGAATAATCCGGGATTGACTACTGGGCTGTTTCTGCTTGCACGACATTGATGCGTCGACCGTTTCGATCGAACATGACTTTGCCATCAACAAGAGCGAACAAAGTGTAGTCGTTGCCTTGACCAACACCTTTTCCGGGATGCCACTTGTTACCAACTTGGCGGATCAGAATGTTGCCAGCGATGACGCTTTCGCCACCAAATTTCTTGACGCCACGGCGTTGAGCGTTTGAATCGCGACCGTTGCGGCTGGATCCCTGCCCCTTCTTATGTGCCATTTTCGTTACCTGGAACTGAATATATCGAGTGCTTGAGTTGTTTAAGTCGGGAAATACTATCTGTAAATCCACATGAAATCAAGGCTTTTGATGAAACGAATCCCCTCAAAATCTGGCTCCCAGTACTGCGGCTCCAAAACGAGCTCATACTGAGTTCCGGCTTGGCTGAACGCCCATTTTTTGCCTTCGATCAGCCTATCCACACCGATATCGCGATTAACCGTGATTCCAGATTCAGCGAATGCATCCGTAATCGCCGAGGGTAAATTGCCTTTGTCCAAAATCGGCGTAAGGGCTGATTTGAAGTCCTTCAGATTGACCATCGCATCCGCCTCGATCACTGGAACCCTCCGGTTGGCTTCACGATTGACCTCGAAGCCGCGAATCACGGGGCCCGGCAAAGCATAGCGACGCGTGATCAGCACCTGCTCCTTCGCGTCGTCTACCAGCGGAATTCCGTACTGGATATTGTCCTTTTCTTCCTCGATCGCATCGCCGGGACGCCAGAAATTCAGCTGCAGCGTCTTTCGCTTGAAACTGATCGCCCCGTCATCGCTTTTCTTGATCCGATAAGCGTTCGTCAGCCCGCTAACAAAAACGCTCACGTAATCCAATTCTGGATTCACGCCTTCAAAGATTGCGACTCCCCAAACTCCGACGTCAGATTCAGGTTTCACTTTTGGAATGTCGGCCTCAGACATCTGAACCGCATCCAGCAGCGGCATCCGAGGATCTTCGCTCTGCCGAATCAGTCGCATGACTGCGGGGTTAACCGAATCGCTTACGGCGACTTTTTCGTAGACTTTCTTGAGCGGATTGAAGACCCAGCCTTCCAGAGAAAATCGTGGCAAAAATTGGCGATTCTCTGTATCGATCGCTTCGCCCTTTTTCAGGATGTGCGAAACCTGATTGAATTTGGGGTTCTTTTTTACTTCCTCATACGAAAGCGTCTCACCAAGGTCACGGACTCGATAAACGATGTACCAAACGTTTCGAGATCGTTCGATCCCGTTGGCACCTTTTTCGGTAACGCTGATTTGGCGAAGGCCGGTAAACGCGAAATCGTACTGCCAGACATCCCGATACAGTATCGTTCGATGGGTCAAACCGTACAGAGTTTCATCAGCCGAACGCTGCTCTGGCGTGTATTGTTCCGCCTTCAAGCCGGGCAGAGGCATTGGCAACGAAAAACTGTCTCTAACGTCAACCTGACTGGGGATGTCCTTGAGCACACCCGGTGCGAGTTTGCGGTAAACAAACGATTCCTCTTGAGCAACCGCGCTGGTAACTTCGACCGCAGAACCTGCGAAGGCGGCGCACAAAAGCGTGAAAGCGATCGTTGAATGAAAAAGACGGAATTTGACAAATTGCATGTTGCTGCCCAAATCTCGCTGGTCAGTAATTTGAAGGTGCTAATTTAAGCCCGCATTTTGGGCCCCAAAAGCCCCAATACGAACGCTTTGAAAGTATAGTTGAGGCCCCTTGGAAGGGCGAACATAAAGTCCCCTAAGCCGCAGAATGCTCAAACTTGCCAAAGGGGTGGCTGGCAAAGTATCGCACTTCGGTTCCGATCTGACCGCACAATCCGCACATGCGGAAGTGAACGTTACCGCGACCGGACTTTGCGTTACGAAAAGGACCAAATCGCATTCTGAAATTGCGGCCCGCCCGTGACAGAGGCGGCCCGTGACAAAACGGTTTGTTGATTTAATCCAAAACGAGTTTTTCATGCCAGCCGTTTAGGCGGTAGCCTCGGTTAGCGACACTTCAACCGGGGCTATCGCCCAAACGGCTCAGCTCACTAAATCAACCTACCCAAAAGCCAACCGAACACATCGCTCCCGACTCAATGGCTGCGAAATTCAGACCTTTTTGGTTCATTCGGCGTAGTTCAGCCGATTGACCAGTCAAAAATTTTGGCCTCTACCATCGTCACTGGGAGTCGCGATTTTTCGCATTATGATCCCGTTTTACCGGCCTCGACGGATCGTTATGCTTCGAATCAACTCGAGACCCGTTTTTTGAATCCTGATCGTTTTGAAGCCTTCGTTGGTCGATTTCATCGATTTCCTGCGGCCCGTCATAGGATTCATCGTATCGGGAACGGTAGCCAGGCTTCGCGGCGAGCTCCAACTCTCGATCAAGTTCCTGAATGACCCGCTTTTGAATCATCTCGCGACAGCCCGCGTTGATGGGATGAGCAATATCGGCATAGAGTTTCGCCCGACCGTCGGCTCCCTGCTGAGGCTTGCTGTGCCGTAGCCGCTGGCCACAGTGGTTGCAATAGTTGGCTCGCATATGATTCTTCGATCTGCATTTCGAACAGTTCGAAGTCAGCTTACGGCTTGGCATCGCCACAAACGGCCCCGAGTTCCCATCGATGATCTTGAGGTCTCGAACCACAAAGCAGCCGTCGAAGGTGATGCTGCAGAATCCCCGCAGCCTGTCCTCGGAAGACTCCATTAACTTGATTCTGACTTCCGTAATTTCCATCCTTAACCCCCGCTCAACCCGCGACGACTGGGTTTTGGAAATTCGTTTTCCGACCCAATGTCTCGCAGGTAAAAACCGTGTTGCTATCAGTCCTCGTTGCAATCTTCGCGGCGCGTTGAGCATCAGCAGCGTTTCGGAAAATTCCAAAATAGCTAGACCCGCTTCCACTCATTTGATGACCGACACAATCGAGCCGGTCAAAAATCTCCTTCAGTTCACCAATCGCCGGAGTCATCGACGACGCAAACTCTTCCAATCGATTGAAAAGATGTGTTCCCACACTATTCCAATTTCCTTGCTGCAGGGCCTGCAACAAAGAGGCAGCATCTCGCGGTGACGGCGGCACCTTGCACAGTCCGTAAACTTCTGCGGTCGACAAACCAACATGAGGCTTGGCAATGACCAGCGACATACCCGCAGGAACATCAACCGATTCAATGATCTCCCCTCGCCCTGTGCATCGAGCCGTCCCGCCAGCCAAAAAAAACGGAATGTCCGATCCTAGACGCCCCGCCAATTGACAAAGCTTTTCTTGCGAAAGTTCAAGCTTCCAAATCAGATTCGCAGCCAACAATGCCGCTGCGGCGTTTCCAGAAGCACCTCCAAGTCCGGCCGCCGAAGGGATTCGCTTTCGCAGTCGAATGTTGCAACCAAGGTGCGGCTTGCCACACTCTTCACGAACTTCATTCATCGCGTTGACGATCAAGTTCCGATGGTCACATGGAATTGATTCTTGAGCAGTACAACCTTCCAGTTCAATCTCGAGTTGAATCTCCCCGTCGTTGGAAGCAACAAATTCGAGGTCGTCAAACAACGAGACCGTCGACATGACGGTTTCTATTTCATGGAAACCATCGTCCCTCTTTCCCTGCAATTCAAAAAACAAATTTACTTTTGCAGGGGAAGCGATTTCAATTGAACGGCCGTCCCGACCGATCTGTCGAATCTTCATGTTGTCCAACACGGTTGCTCGACTTCATTTCAAAGCCGCAAGTTTGATGCCTCATCCTGTCCAAAACGTATCAGAACTGACTGACGTTGTCGAAGCTTATGTGTTAGATAAGCCATTCGATAACCATTGTTAATGCACGGTGGCGGCGCAATTCATCCAGGCTACGTAGCCCTTGAGCTTTCTTTAGAGTGACTAATCCGATCGAGTTCGCCTTTATGGAGTCGCTTTTGTCGAGTCGCTTTAAGGATCTGCAAAAGTCGGCAGCCTCAAAAAAAGCCATTCCTCGCCCCTAAAAACAGCACGCTTCAACGAAATCCAAATCATCGACTACGATAGGCATCGAAAACTTACAGAACCGTTTCTCTAACGCCCCATTCATTTTTCGACTCGACAGCCACACCAACTATGCAACCTACTGACAACCCCAACGATGAAGTCCCGAACTCCAATCAGGAATCCACGTCAGAAGTTCGTGAAAAAAGAAACAAAGTCTCTAACTCCACACTGGCGACCCGATCGGTTTACGGAGGTGTGCTGATGGGGCTGGCCAATTTGGTGCCCGGAATCAGTGGCGGCACAATGCTGCTGGCGGCGGGCATCTACCCAAAGTTCATCGATGCGATCGCCGACATGACTCGGTTCAAATTTCGCTTCCGATCCCTGTTGGTGCTGGGCTGTGTTGTCGCCTCTGCAGGCCTGGCGATTCTGTTGCTTGCCGGCGTGTTAAAGGATCTGGTCGTCGACTATCGCTGGATCATGTACAGCCTCTTCATCGGCCTTACGCTCGGAGGCGTGCCTCTGGTTTATCGCATGGTCAAGCCTATCGAATCCAAAACCGTAGTCGCGGCGATCATCGCTTTCGCCGCGATGATCGGGCTGGCGGCACTTCAACACTTTGGGTACAGCGGATCGGGCTCCAGCGGATTTCCAATGATGGTGGTCGCGGGCTTGGCAGGAGCAAGTGCCATGATTCTGCCGGGAGTTTCGGGCGGCTACCTTCTGTTGCTGCTGGGGCAATACGTCCCGATCCTTGGCGGCATCGACCGATTCAAAGACGCTTTGAAAGCTCGTGACGTGGAAGCGGCGATGGGACCGGCGATGGAAGTCGTTCTGCCGGTCGGCATCGGAGTGGTTCTTGGAGTCGTCGTGGTTGGCAACCTTCTGAAGTGGTTGTTGGATCGCTACCGACAGGCAACCTTGGGAGCCTTGCTGGGATTGCTTCTGGGTTCCACGATCGGGCTCTGGCCTTTTCAAGTAGGCGTCGCTCCAAAAGTCGGCGATGTCATCAAAGGCAAGACCGTTACCGAATCGACGATCGCGGACATCGAAGAAGATGATTGGAAAACCGAATTCTTTGCACCGGGCCCGGGCCAGATAGCGGGCTCCACTGGATTGGTTTTGCTGGGATTCGGTATCACGGTCGCCGTCGCAAAACTGGGCAGCGACGAAGATTAGCTGATCGTGCAATCGCGGTCGCTGCGTTTAAGTCGCTGCGGTTATGTCACAAAGGAAAAAACATGCAGCAATAGCAACGGCAACCGCAACGGACTCAGTTCGTTCGCTTGATCGTAAGCGGATGATCCGAAAGCGGCTCGTTCACAGAAATTGCAACGGAACCGTCAAGGATATTTTCGACAAGTTGGCCAATTAAATCTTTTCGCCAACCGGTGGCCAATTTTGGAGGTTCTTCCAAATCAAGCACACCCATCCGCCACGCGGCCAGATTTCGAACTTCGTCAGATGTGCCAACGATCGAAGAAGCAATACCTTCCTCTCGACACACAACTTTCAAAGCGATGTTTAAAAACTGGCCCAACAAGCCAAGGTTTGTCGTCTTATTCTTCGCAAGCCGATGAGGATGCTGATCCTTGGGCAAACTCAACGCACGTTCGATCGCGGCCGCAATAGGCTCGATAGCGCCGCGAGCAACACGGTTTTCGAATCCTCGAATCGCTTTCAGTCGCGACACATCAGCCGATCCTCGTTTCGCCAGCTCAGCAATCAAATCGTCGGGAAGGACTCGCCGAGGCGATCGATTTTTTCTCTCTGCCTCGGCATCACGCCACATCCACAGCTCACGCACAATCGCCAAAGCCTTACGATTCAGACTGGCGACTCCAGAGACACGATGCCACTGGGGTTCGTCTACCGTTTTCTCCAATGCATCCTGCCAAACGTCCATCTCTCCGGTCATCCATTCGCTCCGCTTCAGCTTACGCAGCCGCATCGCGATCTCGTCATACAGAGGGATTAAGTGAACGACGTCTTGCAAGGCGTAGGAAATTTGTCGATCGGAAAGTGGTCGACGGGCCCAATCTGTGCGAGTCTCTCCTTTGTCGACTGAGTTACCCAGCACGCGCGAAACAAGGTTGCCGTACGAGGAAGGATAGTCCAGCCCAACCAGCCCCGCAGCCAACTGGACGTCGAAAAGGTTTTTGGGGCGAGCACCAATGGCTCGGTAACAAAACAGAAATTCTTCTCTGGCCGCATGAACGATCGTGATGTGGTCGCCTCGGCATAGCAAATCCCAAAACGAATCAACCGACCCGATCGCCATCGTGTCAACAATCGCGTACTCATCTTCACTGGCGATTTGAAGCAGGCAAAGTTCCGGACGATATCGATTTTCGGATACGAACTCGGTGTCGAAGCCGATATGCTTGACATCTTCCAAGCGGCGGCAGAGTGCCTTTAACGCTTTCGCATCGGTAATGAATTCGAATGGAGTCTGTTCGGACATCCGTGGGCAATCGCTGTTGTGATAATTGGACTTGTACTACCAGCACTAGAGTTTATCCGACCGAAGTAGAACTTGATACGGCACGGTCGGCTCAATGTGAAACCGAATAAAATGAAGCTACTTGTAAGCGTGAGAGACGAATCGGAAGCAAAGATCGTCAATGACCATCCCGGCGTCACGATTATCGACATGAAAGAACCATCCAATGGTTCCTTGGGGGCGGTGTCCTACCAAACCGCTTTCGCCGCACGACATTCCATCGCAAAAGATCGAATCACCAGCATTGCATTAGGAGAAATACTCGACGGCCCAATCTGGCCCGATGCGGCTGAATTGGAACGACGCGAGCTTTTATCAAAATTCAACTTCGCCAAATTCGGGCTTTCTGGGCTCGCAAGGCACGAAGACTGGATCACCAAGTGGCATACTGCTTTCCAACAGTTACCGTCGGGCGTCCAACGAGTCGCAGTCGGGTACGCCGACGAAGAACAGAGCGACGCTCCATCGTTGGAAACAATCCTTGCAGCGTCTGTCGAAGTAAACGCCGCGGTGTTTCTGATCGACACGTTTTCAAAAAAGAACGGCAACCTGTTCGAAATTCTGGGCACACCAAGACTTCAACGGCTGATCGAGACGGCTCGACAGCAAAAAACGATGATCGGGATCGCCGGCTCGATGAAGCCGCAGGACCTGCCCGCCGCGATTGAATTGAACCCCGACTTCGTTGCCGTACGAGGAGCAGTCTGCAAAGGCGATCGCACTTCGTCCATCGACGACCAACAATTGACGAAGTTTATTGAAAGGATGGGATCGATCGAAGATGAATCGCTCGACGTGCCCGCCGCGGAAGGTTCCGCTTCAGAGGGTTGAGTCTTCAACCGCCTTTAAACGGCTTTAAGCGCCGAATCTCTAAACGATGAAAACAACATCGGAACTAAAACAGCCCGCTGATTTCTCCGTCGTCCGAGATGTCAATATTTTCCGACGCCGGCACCGATGGCAGGCCTGGCATCCGCATCATTTCCCCAGTGATCGGCACCACGAAACGAGCTCCAGCCGCTATCTCAATTTCGCGTACTGTAATTTCGAAATCCGTTGGGCGTCCAATTTTGGTCGCATCATCCGAAAGCGACTTTTGAGTCTTTGCGATGCAGACCGGAAATCCGTCGAAGCCCAGCTTTTTGATTTTCCGCAGATCTTTTTTCGCCTGAGCCGTGTATTCGACTCCGGACGCACCGTAGACCTCTTTGCACACGATCTCGATTTTATTTTCGATGGGCTGATCCCAATCGTACAGCGGCGCGAACGATTTTTCTGTCGAGTCCACCGTTTCGACCACTGCTTGAGCAAGAGCTTCTGCTCCGGAGCCGCCTTCACCCCAGACGTTTGCAACCACCGCGCGAAAGCCCAGTTCTTCGCAACGAGATTTAATGATCTGAAGTTCTTCGTCACTGTCGGAAACGAAGCGATTGATCGCAACGACCGCATCAAGATTATAGAGCCGTGTATTTTCGAGGTGCTTTTCCAGATTCACCAACCCACGCTTCAACGCATCAACATCGGGCGTCGTCAGCTCTTTCAAGTCCGCTCCGCCGTGATATTTCAGGGCTCGAACGGTCGCAACCAGCACCATCGCTTTCGGTTTGAGACCCGCAGAAGCGCATTTGATATCGAAGAATTTCTCCGCTCCCAGATCGCTGCCAAATCCGGCTTCGGTCACGACATAATCCGACAACGACATTCCCATGCGAGTCGCAATCACGGTGTTGGTACCTTGAGCAATATTGGCGAAAGGTCCGCCATGAATGATCGCGGGCGTTCCTTCGATTGTTTGAACCAGATTTGGTTTTACGGCCTCTTTTAGCAACGCAGCCATCGCTCCCTGTGCGTTTAAGTCTTTCGCAAAAATGGGCTGGCGATCCCTGGTCATCCCGATGAAGATTTCACCGAGCCTACTTTTAAGGTCTGACAAACTATTTGACAGGCACAGAATGGCCATGATTTCAGATGCGGCGGTAATGTCGAAGCCTGTCTCACGAGGAACTCCGCCTGTTGTGCCTCCCAATCCGACCGTGACCTTTCTGAGTGCCCGATCGTTGACATCGAAAACACGTTTCCAAACAACCGTCCGGCCATCGATGCCCAGTGATCTTTTGCGGTCGTGCAAATTATTGTCAATCAGAGCGGCCAGCAGATTGTGCGCTTTTTCAACGGCTGCAAAATCACCAGTGAAATGAAGATTGATATCTTCCATCGGAAGGACTTGAGAGTAGCCGCCGCCGGTCGCTCCGCCTTTGATTCCGAAAACCGGCCCCAAGGAAGGCTCACGCAGAACCGCCGTCGTCTGTTTCCCGATTCGGTTCAGGCCCTGAGTCAAACCGATCGACATGGTTGTTTTGCCTTCGCCAGCGGGCGTCGGCGAGATCGCAGAAACCAGAATCAAATTGCAATCTTCGATTCGTTTCTGGTCCAGCAGACTAAGTGGCAACTTCGCTTTGTATTTTCCATAACACTCCAGCAAGTCGTCGGCAACGTTTAGCTGAGCCGCAATTTCAGTGATGGGTTTTAACTCGACTTGGCGAGCGATTTCGATATCTGTGGGCATTGGCAAAATCCATGAACGGCTGCAAAGTCCATTACGATAACGTCAAAGCGAGCTTGTGCGAATCGGTCGCGCGTTAGCCAGAAAATTCGTGACTTGGCGGAAGCCATACGCTGATGGTTCGAGCCAATTCGAGTTTGCGGCTTGGGCTGAATCCACAACCCAAAAGGCTTTGACAAATTCGATTCTCTGAGACCAGAGTCGCGTTCTGAGACCGCTTTTTACCGGGTTAACAAATCTTCATCGAGAATTACGGACAGATTCATTGCGGTATGCAGTTTGCCGCTACAACGGTAGCAGATTGCCGCTTACAATCCCGCAAGCGGTCAGGAGGCCGCCGAATTTATCCCATCCCTACCCGTTGAGGTCTCGATGTTTTCTCGCACCGACGCTCGCCAGCGATCACGCGGTTTTACGCTCGTCGAACTGCTTGTCGTGATTGCAATTATTGGAATTTTGATTGGCATGCTTCTGCCTGCGGTTCAGCAGGTTCGTGAAGCTGCTCGCCGTACTCAATGTGCCAACAACATTCGACAACTTGCTTTGGCATGTCACAATTTCGAAAGTGCACGCATGCACTTTCCTCCTGGGCTCAATGTCCCGATTGATGATGGTTCCAACGGAACGATTGACGGAGATCGATGGCCTGACATTCCACGACCCCGAATTACAGATCGCTTCGGATCCTGGATGATTTGGATTTTGCCATTCATCGAACAGAACAATGTTTACAGGACGCTGGACCTGTCACAACGTGAGCTCGGTTTTAACGCAATTGGCACTAACGGGCCTGCAACGGCGGTTGTGCCTGCTTTCATCTGTCCGTCCGATATCGATGAAGACGTCGTCAACCCTTTCGGAGATTTCCACTTCGCGACCAACAGTTATTTCGGCTGTGCTGGAATCCAAGGCTGGTTTTGGGCTGACCTCTCATTCGACGGCATGCTTTACTACAACAGCTCGGTTGGCTTTGGAGACATCTCAGACGGTTCATCCAACACGTTTTTGATCGGCGAGCGTTACTCCAGAGATGATGAATACCCTCGATTCAATACGTTTCGTGGTTGGGCGTGGTCCAGCAGTGCATCGGCTCGCGACTGCATCGTCGGTATGCTTGAGCCAATCAACTATGAGTTGCCTGAAGGCGTCGGTCCGAACCCATCGTTTGCATGGACTGACAAAAAGTTCAACTCGTTCAGCTCAGCTCATCCGGGCGGAGCAAACTTCGCGATCGCGGACGGTTCTGTCCAGTTCATGACGCTTACCAGTTCAGGTTCAATGACCTTGCTGGAAAACCTTGCCATCCGAAACGACGGCAATGTCGGTGGTGTATTCGACGATTGATCGCTGCTGGTGAAGTTTAGACATCCGGTCGCCAGCCCCATCGGGCTGGCGACTATTTTTTTGGGATATGGAAGCAACAATGAATAGAAAGCACATGGATTTTTCCTCTGCAACACGCGTCCTTTTACTTGTCGTCATCGTAGCAACGTTGTCGTTTTCCGGCTGTGGCCGAGGCGCACCGCAGCTGACCCCCGCCAAGGGAAAATTGACCAAAGGCGGACTTCCAATCAACAAGGCGGAAGTCAGATTTATCCCCACGGATGAAACCTTGGTCGGCAATTGGGTCGCTTCGGCGGTGACAGACGAGGAAGGGAACTTTGTTTTGCGACTTCCGGCCAAAGAGGAGTCCGAATGCGTGGTTGGGCAGTGTAAAGTCACCGTTAACGAAGGACCAATTCCGGATGAAGCCAGACGAAATTTGGAGGAAACTGGCGATGGTAACGCGATGGATCGACACATGCAATCGCTAAAGAACAGGCCCATTCCGAAGGAGCTCAGCCGCATGGGAACCACGACGTTCACCATCGAAATCACTCCCGACAAGGAAGTCTACGATCTGGTCATTCCATAGTCGATTCATTGGTCGGATTGTGGGCTCGCGTCGGCGGTGCCCAGAATGGCGGGCTGAGATCGCCAAACCTGATTCTAGATTCCCTAGTGTAATTAGTTGACGTTTGACTTTGTTCGTTGTTTTTTTTGCGAGCAAGAATCAGATCTCAATGTTTCCCAATAAAGTTCATTTGTAACTTCCAGCTGCAATTTCCAGCACCAGGCACTTCGCATTCGCGTTGTGCCTTTTTTTATGGACGCGACGCTCTGCGAGCATTCAAAAGGGAAAACCTGCACAATCATTCTGGCTGATCCTGCGACCCGTCCGGATTGTGCAGTTCGTAGCGACGACCGGACGAATTGGCACACTCATTCCGCTACTAAGCCATGAATTTGACCAACTGACAACCTAGATTTCCGTATAGCGATCCAACGTGGAGCGCCCGTACGCACATGCATAGCTGAGTCTCGTCCGAGATGGAAAACAACAAGCGATGGTCAATGGTGGTTCTTGTTGCCACTCTGCAGTTAGGCGCCTTTTCGGTCGCCGTTTTGACGCTGTTCAGCTGGTTTAATTACCGGATTGATTCAACCCTGCAACGCCAATGCAATTTCGGGAACGCGGCGATCGCCCAGCTACTGGAATCATCTGCGAATTCAAATCCACAAACTATTGCCAACACAACCGTTCCAAACGACGGGTTCGTTGCCCTGTTCTCTGTCGACGGAACCTTACTTGATTGCGACGATCGTTTTCGAGTTTCCTTTTCTGGCTCCGTCACCAGCGACGCGTTTCAATTGAAAGTTGCCGATACCGGCGCCACTTACAAACTGGACCGACTTCCCGGGCAAGACAACTCTTTCGACGGCGAACTCAAAACCACTCAAAAAGATGTGTCACCAAATTCATGGTACGCTCACGTTCGCAAGACTGATCAGGGATACTTTCTTGTCGCGCAAAATACTCAAACAGCAAGCCAAAACGACACCAACGCGATCGCGAACTCCCGAAAAGTATTCTACGGATTCATGTTGCTGTTCGGAGTTGCGACAGTCGGTTTCATGTTGTCGATGTTGACCCGAGCTGAAGAGGAAGTCGCGTCCGCGAATTCGGACCTCGAAGAGCAGGTGAACGCAAAGACGATTGAACTCGATCGGACTCAGAACGCCATTATTTTTGGACTGGCCAAACTTGCTGAAAGCCGCGACACAGACACGGGCGAGCACCTTGAACGTATCTGCAAGTACGTCACGATTTTGGCAAATGATTTGCGATCCCAGCATCCACACATGGACGACGATTACATCCGCAACCTCGGACTTGCGTCATCGCTTCACGACATTGGAAAAGTTGGAATTCCCGATTCCATTCTGCTCAAACCTGGCCGACTGACAGAAAAAGAACGAACGGTGATGCAGTATCACACCGTCATTGGTGGCGAATGCCTCGAAGCAATTCAGGAACGACTTGGTGAAAATCCGTTTATGGAGATGGCTCGCGAAATCGCTTACTCACACCACGAACGCTGGGACGGAAAAGGATATCCTCATCAACTTCTCGGCGAAGAAATTCCGCTCGTCGCGCGAATCGTGTCCGTGGCTGACGTTTACGATGCCCTGACTTCGAAACGGCCTTACAAACGAGCGATGTCTCACGAGGAAAGTCGAAAGATTCTGCTACAGGGAATCGGGACTCAGTTCGATCCCGATGTGGTCGATGCGTTTCTTCGACACGAAAAAGAATTCACCGAGATTTCAATCAGCCAGATCGACCTTTCCGACGAAGACTGCATCACGGGTTTGCAGCGACTCGCGTCGAGCGTCGAAGAACTGCGTTCGGAAGTCTCGGACGTCGTCCCCCAACAGAAAATACCAGAAGGCGAGGTTGACTACGGCCCCCGGACCGCAGAATTCAACTTCGACGACTTGGCGGACAGTCCGGTCACTGACAAAGCGACCAAGCTGTAGGAGATAGAACTGCAGGATAGCGTCGTGGCCGAAACCACGGGAGCTTATCGTTTAATTCCAAATCGAGATTTTTATGCCTGGCGTTTAGGCGTTGTTCGTTAGCCTCGGTTAACGAATTGCGCTCTATCCGTGTGCCAGCTACGTCGCGTTGAAACCTAACTTGATCGTTCATCTCGACGCCGATCAACCTCAGACCACAATTCGTCGTTCGTCAGTAACAAATCTGGATTTTCATCAATATCCGCTGCACGTTTTCTCGTTTCTGCGACTTGCTCTGGGTCCAGCAAGTCGCCAGAGGAAGCAAGTGACTGGTAGATGGACGCAGCAATTTCCAGCTGTTCCGACGCGGGGAGGTTTGCTATCTGTTGTTGAATGCTTGGGTTCATGCCTGCATTTTAGCAAATGTGTGCGAAAAAGAGAAACCGCGTTGCTCGCTGGCGCTTTTCCGAGTCCAGATAACGAATTGCGATCTATCCGTGTGCCACGAGGACACGTTCGCAATTTGGGGTTCGTTTGGGCACACGGATAGATAGTGTGTTCAACTTTGTCACTCGAAGCGACTTGGTGACGCCCTATCGTAATCGATTTCAGAAGCGGTTACCAGAATTTCGTGGCAACCTGAAGGCCGGATGTTCCGTCAGTTACGTTGATACCAACTGGGGCGGTGACTTGAATCCATCACCCTCGACAAGCTCACGGCAATCCAGACCGGTCAGTTTCCGTTCACACAATCGCCGTCATACAACAGGCTCCTTGCAACTTACGCATCAATCGCTCGCGGCAGCAAGTCTCTCGCGAACGATCGATTCCAGCTCCTGCACGACGGCATCGATTGACTTTCCGTCCGTGTTGACTTCGATGGCGTCTTCGGATCGGATCAATTTTCCGACTTCACGACTTAAGTCCTGATCGTCCCGAATTTTCTGATCGGCGACGACCCGATCGAAATCAACATACTGCCCTGCGGCTTCCATTTGCTGGACGCGGCGTTGAGCACGCTGCTGGGCTGAAGCCGTCAAAAAGATTTTGCAGAACGCATCGGGAAAGGCAACGCTGCCCTGGTCGCGGCCTTCGCAAACATAATCTCCGGTCGCGGCGATTTCACGCTGCAAGTCCACCATCCTGGAACGGACTCCTGGATGGTCCGCCACGTGAAAGATATTTTTGGTGATCTCGCGAGTGCGAATGGAATCGGAAACGTCAACGCCGTCCACCAAAACCTGTTCGCCGTCGAGCGAAATGCGGATCGAATTGGCCAACGCAAGAAGAGATTCGGAATCGGTCAGCGAAATATTTCGATCGATCGCTGCCCAGGTAACGGCCCGATACATGGCTCCCGTATCCAAAAACGAAAAACCCAAACGCTGAGCCAACACTCGCGTCACAGTGCTCTTCCCAGCTCCAGCCGGACCATCAATCGCAATCACCATAGCGTTTACTTCTGCAAAGCTCGTCTTGAGTCAAATCAATATTGGCGTGAAAAATATCTGGCTGCTTAAAGCACGGACGCGAGCCTCAACATGGGCGCGAGCCTCAGCTTGAGCGCGAGCCTTACGCTTAAGTCCATTTCAGATGCAGCTGAAAAAATTCCCATGCCGTGAAGTCCGCTTCTACAACGGAAATTCCGTCTATTCGATTGTCTTTCGAGACTGGAAAATCACGCTCGAAATCGCCCAAAAAGTTCTCTTTTTCAGCCGCAGCCACAGATCGCCGACAATAAAGCTTCAACGTTCCGGAATTTCCAGCGACTTCCTGTAAGCGTACACGGATACCTGTGCAGCGACAATCGTCATCAAAAACCGGTTCCCAGCAAGACGCTACCAAATTCCGGTTTGCCAAATGCATCCACCAGGCCGCTGCATCGCAAACCGAATTTGATTTTTCAACTGAGTTAGGTTTTTCAATTGAGTCAGATTTTTCAACTGAACCATCCACCACGATCGTCGGGTGCATTTCAGCAATCGCGGCTTGCGACACGTTTTGCAAATTGACGCCAAAGCCAAATCGAAAACGACGTTGTTGCTCAGCTCCGGCGATCAACACCGTGTCCATCATTCGTTTGGAAGCCCGTCGGTGCCACGGCAATCCATGACACAACATCGCAACGCTGCCGATCGTTTGAACGACTTCGACAAAATGAGTTGCCTCAATGGAAGGTCGACGAACGGGCTGTCGGGCTCCAAGCGTATCACGAAACAGAGCCGCAGAATCCTCAGCCCACGCCAACCGCGACGCGAAGTAATTGCCTGCCTCCAAACCGGTTTGGTTCACAGGATCCAATGCCATTTCCACGTCGATGACCGGACGGCCGCGACAAACGCGAACGGTTTGCTCAAACGTCGCCAGCACGCTTTCGTCTTCGGCTCGCAAATCTCCGCAGACGTGAATCTCAGAAGCGATCCGTGAAAGTCGACGCACTTCGAAAGTACGACAAACCGAACGCGAGTAGCTGACTTTTTTCGTTGCTTCTTCCACCTGACGCATGGCCAGTTGCTGCGAAAACAGATTGCCTCGCTTGCCGTAGAAATGAACACCTTTGACACCGCCAGTTTGACGATCCATGCGAACTTCAAAAAACTCGTTTCGCAAAACATCGCCGTCGTCGACATGCGGATCCTTCGCCAGCTCGTCTTTCACAAACAGGGCATCTGTTTCGATCTTACCGACTCCAAAACCTGACTGTTCCACGACAAGATCAGCTCGCCGATCATTGATGGAGCCAAGGCAGACCGGTTTTTGATCCCTTACCGAACCAGACGAACCAGAATCTGATTCCGCGACAATCGAGAAAAACTGGCGGCTTCGGAAAGGAGCCGTGTTCAAAACGACAGAGTTTTTCGCGGTAAATCGTTGTTTTAAAGCGTCGATGAGGACACCGATCTCCCGCCCAACGGCTTCGGCATCTGCCGATGAATTCCAATCGCGTGTTGAAAGTTCGACTCGATTCTGCAGGTCCTGAATCTGTTTCGAATAATCATTCAAATTGTCATCGCTTTTTCCATGAAGCGCCAACATAGTGACCAGCGAGCGGCAGGCAGCGAGCCGGTACCACTGCGTCCAAAAATTGACCACCGTCGAGATCGGGTTTGTGCTTCCGGAACCGATCGCTTCTTCGAACCATGGAGTTTCGTAGTCGTCGGCGTCAAAGCTTTCGCCGTAACCGGGATCGTAAACCTGTTCAAAGTGACAGTCAGCTTTTTCGAAGACTCCGATGACGCTGCCAAATTTTGACGCGTTTCGAACGTCTTCGAAACTGTCGCAAGTCTGCCCCGGCCAGCGGGCGAAGAAGACAGTCGACACGTGTTCGGAATCCAGCTCTGATCCGATCGTGACACCGAGATCCAAAAACGACTTTTCAGCCGCCGCGTTCAACGGAATACTGCTCGACGCCATCACAGAAGCGCCATCGATTCCGGACCAGCGAATATTGCTCGAACCGCTTTGCGGAAATCGACCTCGATCCAAAGTCACATGCATTGCGCCTGCGACACCAAGGCTGGACAGAATTCCTGGCAGCAGCGGGTTGAGCCCGTATCGGCGACGCATAAAAACCGAAGTCGGCTGCCCAATCGTTTCGGTAAAGGTACCTCGAGCTTGGAGCAGCTGATTCAAAATCGAATCGGGCGAAAGCAGGTTGTCGGGAAGTTCGTGTTCAACACCTCCGAAAACGCAGGCCGATTCCGCTTCGACGGCCGCTGCGATTTGGCCCAGACAATCCGAATCGTCTTGCTGAATTTGCCGCAGTTTCGATCCGGAAACCAGAAAGTTCACTGGCTGATCGTGCTGCAGCTCCGCCGCCAATCGATCTGGCTTCGTCGAATCGGCAACCAAAACGATGTCGACTAAATCCGCGGGAACCGAATAGTAGCTATTTTTCTCTTCTGCCAACAAATCGAAGGCTGCGGTCAGCTTTTTGTTTGCTAAGTCGGCGTTTCCGGCAACGGCTGCGTTGGCGGCCTCCAAAACGACAGGATTGAATCGATCGGGATCCAAATCGGATGAGTAACGCAACTTGCGCGTCATCAATTCGACTTGAAGCCTTGCGTAGCCCAGAGAAAAGAAATCGGCAACCAGTTCGTCGGGAACCTTTGACTCCAATGCGATCGAATCGAGCCATTGATTGCGAGAGCCAAAACCTTCGACCACGGTTGCTCCCAGCGAGGCAACGGCGTCTCGAAACCCTTCGCTGACGGCAGAAACAGCAGGTTTCGGGATCGTGATCAGGCTTTCTTGCCAGAGAGAACGGAATTCCTCTTCGTCAAAGTCCGACGGTGGTTGCTGGTTCGAATCGGTCCATTCGGGCTCTTCCTCGTAGTAATGATCGTGAATGTAGTCGGCATTTTGAGCTTCGACTTCATCTTCATTGGACGCCGTATTGGACGCGCGATGCCATTGGGGAACACTACCGGATTCCGCGATCAGGGCAGGGTGCCAAAGCCCGGTCCATCCCGACAACAGGCTCTTTGCGTCCTGTTCATCGCCATGGGTCGGAAAATCTTCGAGCGAGTGGCATGGAAACAGAGTGACGAGCTTGGAGAATTTTTTCATAGGTAAGGGAACTGAAATACAAAAACGGTCGTCGTAACCTGAGACCAAGGAACCATTTGAGTCGATTGGGCTACAAACCGAAGAGGGCCAAAGCCGGATTGTATGGATTGAATTGACAATCAGTACACAACAACTGGGTTGAATTGGCCAAACGGACTTACCGCTCCGGCAGTTGGAGTTTGTTCGTACTTTGGTCGAGGAAAACCGAGATAATTTGACATTTTATGGCATCCTTCACTAGAGTATAGACTGTCGGGGTCGAGGTAATTGTCGCCCTTCCCTGGCCGGATCGTGTTTGAACAGCTCGTTCCGTCGCAGATCCGGCTTCGATCAAGCTTCGATGGGCGACTCAGACAACACAGACAGAAAAAACGCAGACAGAAAACCAAAAGGCACAAACCATGGGCAAAACCAAGGCCGTATGGGGTATTGATATTGGACAGTCGTCTTTAAAAGCACTTCGCTGTGTTAAAGGCACCGACGAATCCGTCATCGCGGACAAGTACGACTACATCGAATACCCAAAAATCCTCAGCGCGGCCGATGCTGAGCCTGAAGCCATCGTCAAGGAAGCGTTGGAGACTTTTCTGTCTCGAAATGAGGTCGTGGGAGATCAGGTCGCGATCAGCGTGCCCGGTCAAGCCGGACTGTCCCGCTTTTTCAAGCCGCCACCGGTTGAGGTTCGAAAGCTTCCGGACATTGTCAAATTCGAAGTCTCTCAGCAGATTCCGTTTCCAATCGAAGACGTAATCTGGGACTGGCAGCAGCTCGGCGGCAGCATCGACGAAGATGGCCGCACGATCGATGCCGAAGTCGGCTTGTTCGCGATGAAGCGTGACGCCGTTTTTCGTGCTCTGCAACCGTTTGACGACGCTGGCGTAGAAGTCGATATCGTTCAACTTTCGCCGCTTTCGATTTTCAATGTTGTTTGCCACGACCAAATCGAAGACCTGCCGTCCCCCGAAGACTTTGACCCGGAAGATCCTCCGGAATCCGTTGTTGTAATGTCGATGGGCACCGACACGACCGACTTGATCGTGACCAACGGCATCAAGTTGTGGATGCGTAACATTCCGATCGGAGGCAACCATTTCACGAAGCAGTTGTCTCGCGAGATGAAATTGACTCAGGCGAAAGCCGAGCATCTTAAACGCAATGCAAAAATGGCGGAAAATCCCAAAGCGGTTTTCCAGGCGATGCGTCCCGTGTTCAATGACCTTGTCAACGAAGTCCAGCGCTCAATGACGTTCTTTCAGAGCATGGACAAATCGGCGGTTGTTTCAGAAGTTGTCTTGCTGGGTAACGCGGCCAAGCTTCCCGGTTTGACTCAGTTCCTTGGCAAGCAATTGGAAATGAAAGTCCGCCGCTCGGAAGAGTTCAAACACTTGACCGGCAGCGAAGTCATCACTCAATCGACTTTCGCCAACAACACGCTTTCGTTTGCGCCGTGTTACGGACTCTGCTTGCAGGGTTTGAACCAAAGCAACATGAAAACCAACCTGTTGCCTCGCGAGATGGTGATCGAGCGGGTTGTGCGGGCGAAAAAACCTTGGGTACTGGCGTCGGTCGGCCTGTTGCTGCTGGGCTGCACGTTGGGACTATTTTACAAAACGACGGCCGCAAATCAGGTGGCTCCGGATTTTGTGAAAGAGGAAGTTTCATGGGACAAGGCGATCAAAGAAGCGAAGAGCGAATCCAAGAAAAGTAAAGCGATGATCGCTCGTGATGAAGAGCAAAAAGCGCTGCTTGAGAAATTCAATCTTGTTGCGGCAGAGCTTAGCTCTTCGATTGAGGATCGCTCTTCGTGGATCGAGCTTTACAGCGCTCTCTATCAGGCGCTTCCGAAGGACGAAAGAATTCTTGCTGAGCTTGCGAAAGCCGGTGACAACGAGTATCCGGCCATCGACCCGAAGCAGATTCCATTTAAAGGCCGTAAAGAGATCTACATCGATCATATTGAAACGGTTTTTAAAAAGGATATCGACGAGTGGTATCAGGGGATCGCCGAGATTTACGAAAATCAGGGCGCTCGATCAGTTGATACGCTTGGTTCGGTTCAGGCTGACGCCGGCGTTGATACAGGAGCGGGAGCAGGTGCTTCTTCGACGACGACAACGACCACCACAACGACGACGACCACGTCATCGAGTTCGTCAGCCGATAGCGGTCCTGGCAAAAATCCTGGCTGGATCATCGAAATTCAGGCTCACCATTTCCACAATGAGTCAGACACCATGAATACGGAAGTTGAGTTTGTTCGGCAGACGATTCTGAAGAATCTTTTGGAAGGCACCGTCAAACTCCCAGAAGGAGAATTCACTTACGGAGATTTGGGTATCACTTACCCGACCATCACGCGTGTCTCTCCCAAAAGCGTCAAGAAATACATCTTCGTTAGTCCAGATTCCATGATGGCCGGAACTTCGTCTCGTCCCGGCGGCACCGGTGGCGGTGCCAAGAGCGGAAAAGGTGGAAAAGGCGGAAGCGGTGGTCGCATGGGCGGCGGCGGAATGGGCGGACCCGGCATGGGAGGCATGGGAGGTCCCGGAATGGGCGGTATGGGGCCCGGCATGGGAGGAATGGGTGGCGGCATGGGTGGTCCTGGAATGGGCGGCATGGGTCCCGGTATGGGAGGCACTGGAAACAGTGAAATTGACGTCTACGAACCCAATGAGTTTTCGTTCGTCATTCAGATGGCGTGGAAACCGCGCACTGTCGCCGAACGACTTGCTGCACGAGAGGCGCGCTTGGAAAAGGAAGCTGCGGATGCGGCGGCCAGCGCAGCAGCCAACACGGACGCCGCTGTACAGTAGGCAAAAGCTGGCTGGCGGTTTCCAGAATGCAGCCACTTTTAAAATTAGAAATCAAGAAGTTTAAACGAACAGCAATTTGCTTGAGTAATCGATCATGGATCAATTGAAACCCGCTATCGAATGGTGCAAGAAGAACATCTTCTGGATCGCCTGTTTTCTGTTGTCGGCAACGCTGGCCGGGATATTCTTTTTCTCGTCCACGCAACTTGCTGCGGCTCAAAAGAAACGTACCAAAGCGATCACCGATCAGATCCGAGCGCTCGAATCGATTACCAAATACGATGCCGAACCTGACGACGATGGAAAGACTCATCCGAACAAGTCGACCGAGGAAGGCATGGATGCGGAAATGGATCGAACCATTTCTGCGATCGCGGCAGCATGGCAACAGCGATACGACGAACAAAAAGAGATCTTCAATTGGCCCGTTGACGTGCTGGGACAAGAGACTTGTGATTTCTTTTCCAGCATCGAGGTCGTCGAGAAGATCTCGGACCCCGGCAAAGGATTTGAGAAATTTCGAAAGTCATACTACGACAACATCCCAAAATTCGTCACCAAGATTTGCCGAGAGCTTGGAACCAACTGGAAATACGACCCCAAGCTGATCGAGGAAAAAGAAAAAGAAAGAACTCGCGGCCAGGACGGCATGGGTGGTGGTCCAGGAATGGGCGGCATGGGTGGACCCGGCATGGGCGGCATGGGGCCTGGCATGGGCCAGGGCGTTGATCCGATGGACGAACTGAATAAGTTCCCTGTCGTTTGGGACGAATTCAATCAGGATCTCTGGTACCAGAAACTTACGGATTTCGCCGGGTACGATGACCACACCGATGCGGCTCTGTACCCGACTTTCTTGCAAGCCAACATGTTGCAGCAAGACTTATGGTTGCTTGAAGCGATGTTCAAAAACATCAAAAAGCTCAACGGCGATAGTTCTTCAAATGACACCTCCAAGATCAAAACGATCGACCATGTCGTCTTCGGTCGAGAAGCACTCGTTCAGCTGGGTGTCCTTTCGCCGGCAGATCCACGGCTTTCTGGCAAGGCTCCCAAGGCTGATCCAGCGGCCGGTGGTGGTCAGTTCGGACCGGGCGGCATGAGCATGGGGCCGGGTGGAATACCTGGCGGCATGGGCAATGGTCCCGGGGCAGCAGGCAGCATGCTACCCGGCGGCTTCGACCCCAACAGCGAAAAGAACCCTTACCACGGGCGGTACGTTGGGCCAGATTTGACTCCGATCAAAGCTTCTGAAGTGAAAGCCGTCATCGGCGGCGAAGTACTTCCTGAAAACAATCTTGAGCTAATCGTTGCCAAACGCGTTCCATTCCGCCTTGCAGTGGAAATGGATGAACGTGAGATCCACAACTTCATCGCGATCTGTGCCAATTCGAATTTCGTGTTCGAGGTCAACCAGCTCCGTGTGAACCGCCACTTCGTTACCAACGAAGAAATCAAGTTCAACGGTGGCATTACCAAAAATGACACCGCCGGCATGGGCGGTCCCGGAATGGGCATGGGCGGCATGGGAGGAATGGGGGGTCCCGGAATGGGCATGGGAGGCATGGGGGGTCCCGGAATGGGCATGGGTGGTATGGGTGGCCCTGGCATGGGTGGCGGTAATATCGACCTGGACAAACTTGATTCTCGAGACATCGAGAGCCGAACAAATTTCGACGTTGCTGTCGAGTTCTACGGTGTGGTGAAAATTTACAATCCGGTTCGAGAGAACTTTCTTCGCAAAGCGGCAGGCCAAGAGGTCGTCGATGAAACGGCGACGGAAATGCCAGCAGATGCGGTCGCAGCACCAGCTGCAACGACGCCAAAAACGACGACGCCAGACGCAACCACGACCACGCCACCGGCTGCAGATCCTGCCGCCGCTCCTGCGACAACGCCCGAAGGTGGAACGACTCCAACGCCAGACGCATCGGCGACTCCTGCGGGTTCCGCTGGTCCGGCAACAGCACCGGCGGCGACTCCATCATCGGCGCCGGAATCGGCTCCTGCTGCCAATCCAAATACGGGCGCAGCCGGTCAACCAGCACCGGGACAACAACCAGCTACGGGACAACCGGGTGCCAATCAGCTTGGTGCCGAAGGGTCCGGCAATTAGTTTTCCGATGCGGAACTTTTAGATTCAAAAGCCGTCAAAGGCTTAACCAAAACAAACGCTTGAATTTTCCTGTGACATAATCATGAAAAAGCCAAACTTGAGTTCGGAAGCTATCAAAGAGTTTTTTCTTTACCACGTAGAGAAATTAGTCTTTGCATTGGGAGTCATCCTGTTGGGGCTTTTCTTCTGGATGGGTTACCAAACCAAAACCTTCGACAAAACCGATCCTAAAGGCCTGGTTGCCAAAACAAGAAGTGCTCGCCAGCAAATGGTACGAGGAGACGCATGGGAAACGATCGCTCCGCTTCGCGACGGTGACGACGAGGTCATGACTCGAATTGCTTCTGCAAAAGCGATCGATTCGGACGCTTTTGTGGTCGGACCGACCAGCTACCCGGTCAAACGTGATTCGCTTCGTAGAGATCTCGATATTGCCCGCCCAGAAAAACTTATTGCGACCGTTTTTTCAACTCAAATTTTGGTTGAACCGACTCGCAAAATCGTAGACGGGCTTCTGGAGTACGAAATCGCCGAAGTCAAGATGGAAGAAAACGACGACTCGATGGGCATGGGGCCTGGCGGAATGGGACCAGGAGGCATGGGACCTGGCGGCATGGGCAACGGCCCCGGAGGCATGGGGCCCGGTGGAATGGGAATGGGCCCTGGAGGAATGGGCATGGACGGGGGCGAAACCGCTGCCGAGAAGCGGAAGCGTGAACGAAAAGAAAAGGCAGAAGAGGTAAACGCGGGTGCGTTTGTTTCAACGGCCGTCAAATACCGTTCCAAAGGGATTCGTCCGAAGTCTTTTTCACCCACCAATGTCGCTGCATTCAATATTGATGCGGTCGCCGTTACGGGTGTGATCAATCACAAGGCGATGTGGAAAAACTTCCGTGACTCCTACTCAAAGAGCTTTGGTTACTTTCCACGACGTGATACTCCCGTCTACGACTACTTACAGATCGAACGCCGCGAAGTTGGAGCGGACGGTAAGCCGGGCGAATGGCTGGACATCTCTGATCGGATCGCGGAACAAGCGGAGTTCTTTCCTTCCAACATGCAGACAGCTCCGGAAGTTGTTTCGCCTCCCGAATATGACGGGATCATCACGATGCCGATTCCGCCACTGACGGGAGTGGATTACAAGGATTTCGCAACACACGATCTCGCAAGCTTACGTGAGTTTACGGTCGAAGAAGTCAAAGAAGAAGAACCGGTTGACGACGGCACCATTTTCGCAAAGAACGACAAAGATAAAGATAACGACGACAGTTTTAACAGCCAATACGACACGCGAAGCAAGCGTCGTCGATCAGCCATCGATTCTGGCAACGGCACTGGAGGCGGCTTTGGTATGGGCCCTGGCGGCATGGGAATGGGGCCCGGCGGTATGGGAATGGGTCCCGGAGACATGGGCATGGGACCTGGCGGAATGGGACCTGGCGGAATGGGAATGGGCATGGGAATGGGAATGGGCGGCATTTCTGGCGCTGGACGCAAAGCATCCAATACTTCCGATTTTGCCAAAATCGATATCACTAAAGAGCCGGAAAGCGATATCAAGGTCGTCCGTTTCTTTGACATGCAAGTCAAATCGAATAAGACCTACCAGTATCGAACCCGCGTTTGGGTTCGCGACCCCAACAATGAAGACCCTGAACTTGCTCGCAGTAATGGTGCAGGCGACATGGGTATGGGTGGTATGGGAGGACCCGGCATGGGCGGGCCTGGAATGGGTGACATGGGAATGGGAGGACCCGGCATGGGTGGCGGCCGCAAGTCTGGTGGAAAAAATAAAGGCAAAGACGGCGACGATGATGAAGAAAAGATCTACAAGAAAACTCCGATCGCTTCCAGCATGATCGATCCGAAAGCTCGCGAACGGATCAAGCTCGCCCGTGAAGAAGAAGTCGAAGGAGAAACCGTTTACTACGTCAGCGAAAAGTTCGATCCGGCGGGCGATTACGTCGAAGTCAAAGTCCCCAAAGAACATGACTACCTGCGTTACGCTCGGCCAAGTCAGTGGTCGGATGTTGTCGAAGCAAAGGTTCAAACCAAAGACAGTTACGTTTACGCGGGTGAGCCTGTCGAAGTGCGACGTATCGATCTGAACGATGAGGTTTCGATCCCTGCCAGCGAACCTGAGATGAACATTGCGGCTGTGAAAGCACTTCGTGGCGGTAAGCTTAGTGGAGTCAACATTCCGATTCGAACCACCGTTCGAAAAGGAGAACTTTTGAACTTCAACGAACCCGCTCACGTGTTGCACCCAGTTACCTGGCAGGTTCACAAAGTAACCGGTCTGCCAGTTCGCACCAATCAGGTTGTGCTCGATATCTCGGGCGGCGAACGTTTGGGAATCAAACGTAGCGAACCGATTCAGTACCAGTTCCCGGGCGAGGCTCTCGTCATGGATGCGAACGGTAACATTCAATTGCGAAATGACCTTGAAGATCGTGGTCGCTATTTGGCAGCTGCTTTGGAGACCGACGAGAAAGCTGAATTCGGTGGTAAGCGAAAAGCGCGGCGTGAAGCAAAGGAGAAAGCCGATTCCGACTTTGGAATGGGCATGGGCGGTCCTGGCATGGGTGGAATGGGCCCGGGCATGGGCGGCGGTGCCGGTGGTGGAGGCCGCGGTGGAAGAGGCGGACGAAATGGTGGTCGCGGAGGCCGTTAGTTCTACTGCTTGACAACCAACAAAGCGTATTTCGAAAGGCAGGTTCCCGTTGGGAGCCTGCCTTTATGCGTTAGGAGCCTGCCTTTTTACGTTGGGAGTGTTGGGAGCCCGCCTCTTGCGTTACGGCTTGTTAATTAAGTTCGCTTTGCAAAGCTTATCTCGCAACGGCAACCAAACGCGTCACGGCTTGAATTTAATCCAAATCGGGATCTCTATATCAGCCGTTTAGGCGTTTAGGCGTTAGCCTCGGTTAACGATACTTCAGCGGGACTATCGCCCAAACGCCCCAAGCGGCTCATTGAATCAACATGCTGTTCAGCGACTGGCCAGCGTTTCCTCGCTCACGCGTCGGGTTCTCATTAAATCGGCAAGCCGCATGGCGAAGGTCGTGAGGGGTCGTTCAACCTTGAACGCTGGGACAGCTAAAGATTCTGGTTTTTCGTGTTCGGATTCGCCGGGAACTGGAAACCAATTCAAACCAATTCAAACCAATTCAAACCAATTCAAACCAATTCAAACCAATTCAAACC
>CAYZPA010000001.1:150047-171102 GCA_964479855.1 uncultured Pirellulaceae bacterium
AATCGCTGACCAGATCATCTTGCCTGTGACTTTAGCGTGGCTTCTCCTTGAAATACTCCTCGCCATCCCGTTGCCACGGATTGAGAAACTGTACCTTCAGAAACGGCTTTTGCTTTGTACCGAATCGTTTCTGTTTGGTTTGCTCCAAGCGATTCTTGCTCCCAGGTCAATTTCCCCTGCTCGCCGTCGTACCATGCAGCTCGATCAAGCACGGTGACTTTCAGGTTCTTTGGAATCGAAAGCTGGACCACAACTTTTTCTGCAGTTTCCGGGGACGCGTTCGTGACATCAATCGAGAACTCCACCTCTTCATCCAGAAGCAGACTCAGCGGTCCATTAACAGTCGTCTTGATGAATGTACTTTCGGTCTTCGAGTCCGATTTGACGTCCGACGTCTCTGCGATTTCGACAGGCTTCTTCGCATCAAGGGTCTCTTCGGCTGAAGGGACCGTTTCGTTGTCGATCTCTTTTACGATGGCGCTGGTGCCCTTCTTCTTGACGACGCTGTTGCTGGATGACACCGTGGTGAAGGGGCTCTTGCCAGCCGAATCAGTGGAACTTGGCTGCAGCATCCCGTCGCGATTTGATTCCGAAACTGAAACGTCGTCGGCAGTCCAATCAACTGCCAATGCGGTTGGGAGAACATCGTTGGCGGGCTCATCGTTGGCGGGCTCGTTGGTCGGTGCGATGATCGTTGCCTGAAATTGAGCCAGTTCGTTTTTGGGATAGCTGATTGCGATCTCAATTTTTGTCTCTTCACCCGGAGCGAGCTCATCGAATTCGATTTCGATGATTCCGTCTTCTACGCGAACCGGTTTTGGAATAACTTGATGAATCGCACAGCCTGCCGGAGCCACCAAACGGGCGACAACTGCGGTGGCTGTTTGGCGACTGGGATTCGCAACCAGAAATCCATAGTTGTCTCGAAAACCACGCTGGAAAGACTGGGCACTGATGGTGACTTCTGAACGATCCGTCACAACCGCTTGGGACGCGGGGCCGAAACCGGTTGAGCCGATTGCGTGGCTGGCTTTCTTAATTGAGCCCGGCGATAGCGGAACCAATGGGCTGCGATTGGATGCGGTTGTTTCAGGCAAAGCCAATACCTGCTCCGCTCGTTCCTGCAGCTCAGAATTGATCGGCTGCAGCATCGCGTAATTTCGGACTGAATTTATTTGCGATGCGACCATAGCGGACGCATTCCCGTCGTCCTGAAAGGCAACCGTTTGCAGGTTACTGCCTTGATTCGTTTGAGTCGATTCGCTCTGCCCAAATTCCGCTAAAGTGGAGTTTCGAATCAAAACCGTCGGTACTTCGGCATTTCCATAGTTGGGCTCAATGGCCGTGGAGCCGTCGTTCTGCCCCAAAGAAACGGAATTCGTGCAAAAGCTCAGGCAAAGTCCGGTACCAACGACCAGGGTCGAAAAAAATCGTGTGTGCAACATGCTGAATCTCTGTATCAGGCTGTCCATTTAACCGGAATGATTCACGACGACAGGCGTCTGGTTTGATGTTCTAGGCGATTTGCCTGAAGTGGCGACAGTTTTTGCAGTTTCACCAATTCACGTCGTGGGTGAAGTATCGAAACCACAAACTTGGATCAATGCCCCAATGAAACAAGCCTTCTCAATTTTGACGCCCACGCATCGTGAATAATCCGGGTTTAACTGTTGGAAAAATCGGCCTTTTGACAAACAGAACGCTATCCTAAAAATTGCTACGACGCGAAAACCTTCACACACAAGCTTCACCGACCAGAATATCCGTTAAACTTTAACAGGCTCAGGTTCGACCATCTTTATAGTTAATGCCTTGCCTGTGCTATCATCAAGCTTCGAAAATTTGACATTGAACAGAACCTATGAATCGCGAAAAGCTCACTCCATCGAACTCAGACGATTCCGATCAGACCACGCCATCAAAATCGGATGCACCTGAAAATCAGCCCAGTCAAGAACAACAGGCGAATCGCCGTGAGTTTCTGGGAGCGGCTTCGATGGGCATGGCTGGCGCGGCCGCATTAGGAGCACAGGACGCGGAAGAGAATCCTGCATCAGCTGATTCGGTCAGCGGCGACCTTTTTCAGCCGCAGGAATATTGGGCCGACCGAATGAAAGCTCCCGACGACGGGAAGAAATTCGGCTGGTTCGTTGACACGCGTCGCTGTTTTGGCTGTCACGCCTGTGAGGTCGCCTGCAAGGCTGAGAACGACGTTCCATTGGGTAACTACATTCGGCAAACTTTTTACAAAGACGTCGGCGAATACCCAAAGGTTGCTCGCATGTTTTTGCCGATGGCCTGCCAACACTGTGAGGACGCTCCTTGCGTCAAGGCTTGCCCGTGCGGCGCGTTGTCGAAGGCGATCGGTGGAAGCGTCGTTATCAATTACGAAACTTGCTGCGGCCATGGCACGTGCGTTGAAGTCTGTCCTTACGGAGCGATCTACATTGACCCGGTGGCAAATCAGGCCGTCAAATGCCACAACTGCTACCACCGCGTAGAAAACGACTTGGAACCAGCGTGTGCTTCTACCTGCCCGTCCGACGCGATTTACTTCGGAGACCTAAACGATCCTGATTCGAAAGTTTCCAAAGCGATGGAAACCGTTCGCAAAGAGAGCGTTCCACTGGTACAGCTTCGAGGCGAAAAAGAAACGAAACCGCGCATGTGGTTCTCAGGTCCGGCGCCCGCAGAAATTGAAAATCGCATCCCTGCCGAAGGTGAATCGTACGGCAATGATTCGTACAACATTTACAACTGGCAGGACAAGGACGCTGAGTAACAGACGGTTTTGCATCCGTTAGGAACGGCATTGCGACAAACAAGGCAAGCGTTTCAATCCGCAGAATTAAACCCGGATTATTCACGATGCTTGAGCGTCGACCTGGAGAAAGCTTGTTTCATTTGGATATTGTTCCATGTTTGTGGTTTCGACAGGTCACCCACGACGTGAAATTGACGAATTTTCAAAACTTGCATTTGCGTCCGCAGAATCGCTTCAAAGGGAAAACCAGACGCCTGTCGTCGTGAATAATTCCGGTTAAAGTACAATCGAGCCAAAACTGCCGATGACGCGCTGCAAACTTGATTGGCGGCGTACGAAGCGGAAACCGTTTCAGTCGACAGGCTACTGGAAGCGGTTCAAAGGCTCGCCGACGCCCGCAACCAGTTCGAGCGTGCTCAAACCAATTATCAAATCGAAACCGCCGCCGTAGAACGTGAATCTGGCACCCTATTGCGATCTTTCGACATCCGTTTGACGCCCAATTCTGTCAGCAATACCAAGATGCGGTACATCACATTGGCAACCTGGTTACGGCGTCTACCTTGGTTGCTGCGTCAACTTGATTACGGCATCAAACTGATTACTGCTGCACCCCAGTATCTGGCTCGGACATTGCACTTGCCTTCGCTTTTTCAAACTTGGCAAGCTGTTCCTGATAATACTCGCGCATCGGATTCAAAACGATCGCCTTGCGGATCGTCTCAATCGCAAGATCATATTGTTTGTCAACGAAATACAGTTCGGCCAGTGTATCCCAGTATCCTGCGCGTCCAGGACGAGCAGCGACGGCCCGTTTTGAAATCGCAATCGCGTTTTGCACATTGCGTTCGCTGCACGCGCAAGCCCATGCGTAGTTGTTCAAAAAAAGTGAACTGTCAGGAAACCGTTTCAGGATGTCGAAGAAATCATTGGAGACTTTCTCGAACATTTCATCGACGATTTCGCGACCTCCATTTTTGTTAAGGGCCGGAAAAACGTTTTCGACCAAACCCGAATCTGCCGGCCGATAATCAGCCAGTTTCCGAAACCAATCGACAGCTTGCCGCGTGTCATCGGTTGCCAGGCATCCACCGATGAAGTTCGGATGATCTGACTCGCTGCCCTCCATGTACGGCGATTCGATGTAGTTAAAACGCAGCAGTTGGCAGCGAACCATGGCCTGCTTGGGTGGAATGACTTTCTTCTTGTCGTCCTGTGTCATTCTCCAGATGTAGTAGCAATTTTCTTCAATCGTGTCCTCTACCAAACAGTCATGCAATCGATACGCATCAAAAGGCAACGCTTGCCAGTGCATCCCGTTGAATTCGTCGGGGTAGTCATACGCTTCATCAGGATCGAACTTCAACGCGAAAAGCAAACGCATCGTCTTCGCTTTTTGTGACTCGCCGGCGCGGTCGTAGGCGTACCAAGCCTTCGCGTAGCCAACAGCATCGCCTTCAATAAGAGCAATCGCTTCGAATTTCTGAGCCGCCAACAAAAAGTCGCCTTGAGCCAGCAATTGTTTCGCAACCAACCAGTCTTCCTCCCTGGCTTTCGGTTGAAAGAACATATTTTTGTCGACGTCCCAAATCAGAAACAGCAAATTCATTGCTTCGGGATTCTTACCGGCATCGATCCCCTCAAGCAGCTCCCAAAGCTGTTCCGTTTCGTCATGGGAAACGGTGGGAGACTTGATCAGCTTTGCAACTCGACGATACCGCTCAATCGGATTTTTGTATCGAGATTGCAACTGAGAATCCAAAAACTCGAGCAACATTGGGTCATAGCCCAACTCGCCCAGCAGTTGATTAAGCAATGAAATCTGAGGGGAACGCTCCGCTTCCAGCTTTGCGATTTCCCACATCGATTCGTAGGCTCCGATATTCCGCAACGCCACAATTGTGGGTCGAATGACGTAAGCCGCGTCATCAGAAAACTCAAAATACAATCGTCGATAGTAATATTCGGCTTCTTCGTCGAGCCCCAACGACGCCAGCAAGCTCACCACTTTCATGTACATATTGATGGCGTCGTCACGCTGCTGAGCCAACTCATTCGATCGATTCACGCTCTCAACACGCATACGATTCGTCATCTGGCATAAAGACTGGATGTTCAGCAGCCGACGATTGAAATAGAGTTCCCGATCTTCGAAAGATTTAAGCTTGAAGACTTCAAACAATTTCTCATATCGATTGTTCGCGACCAACAAGTCGAATGTGCTCGAATCTCGTTTAAGCGTCTGATATTTCAGCGATCGATCAAACTGCAACAGGTATTGCAGCAACGTTGCGTGAGTCGAATTGACGGGATGTGGATCAAGTTTTCCCTTTTTCTTGCGTGCCCCTTCACTGATCTTCTTTTCAATCGCGGCGATAGTTTTTTCAAGGTCTTCATCAGCACCCGCGTAAAACTGAATGACAGCGCGACGATAGCCCTCCGCAATAAAACCCAACCCATTTTTTAGATCCTCAGGCCGACCAACCTTTTTGGCGTCTTTTCCGCCAGCACCTTTTGGGTTTGCTGCCTTTGGGTTTGCTGCTTTTGGCAATGTCGCGTCAACGATCAGGTCGGCAAGGTCCTTCCAACGTCCGTTTTCCATCAGAATTGTGTGAGTCAGCTTCCGTCGATCGTCTTTGTCAAAGAGCTTATCCGCAAAAGCAATGGCTTCATCGGACCGCTCAAGAAACCGCAACAATCCAATCAGTTTCCGCAGCTCGCGTTGTCGAGGAGGCGGTTCCGGCTTGGCATTTTTTTGAGCTGCCTTGCCTCCGCCCGATTGCTTCGGTTTGGCTTGCTTCGAATCTGAAGATTTCTGTTCGAGTTTTTCGGCATACAGCCTGGCGGCTTCAATTTCTTTCGCGGCCAATGGTTTCAGGCGTTCAATTTCCTGATCCAGCGTTCCCTCAGTCCACAGGTAGTAGAAGTAAAAAAGCTGATTGTGTTGATTGGCTGCTGAATCAGAAATCCAACGCTCAAACTTGTCGAAATCACCCAGCCTCAACGCCTCTTCCGCATCAACGACCGTTCTAAAGCAGGAATCAAACAGTGTGTCTCGCTCTGACTTTGATTCGACCAACTGAATCAATTTCATGGCGACTTTTCGTTGGTTCAGGCTACACAATTTCTGAACAACACGAATTTGCACACTTTGTTCACGTTCCAAGAATCCGGAAACAATCGAAGCAACCTGAGCATCAACATCCGGCCTGAGCCCAATTCGGATCAGAATCAACAGATCACTAGCCCGCACCTTCGATTCGCCTCTGCCGATCTCGAGCACATTTTCCAGCAACGGAATCGCTGGTTCGCCAATCTCCCAAAGTGCACGGGTCGCCCGCTGACGAATCGCATAATCAGGGTCTGACAGTTTCCTTACGTAGCCTTGAGCCAACTTGAGTGATTCACCATCCAAACTGGCCGGCGCGTTGGAGTTCTCTTGTTCGGCCTCGCCTTGCTGCTGAGCGGCTTTCTGTGGCACGTCATTTTGCTGAAACGCCAAGCAGTTTTCACAAACCGCCAAGACTAAAAATGCAATGCCGAGCCAAACTGCAGTCGCAAGAATCGCTCGCGAAAGAGACTTTTTGAATTCGTGGAACTTTAGGACTTCATACATTGGTTTGATCGCCATCCATGAAACTGCCGGCATGCCAGCCGGTCACCGCAGCGTAAATAAGAGTTGTGAATGTCAGGATCAACGATCCGACCAGCGAAGTGAACACAGAAAGCACAGACCAATTGATCTCCAGCATGAGCCCCGCGACAAAACCACCGCAAGCTGCCACCGCCGTGACCGCCGCCCACTTTTTCCAACTGGCTGCATGGCGACTAAACGAAGTAAAAACGCTGCTTGAAACGATTCCGAAAGCGGATTGATTCTGCCACGCACAAAACAGAAAAACACCGGCCAGAAACAGCTGAATTGGAATCCAGATAAACGAATATAAAAGAAAGAAAGGTAACGCCGCAAGAAACATACTGAACCCGAACAACAACATCGTGCTTGTAAAATCCGCCACGTCGGTGGGCGTCATTTTCCCAACCTTGTCATTGCCTTTTGCCGTCTCGCGAAAGATCACTCCGCCTAGAAACATCAGCACGATGTATCCGGACCAAAACGGGAGTCGTCCGACTGTGATCCCAATCCCGTAGTTCAAAATGTTTTGCCAAAACGTAACGTCTTCGGGCGCGGCACCAGGACCTAAGCCATGCCAAACCGCGTTGCCAACCCACATCAGCAATACCGCGACGGTTGCCCAGATCCAGATGGCTCCCGTTTTCAGGACTCCAAAGCTGCGATCCAAAATCACCGAAAGGCTGGAATCCTCGATACTGGAAAACGATGCCTTCTTTTTACTTTCACTGTTGCTTGCGGGCGTTGTTTTTTTCGTTCGACGCCGCGCGTGAACTCGAACCGGCGCGTCCGTGTCGTCTTGCGATCCGTTGGAAGTCGAACCAGCTACCCCTGCGGTTGACTTGCTGACCATCGATTCGCCACGACCTTGCGTTCCGGCAGCTTCTGAATGCATTTGATTGGCAACTTCGGGAGGAACGTCCAAGAGCTCGATCATTTCGTCCGAGTCATCGTCATCGTCACCACCGCCACCATCAGATGGCCTATCCGCTTTCACCTTCGACTCAGCAGCGGGTTTCTCCAATTCGAACGGAGTGTTCTCCAGCGTTAACGGTTCGAGCTCCATCAAGTCATCCGTCGCATCATCGTCTGCAGGTTCCACGGCCCGCACTTCGTCAAGTTCCACACTTAAGACTTCGTCAACCAACAGCGATTCCTTTTGAGCTTCCAGCAAATCGGGATCCAGCTCGACGGGCGGTGCGAGGGTTAGCTCGTCTTCGGCCTTGATTTCGGTTTCGGAAGTTTCCGCAGAATTTAATTTCGCGTCAGCCCCATCTTTTGCCGAATCGGCACGCTTGGCGGGAAGCGGCTCCAACGTAAGCTCACCGCCTTCGACCACCTCCAGATCAGAGCCGTCGTATGGTTCGTTTTCAAAACCGCGAGCTTCAGTCGAACCGAAGTCGGCCGACGATTTCTGATCGACGGCACCACTTCGCTGAGTACCAGATTTCCCAAGAGCTGGTTTGACTTTCAAAATTGAATAGCAATCGTTGCATTTGATCGTGGAGCCAACCATTTCATCGCTAACCGACAAAACGGAATCACAAACGTGACACCGAATATGCCATGAGCTGTCATCAGAAGCTTCCGGCGTCAAACCGTCGATTTTGATCGGAGCCGTCGGGTCGACCGCGGTTGGATCGTCCCCAATTTCGATGCCTTCGATCAGTGAGTCGATCGATTGTTCAGATTGCGACTTTTTGCCGGGTACAATCTGACTGGGCACGACGATACTTTTGACGCAATGAGGACACAGGATTCGAGTCGCAACTTTATCGGGCAACGCGGACACTGGCTCTGCACACTTGGGGCAGTTAAAACTGATATTGGACTGACCGGACGCCAATAGAGACTCCTTTTGGTTTCGCAACCCGATAAACTGGTGACGGTTTATTATAGCCTCAAACGCATCGGGACGTGGAAGCCCCAATTTGACGACCGGCTGTTGTTGTCTTCCACACCATTTCGCCGCTCACATCTTGCCAATCACTTTCTTGCCTTCGCCAGCATCCCCAACTCCCAAACATCAACACTATGAAACTTCTCAAGGTCGCCGCAGGCGTACTCAACCAAACTCCGCTCGACTGGCAAAACAATTTTGACAACATCGTGACGGCCATTGAGCAAGCACGTTCCGAAAACGTATCGATCCTTTGCCTGCCCGAATTGTGCATCACAGGCTACGGCTGCGAAGACGAATTCCACAGTTCAGGCCTCCGAGCGACTGCGCAGCAGCTACTGTTTGAGCTGCTGCCTCACACAGCCGGCATGGTCGTTTCACTGGGCCTGCCAATCATGTACGCCGGAGGCATATTCAATTGCGCAGCGTTGTGCGTTGATGGAAAGCTCGCGGGATTTGTCGCCAAACAACACCTTGCCGGAGACGGGATCCATTACGAGCCTCGCTGGTTCAAGGCTTGGCCCAGCGGAATTGACGGCGAAGTGGAAATGGATGGAGTCGAATACCCGATTGGCGATTTAATCTTCGATGTCAGCGGAATTCGCATCGGTTTTGAAATCTGCGAAGACGCTTGGGTTGGATCGCGTCCCGGCGGAAGCCTTGCAGCTCGCGGCGCCGACATCATCCTGAACCCGAGCGCAAGTCATTTCGCGTTTAACAAACATCAAGTCCGGCGAAGGTTTGTGCTGGAGGGCAGTCGAGCGTTTAACGTGTCGTATGTCTACAGCAACCTGACAGGCAACGAATCAGGACGAGCCATTTTTGACGGCGACGCGATGATCGCCAGCGGCGGCAATTTACTGGCGTGCGGTCAAAGGCTGTCCTTTAAAAGTGTCTTGCTAACAACCGCTGTCATCAACATCGAAGCGACTCGTATGGTTCGAGCCAGAACGGGCAGTTTTGAGCCATCGGTTGACGGTGACGAAACGGACATCATCGACGTCAGTTTCAAGTTTCCTCACGTCGATCTGCAGCGTGCGGAAATCGTAAAGTCTGACTGGGAAACCGACACTGACCTGAAGGCGGAAGAATTCACTCGCGCGGTATCCCTGGGACTGTTCGGCTACTTGCGAAAATCATGGTCGAAAGGTTTCGTCGTTTCATTGAGCGGCGGATGCGATTCGGCCAGTATCGTGGCGTTGATTTCGGCGATGCTACAGTTGGCAGAAAAGGAACTCGGATTCGACAAGCTGATCGATCGCTTGCGGTTCTGCATTCCCAAATCAAACGAAGACGACCTTCCAACTAGCGTTCCCGAACTGACGAATCGATTGCTGACGACGGTCTATCAGTCGACCAGAAACAGCGGCGACGTGACTCGAAACGCAGCCAAATCACTCGCCGAAGCCGTCAACGCGACTCATTACGAATTCGACGTCGACAACCTTGTCCAGGATTATCGAACAATGGTCAGCGATGCGATCGGTGAAGAACTAACCTGGGAAAAACACGACATTACGCTGCAAAACATTCAGGCACGTGTTCGATCGCCAAGCGTTTGGATGTTGGCAAACCTGAATAACGCGTTGTTGGTATCGACCAGTAATCGAAGCGAAGCCGCCGTAGGCTATGCGACGATGGACGGCGACACTTCTGGCGGAATCAGCCCAGTGGCCGGAATCGACAAAGCCTATTTGCGAAAGTGGCTGATATGGATGGAGCTAACCGGGCCTGTTGGAGCCGAACCAATCCCGGAATTAAAGCTTGTCAACGACCAACAGCCGACAGCGGAACTTCGGCCGCCTTCGGAAGGGCAAACCGACGAAGACGACCTTATGCCTTACGAGATTCTTGACGCGATCGAGTGCTATGCGATTCGTGACAAAATGGTGCCGGTCGAGGTCTTCGAACACATGAAGGTCGACTTTCCCGATCTTGACGCAGGACAAATCGGCGCGTGGACCATTCGCTTCTTTCGTTTGTGGTGCAGAAACCAGTGGAAGCGTGAACGATACGCGCCTTCTTTTCACCTGGACGACAAGAACCTCGACCCGAAAACGTGGTGCCGGTTCCCGATTCTTTCCGGAGGTTTCAAACGAGAGATCATGGAACTGGAGCAGCACTTGCAACAGTTTGCCGGTTAGTAAGAATTTGCAACGCGGGTAAACTTGATGCCGAATTTTTGTGCGGCGAATCGTTACGCGGCGAACGTTCAATGAAGCCCGCTTAAGCGAAGTCTGCATAAACAAAGTCCGTTCCAAGGCCTCGATCGAGTTGATCCGAATGGCAAAACGACAATGCTTCATCGGTGCTTTCGCTGACCATGAAAGTTCGCAATAATGGGACCTCACAGGACGTTACCAACAGTGGAATGAGGATCATGAAGAATACGGTCGCACTAATTTTGGGCGGTGGACGAGGCACCAGACTGGCTCCGCTCACCACGATTCGATCCAAGCCGGCAGTTCCACTGGGAGGCATGTATCGCCTGATCGATATTCCGATTTCGAATTGCCTCAACAGCAACATCAATCGCATCTACGTGTTGACTCAATTTTTGTCCGTCAGCCTGCACAATCACATCAACAACGCGTACCAGTTCGACAAATTTGGCGGCGGCTTTGTTGAACTGCTCGCGGCTCAGGAAACTCCTTCGGCAGGCAGCGACTGGTACCAGGGAACTGCTGACGCCGTTCGCAAAAATCTGATCTATTTTAACCAGTCGGACATCGACTATGTCGTCATCCTTTCGGGTGACCAACTGTACCGAATGGACTACAGCGAATTGATCGAAACCCATGAAGCCAAAGGAGCCGACGTCACGATCGCGTGCTTGCCAGTCACTCGTGAAGAGGCAAAAGGCTTTGGTGTGATGCAACTGAACGACCATGGTCGAGTCAGCGGCTTTGTCGAGAAACCGCAAACTGACGAAGAGATGGATCAGGTTCGCACCGATCCCGAATGGATCAAAACGCAAGGAATCGATCCCGAAGGCAGAGACTGTCTCGCCAGCATGGGTATCTACGTTTTTCGGCGTGAATTGCTTAACCAGTTGCTTGAAGGAAGCGACTACACGGACTTCGGCAAGGAAGTTTTTCCGCATGCGATTAAAAACTTCAAAGTCTACACGCATCTGTTCGACGACTACTGGGAAGACATCGGAACGATCCGCTCGTTCTACGAAGCGAACCTAAATCTTGCCAGCAAGAAGCCATCATTCCAGATGATCAAAGGCAAGAACCCGGTTTACACGCATGCGAGGTTCCTGCCGCCTTCGAAAATTGAAAACGCAAAAATCAAGGACAGCTTGATCGCGAACGGTTGCATCATTGGAGACGATGTCGAAATCGAAAACAGTGTCATCGGATTGCGAACAAGGATCGCTCCTGGAGCACGGATCAAAGATTCTATCATCATGGGCGCCGCATACTACGATGCGGAGTTGCCATCCGAAGCCGACACGGACATTCCGCTCGGCATCGGCGAAGGGACCGTGATTGAAGGCTCTATCGTGGACCTCGATTGCCGCATTGGCAAAAACGTACGGATCATCAACGGCAAAAAGCGCGAAGAAACCAGCCTTGATCATGACACTTGCGTGATCCGGGATGGAATTCCAATCGTGATCAAGAAATCGATTCTTCCAGAGGGCTGGAATCTGGACGACGAAGTTTAGCGCTTCGCCACCATGGTTGATTCGGATTGCAGCTTCTGCATCAAGGCCTCCAACTGATTTCGCACCGAAACGATCAACGGATCTTCGCCGTCTCCCCGGAATTTTTCGGCAGGGACTTCGATCGGATCGCCGACTTCAATCACGGCTTTTTGCTTACCGCACTTTCTGGGAATGTCAGTCAGGTCTTCTTCGATTTTTGACGCGATCTCCAACGCGCGGTCAACACTTCGGTAGCTGGAGAAGTAATCCTTGGGATAGCTGGACATTTGCCACGCCAAGTAGGTCCGTTCAAGGTCTCGCCAGCGAATGGCCCTTTCGTCCTTTGTCAGCGAATCATTCGAAATCATCTCTGGAAAGATTCTCGCTCGCAAATTGCGAATCCGCGAAGTAATGCTCTCGGTCGAAGCCTGCCCAAACCAGCGTAGCTCTGCAGTTGCCAACACCTGATCGGCCACAACGTCTCGCTGAACACACAGCGAATCAGCGCGATCCGAATCAGCGTTATCGATACGGACATCGAACTCACCAGCTTTACGCTGCACCAACCGCCGAAGCGCTACCGATAAACGTTGCTCGACATCCTTTGTCTCCGAGACATAGTCCAACAATGATTCGATCCGCAACATGGCGGCATCAAACGTCTTTTCAAAATCGCCAACGAAAAGATATCTCATCGCGACCGGATAGATCAGCGTCCGCTTACCTGCCTTGTGTCTTTTGCGGGCTGCCGATCGAGCCACAAAGGTTGGTCCGTCCAGAAACGGCATCAACGCATCGTTGGTGCGACTGGTTGAGCCTTCAGGAAAAACAAGCAAGGGGCGACGCCCGTCTTGCAACGAAGAAACGGCGAACGAAATCGAGGCTTTGTCGAACCCCTCTCGATTCACCGAAAATCCGCCCATGAGGGGAATTGCGAATGAGTCAAACCAGTTGCGATTGAACAAATGCCAACTGGCCATCACAAACATCGGGCGCTTCAGATCCTGCAGCAATCGATACATAACCACCGGATCGGACGTCCTTGGGTGGTTGGGGATCAGCATGCACGCGTCGCCTGAATCGAGACTGGCTTTCAATTTCGCGGCGTTTCGAACCTCGCAATTGACAATCGATTCAGTGAACCACAGCAAAGGTCGCAAGACGATTGGATGATTGACCAGGCGAGGAATCCAGTCTCGCGTGACCGGTTTCACAAACCGATAGGGTTTCTCGATAAATATCCGCTGCATACAAGCAAATCCGTTTCCAATGACGGACCCATCGTATGCAAAAACGTGGGCGATTGAAATGCGGCCTGCGAGTCTCTTTTCACTGGTCCATAACCACGATGGGCCAGCGACAGTATGGCTGCAACGCGATCGCGTCATTTTGATCTGGCACGAAAGCCACAATCGCGTTCATCGGTGCCGTTCTAAGATCCAGATCGCCAACGATCCGCCACTCGCGTTCGGCTTTCCAGTCAATTTTTCCGTTCGCACTTTTCGCCAATTGGAAAAAGGAACGTTCGATTTCGGAAATCGATTCCCAGTCCTCCTCTGTCCCATATTTAACCGGACGCCCACCTCGCGAACTGAGCCAATCACGTTTTATCGCGACTCCACAAAGCTCAAAATCCCAACGACCCAAATGATTTCGAAACACACGATGCTTTTCAAGCTCGTTCAACGGAATGTCAGAAAAACAAACCACGGGCTGGCCACGAGTCAAATCGTTGCTGGCCAGCAATCTTCCGATCGCCACGATTCGGCGCAATGCATCTACCTTCCCATGCCGGGCTCGCGAAACACCGAACAACAAATCGTCAAGGTATTGAGATTCCGTTTGCTCAGGCCATGGACCTACCCGACGACGTGTCCAATGAGCCACAAAAGGATCGCAATCAAATTCAGACAGTTTCAAGAAACCGTCCGCAATCCTTGACACGGTTTCCGTATCAGCTTGCGGTGTCTCGAAATCCTGCAAATCATCATTCGCGTTAATCAGATACCAGCCTCGCGCACCAGAATCCAGCATCTCATCCAACAGCAGCTTGGCGGTGAGTTTTTTATCCAACAGAATCTGAGTCACATCGCCATTTTGCAGACGCTGCTTCGCTGCCGCGTGCAGGTTTCCATTTTTTCGCATCGAAAGAATGGTAGCGCGATGGGCCATTGTCATCAAAAGAGCATCAACACCTCGGGCCTCAAAGTCAAAAATGTAAAAGTCGCAATCCACACCGCTGCCCGCACTGCCGCCCGCACTGCGGCCCGTGTCTTCGGTGCGAAAAATGGAATCAATAAAACGCAGAGCTTTCTTTTCTTCGCCGCCAATGATTCGCATCCTTCGCGACTTGATGCCGAACAGCTCGGCGATCCGACGAATCATCGCTTCGCAAGCAACGCCTTCTCCGTTGAGCAGCACATTCGATTCCGAATCAATTTGAACAGCTTGTTTGAGAAGCCCTTCGAATAGTTTTGGGATGCCGTCCAGCTTTTTCGGCAACCGTGAACTTGCGATAAAGATCGACTCGTCACTCAACCACCCAGCCGAGCCATTCGGATCCCAGATGACGATCTCATTTTCACTGCGGCGGACAGAACGCAAGAAACCAAACTCAATGACTTGGCCACTGAGTTCCCGTGTTACGTTGAAACCCTCCGATTGAGCCGTCACGACCGCGCCACTCTGCCGCAAAAGCGCCGTCGCTCGCTCCAATTGCGTTGGTTCAGTCATCAGCTTCAGTTTCTCAGGTTCAGAAATCAATCGATTCAGATATCATATCGGAAAAGACATCCTCTTTGAAAACACGACCAACACAAGAATAGCTGAATGAAACGAGCCCTTCCTTTCGCGACACTGCTGATCCTGATCGCGATCACGGGCTATCTGCTGGCAGATTATTACCAAGGCCCACCTGCTGACGCGGTCGCGACTTACATCGGTCGAGACAACTGCGCGACGTGCCATCAGGAACAGGTTGAACTGTTTATCGGGTCGCACCACGACCAGGCAATGGACATCGCCACACCGGAATCTGTTAAAGCCGACTTCGACGACCAGTCCCTCGAACACTATGGCATTACTTCCCGGATGTTTCGCGACGGCGATCGTTATATGGTGAACACCGAAGGTCCTGACGGAAAGATGCAGGACTTCGAAGTCAAATACACGTTCGGCACCGAGCCCCTGCAACAATTTATGGTCGAACTGGATCGAGGTCGCGTTCAGGTTTTGCGATTGTCGTGGGACACGGTTGCGAAAAAGTGGTTCTATCTTTCACCGCCAGACGTTGATGAAAAACTCGACCCGACCGACCCGCTTCACTGGACTGGAGTAACTCAGAACTGGAACGTCAGCTGCGCCGAATGTCACAGCACGAACCTGCAAAAGAATTTTGATATTGCGACGGTTTCATGGAACACATCATGGTCAGAAATCGACGTCAGCTGCGAAGCTTGTCACGGTCCGGCCAGCCTTCATGAAGAGATCGCTTCTTCTAAAGGACTCTTTTGGGATCGCCACCACGGCAAGGGGCTGACGAAACTTAAAACGACCAACAACCTTGATCAGATTCAGGCTTGCGCGCCCTGCCACTCGCGCCGCACCGTCACCGCGACGAACTATAAACCGGGCTGCAACTTCGACGACTACCATGCGTTGCAGTTGGCGACAGAACCTTTGTACTTCGCCGATGGTCAGATTCGTGATGAGGACTACGTTCACGGCTCGTTCCTGCAGAGCAAGATGTTTCATTCGGGGATCAAATGCAGCGACTGTCATGATCCGCATTCGTTGAAACTTAAACACGACGGCAATCAGGTCTGCACTTCCTGCCACCAGCATCCGACTGGAAAGTACGACACCAAAGCACACCATTTCCACGAGCCCGGAACGGCAGGTGCGGCGTGCGTCAACTGCCACATGCCAACGACGACTTACATGGCCGTCGATCACCGGCGTGACCACAGCTTTCGAGTTCCCCGGCCAGATTTAAGTACGCTCAACGGCACCCCAAATTCATGCACCCAATGTCACCTTGAGCTGGAACCCAAAACGGAACAGCAAAAACAGTACGCTCAATATCTGGATTGGATCATTGCCGCTGAAAACGGCGATGCTGCAGCAAAGGAAACTTTGGAACGCGTCAACCAGCAGATGGCTACTGCGACTGCGAAATGGTATCCGGCGGAAACTTCGCCACCCAAAACGGCCTACTACCCGGAACTTGCCGAAGCACAACGAAAGATTCGCGATTCCGAACCGGCAACAGAAATCCTGTCGAAGCTGGCCTTCGACGCGGCCAACCCGGCAATCATTCGAGCGACGGCGGCTCAATTGTTGGCGACTCAAACTGATGAAAAAGCGTTGGACGTTGCAAATCGTCTTGTGACTGATCCGGACATTAAAGTCGCGGTTGCTGCCATCGCCTCGACGGAAAATCTTCTGCTCAATGCGCTTAACCAGCAGCTTTATTCAGCGTCTGAAATGAAGCTTGAATCGGGCATGATTGCAAAAGCACTTTCGTTAGTGTCACTTTTGGATGACGATCGTGCTCGCGTTCGCATGGAAGCCGCTCGAGCGTTAACGTCGCTTCCAGAGAACATTCGATATTCGCTGCTGAACACTGAACGCAGATCAAAGTTTGAAACTGCGATTCGCGAGTACTGCCAATCGTTGATGGTCATGTCGGATACCGCAGGAGCTCACATGATGTTGGGCAACATTCATGAGCGGCTCGGGCAGGCGGAACAGGCGGCAGACGACTATCGCAAAGCGATCGAGATTGAGCCCTACCTTGCGGGGCCGAGATCGAATCTTGCGGCGTTGCTGGACAACAAGATACGGTCGCTGCAAATGCAACTGCAAAACCCATCTGGTTCGGGAGCCGGCGTCTCGGCGGGACAGTTCAAGGCCGTCAGCGAACAGATGGCTCGGCTTCAAAAACGCATTGACGAACTCCGATCTGAGGACCACCAACGGCTCGCTGTCGATCTGAAACGAGCCGCCAGTTTGCCCAACGCTCACGCATTGCACTACCGATTCGCCATGTCGGCTTACCTTCAGCGTGACATGAACGGCACGGAAAAGCACATGAAAATTGCTTACGAGCAACAGCCCGACAATCCGCGATACGCAATGGGCTTGGCAACGTTCTATCTGCAGATGAACGATGCGAAGAAAGCGGTTCCTTTCGTTGAACAGCTTCTTGATATTTCGCCGGACGACCCGGGGTATCAAGCTTTAAAACGCCAACTGGATTCGATGAGATAGTAGTTAGTGAACTCGAACCAGGAACGTCTGACAATGAATTCGATCCTTCTTTGGCTGGATGACGAACGCGATCCGGTTGATCCACGATGGCACTCCTACTTCCCAATTCCGAACCCGACCATCGTTTGGGTGAAATCCTTTCACGATTTTGCTGAATGGTTTTCCAACAACGAGATGCCAGAAGCGATCTGCTTCGATCACGACTTGGGAGACGGGCCAAGCGGATTCGATGCGGCGAAATGGTTAACCGAACATTGCCTCAACAACGAACATCGTTTACCCAAGTGGAATATCCAAAGCGCCAACCCAATCGGCAAGCAGAACATTGCGTCACTGCTGCGTTCGTTTCAGCGAATCACCGAGCAAAACTAGCGTTCGCGAAACTCACCTCGCCGACGTGTCCAACGAAAATTCCCAGACGCCAGCACATCAGTTTCACTCGGTCCATTCGCCTTTCCAACTCGCTTGAGTTCTCCATGCGATTTGCCTGAAAGGCTGTTAAGAGCGTAAATTTAGGCTGTCAAATCACCCCACCTTTGTCCAACAATCCGATGCCAACCAATCCAAACACTCCCACCGACAACAGTCGTGCTGAAACTGATAACCGATTTCCGACCTGCGAATGGAACGGATTTTATCTTGAAAGCCATCGCAGCGGACGCGGCTGGATGAGCATGTATCTTTTCTTTGCTGATGGGAAAATCAATGGCGAAGGAACCGACTACGTTGGCCCATGGGTGGCCACCGGCAGCTACGACATTGAGACCGGGCTATGTTCGTGGACGAAACAATATTTGCAAAAGCACCGCGTCGTCTACGGTGGTCGAGCTTCCAAGGATGGCATTCAAGGCCAATGGAACATCGGGCTAACGAAGGGCCAGTTCCACATTTGGCCTCGGGGAATGAGCCAGTTCGATGAACTCTACTTGAAAAAAGATCTCGAACTGCCTCAGGCTCCTGTTGAAAGCACTTTTGAGGATGCTCTTTCGACCGCCGACGAACTTGAGACTCAACCCGCTTAGAATTCGTTTTGCACAAGCTTCATCACGGAATGCACGGAACGCTGAATCGCCCGTAGTGCTGCACGCCCCTGCCATTCACGCGTGTGGATACGTTGACGCACTGCTCGGTTTGGAAAAAGCCCGCAATGCTTAACCGGAATTATTTCACGACCACAGTCGCCTGGTTTGCCCTTTGAAGGTATTCTCCGACGCGGAGGCAAGTTTTGCAAATTCGGCAATTTCACGCCGTAAGTGCCCTTTCGAAACCGCAAACCTGGAACATTACCCCAATGAAACAGGCTTTCTACATATCGACGCCCACGCGTCGTGAATAATCCGGGCTTAAGCGACCCAAACTCTCTGACTGCGCGAGTTATCGCGCGAAAACCATTCGAATTCGTGGCGACGCAGAAGCAATTCCATTCCCCTTCAAGGCATTCGCAACACAACCTCTGTTCGCCCAACACCAACACCCAATAAACGCATCGTAGTCTTCTGGTTTTTCAAAGATTTGAAGCCGGGCAACAGCACGATTGAGAACATGAAAGATCTCACCAGCAGGGCAATATCGAGGAGTTCGGGGCTTGGTGAAAATTTAACGGATACCGTTTCACGGGAAAAGAGACCTGACCCCTTATTCATCCTTCCCGGTTCTCGCGCTTGGAATGTCCACGCATGCACAGGTTCACTGACTCCGCCGCGTCCACCAGCCACCTTGCCAACAGCGGTGGAGGTGATGTTGCCTTCTCCCTGACAGGATGAGATCGGCACGCGAAAGTGAGGATTTCGGAGCTCAATAGCTGGCCTACGTTACCCTCCGCACGGACGCTCAACGCAGCGACGTTACCGATGCCACGCCTCCGCTGGAGGCCGAAGTGATTGGCTAAATCTTCTTCGTAAGAAACTTTCATTCTCTATCCCAAGCCGGTTTTACCCCGGCACTCCCTGTCCCCGTTTCGTGCTCCCACGATGCCGCGTTGAAACAGAAAGTCATTGACTCTCTGTGTGCGTACAAGAACCTTGTCGAAGCTCAACTGGGAGCCGGCAAATGTTTCATGTTTTATGATAACTTTCCGATGCCGGCTGAAAAGAAAGCCTGTGCCACTGCTTGGAGAGCGTTGGTCGGAGAGTGCGAGGGCCTTGAAGTCGATGAAGGCTGGCATCGTGGTCACATTCCTGACGTTTGTGCGGGTGGAAAGCCGGGACCTGGAGGTTGTTTTCTCCCGCAAATTGGTATAGCCAATTCTGGACTCGGTGGTCAATGTAGCCGTTACAAATGAGTGAAATATCGCGAATTGCGGTTTGCAGTAGGATCCGTTAAAAATGACGCGAATGGTAAGAAAGTTTTCTGTGAGCTTGCAAATTGTACCGTCACTTGCCCTGCGACTGATACTCAAGGAACCCTAGATCTGATTGATGAAGTTGAGGACCAAAAGGCGATTTGGGATCAATGCTGGTGCGACTGGATTGAGTTGAATAAAGATGCGACGTCTATCGACGAACTAAAACCTCCAAAGTTCAAAGCGTATTGGCAGTCTTGTGGCCTTCCAGATGCTCTTCCTCAAAAACCACCTGAAGAATAATTGGTGTACCAAATGGAACGTGGGGGCATACCACTGTGTCCCCGCGTTTACATACCAACGAGTTGAAAATGAATAAGTACTCACCCATTTTTTCATTAGGTTTCCAGCAAGAGCGGCAGACGAAGTTGAGGTCAAAGTTTGGCGGAATGCCGTGGGGTTTTCCTGCCGAACAGTGGCCCTCTGATGATTTAGTTCTGCTTGCTCAAATCGTTCACGAGCCGCCCATGGTCGACTTGGGAGGGGATTATGTGCTTCATCTTTGGCATTGGTGCGATCCAGATTGTTTTATGGACCCGCCCGCATACGAGGGAAATCGATTGTTTTCGACGCTGCTCCGAAGAGACGAACTTGGAGATACGTTGACTCCTCCTCCCAAGGAAACGGACCTTATTGGTGAGCTGTTTATTGATGGGTGGACAGAGAATGAAGATGGGTTTGGGAGTTTTGAAACGAAGTTTGGAGGAGAGCCGGACTGGCGAGGAACTGGTGGAGCATATGGACTTCCGGCTAATGCGGGTGCATTTCTAATGCAGACAGATGGAAGTTTTCAAATGGAAGGGTCGCTCGGCGATTTTGAGAACTCTGGAACAATGCTTAGATACGCTAGTGGAAAAGTCTCTGGTGAAAAATCGAAGCCCAACGCACCGCTCGCCATTGAAGAGTACTGCGGAAAGCTAATTGTTTCATTTGCGGACTTTGCGAGCGATGGAATCGCATTTGTCTTCATAGACAAATCAACGTCGCCGCCTACGCCAAGATGGACGTGGTCGCGATAGACCGCACATTTTCGACGTTATCGGACGTTAGCCGGCATCAAAGAGTTCTCCTGCCGACGCATTACTTCGTTGGCTTGAGCGGAATGGTGCTGTCGATGGTGTGCCGGTAGGCGGATGAATAAAGGGTCAAGGCGGATGAATAAAGGGTCAGGTCGGTCAGGTCTCTTTGATTGCAGGACGTGAATAAACGGTCGGGTCTTTTTGATCCGGCATGGCAAAACCCATGGTTCCCGACGACGACGCGATATTGGCGAGATGATTGGTGTTCCACGGCGGCGAAACGTGGGTTTAAGTCCCAACGAAACTCGTGAGCGGAGTGAATTGAAGAATGGTCGCTGACGCGAATGGCACTGCCGGAAGTCATTTTTGATGATTGCGCGTAGCGCCCCAACACGTTATAATCCGCCTCATTATCAACGTCGTGAGATGAGAAAGTAAAATGCTGGAAGGTGCAATTGTTGGGTTGATTCT
>CAYZPA010000002.1:0-65776 GCA_964479855.1 uncultured Pirellulaceae bacterium
TTCCGTTGGAGTTTGCTCACCAAGGTAAGCCCGGTGGACAAACTCTTCTTCCGAGCAATTGAAATGTTTGAGTTCCTGGTCTGCGGTGATATCACCAGCGTGCCCCACTTGGTTAGGTGAGATGTTATCCGCGTGAGACAGCGGTTGGGCCCATGAAGGAATCGGTTCGGTGCGGACAACTTTGAACTTCCAGCCAGCAAGATCCGGATGGCAGTTGCCAACCAACTTCAGCGATAACTTCAAAGGTTGCTGCTGGTTTTGGATGAGTATCCAGCCAGTGACCCAGCCTTTGGTCGTGTTATCCAACTCGGCTTCGAGTACCCAATCACTTGGCCGCCAAGCCATGTTTCGCTCCAGAAAAACAAAAGTTAAAACATCTAGAAACGTTCGTCATCACCGAAGTGATCGCTACCATTTCAAGTCGGTCGCCGCAGTTGTTCGTGCATGCGGCTTTGAAAATCCGCGACCCGCGAAACAAGCTGAGGGTGATGCGATGCGACCTCTTCGAGCGTGGACGAAAGTGTATCGGTCGCTACGCTCTTCGTCGACGGATCGCTTTGTCGAAACTCTTCAAAGTCAGTGTTGAGTCGCTCAATCAAACGTTGTTGACGGAAATCTGGTTTGCCTGCATCCGAAACCGAATCCGCGAGTGGCTTTTGAAGCTCGGATATTATCTCCGACAGCAGGAAGGCAAGGTGCAGGTTTCCATCGTGGTCACCGGGGATTGAAATGTCGCTTTCGGTCGCACCGCCGGTCAAGGAACCACCAGACCATACGGAAGCAAACTCATCTTGTTCATCCAGATCGCCGTCGGCGACTCGCTGTTGTCGCAGCCTTTCTTTCGCTTCCAACGCGGCAGAAAACGCCGCATATTCATCCTGTTCGGCTTGCCAATGTTCCAAAGTTTCGAACAACGAGAATGCGAATTCTTCGTCGAGTTCCAAATGATGACCATCAATGCTCGTGAAGCCTGGACCAAAAAATCCATCAGCCATCATTCGACAGATGGGGCAATCGCAGTCGACCACGTGTTGTTCGCTTTGCCTCTCTGACATCCCGACAATCTCGACACCAGCTCCGCGTGGCACACGACGCCGACTGCACTCAAGAATAAACGCTGGCGGCGAACCACCTTCGAATGGACTGGTTAGCCATTCGGTTTTGACTTCTTCAAGAAACTGAATCAGATCATTGACGGTTGAACCGACCGGAGTCGCACCAAGCATTTCCTCTCCCTCAAAACAGGCCAGCGACTCAGAGGAAATTTCTGAAACTTGTAAAGCGTTTCTTTGACACCACATCCAGCTGGCATGAATCAGCTCCCGGCAGAGATCAAAGTACATCACAACTTCTTCGCATCCCATTGGGCCGTAGTGGTACCCTGAGAAGTCTTTCGCAATCGCAACAATCTGGCCACCGCGTTCGAACCGAAGCCGCTGGCTCCATGTGAGTCGGTCAATCCAGTCAACACCGCCATGCAGATGTTGCCTTGGAAACATCCCGCCCAGTTCTTCCCGCGGACTCATCAGCCAATCGCGGTGGACTTCAATGGTTAGATCGTCAAGTTCCCGTCGATTGCTTCCCGGCGAAAGAGCCTTGCGGCCTCGGGGCGTTTCAGCAATCGCAAGGGTTCGCATCGCGAGGTACTCAGCTAACGGATCGCCGAACAGGAATTCCCGATTGCAAGGCGGGATCCTTGGCGGCGACTGCCGTAAGCCCTCAATGATCTCGAGCGAGTCCTGTTGGAGTTGTTCATGGATTTCCCACCACGGAGCCAAATGTACGCTTAAGGGATCGCGTTGTTTACCATCCTCGTCCGTGTGCATGGAAAAGCAGGCGGTGCGTTCAATACGTTGAGCCTCGATTCCGCTCAGGTATCGTTTTTGAGTCAAATCAAGCATGACCCATTGGCCAGTGTTGCGAATCGCCGCCATCGCATCGTTTCGTGTGACTACTTCAAATGGCAACGAGCTTGGGAACTCGGGAACTGCCCGGCTTGAGTACCGCGGCCAGCAGTCCAGTAGTTCGTTCCAATCGGTTGGATCTTCAGATGCCAACGCGATCAGGGTTAGTGAGACATCCGGATCCACGACTCCAAGTCGATCGCCTGCATTGTCTAGCACTACAAAAGTCACTAATTCGTCTTTCACTGTGATTCCTCAAACTTGCAGATTTTTCCCAGACGAATTCTCACTGGATAGTCGTGTGTTCATACAGGAATCGTCCGCGATAAACCGGGATAAGAGAAAGGACGCCAGTCTTTTTGTCTGATGCTGCCGCGGACAACAATTTCAGCGCTTCAGTATGACGCAAAAAAAACGGGCTGAGAAATGAATCTCAGCCCGGTCTACGGAATTCAGTGGAGGCGGCGGGTATCGAACCCGCGTCCCGCGATGTTTCCAAGATGGCCTCTACGTGTGTAGTCGCTAATTTAAATTTCGCCTGACCAACCGGGCAGCGACACCCTGAAAATCAAACTAGTCAAAAACTTAATTTAGTAGCAAGCGTATTCGACGTGACTCACTACGATCTGGAATTGGTGACCAGCATTCAGGGCTCTCCAGCGAAACCCATCAGCCGGGGCGTTGTATTTCTACGCAGCCAATGCGAAAGAGTTATCTTTAGCAATTAAGGTTTTGATCAGATTTTTACGTGGCCTTCTGATCAACCACGACACGCCACCAACCCTTCAGCCAATCCGGTCGATTCCAATTCGCCCCCGATTTCAACCAAAAGATGGTTTCCCACCAGAACGGTGGTCCTCCGGCAATCATAGGTTCGGCATTCCGAAGAGGGAAGTGCGAAGTTACCGATTGTACCCACGCCGAGATCGACGGGACTCCATCGCGTGATTCGCCCACCCAGCCAGCATCCACCCCAGCAGCAATTCATCGTTTTGGACTCCGCAGTGAGCAGCACGCTTTTAACCGAAATTATTCATGACGACAGGCGTCTGGTTTTTCCTTTGAAGGCATTATCCGGAGGCGGAGGCAAGTTTTGCAAACTCGTCAATTTCACGTCGTGAGTGACCTGTTGAAACCACAAAATTGGAACAATGGCCCAATGAAACAAGCTTTCTCCATGTCGACGCCCACGCATCGTGAATAATCCGGGTTTAAAAGCAGGAGTCACCGACGCTGAAGAAGCGCCGTCGCCCTGTCCAAATCTATGGTTCAAGACGGTCAAACATGCCAAATATGCCCGGATTTCTGCTGGCTTTCCGCATTGTTTCGCAAACTTTCCACTAGTACCGAAAGAGCTCTTTTGTGATAATCCGCGACTCAATCAATTGTGGAACCTCAAAACAAGCTCGATTTGCGAGCACAGTCGCCTCGATGGGTCCACTTACGGCAACCGATTTCATCCGTCGTCAGGCAAAGCCATGACGTCCGGATCGGGTTGCTGACTCGAAATGTTCGAATTCGACACCTGAGCGAGGCCAGTTAACACAAAGGAAGCGGAACAAAAATATGTACAAAGTTTTGAACTCAAAAGGGCTCGGCGTTGCTGGCCGTCAAAATGAACTGATCGAACTCGCTTTGACTCACGAATTCAAAGGAGTTGAGATCGACATGACGGACCTTGTGGGGCGTCATGACGCGTTGGGCAAAGAGTTCGCTTGCCAGTTCCTTCAAAGTGCCAAAATGGACATTGGTACTTTTGACCTTCCGATCAATTTCGGCGGTACCGACGACGAGTTCGTTGCATCGTGCGAAAAGCTCGAAACGATCATGGACCTTGCTGCGACGCTGAACGCCAAGCGTTGCCGAGTTCGCATTCAACCCAACAGCGAAACGGTTCCTTTCCAGGAAAACTTCGAACGCCATCGTGAGCGAATCGAAGACATCGCAGCCCGTTTCGAGACCAGTGGGATTCGGGTCGGCTTGTATTTGCAAGCCTCAACAGCCGTCGAAGCAGACGGGAATTACAAGTTCATCCAAACCGCAGAAGAAATTTTGACTCTGGTCAAAGCCATCGGCCATCCAAATGTCGGCCTCTCGCTGGACGCGTGGGAGTGGGTTGTTGGCGGTGGCGGCATGGATCAAATTTCCGAACTTGATTTGGGAATTCTCACAGAAGTCATCCTCTCTGACGTCGGCGCCGAAGCGACTCCGGGTTCTTACACGAACGCCGACCGCGTACTTCCGTGCACCGGAGGCGATCCGTTTTCGTTGAAGATTGCCCAGTTTCTGAAATCGAAAGAAGCAGAACCTGCGATTTCGATTGGAACCGAAGCTCACATGTTCGCCGGTGCTGGAAACCGTCATGACGTCGTGGCAAAATTCAGCGCGATGCTCGACAAACTAATCGAAGGCGAAGACCCAACCATCGTTGAAGAGCCTGAAGAAGTTGAAGGCGAAGGGGAAGAATCGGCTGAAGGCGCAGAAGGCACCGAAGCAAAATCAGAAGACAAGGCCGAAGCAGATGCTCCTGCCGAAAAAGAGGCTGAAGCGAAAGCGTAGCTTTGGTATCTCCAATCGAACAAGCTCTCGAGCATTTCTCGGGAGCTTTTTTTGTGTTTTGTTGACAGTGTGAAGTGTACATTTGCCTGCCAGCTCCACACTTTACACCGTCAACTTCACACTCAATTATGACCGAACTAAACAAATACAGCCGAAAGATCACTCAGCCTCGAGTCCAAGGCGCTTCCCAAGCCATGCTCTACGGAACAGGCATGACCGACGAGGACATGAATAAGGCGCAGGTTGGCATCGCCAGCGTTTGGTATGAAGGCAACACCTGCAATATGCACTTGGACAAGCTTGCCCTTGAGGTAAAAAAAGGGGTCAGCGACGCGGGACTTGTGGGAATGCGATTCAACACCATCGGTGTAAGCGATGGCATTTCAATGGGCACCGAAGGGATGAGTTACTCGCTTCAGTCGCGAGACGTCATCGCCGATTCGATCGAAACGATCATGTGTGGGCAATGGTACGACGCCTGTATCGCGCTTCCGGGGTGCGACAAAAATATGCCTGGATGCCTGATTGCGATGGGACGTTTGAATCGCCCCAGCCTGATGGTTTACGGTGGCACGATTCGGGCTGGAAAACTGAACGGTTGCAAACTGGATATCGTTTCCGCATTTCAAAGTTACGGTGAATACGTATCTGGAAAAATCGACGACGAGCAACGTAAAGAGATCGTCAAAAAATCCTGTCCAGGCGCTGGTGCCTGCGGAGGCATGTACACGGCCAACACCATGGCCAGTGCGATTGAAGCCCTCGGCATGGCGTTGCCATTTTCAGCATCCATTCCGGCAGAAGACGCTGACAAGGTCGATGAATGTCATCGAAGTGGCGAAGCGATTCTGAATCTGTTGAAACTTGATTTGAAACCTCGCGACATCATGACGCGAGAGGCTTTTGAAAACGCGATGGTCGTCATCACGGCACTTGGTGGATCAACCAATGCTGTTTTGCATTTGTTGGCGATGGCTCGAAGCGTCGATGTCGAATTGTCCCTGGACGACTTTCAAAGTGTCAGCGACCGGATTCCTTTTCTGGCTGACCTTAAACCGAGCGGCCGGTTTGTGCAGGAAGATTTGCATGCCGTTGGTGGAACTCCTGCCGTCATGAAATTCCTGCTTGCCGAAGGATTCCTGGCTGGCGATTGTGTCACGTGCACTGGCAAGACGCTTGCAGAGAACGTCGCGGATCTACCCGAACTGACAGCCGGTCAAGAAATCATTCGCCCGATCTCAAATGCAATCAAGGAAACGGGGCATTTGCAGATCCTTCGAGGCAACTTCGCTCCCGAAGGTTCGGTTGCCAAAATCACCGGCAAAGAGGGGCTTCTTTTCGAAGGCACCGCGAACGTTTTCGACTCCGAAGAAGACATGGTAAAGGCGCTCGAAGAAGGGAAAATCAACAAAGGCGATGTTGTGATCATTCGGTACGAAGGCCCCAAAGGCGGTCCCGGAATGCCGGAAATGCTGACCCCCACTTCCGCGATCATGGGAGCAGGGCTCGGCAACGATGTCGCTCTGATGACGGATGGCCGGTTCTCCGGTGGGAGCCACGGTTTCATCGTTGGGCACATCACGCCTGAGGCTCAAGACGGCGGACCGATCGCGATTGTTCAAAACGGCGACAAGATCACGATCGACGCGGAACAAAACCGTATCGACCTTCACATCGATGATGACGAACTCGCGTTGCGAAAATCGAAATGGGTCGCGCCGCCGCTCAAAGCAAGACGTGGAACGCTCTACAAGTACATCAAGAACGTAAAGTCGGCATCCGAAGGCTGCGTTACAGACGAGTAAGCTGCTGAGGCGTCACGCGTTCATCGATCAGTTTTTGCCTCGATCAGCTTTTGCCTCGGGGACGGAGTCGCGCCGAATCTGCTTGCCTTCAAACTGAAATTTCACAGTGCCTAACCGAACTGCATCTTCCACATTGTGCGTGATGTGCAGTACGGTCACTTTCTCCTGCTGATGAATCGTTTGCAACAAGTTGCTAATTCGACTTCGAGTCTCGTCATCGAGTGCGCTCAGTGGTTCATCCAGGCAAAGCAGACGCGGACGAAACGATAGTGCTCGCGCCAGTGCGATCCGCTGTCGTTCACCGCCCGACAATCCCTGAGGGTACCTTTTGAGCAAAGGCGTGATTTCGGTCAGCGTCGCCAACTCTTCGACTCGACGTTTACGTTCCAATTTTGGAACCTTCCTGGCCACCAATCCAAATTCAATCTGTCGATCAATACGCATGGTCGGAAACAGAGACCGATCCTGAGGCACGTAACCAATGCCTCGTCTGGCAGCAGAAACGTTTGTGACATCGACTCCTCCTATGTGGATCGAGCCGGCGCGAATTCGCCGCAACCCGCAGATCGTTTCCAAAACCGTCGTTTTTCCGCAACCTGTCGGTCCCATCAACACCGCGTACTCGCCATCGGCAACAGATAAGTCGACATCCTCAAGTTCAAATCCTCCTTGCCGAATACAAACGTTTTTCATTTCGATCATGCGATCACACCTCGCTTTGAGCCGCTTCCAAGCATCAGAATGCGGGTTAACGTCAAAATGAAAATCGCAATCGTGACAAGGATCATCGAAGCAACGACAGCGCCTCGCAGGTTGCCAAATTGAAAGTTCAGGTACACCGTCGTCGAGAGCACTTCTGTTTTCATCCGGGCAGTGCCGGCGAAGATCAGGATTGGTCCGAACTCACCCAACGACCTGGCCCATGCCAATGTGAAAGCAGCAACAATGCCTCGCCAAGATTGCGGCAACGCAATGTCTGCGAAAACTCGAAAACGACTTGCTCCAAGCGTACAAGCCACTCGTTCTGGCCGTTCATCGATCTGCTCAAAAGTATCTCGCATTGTCCGAATCGCAAATGCGGCTGCAACTGTGAACTGAGCGAGGATGACTGCCGGAACCTCATAGGTGATGCCTCGGATTCCGGGATAGCCAACAGCGGAAAAGAAACTCGCCGTGACACTATCTGCGGTTCGACCAATCGGCGTCTGCAGCAGCACCAGCAAGCTGATACCGATCACCAAAGGCGGCAACACGATGGGAATGTCCAAAACAGTGTCGACAACATAGCGGGCCCATATTGCCATTCGGCCAATAAGCGAACCTTCGTTAAACCGTCGTCCAATGGCCTGGTTGCCCAACCGAGCAAGAACATAGCCAGTTGGCACCGCTACCCAAATGGAAATAATTGCAGCGATCGTGCAGGAGATCAGGCTTAGACAAATCGAGTATCGCACCTCTTCTTCGTCGAGTAATTCTTTGAAATCTGACCACCTTACGAATCGAAAATCAGCAACCAGCATCGCGACAATCAGAGCGATGTAAAGAACTCCCAGCATCGACATGGCGACCCAGAAAGTTCGGTTCCAGTGCCTCGGCAGTACAGCATGTCCTGGTTCAGCATCGCTCACAACAAGCTCGCTTTCGAGGCCGTCGCGCCGCGTTTTGACGGATCAGAAGTGCCCGTTCGCCGTACTGCCTGTCGAACGTTTGCCGTGAACCCAAAGCTTTGAAAAGCGTCACGAGATTCACGCGAACCAGAAAGGAAATTGCAAAACTTGTCTGCCGTCGCTGAATGTATCGACGAACTTACGATTCCGATTTCAATGCGACTCGTTTTTGAATGGCCCGGATCAGCCATGGAAGCGATTCTCAAAACATCGCTTTTTGCAGCCGCATTGATCTGACTGACGGTCGTGTCCCAAACAATCGCCACGTCGAGGCTACCTGTTGTAAGCCCCTGCGCCAACGTCATCACGTTTTCTGCATCGGTTGCTTTCTGCGACTCAAGCAAACTCAAAACTCCATGCTCGGCGGCGATATCTCGAACCATCTTTCCAATCGCTGCGCGTTTCGAAGCCACCCCAAATTTACAGGGTGTCGAAACAAGTTCCTGAAGTGACGAAACTTTCAACGGACTGCCAGATCGTACTGCGATGACTGGACGCTGCTGGGCGACTGGAAATCGTTTCGCAAAGATCCCTTCCTGCATCGCCTTTCCCATCAACATGTCATCGGCCGACAGAAACAGGTCAGCTCCATTTTTGACGCCTGTTTCAGATTCCATTTTGATCTGTCCGGCGAGTTCACCAGACCCGCCAATTCGCACGATTTCGACATGCAAGTCGAATTTCTCGTTAAACGCCGTGACTACTTTTTCGGCAGGTTTTGCGACGCTGGCAGCACAATAGATTCGCACTTTATCGACGTCGTGATTACTGCTTCCAAAACTTTGATTGAGGTTAAGTGCCGCAACGCTCAATGCAACAACCAACATAAAGGAAAGCAATCCGAAAAGTAGCAACCCAGACACGGAGCCTGACCTTGATTCGAAAACCGGCGCGAGGTTTCGGCTGCCATGGCGGCTCAGTTGATTAGATCGAGTCAGTTGACTAGATCGAGTCAGTCGGCCAAGGCGACCAAAGTGGTTCGTTTGGGGCACGTCGCGCATTGAGTCGCAAAATCTCTAACGAAGGTAGATGTCTATCGTTTACAGGGTACAGTAGCAAATCATTTTAGCGTGTCCCGAAAACTAAATGCCGCGTCCGGCAAATTTTTGTCCTGAACCCATGCAGATCATCAACAGCCTCGTTCCCATTTTTGCCGTGATCGGACTTGGCATGCTGTTGCGCAAACAGGGGTTCCTGAACGCAGAATCGACTCGCACTTTCAATCGGTTCGCTTACTTTTATGGGCTTCCTTTTTTTCTATTTTACAAACTTGCCGGTGCGGTCTCAATTTCTGAGTCCGGCAATCTGATCCTGCAGACTCTGCTTATTGCTGTTATCACCACAGCTGCGCTCGCGTGGGTTGCGACCGGCTTGCTACGAGTATCGAACTCGTCGAGGGGAACGATGATTCAGGCTGCGTTCCGAGGCAACCTGGCTTTCATGGGATTGCCTCTGGTCCTGTTTCTGATCGAAGTCCTACCGGGTGAGGAGGCAGCTTCGATTGAGGCGGCGATGCTGGTGGCGATTACACCAGCGATCCTCTTTTTCAACGTCGCATCCGTCCTTGCGTTGGCGACTTACAACAGGAGGACGGAATCTGAGTTTTCGACCGGAATGCTGATCACCAATATCGCAAAGAACCCTTTGATCTGGGCGTGCCTTGCTGGAGCATTGTTTCAGTATTTTCGCTGGCCACTGCCTGTCGCGATTGAGCGAACGTTTGGAATCGTCGGCGCTTCGGCGTTTCCACTGGCACTGCTGGGCATCGGAAGCCAACTGATTTCGATTACCAGTTCGCATTCGTGGGGCGCATCGCTGTTGCCGACGGCGATAAAATGCGTCATCTGTCCACTGATTGGTTGGGGAGTTGGTACTGCGATCGGGCTTGGCGGTGTCGAGCTTCAGGTCACGCTGATTATGTGTGCGGTTCCAACGGCAGTTTCAAGTTTTGTGCTCGCTGATCAGATGGGCGGCGATTCTGATCTGGCTGCCAGCACGGTCGTGATTTGCACTGCGTTTTCATTGCCGACGTTGGCTCTGTTGATTTGGTTGACTGGCTAAAAGACGGGCAATTCCTGCATTTTCAGGGCCAATGCGAGAATTTTCTTTTTCTCGCGTAAAAACACGCTGCTGGACGGGAGAGTATTGTAAGCAAGCGAGTTTTGCTGATTCATCACCTCAACGGGACCCTCAGAACGTGGCCGACCTCCCCAAGACAAGACAGAGTCTTCTCGTTCGACTCAGTCAAAAAAGCAACGACGCATGGGGAGAGTTTCTCGAAGTCTACGAACAGGCGATCTATTCCTTCGCCCGTCATCGTGGGCTTCAGGATGCTGACGCATGGGATGTGACGCAGGAAGTGCTGGAGGCAGTCGAAAAGAAAGCGGAAACGTGGAAAGACGATCCAGCGTTGGGAAAGTTTCGAGGCTGGTTGTTTCGAGTCGCTCGCAATATCGCGGTCGACAAAATTATAGCTCAATCCAAAAGGGCAGCGGCGAGTGGAGACTCTCAGGTCGCTGATATGCTGGCTCAGTTTCCGCAAAGTGCAGAACAGGAGTCGACGCTTTTTTGGACTAACTATCGTCGAAATCTTCTGCGTTGGGCCGCTGAACAAATTAAGCCCGACTTTAAAGAAGCATCATGGAATTCGTTTTGGCTAACGGCAGTGGAAGGTCAGAAACCAGAATCTGTTGCAGAACAGCTAGAGGTTTCTGTGGGCAGTGTTTACGCTGCGAAATTTCGAATCGTTAGCCGAATTCGAAAAGTGATTTCGAGGCTCGACGATGATGATCAGTTTGATTCGCAGGCAAATGAACAGTGGTTAAATGAAATTCGCTCAATCGAGTGAATCAGACCAGAACATTTGGAGCAAAGATGCAGCAACAAAAAGAACAGTGTTTCGATTCTCAGACGTTCAGCCGATTTCTCGACGAGCGAACTGGTGAACAGGAAGAAGCCAAAATTGTCACTCACATCAGCAAATGTGAGAAATGTCGAAAGATCCTGGAAGAGCTTGCCGGTCATGGAAACGTGTGGGAGGAAATCCAGAATCACCTTGCCACCAACGAAGCGATCTCCAACGACACCGAACCTGACGAAGAGGTCCGCGATCAGCGGCGCGACCTCGAAAAGGTACGAAACATGTTGGCTCCCACTGACGATCCTCGCATGTTGGGGCGTTTGGGAAACTATGAAATCAGCGGAGTCATTGGCCGCGGCAGCGCTGGAATTGTTGTCAAGGCACTGGACACTCGCCTGAATCGTTACGTCGCAATCAAACTGCTGGCTCCCGCTTATTCCAATAATGGATGTGCTCGTCGCAGGTTTGAACGCGAGGGCAGGGCGATTGCGTCGGTCAAAGATCCTCATGTTGTTCCGATTCATTCGGTCGACGAATTTCAGGGGACTCCTTACATCGTGATGCAGTACCTTCCTGACGGATCTCTGGATCAGAAAATTCGCAAAACGGGGCCACTAAGCCCGAATGACATAGCCAGTATTGGAATGCACGTTGCGAAAGGGCTTGCCGCTGCTCATAACGAAGGCATCGTTCATCGTGATGTGAAGCCAGCAAATGTACTGCTGGAAAATGGTGTTAACGGAGCGATGGTCACCGATTTTGGATTGGCTCGAGTCGTCGACGAAGCCACCATGACTCGAAGCGGTTCCATTTCTGGAACGCCTCAATTTATGTCCCCCGAACAAGCCAAAGGAGAACGAGTCGACCCGCGTTCCGATTTGTTCAGCCTCGGAAGCGTGATGTACACAGCTTGCACAGGACACGCTCCTTTCAAGAGCGAATCAGTATTCGGCGTCATCAAGAAAGTTTGCGAAGCGGAAGCGAAACCGATCAGAGACTCCAACCCGGACATCCCGGAATGGCTCGTCGCGTTCATCGATCGCCTCCATGCAAAGGAGCCCGAAAACCGATTCCAGTCCGCAAACCAAGTTGCGGACTTGTTGGCTCGAGAGCTGGCTCACGCAAAATCGCCAACCATGGTCACCAAACCAACTCGCGAATGGTGGACCAAACCCAAAGCTTCACGTTCAACCAGGATCGGATGGCGAGCAGGCGCGATTGCGGTTGCCTTGGCCGCTGCTTTCACAGCAGGTATTTTCGCCTTCGACCTGTTCGATTTCGGGTCCGGTGCTGGCTCGCCACCCGTTAGCATTGCGTCTGCATCGGCTTCGCTGCCCCTGATGGGCGAGGCATATCTTGCGATGCTGGAAGAGGAAAACAAGAAGCTTCCTCGTTTCGAAAGAGTTCACGAAGAATCAATCGATGTAGAAAATGGAGGTCAATTGCTGTTCAATTCAAACCTTGGTTCGATTGACGTAGCAATCCATGAAAAGCCAACCGTCGAAATGAAGTTGGTGCATACGGTTGCGGCCTTCGATCAGGAAGTCGCCGACAAGCTATTCGATGCCTTGAAGCTCAGCACAGACTTCGACGCAAAGGAAGCTAATGGCCTGAAATTGAAAAAAGGGAGAGACGCCGTACTGATTGCCAATTTCCCGGTCAAGAAATTGACCAACGAAGAAATTCAGCAAGCCGACGACCTCGAAAAACTCAAAGACGAACTGCTCATCCGCAACAATAGCCACTATCGAAACGCGAAGATTCAGCTTTTGATCCCCAAGTCCTACAGCGTCAATTTGAAATCAGGAAGCGGGGCGATCGTGACTCCGGATATCGACGGGTTTGCAAAACTTGAGTCGCATGGTGGACGAATTATCGCCGGCAACATCACCGGACTGTTCGCCGCGACATCACACGGTGGACGCATCAATGCAAAAGACATTGGTGGCACTGCGACCGTCGTCTCGCACGGTGGGCATGTTGAGCTTGGCAATGTTGGTGGCGATTCGAACCTGGAATCACACGGCGGCCACGTCGAGGCGATGCACGTTGACGGATCAGTCAAAGCGGTTAGCCACGGCGGAAACATTCAATTCGGACACGTAACAGGCAAAGTGAAAGCAGAAACTCATGGCGGAGGTATCACGATCTGGATGGCTGAATCAGCCGTTGATGTGATGTCGCATGCCGGGAAAGTTCGAGTCAACTTCGTTGGTCAGCCCGAGAGCGAATCAGTGTTAAAAACAACCGCAGGATCTGTCGAAGTCGGTTACGTCGACGACATCTCGTTTGAGATCGATGCCAGGGCCAACATGGGGCGTGTCAGAGGCCCGTTTGTGACATCAAAGTTGCAGAAGCTTAAGCATCAACTGAACGGCGGGTCAGCCAAACTGGTTTGTCATGCAGACGTCGGATCAGTTCGATTCTTCGAAGTCAACAAAGACGAAGTTGAATCCGAAATGAAGGCACAAACGACAGAAAAGCGTGTTTGGGCTGACGGTCAGAGAGCGTTTGATCTTGCCTATGAGATTCACATGAGCGGCAAAATTGATGAAGCCATCGATGCTCATAAAGAGGCCGCGAAATACGCTTCTCATCGCGGAATCGCGACCTACAACCTTGGATGCGCGTGGTCACTCAAAGGCGAAAAAGATAAAGCATTCAAGGCTCTCAATGCCGCGATCGACTTTGGATTCGACGACATCGAACAGTACGAAACGGACGGCGATTTGGACTCGTTGAGAAACGATGATCGCTTCAAAAAACTAATGGAACGCTTGGACGAAGAAGAGGATGACGAAGATGACAACAGCGACGTTAGTTTTATCTCGACTTCAGGTTTGAGAGGAACATTCTCTTCGCTGGCGAAGTCTGCGGACCTGTCGTTTGCGGCGTCCAAGTCGACACGCAAGAAAACTTCCTGCGAATCCTGCAAAGACGGGAACCAGCGATAGAGGTTCGACCATCTTGCAGTCTGCAAAATCGTGACCCAAACTCGAAAAGGCCACGTTGGCGATTCGCTAACGTGGCCTTGTTTTGTGAACCGGAATTATTCACGACGGCAGGCGTCTGGTGCTTCCTGATCTGCGCTTTGAGGCGATTCTACTGAAGAGGCGACGCGTTTTGAAAATTTGTCGAATCTACGTCTTCGGTGAACTGTCAAAACCACGAGCCTGGAACAATACCCCGATGAAACTTGCCTTCTCCATTTCGATGCCCACGCCTCGTGAATAATCCAGGGTGAAACAGGATCGACTTCCACCGTTAGGCTTTATGGTACTGGGAACGATAGATTGGCTTACTGTGCCGTCTCATTCGTCGCTCGAAATGGGTCCGGTAATCCATATCATGCTCTGGTGCTTTTTCTGGCACGTCATGCGGGCCATCCAGCGTCGAGTGCGCAGCCATCAGACGGTGAGTCTCGTGAAAATATTCCTCGACATCGGTCCAGAAATGAAAGATACCTTCCGGTTTCAAAACGCGTTCGATGTCTTTGATGAACTCAGGCTGCATGACTCGTCTTTGCCGATGTCGAGATTTCCACCACGGATCCGGGAAGTAAACATGGACCGCAACGGCACATTGATCGGGTAGAAATTCGCGAAACATGCGTAGGCCGTCGCCGCTGAGCATCTGGGCGTTGGTTCGATCGTTTTGAGCCAGGCGGTACGCGGCATATCGACAGTACTTTCGCGACACTTCATTGCCAAGGAAATTCCGATGAGGCGATTTTTCAGATTCGCTCAACACGAACAGCCCTTTGCCACTGCCGACCTCGATTTCCAAATCTGCAGGGCGCGAGAAGAGCGATTGAGGATCGAAAGGAGCCTCAAGATCTTCTACGAAACCCAAGTGGCCACTTACGTCGACATTGGGATTAATTTTGGGAAGTGCTCGCCGACCCATTGGTCGCTATCCTTTGCCTAAGTCGCTTTGCCTAAGTCGAAATCAAAAGTGAAACTTAAGTGAGCTGGATTTTCGAATCCGCGTTCGAGTGAATCCACAAAAAAAGACAGGCCACTGACCTGCCGATTTAAAGATGGCAGACAACTGCCTGCCAGTTTGAAACGCCGATAAGAAAGACTTCGCAATCAGACGTCACAATCAGAATTCAGATCGAATCCTGACCTTCTCCGCTCACTGGATCACAGCTTACGGAGTTTTGATGCGTTTCTTTTTCGCTTTGCGACCCCGGTTGTTCGCGGGTCGTTTGCCATGGTTGGCTTTTTTGACTTTATGTGTTGGCTTGGCCATCGATATATCCAAAAAAGGGACGGAATAAGGTTAGTTTTCGGCGATTTGCACTGAATTTGAACAGAGAATATTAACAGTCGATGCAACTTTGTTGAAGTCGAAAAACAGATGAATTGGACCGATAATCGTGCCAACCCCACGGAAAAAAGCTGACGAAAAGCACTGTGCTGGCAACCGTCTCCGATTCGGAGCTTCCCTGAGAGCACGATGAGCAAGCTTCCGTGCACCGCCAAAGCGGCTTGTTGCTTGAGTCCAATTCAAGAGTTTCGTGCCGGCGTGAGCCGTAAGCCGTTTGGGTCGGACGTCTGAGCGCGATGATCCGATGCATGCCGGATAATCGTTTCATCTTATTTTTAGCGGCAGTTTCGAACGCTTTCGGCATTGGTCTTCCAAGTGAAGATGTTCCAATTGATAGAGTGCGGATCTAGAATACAAATTGCCTTTCAATCCATTAGCCCGCAAATGGCTCACCTGACAGATGTCAACTTCTCAAGCTCAAAACCAGAACTCCGCTGAGCAAATTAAGGAAGAGGTCCGTCACACGATTCGGCATCTGACTGAATTGACTCGGACACAAGCCGATTTCGACGAATTTTGCGGCGAGGTTCTCGGCAAGCTGATCCAAATCACGGGAGCCCACGGTGCGCTTTTCTGGCAGATCAATGGTCAAGGCGTGCCGAAGCTGACCCATCATTCTGGAAAGGCTCCTCACGATCAGGCTCGCGAAATACTATCGCAGGACAACGAACAACACAGCCGTTTAATCCTTGATGTCGTTCGGCAAAAAATGGCTCTGGGCGTGGCCTCAGAAGCGTTTACCGGCAAAAGCCTCGCGAACCCAAACGCTCCTGAAAACTCCAACACTCCAGAAAACTCCAACGCCTCGCCAGATTCTTCGGTCTCTGATCAGCCAAACGGAGACACGGGCTCGGCACCGTTTCTGATGCTTTTGTCGCCCGTTTTGAATCGTCAAAAAGATTGCATTGGAACCGTCGAACTAATCCAGCGAGGCGAAGTCACCTCGCAAGCTCAAGAAGGTTACCTTCGTTTTTTGAATCAGATTTCCGCTCTGTTTCAGCGTTGGCACGAACATCAGGACTTGGCCAAGCTGACCGATCGTTCCTCGAAATGGAACGAGAAAATGGAGTTTGTCCGAGAAGTCCATCGCTCGATCGACTTCAAAGAAACAACCTACGCGATCGCGAATGAAGCTCGTCGTGTCCTAAACGCTGATCGTGTGAGTGTCGGTCGATGGAATGGCAAGACCTGCAAAATCCAGGCGATCAGCAGTCAGGATCGCTTCGACAATCGAGCCAACGTGGTTCGTAAACTCTCCGACGTCGCGACGGCCAGCGTTGGTGCTGATTCGACATTTTGGGTTACGGGCGAGACGGATGATCTTGCTCCAGAAGTCGCAAAAAAAATCAACGAGTACCTCGACGAATCACACAGTCGAACTTTGGCGGTGATCCCACTGGCAGTCCGTCCGCCAGACGTTCCTGATTTGGACATGAGTCAACGGAACCGTCCAAAAGCGAAGATGCTTGGTGCGATCGTTTTGGAATATTTCGACGACGACATTTCCGAAGATCAGATTCGGGATGAGTGCCAGTTGATTGTTGAGCAGTCTCAGCTTGCTCTCGAAAACGCTCGTCAACACAACGAAATTTTCCTGCAGCCGCTTTTGAAGAAGCTCGGCTGGTTGCAGAGGACGCTTTTCGGCGACCATCTGAAAAAGACCATCACAGGGCTCTCGGCGCTGGCGATTTTGATCCTTGCGATGATTTTCGTTCCGTGGGAACTGAAGATGAAGGTCGATGGGGTTTTGCATCCTGAAGTCCGTCGCCATGTTTACTCGGAAACGAAAGGGCGAATCGAAAACGTCAATTTCGAAGACGGTAAACTGGTTAAAGTCGGCGATCCACTGTTGGAGATCCGCGACTTTGAAAAAGATCAGCAATTTCAGGCTCGGCTAAGCCAGCGGGAGCGATTGGTTTCTCAAGTGAATGAACTTGGCGCGCAGATGTCGAGTGCATCGCAGGAAAGACGGGAAGCGATTCTCGAAAACCGTGAAGCGTTGCGGTCCGAACTGGCGGAAGTCGAGCGGATGATTGAACATGATCGCGAAATGATGGCTTCGATCATGGAGGTTCGAGCTCCCATCGACGGCACCGTCATTACATGGAACTCCCAGCAACGACTTAATGGATTTGTTGTCGATCCCAACCAGACACTGTTGACGATTTCCCAACTGGATGGAATGTGGCAACTGGAAGTCAAAATCCCCCACATCAAAGTTGGCTACGTTGATCGCGCGCTGGCCAAGGCGAAAGAAAATGGTGACGATTTCATCGTGGCTGAATTCGCAATGAGCACTAACCCGAACAAAAAATACACGGGGCAATTAAAGAAGATCGCGATCCGACCTCACACAGACGATTCCGGAATTCAAAAGTACCGCGGCATCATCAATGTCGACCCGAAAGATCTGGATTTTAGCGAACTGCGTCCGGGTGCTGGTGCGACCGTGAAAATTTTCTGCGGCAAGGTTCCGATGCACAAAGCGTTCTTCCATCAGATCACGGATTGGATCAAGACCAACGTTTACTGGTTTTGATTTGGATTGATTGTTTTGACTTGGTTTGATGGTCTAGCGCGAACACTCTCTCTGGTTTTCGAATGTGATCTTCCTTGATTCCTGATCCCGAACTTACCGGCACACGATTAAATGTCTCTGATTCCCTCACCGGCAACTCCGATTAAAGAGCCGCCGCGGAAGCCTCCGATGGGGCCGCCGGTCAGGATGAAGATGCGACCCGACCTGACTTTTGATCATCAAAATTACCAAGGCGTCGAATACCTTGTCGTCAAAGAGCCGCTGGGACAAAAGTACTATCAGTTCCCGCCTCAAGTGCACTACATTTTGACGTTGCTCGACGGTGACCAGACGATCGATCAGCTCCAGGACGCCTACCATGAAAAATACGCTCCCAAGCGAATTACGCGGCAGGAACTTCAACAGCTACTGACTCGATTCCATCAGGATGGACTGGTGACTTCGGACATGCCAGGGCAGGGCATTGAGCTGCTAAAACGAGGCGACAAGAACAAACGTATGGAGCGTTTTCAAGCGCTTTCCAACATTCTTGCAATTCGCTATCGCGGCTTCGATCCTGAGCGAATGCTCAACGCGATGATCAAGTGGACTTGGTGGATTTTCACCAAGCCCGCTGTTTTCATCGTCTGCATCCTTGCTTCGATCGCGCTGATGAGCGTCATTGTGAATTGGGGAGCTTTTCAGGCGAAGCTTCCCGGTTTCGATGCGTTTTTCGACCCGAAACAATGGTATCTGTTTGTCATTGTCCTTGCCGTGACGAAGATGTTTCACGAGTTCGGCCATGGCTTGTCCTGCAAGCGGCTGGGTGGTGAATGTCACGAAATCGGATTCATGATGCTCGTTCTGACGCCCTGTTTGTACTGCAATGTTTCCGACAGTTGGCGACTGAATAATAAATGGCACCGCGCTGCGATTGGCGCCGCAGGAATGTACGTCGAAATCATCCTTGCGACGATCGCCACCTTTGTGTGGTGGTTCGTGCAACCCGGTTTGGTCCAGGATATTTGCCTGCGAGTGATGTTGGTTAGCTCGATCAGTACGGTGCTGTTCAATGGAAACCCGCTGCTGCGTTTTGATGGTTACTACATTTTGAGTGACCTTCTTGAGATCCCCAACATGGGACAAAAATCGACCAAAGCGCTGACAACGTTGCTGGGTCGAAACTGGTTGGGACTTGAGATTCCTGACGACGCATTGATGCCGACGAATCGGCCTGCGGCATTCGCAAGCTACACGGTGGCTGCATTTTGCTATCGCTGGGTGATCATGTTTTCGATCATCCTGTTTTTGATGCGGTGGCTTGAGCCTTATGGGCTGGAGTCGCTTGGCATCGGAATCGCCATGTTCTCACTGATCGGGATTGTGGGAATGCCAGGCTATAAACTCTATCGCTACATGTCTGTTCCGGGGCGGATGCACCAAGTGAAAAAGAAACGATTTTCGATTGTGTTGTTGACGGGACTCGCGATCATCGCGGCTTTGTTATTCATTCCTTTCCCGCACAAGCTCCGCTGTGATGTGGTTGTCGTGCCGAACGAAATCTCAGCCGTCTACGTCGTCGAGCCGGGAGTTCTGGAAACCTGCCACGTGCAACCTGGTGACTACGTTAAGGCAGGTCAGAAAATCGCGACACTTCGCAGCCACCCTTTGGAATCTCAATTGCTGGAAGCCGAAGGACGTTTGAAAGTCAAAGAATCGCAGTTGGAGGTCGCGCGAGGAGCGCTGTTAAAGGGCTTCCCCAGCGGGACCCAAATTGGATCACTTCAGGCAGAAGTCGAAGAACAAATAAAGCTTTTGGCCGAACTGCGATTTCGCGCCGAGAACCTTGTCATTCGATCACCGATCGCTGGTACCGTCGTGGAAACGCCTTACCGACACCCCGGCCAGGCGATTGACAAGGATCAACTGGTCGACCAACAACCTTTCCTTAGCCAGAAGCACGACAACGTTTCCGCCGCCGCAGGGCAAAAGTTCTGTGAAGTCGCCAGCCTTGATGACTGGCGAGGAATCATGCTGCTCAGCGAACAGCAAATCAAATTCGTGAAACCGGAACAGCGCGCAAACATCAGGTTGTACTCTCGTCCAGACAAGACGCTTAACGCACTGGTTGCGAGTATTGGCGTTTCTGATCTTTCGATCAATCGCGACGATTACGAACTCGGCCCGCAACAGCAACAGAATCCCCGAGTCCGTGAAAACCGCATCCCCGATCTTATCAGTGAGCTGGTGCCGCAATACGACTTGAATAGCTTGCACTACTACGCGGAAACGCCCCTGAAGGATCCGGACCGAAGCTTAAAAATCGGGCTCAGCGGCAAAGCAAGAGTCAGCTGCGAACCGCGTTCGTTTGGCTCTCGAATTTACTGGTGGATCAACCAGAATTTCCGCATGTAGCTTCATTGGGCTACAATGCTGGGATGAATGCAAACGTCATATCGCGCCCGTTGTTTTTCTGCCTGCTGATTTCTTGCCTGGCGTGCCTCGCTGGGCCAATGACCACGGAATGCGTGGCCACTCAAGAAAAATCGTCTTCAGGGATCGCTTTTTTTGACAGCAAGGTAAAACCATTGCTGGCAAAACATTGCTGGGAATGTCACCGAGAGGATCTCGACGATTTCGGTGGCGGTCTGGCGATAACTTCGCGGCAATCCATGATCGATGGAGGCGACAACGGTTCTTCCGTCAATCTGGAAGACGTGGAAGAAAGCCTGTTGCTTCGAGTCCTGTCGTATGAAGACGACGTCTACGAAATGCCGCCAGAAGGCAAACTCGCCGATGACGAAATTGCGGTCTTCGAAAAGTGGATCCAGCTGGGACTCCCCTGGAACCCGGACGATGAAATTGAAATCGATGACACGTCAGAGAAGCATGGCCCTCCTCCCGTCAATGATGAAACAAAGAAATGGTGGTCGTTTCAGAAAGTGGTCCGCCCAAACGTGCCGCAGATCGGTGGCACAGAGTGGATCACGAATAAAATCGACGCATTCATTTTGTCGAAACTAAATGATTCAAAACTGACTCCCGCCCCGGACGCAACGAAACAGGAATTGATTCGCAGAGCGTACTACGACTTAACCGGTTTGCCTCCAACGCCAGAACATGTCGACCAGTTTGTTCGAAACGAATCACCAGGTGCGTGGAAAGACTTGATCGACGAGCTGCTGAATTCGCCTCATTACGGCGAAAAATGGGGACGTCATTGGCTTGATCTGGTCGGCTATGCAGAAAGCAACAGTTTTGAACGCGATGGTACCAAACCGTTTGTCTCGGGCTACCGCGATTATGTCATTCGATCATTCAACGAAGACAAACCTTACGATCAATTTTTACGCGAGCAACTTGCTGGCGACGAATTCGAAAATGTTTCGATCGAATCAATGACTGCGACGGGCTTTTATCGCCTTGGCGCGTGGGACGACGAACCGGCAGATCCCAAGCTGGCAAAATATGACGAACTCTCACATATCGTCACCGTCGTCGGCCAATCCATGATGGGACTGACCGTCGATTGCGCTCGCTGCCACGATCACAAAATTGACCCGATCCCGCAAGCGGATTACTACCAAATGGTTTCATTCTTTGAGAACATTCGCCGCTACGGGGTACGAGATCATAACTCGGTCCTTGACGCGTCAGTGGCTCAGATGGACGAGCGTAAAATCGACGACGCGACGCGGGAAGCTCACGCGACAAAAGTTAAATCCGTCGTTCAACAGATGGTTGCCATCGAAGGTCCGGCGAAGAAACTCTTTGAACCTGTTGAGCATGAGGAATTCAAACGCATTGCGAATCGCAGACGAGTTCTCAAAAAGTATATCGGGAAAGGAATCTCGCAAGAAGAATTCGACCAGTACGTCAGCCTGCATCAGCAGTGGCGAACGTTGACGGAGAATCCTCCGCGGGGCATTCGAAAAATTCTTTGCGTGAAAGAACATGGCTCGAAGGCGTCTTCATCACATATTCAGATTCGGGGAAATCCGCATGCGAAAGGCGCTGAAGTTCGGCCGGGGTTTTTGAGTGTCCTTTCACCGCCAGAGCCCGAAATTAGTCCTGCGACCAGCGGAAAATCAACCGGCAGAAGACTCGCCTTCGCAAACTGGCTCACGCATCCCGATCATCCAACGACCGCTCGTGTGATGGCGAATCGGATATGGCAATATCACTTCGGACGAGGGATCGTTCGCAGTAGCAGTGATTTCGGTTTTCAGGGAACGCCTCCGACGCATCCCGAATTGCTGGACTGGTTGGCTGCGGAACTTATGGACAGCCAATGGAGCCTCAAGGCGATGCATCGCAAAATCATGCTTAGCCGGGCCTATCGAATGAGCACAAAATTTAATCGAGAAGCTGACGCCGTTGATCCTGAGAACGATCTTCTTTGGCGGTTCAATTCACGACGTCTAACGGCGGAAGAAATTCGCGATTCGATCCTTGCAGTTAGTGGTCAGCTGAACACCTCGAAAGTCTACGGCCCAAGTATCTATCCTGCGCTTCCGGCAGAAGTGTTGGCCGGACAGTCGATGCCGGGCGCTAATTGGCATCGCTCCAGTGACGAAGACGCAAGAAGACGCAGCGTTTACATTCATGTGAAACGCACGATGGGTTTTCCGATTCTGGAAATCAATGACGCCGCCACGACGGACAGCCCTTGCCCGGTTCGTTTCGTGACCACCCAACCGACTCAAGCAGTTGGCATGATCAATAGTGAATTTACGAATCAGCAAGCAAAACATCTGGCGGAGCTTGTTGGCAGCAAACACGACGATCCGGACCAGCAAATCGCAGTTGTCTTGCGACGCGTCCTGCAGCGCAATCCAACCGAACAAGAAATCGCTCGCGGAGTCGCGTTTCTGTCCGATCCCGCAATGGCCAATGATGCCGATGCAGCTAAAGCGCTGCAAGTTTTCTGCTTACTGGCCCTGAACCTGAATGAGTTTGTCTACCTCCAGTAGCGTGCAGGTTCAGGAGGCATTTCAGGCAATTTGTTCGCGTTCCTTGTTCGGCCCCTTTTTTGGCAGTGGATCGAGCAAGCTATTTTGCGAAGTCGCCTCCCGCTGTGTACGGATTGGCTTACAATTCTGGCCCGCTGATTCTCGCCGCGGAATTCCACGCAACTCTTTCGATCGCCAACACTTCCAATCATCGAGCCAACTGTGTATCGCGACGAATTTCGAAAGCTGATCTGGCTTGCCCTGCCGCTGTGCCTGGCTCAATTGGCACAGAACACGCTTTCGCTGATTGATACGATCATGGTCGGCCGCATCCTTGGCGATCAACAGTTGAGCGGCATGGCGATCGGCAGCACGACGTTTCACTTCGTGTTGATGATTTTTTCGGGAGTCCTCTACGCGGTGAGTCCCATGGTGTCGCATGCTGTTGGCGCGAATGACTTGCAAGCGATTCCTCGCATCGTACGACAGAGCTTTTGGGTCGGCGTCTTCGCATTTATTCCAGGCTTCGTGCTGTTCTGGAATGCCGAAATGATCCTGCGGGCGATGGGGCAGGGCGACCAAGTCGTTGAACTGAGCAGTTCCTATTTGCGAGCGATCTCTTTTGGCATGCTTCCGGCGTTGTTGTCGGTGTCGCTGCGGGGATTCCTTGAGGGAACTTCACACACCAAGCCCATTTTGCTGATCAGCCTGGCAGGTGTGGGCATGAACGTGTTCACCAACGACATGCTAATGAATGGCCGGTACGGTGTACCGGAAATGGGACTTGTTGGAACCGGAATCGCAAGCTCGATCGTTTATACACTGACTTTTGCGATCACGGCGATCTACGTCTGGTATTGCCGAAGAGAGCATCACGTTTTCAGTGAACTTCATCGTCCTCATGTGCCGACGATTTTGGAGATTCTGAAAATCGGCGGCCCCATCTGCATGACGGTTGCTTTTGAAGGATGCATGTTCGCAGGAGCCACTTATGCGATGGGCAGGATCAGCAGTGACCCCATCGAATCGACTCGGCAATTGGCAGCGCATCAAATCGCGCTTCAATCCGCTTCGATCACATTTATGATTCCGCTCGGGATCGCATTGGCGACTTGCGTGCGAGTCGGTCAGTTCGCTGGCGCCAAGGATCGGGAAGGTGCTCGCAGGGCAGGGTGGGTTGGCATCTTCACAGCCGTGGTGGCGATGACTTTTGGAGCGTTTGTCTTCAGCGTCTTTCCAGAATGGGTGATTTGGATCTACCTTGATCCGGAAAAGCCGAAGCCTATTGAAGTCATTGCATACGCCGTTGCTTTTCTTCAGATTGCAGCGTTGTTCCAGCTGGTGGATGGAATTCAGGTTGCGGCGTCAAACTGTTTACGTGGACTAAAACGCACCCGCGAAGCGATGGTGTTGACTCTGATTGCTTACTGGGTGATCGGCATTCCGGCGTGCTGGTTTCTGGGATTCACAATGGGCCTGCAGGGACGCGGACTCTGGTACGGACTGACCGTCGGATTGGCCGCTTCGGCAGCTTTACTAACGTGGCGATTCCATCGCGAATTCGCGTCTGAAAGGCGAAAATCGATTTCATCAGCTACGAAATCTCACTGACCGGATTCGTTCCATTGCGTTGATTCGCTCTGAGCATAAGATTGTGTCGACAGCAAACTGCAAGCCGCCAGAACCCATGCCAGCCACCGCAAAATATCCCGTCAGCATCGCTCCCATGATGGATTGTACCGACCGCCACTACCGGTACATGATGCGATTCCTTACGAAGGAAACATTGCTGTATACAGAAATGGTGACCACCGGAGCGATTCTGTTCGGTGACCAGAATCGCCATTTGGATTTCTCGGAAGAGGAACTGCCGCTTTCGTTACAACTTGGCGGTGACGATCCGGAAGCGATGGCCAAGTGTGCAGCGTTGGGACAAAAATGGGGCTACACAGAGATCAACATCAACGTTGGCTGCCCGAGTGATCGAGTCAAAAATGGTCAATTCGGAGCCAGCCTGATGGCTCGACCGCAGCGAGTCGCGGACTGCGTGGCGGCGATGAAGAAAGAAGTCGACATTCCGGTAACCGTGAAACATCGAATCGGAATCGACGATCTGGATCGTTACGAGGACATGGCCAACTTTGTTTCAGTTGTTTCCGAATCAGACGCCGATCGTTTTTCAGTACACGCGCGCAAAGCATGGCTGCAAGGCTTGAGCCCAAAGCAAAACCGAAATATTCCGCCGCTGCGATATGACGACGTCTACCGACTAAAGGCTGAGTTCCCCGATCTTGAAATCGAAGTCAATGGTGGAATTCGAACGCTCGAGGACACTGCATCGCACCTCGATCATGTGGATGCCGTGATGATCGGACGAGCCGCTTACGACGATCCGTTTTTGTTTGCTCAAGTCGATGAACGTTTTTTCAACGCTAACGGCACAGGGCAGGGGACTGTTCGAACCCGGCGAGCGTTGATCGAGTCTATGTTTCCTTACATAGAAAATGTTCTCAATTCGGAAGCGTGGCTTTCCCGAGTCACGCGTCACATGCATGGCATGTTCAATGGAATGCGAGGCACCAAGGCGTGGAAACGGTTCCTTGCCGAAAACTCCTACGGACCCAATGCTGATCTGGATACACTCAAAAGGGCGATGGAAGTCGTCCCGGATGAGACGCTAGATGCCTTGCCCGGACAGACTGCTCCGCTGAGCTGAATTGGTCTTTCGTCGAGAATTTTTCGCATCGAAAAGCGGCAATTTTTGCGTATAATGCCGAGCCAACTTTTTACATGACGCAATCGTGCAGTCGCTTCGTTTATGAAGCTTCGGCAAGCGGAAAAACTGTTCTGGCTGATCGATTGCAATTTTACAACGGAGTTCATCGTGGCCAAGCGAATTGCGATCGCGGGCGCTACAGGAGCCGTCGGAACACTGGTCCGGCAGATGCTCGAAGCGCGTAACTTTCCTTACGAATCCATCACCTTCCTTGCGTCAAAACGTTCGGCCGGAAAGACTCTGGAATTCAAAGGCGAGACGCACACGATTAAATTGCTCGAACCCGATGCGTTCGATGATATCGACCTCGTGATTGGGTCGACTCCAGATGATGTCGCTGCGGAATTTGTGCCTTGGGCGGTTGAGCGTAATTGTGTTGTGGTGGATGAAAGTGGCTATCATCGCATGCTGGACCACGTTCCGCTGGTCGTTCCAGAAGTGAATCCGGACGCAATCGCGAATCACAAAGGCATCATTGCCAGCCCCAATTGCAGCACAACACAAATGGTTGTCGCGATGAAGCCGCTTCATGACGCGGCGAAGATCAAACGCGTCGTCGTTTCGACGTACCAAGCGACAAGTGGTGCAGGAGTCAAAGGCCAGCAGGATCTTACGGAAGGATCGCAAGCTGCCCTGAACCAGGAATCCTACGACTATCAAGCCTTTAGTCACCCAATCGCATTCAATGTGATACCTCAGATTGGTTCACACAAAGAAGATGGATACACATCGGAAGAAATGAAGATGGTGTACGAGACTCGCAAGATCTTCGGCGACGAATCGATTCAGGTTTGCCCGACCTGCGTTCGCGTTCCCGTTTCGAACTGCCATAGCGAAACGATTCTTGTCGAAACGGAGCGACCTTTATCTGCTGCAGAGGCCAAACAGCTTTTCGAGGCCGCAGAAGGAATTACCGTAGTCGACGACCTCGAAAATGGCATCTATCCAATGCCCGGAAACAGTGACGATTTGGACGACGTTTTTGTGGGTCGAATTCGCAAAGACATTAGCTGCGAAAACGGAATTACATTCTGGTGTGTTAGCGACAACCTGCGAAAAGGTGCGGCAACCAATGCGGTTCAGATCGCCGAGCTTCTTGTTTCGGATAAGTATTCCGCATGCGGCACCTCAAGCTAACTCTCGCTTACAACGGCGAAAACTACGTTGGCTGGCAAGTCCAGAAAAATGGCGTTTCCGTCCAACAACGGCTCGAACAAGGCTGGCGAGATGTGACAGGGGAATCCATACGCATCCTCGCCAGCGGCCGGACCGACAGCGGTGTTCACGCTCGAGGTCAGGTCTGCTCCCTGGCCACAAACTCCAAACTTCCTAACGCAAATTTACTGAGGGCAATTAACGCCAAAACGCCTGAAGACATCTCTGTGCTGAAAGTCGAATCGGCGATCGAAGGTTTCAACGCCATCGCTCATTGCACTCACAAGACATACGGATACTACATTCAGTGCGGCAGAATTCTCGATCCGATCGGTCGCAACCAAACGTGGTTCGTGCCCCACCATCTGGACATCGAAGCCATGCGAAAAGCGGCTGCCATCCTGACCGGCCGGCATGATTTTGCGTCCTTTCAGGCAACCGGGGGAACACTTCGAACCACGACCGTTCGCCATGTGATGGAGCTTTCGATCGAAGTCCGCCAGCGCGATCCTTTCACCGATTTAAGGATCTCAATCACCGCCGACGGATTCCTGTACAACATGGTGCGAAACATCGTTGGCACGATCGTGCATGTTGGTCGCAAAAGCGAACCTCCCGAATGGGTCGCGTGGGCTCTCGATCAAAAAGACCGCTCGCACGCTGGCCAAACGGCACCAGCAAATGCTCTGTTTCTGGAAAAAGTTTTCTACCCATCAAACGTATTGCTCGAACCGAAATCGCCCCAATTGCAGCTTCCCGGTGGTAGCACTTGAGGAACTGCGGATGCCGCTTTTCGCTGACTTCCGAGCCTGTGAAACGGTTCGAAAAGAAGGCATTTTGGGTTAGAATATGGCTCGAATCGAATTCGTTCATTACAACCGCAACGCGCTAAACCAACGGAAATATTGTGTCACTAGGGCGAAACTTCATTGGTCAATTTCAGCTGCTGAGGATGATTCGATCTGGAACAACGACTCAGGTCTGGGAAGCGTTGCGTTCGGGCAGTAAGGAACGCGTGGCTCTGAAGGTCCTTTTGCAGGACTACCGAAAAGACAAACACGAAATCGAGCAACTGAGGCACGAAGCCAACGTGGGCGAGGAACTGGATCATCCAAACGTAATCAAAATTTTTGGCTACCACGATGAAGGCGGACTTCCGCTTCTGGCCATGCAACTGTCAACAGCCCAAAACCTGAAAATTGAGTTGCGTGAACGCCCTGAAATCATGGCGGCGAACATCGTACCGGTCATCAGATCGTGTGCTCTGGGCCTGGAACACCTGCACAGCAAGGGCTGGGCTCACTGCGATGTAAAACCGGATAACTTTTTGGCCGACGAACAGGCGAACGTAAAGTTGATCGACTTTTCTATTGCCGTCAAAATCAAAAAGAAGAAATCAGGACTGGGTAAACTTTTTTCGCGCAAACCGAAACAGGCCCAAGGCACCCGAAGCTATATGGCTCCTGAGCAGATTCGTCGCGAGCAGCCTGACATACGAACGGATGTTTACGGTTTTGGTTGCGTCGTGTTTGAACTACTGTCCGGAAGGACTCCTTTTTCCGGAAAATCACCAGACGACTTGCTCAGCCGCCACCTCCACGCCTCAATTCCTTCGCTGGAGGCGTCGAGCGATGCGTCGCCGCAGTTCGCGCAAATGGTCCGCAAGATGATGGCCAAAGATCCTGACGACAGGTACCAGAATATGTCTCAGTTCCTTAACGATTTAAAGAAAACAGAAATTTACCGAGCTGGAAAACGCCCCGCCAACTATCGCCGATAAATAGGCTCCAGTGCAAAAACCGAAGTTGAAGTTTAGTGTTGTTTGAGGCTTTTTCACAAACAACAAGTAGATTTCAATGTTGCTTAATAAAGGTTGTTTGCAACTTCTAACTCAAGCTGATCATCCTTACACCGAATAAAATACTTCGATACAAGAACTACCATGGATTACCTCGATTTCGAACAACCTCTGGCTGATATTGATGCCGAAATTCAAACCGTTGAATCGGAAGCTGATAACGGAACTGCAACGGTCGACCGAGTTTCAGAATTGCGAAAACAGATGACTGACAAGACGCGAGAGATTTACGCGAATTTGTCACCATGGGAAACGGTTCAGGTCGCTCGCCACAAAGATCGCCCTCACACCACCGACTATCTTTCGTTGGTGTTTGACGAATTTATCGAGCTACACGGCGATAAGCTTTTTGGTGACGACCCGGCAATTCGTGTTGGATTCGCGAGCCTTGGCGATCAGAAAGTCATGGTAATCGGGCACCAGAAAGGACGCACTTTCAACGATCGACAAAAGACTCACTTTGGCTGTGCTCACCCGGAAGGCTATCGCAAGGCCATGGCCAAAATGAGAATGGCCGAGAAATATGGTTTGCCTGTGATCTGCATGATCGACACGCCCGGTGCCTATCCGGGTATCGGCGCCGAAGAGCGAGGACAAGCTCAGGTCATCGCCGAAAACATGTATGAAATGTCGCGATTGAAGACTCCGATCATCTGTGTCGTCATTGGCGAAGGTGGTAGCGGAGGCGCTCTTGGATTGGGAGTCGGTGATCGAGTCGCGGTTCTGGAACACGCGTATTATTCCGTCATCAGCCCGGAAGGCTGTGCCGGCATCCTCTGGAAGGGTGCTGAGCATGCGGAAAAAGCCGCGACCGCTCTTAAGTTCACTTCGAAACACCTGCTCGAAATGGGGATCATCGATAGTGTGATCGATGAGCCGCTAGGCGGAGCTCATCGCGACCACCACGCAATGGCAGCTCGACTGCGAAATTACTTCAAGAAAAATTTGCGAGAACTCGTCGCGACCGAAACAGATGCTCTGTTGTCGGAGCGATACGAAAAATTCCGACGGATCGGCGTGTTTATGGAGCAGGCAACTGCAAAGTCATAGTTTCGCTTTGCCCGTATCGGGCGAATGTTCGTGAGCCGAGTCGCGCGATCGGCCGGGTGCGTTCCGTTGTAGCTGAACTCACCAGAGTTCAGACATGTTAGTTAGAAGACGTCGACCGAAGCCTGGCGACATCGGCTACGGAGATGCGACCCACCTTGCGCCTTACGGCTCACTTTGATGGCTTAGCTCTGCACCCTACTAACACTTCACCGGCGGACGATAGATAGTCGCTGAAGAGCAGCCAGAACTATTCAGCACTGGTTGCTTTGGCGTCCTCGGTATCAACCGGATCTTCGGGAAACAAAGGCGTTCCAAGATCGGCGGCTGTTTCTTTCTTCACAGCCGCAGCCGCGCTTTCAAGATTGATTCCGATGCTATTGAGCATTGAACCGATTTCCTTGTCACGTCGGGCATCGAGCGTTTCAATTGCGATCTCTGTGTCCGCTTCCTGTTTTTGCAACTGAGTCAGTTTTGACTTCAACGAAGCAAGCTGCTTAATCGTTTGGTCAATGCCCTTTTGCGTCGACACGAGACTCGACTTAAGCGAAACCCGCTCTTTCTCAAACCCTTTCAGGATCCCATCAATGCTCTTGGGCTGGGCTGCTTTCGACCGTCCACGCGAGCGAGTCTTTTTGGTGGCTTTTGCTGGTGCAGGTTTGGAACCCGCTTTCTTCGCAATGGCTTTCTTTTTTGCAGGCTTGGCGGGTTTGGATTCGTTTTTTGCGTTTGTCGCTTTACCGGTCAGCCCTGTTTTCTTTTTTGCCATGTTGTATTGCCAGAGGCCCTTTTTCTTGATGTCGTTTCGAATGAGCGATCTTCAACCCGGATTATTCACGGTGCGTGGGCGTCGACCTGAAGAAAGCTTGTTTCATTGGGGTATTGCTACAGGTTTGTGGTTTCAACAGGTCACCCACGACGTGAAATTGGCGAATTTGCAAAACTTGCCTCCGAGTCCGGAGAATCGGTTCGAAGGGCAAACCAGACGCCTGTCGTCGTGAATAATTCCGGTTCAATTGTGGCTGAAAGTTTTCAGATCGCAAGAAGATAAAATGCTTCAAATCAGAAGCCCGTTTTCAGCAGCGGTGTCACAGCAACGGCATGAAACCGCGCACGAAAAAAGGCAGGTCAAAAACCTGCCTCTGTTCGAAATCGAATGAGCGTTCGGACAGAACTACTCCTCTTTTTTCTCTTCGTCCGCGTCGCCGGCCTCAGTCGCGTCACTGCCTTCGGCAGCCGCGTCGGAATCATCGGCTGGAGCATCTACTTGCTCTTCCTGAACTTCTTCATCTTCGGCAGAAGCAGCAGCATCGTCCTCAACCATAACCGGTTTGGTGCTGGAGGTGTTTTTCTTGACGCGATCGTTTTCGCCAACAAATTCAATGATGGCTTGCTTACCGGCATCACCCAAGCGAACGTCTGCAAGCTGAATGATGCGAGTGTAACCACCAGTGCGATCGACAAAGCGATGAGCCACGTCATCGAAAAGGATCGATACCGCATCCTTGTCGCGGAGCATTGCAAACGCTCGACGGCGGAGATTGACAGCGGGAGCCACAGCCTGATTCCACTTCACCCAACCTTCACCTTCACGCCACTTTTTCCATTCGGCCGAATTACGATCCGCAGTGGATTCAAGCTGGTCGGCAGCTTCCTGGTGAGGAATGGCTTTCTTTGCAAGCGTGATGCACTTTTCGATCATGGGACGAACTTCCTTTGCCTTGTGCAAAGTTGTTTTGATTCGCCCCTTGGTGCGTGGAGGATTGACCGCAGTCTTTCCATCCGCTTGCGTCATGCCTTCATAGAACATGTCGTCACGCTCTGTCAGGAACAGAGCAGATGCAAGATTGCGTAACAATGCGCGGCGGTGGCTGGAATTACGTCCAAGCGTGCGGCCTTTTCTTCTATGTCTCATTTCTTCACCAACAACTTCGCCCGACATAGTTTTGTCGGGACAACAAACAAATTGAATCGTTAAATACCGAAAGCGAATCTCTCGTGCAAAAAGCCGTGGGAAGACCTGGTAATAAATTGCTCACGGTTCACGACCGAAAGCAAATTCAACCGCCTCACAACAAAGCTTATTTGCATCCAACACTAGGTAATGACAGGAGCCTTTGGAACTTTCATTCCCAAGTGCATCCCCAAGCCAGTCAACACCTGTCGAACCTCGACCAGTGTCGTTTCGCCAAAGTTGCGAATTTCCATCAACTGATCTTCGGTGTACTGCACCAAATCGCGAATCGTCCCAATCGATGCGTGCTCAAGGCAATTGTTAGCCCGAACCGAAAGCCGCATTTCTGCAACTGACATGTTCAGCTTGGCTTCCAAAGCCGCATCGATGCCGCCTTTGCTCTGTGGCTGAGCGTGTACCTGAGCACCCAACTCCGCGTACTGAACGAATGGGTTGAGGTGCTTGCGAAGGATTTTCGAAGCTTCCACAAGAGCCATCTCCGGATTCACGGATCCGTCAGACCAAATCTCCAGAGTAAGACGATCGTAGTTGGTTTTCTGGCCGACGCGAGTTTCTTCCACATCGTACCGAACACGAGTGATCGGGCTGTAAACGGCGTCGATTGGAATGATTCCAATCTCATGCTCACGTCCACTATGCTCTGCAGAAGGAACGTAACCGCGACCATTTTCAACAACCATTTCCATCATGAATGGAACGTCTTCGGTCAGGTTAACAAGGACATGATCCTTGTTAATGATTTCAACATCACCATCAGTCTGGATATCGGCACCTGTGACAGGTCCTGCGGTATCTTTCTCGATTGTGATTACCTTCATTTGGTCAGAGTGATTCTTCACGACCAAAGACTTAACGTTAAGGACGATATCAGTCACATCTTCCAAAACACCCGGGATCGAAGAAAACTCATGGTTCGCACCACGAATTTTCAACTGCGTAACCGCACTGCCTTCAAGACTCGAAAGCAGAACTCGTCGGAGGCTATTGCCGATTGTCGTGCCGAAACCGCGCTCGAACGGTTCGGCAATGAATTTGCCGTATTGATTGGTAAGGGTTGTGCGATCGCAGTTAACAACGCTTGGAAGCTCAAGGCCACGCCATCGAATGTGCATGGAGATTCTCCGTGGTTTTATTTTGTATTTTGGGGAAGGGCAATCCAACGAACGCGGACAGCCGGACGATCAACTAGACGCGACGCTTCTTGCGAGGACGACAGCCGTTGTGAGGAATTGGAGTCACATCCTCGATTGACTTGATGTTCAGACCTGCTGCCTGAAGCGCCGTGATCGCACTTTCGCGACCACTGCCGGGACCCTTGACGCGAACGTCAACTTCCTTCACACCAAACTTGACTGCTTTCTCAGCAGCCTGCTGCGCTGCACTTTGACCAGCAAATGGAGTGCTCTTTCTAGAGCCCTTGAAACCGCATGTTCCGGCACTGGCCCAGCAAAGCGTTTCGCCCTTGGTGTCAGTGATGGTGACGGTAGTATTGTTGAAAGTCGCCTGAATGTGGGCGACACCGAAAGTAACGTTACGCTTGACGCGTTTCTTCTTGATCTTTGCCACTTCAATGAATCCCGTAACTAACGGGCTCGCTGTGTCTGAGTTTGTGAATTGGTTTGGTGCCGTCAGCAAAAAACGATTTCGCCAACGGGGGGATTGTCCAGCCAGTTTTCACTAGCGTTACTTGAGGTCTTTAACACCCTTCTTACCCGCAACAGTCTTCTTGGGACCTTTGCGAGTTCGAGCGTTTGTTTTGGTACGCTGTCCGCGAACCGGCAGTCCAACACGATGGCGAATACCACGGTAGGACTTGATATCGCGCAGACGACCGATATTTTGAGCAACCTGACGACGAAGAGCACCTTCAACGATGTAGTCACGCTCGATTATCGAAGCGATGCTACTTAGCTCCTCATCAGTCAAATCGCGAGCCTTTTTCTCTGCATCGATACCAGCCTTGTGACACAAATCACGAGCAGACTGATGGCCGATCCCGAACAAATAAGTCAGGGAGATATGGGCTTTCTTGTCGTTGGGAATGTCAACACCGAGTAGGCGGGGCATAAACAGCTCCAACCTGCTAACGCAGGCAAATCAAATGGTTGGTAACGCGGACGCCAGAATAACGATGAACCTTCACCGTGGGCGCTATCGCACTTAATGAACGAATTAAACGAACGAAATTCGAGGGATCAAAAAACGAAACGGGAAATCTAAAATCGAAAACCTGAAAGCGAGTGCACAAGAACTACCCGGCACAGTCACAGCAACAACAAAGGACTAGCCCTGACGTTGTTTGTGGCGTGGGTTGGTGCAAATGACGTATACTTTGCCTCGACGGCGTACGACTTTGCAGTTTTCGCAGATTCTTTTGACACTTGCGCGGACTTTCATCCCGATTTTCTCGCTGTTTGAACGTATTTGGTAAAACGCACAAGTATATGAGCGTCACGGCCTTTGTCACAAGGCCCATTTTTCACCGATTTTGCCAATTTTATTGCATGCAAACCGAGCCGTAAATTCAGCCCTCGTGAAGCAAAATTGGCTCGAAATAGTCGAAGATCGTGGTGGCAATTTCCTCTGGCGACGCATGATCAGCTTCGACAATCAGATCGGCACAGCTCTCATAAATCGGCGTCCGCTCCGCAAGCATTTGCTCAATTTCCGCAATTCCACCAGTTTGTGTCAAATTGGGACGCTGAGTCGTGGATACTCCGTCTTCCGCAATCCGAGCCCAGGAAGTTTCCGCCGAAACACTCAGCCAGACGGTTTTCCCGGTCTTTCCCAGCCTTTCGCGGCTGCGAGGATCCAAAACCGCTCCTCCGCCCAGCGAGATGACGGTGCGATCGAGCATCGCGAGCCCTTCGATGACGGAAGCTTCCCAACGGCGAAAGCCCTTTTCACCTTCGGCAGCAAAGATCTCGGCAATCGTTTGCCCCACAAGAGTTTCAATTTCGGCATCACTGTCGAGCGCTTCCCAGCCAAGCAAACCGGCAAGAATCGGAGCGACGGTCGACTTACCACTTCCGCGGTAGCCCGTCAGGTACAGATTCATCTTCTCAAGCCCTCGTTTCGAATTCTCAAACGGTTTCAGCAGATCAGGGCTCGCGTCAAAAGACTCCTCCACGACGAACACTCTGGAAAGCTATCCTTCCCATCCAGTGGTGCGCCTAAGCTGAATTGACCGGCCGAGATCTTGCGCCGAGCAACGCAAGTTTTCGAGTTGCTGCACCTTGCTGCTCACGCGTCTCGGCTGACAAACGACTAATACTTCGCAGCACTGATCGCACGCTTGACTTCGTATCGAATCAGTTTCATGTCCGGATCGGTATTAGTAAACAGCTTGAATTGCTTGGCCGCCTGGCGAACGAACATGTCAACGCCGGTGATTGTCGTGCAGCCAGCCTCTCGAGCCTGCTTGATGAACAGCGTTTGTTCCGGATTATAAACGGTATCGAATATGACACACTTTTTATCAAAATTCTCCGCGTCAAATGGCGTCACGTCCATGTTCGGATACATCCCAACGGGAGTGCAATTGATCATGACGTCGGCTTCAAAGCTGGATCGCCCCGGCCAGTCCAGAGCCTCACAATCCAACGCTGTTGCTAACTCGTCGGCCTTACGGAAATCTCGAGCCGAAATCGTAACCGAAGCTTTGGCTCGTTTGAGCCCAAACGCAATCGCACGAGCCACGCCTCCGGAACCAAGAACCAATGCCTTGCGACCTTGCAGTGGATTTTCCTCTTCTGGAAAACGATCCGCAAACGTATTCGAAATACTCTCGACCGCCGCAGAACAATCCGTGTTGTATCCGTAGATGTTGGGACTTTTGAAAACCAGCGTGTTGGCGGCGCGAATTCCAGCCACATTATCATCGAGAGCATTAATGCACTTGATGACGTTTTCTTTGTGAGGAATCGTGACGCTCAGGCCGCAAATGTCGAGCTCTGAACAGACGCTGATGAACTGTTCGAGGTACTCGCGCGGCACCCGGAAAGGCAGATACAGAAAATCAAGCTCGTTCTTTCGAATGCACGCATTGTGAACGACCGGGCTCAGGCTGTGAGCCACCGGGTCGGCGATCACGCCAAGGATCTTGGTATCTTTCGTGATCGAATCGTATCGGTAACGATCCCGCATCTCTTCAAATGAAAGCTGCCCCGGAGCCATCCGTCGCTCGCTGCTGAACGTCGCATAAGTAAAGGGAGCCCCGAACTTTCCACACAGAATCCGCGACGTGACTCCCATTTCGCCCATGCAAAACGCGACGGTTGGAATCTGCGAGTCCCGGCATAGTCGAAGGGCGGCAACATTATCCATTGGATTGTTGGCCATCGTCGTGATCTTGATGATGTCCGGATCCAGCTTCGTCATCTCGTGATGGATCTCTTCAAGATTCGATGGCGTTTCATCGAAGTTGTGATAACTGATGATTCGCTGCGTGTTTCGAAAACGCGGAATCTGTCCTGCGATGTCCATCTCAAGGTCGACGTAATCGGCACCGTCAGCGATCGCGGTTCTCATCAGCATGATGCGATCTTCTTCGCTACGCATCCATTTCCCGCCATCTGCCGGGCGACGACATGTCGCGACAACAGGGCAGGGGGCATCGGCGAGCAACCTTTTCAGGTTAACGGGCCGACGGATGTAGTCGAGCCGAAGCTCAACCAGTTCAGCGCCCTCTTCGGCGAGGTGCTTGTGTTCTGCCATCATCATTTTGTGACGGCCGCGACCAACGCTGACGCAAATCATTCGAGAGCTACCCGGGTAGGTGTAAGAAATTTCAGGTCCAGTGACCTTCGACGCTATTTTGGACCGAACTGGTTGTTTTTCAACTGGAATTATCACTTACGGCAGCGGTTGCCGTAATGGTCAAACAGATTTTCGGAAAACGACACCCATGATGTGACTCAGAAAAAAGCTAAAGCCCGCCCACTGCATGATCTCAATAGCAGGGCGGTTCACCGAGGATTACTCACGAAGCTTGGGTGTCGAAATGGAGAAGGCCTGTTTCATGGAGGTATTGTTTCGAGTTTGTGGTTTCGAAGGTTCACCCAGAACGACCCACGACGTGAAATGCGACCCACGGCGTGAAAAGGCCGAATTTACAAAACTTGTGGCCACCTAAAGGGAAAGAGGATCGCCCGAAAGGGCAAACCAGACGCATCAGCGTCTGTCGTCACGAATCATTCCGGTTCAAATGCGTTTGAACTTTTTGTCCAGCTCTTCACGTGAGAACGTGAGCGCCGTCGGGCGACCGTGAGGGCAATGGTGCGAATCCTGGCAGAGATCACGATGCTCCAATAACGCCGTTATTTCTTCAGGAGACAACTGGTCTCCCGCCTTAACGGCCGCTTTACAGGAAATCATGTGCAGAAGCTCATCAAGCACATCGCGACGATCGAGATTCTTGGATTCGCTCATCAACTTGTCGATGACGCTCTTGAGCATCTCCGCTGGATTATGATTCGCAAGCATGGCTGGGTAAGAAGAAACTAAAACCGTATCGCCACCAAAGGGCTCAACCGTGACTCCGATCTGGTTCAGCAATTCTGATTCTTCCAGAACCGCGGCACATTCAGCCGGAGGCAGACTCACGGGTTCTGGCACGAGCAATTTTTGCGATTCGAGTTTTCCAGCGAGCACCTTTTCGCGAAGCTGCTCGTAAATGATCCGCTCGTGCAAAGCGTGTTGGTCAATAATGACCATGCCTTCAGACGTTTCCGAAATCAGATAAGTGTTGTGAACCTGAAGCGCCGTGCGTATCGGGTTGGCCCCAGAGACTCGTGGCGGTTGACCAGCAAACGTTTCGTCAGCCGGAGCCACGCTGGCATCACCATGCGGCATTACTTCGGCGTCTGAAGACACACTTCCCACACCTCCCGGCAGCGGAGGAAACGGCTGAAAATCTCCTGACTGGCCAGGCATCGATTGCCCGGGGCTCGTCGGTACCGGTCGAAGCGGCATCGCATGCGAAGAAACGCCTCCCGGCGCAGATCGCGGCGCGGCGGTCCAGTCGATCGAATTGGAAGGCCTCGCAAACGAAATCTGATCCTGCGTGGAACTCGTTGCCGCAGGCTGCGCCAAAGAGTTCGCGTTGGGAGCTAGATTTTCGCTTTGCGGGACACCGCCGTCACGTCTTGCCAGCTGGCCTTTGGCGGTCAAATCGGTCGACAGAAACTGCGATCGGATTGTGGCCAGCAGCTGTTTGTAAATCTGGCCTCCATTCTGAAATCGAACTTCCAGTTTGGCAGGATGCACGTTCACATCGACCATGTTCGGAGGCATATCCAATCGCAGAAAGCACAGCGGATATCGGCCAACCATCAACAGGCCTCGATAAGCTTCCGACAAAGCGTGCTGCAGCGAATGGTCGCGAATGTAGCGGCGATTCAGAAACAGGTACTGCATCCGCTTATTGGATCGACTGATCGAAGGATCAACAACGAAGCCGCTCAAACGGATATCGCCATCGCTGCTGTTCACAGAAATCAGATTGTCAGCGATTTCCGGCCCGTAAAACGCGGCAATTCGTTCTCGCCACGATTCGGTGGCAGGAAGCTTGTGCACCACGGACTGATTGTTCATCAACGTCATTTGCACGTTGGGATTGGCGAGTGCAACGCGGGCGAAGGCTTCAGCGATGTGACTTTTTTCGGTCTGCGGCGTCTTGAGAAATTTCTGGCGAACGGGAGTGTTATAAAAAAGCTGGCGCACTTCAATCGTCGTGCCAACCGGACAACCACAGGGCTCAATCGGCTCATGATGGCCGCCGTTGACCAGAAGCTCATAGCCACAGTCGTCTTCGGCGGTCCGGGTTCGGATCATCGCCTGCGAGATTTCAGTGATCGACGCCAATGCTTCACCACGAAACCCAAACGTGCCCACCTTGAACAGATCATCAGCGTCCACGATTTTGCTGGTCGCATGACTGGTGACCGCCAACGGCAAGTCGTCCTTGCTGATGCCGCATCCATTATCAGTAATGCGAATCATCTCGATGCCACCTTTTTCAATGGTGACTTCGATTTGAGTCGATCCGGCGTCGATCGAGTTCTCCAGCAGCTCTTTAACGACGCTGGCCGGACGCTCGATCACTTCGCCGGCAGCGATCTTGTTGATCACGCTCTCGGAAAGCTTGCGAATGTTTTGCGTGCTAACAGCCATGTTTCTACCTCAACCCGTAATCGTTAAGTTTTCGATACAGGTTACGTTCACTGATTCCAAGAATTCGAGCCGTTTCTTCGCGGTTATGATTCGCCAGCGTCAACGTGTGCTCGATCACGAAACGCTCGATCTCTTTGAGCGATTTTCCGATGATCGACATCGCCTCACCTCCGGGCTCGCCTGTCATCGCGGCCACATCAGAACTGTCAGCGGACGTGCCTTGAGCTTTCTTGCTGATCGCTGCGGCCGTTCGTTCGTCCAACAGATCCGGTGACAGATCGTCCATGTCCAGCAGATCGTCGATGTCCATCACGACGAGGCTCTCGATCACATTCTTCAGCTGACGAACATTTCCCTTCCAGTTTTCATCGAGCATCCAGCGTCGAAGTTCCTGCGAAAAGCCTTTGACTTTCCGGCCGTTCTTCTTGTTGGCCTGCTTACGAAAGAAATCTGCCAACGGAAGAATGTCGTCACGACGCTTGGAGAGCGGGTCGAGGTGCACCGTGACGATTTTGAGCCGAAAGAACAAGTCGCTACGGAAACGTCCCTCTTCGATTTCCTTCTCCAGATCCTTGTTGGTCGCCGCAAGGACTCGAACGTTAACAGGAATCGGTTTGTTGTCTCCGACGCGAGTGATCTCACGTTCTTCAAGCACTCGCAACAGCTTAATCTGAGTCGGCATCGGCATGTCACCGACTTCGTCAAGGAAAAGCGTTCCTCCATTGGCGTATTCGAATTTCCCTTCGCGGTCCGAAATCGCATCCGTAAAGGCTCCTTTGACGTGCCCAAACAATTCGCTCTCAACCAGATGTTCGGCCACCGCAGCGGTATTGATGGCGACGAATGGCTTTTTCTTGCGAGGGCTGTTTTGGTGAATGGCTTGAGCGATCACGTCTTTCCCGGAGCCGGTTTCTCCAGTGATCAGGACACCGGCGTCAGTAGGAGCAATGCGCTGCAGCCGGTGCACGACGCTCTTCATGCTGTCGCTGGCGTAGATCAGGTTCTCGAATCCAAACCGCTCGTCGAGCCGTCGATGCAGTTGCTGATTTTGTTTCCGAAGCTTCACCGAGTCGACCGCCTTCGCAACGATCGCCTGAAGCCGTTTCGGAGTGATTGGTTTTTCGAGGAAGTTGAACGCTCCCTCTTTCATCGCTTCCACAGCCAGAGGCACCGAAGCATGGCCTGTTACCATGACGACTTCGCATTCGGGCTGCGTCTCTTTCGCCTGCCGCAGAATCGCCATGCCATCGACCTCGTTCATCATCAGGTCGGTGACAACGATATCGTAGAGATTTTCGGCCAGATACTTTGCACCGTCCGGCCCTGAGGTCGCCGTCGTGCAGCTCAAACCGATACGTTCAAGGCTTTCCGTCATCGCTCGCGCGTGATCTTTGTCATTGTCGACAAGCAGTACGCCGATCGATCCGGTTGCCGATTCGGTAGTCGATTCACCTACAGAGTCTTTTGTTTTTTTATCGTCTTTCGCCATGGCATTATGATAGCGACCGACAGAAGGGCAGGGCAGGGGTAAGATCGAAACGGAGTTTTAGCCGGACGATTGAACGCCGCCATCGGATTGCGTTTTTTTCTGGTCGTACCAGCGTTCGAGAACAACAAAAACAGGCCGACCACACGTTCCGATTCGAACAACGATGCGCATCGGCAAATTCCATTGGGAGCAGAGGCTTTTTTGCTGATCAAACTTTGACTATCAACCTGGATTATTCACGATGCGTGGGCGTCAAAATTGAGAAGGCTTGTTTTGATTGGGACATTGTTCCAAGTTTGTGGTTTCGAAAGTTCACCCACGACGTGAATTGGTGAAACTGTAAAAGCTGTCGCCACTTCAGGAGAATCGCCTCAAACATCAAACCAGACGCCTGTCGTCGTGAATCATTCCGGATGAAGCGTCCTACACCGCAGGGTCGGCGGATCTTTGGACAACTGGTTACGGGGATCTGACCAATGTTTTCTACGACGAACTCGATTTTTCGACTGGCTTCGAACTTCAGCTTACCGCCGACGCGGGATTCGAAGTTGGCCTGTTCGGTTTCGACATGGCGGCTTTTGGTGGCGGCGAAGTTTTACCCGGCATCAACATTTTGGATCAAAACGACACGGTTCTTTGGTCCATCGGTTCGACATCAATCAGCGGTTCAGCTCGTAACAGCTTTGACACAGGTGGCGTTTTCGCACAGTCGCTCACCATCGCGATGGATCTGACGGGGCTCGACGGTCGTTCTGACAACATCGGCATCGACAACGTTCATTTTGCTCAACGAACCAGTGCTATTCCAGAACCTGCGGGAGCGAGCCTGATCGTTGCGGGAGCGTTGAGCTTGTTGTGCCGTCGTCGCCGAAAATAGTCAGTCAGATCTATTCCTTCAACTCGGCGATGCGGCTTGCATCAGAACCGCACACAGTGTCGCTCCATAAGTGCCCAGCACATAGCCCAACACGGCTAACAGAACGCCGACCGGAGCAAGTGCTGGATGGAATGCGGCCGCAACGACAGGAGCACTTGCCGCACCACCGATGTTTGCCTTGCTGCCGACGGCCAGAAAAAAGTATGGCGCTTTGATCAGCCAGCCGACAAAGAACATCAAACCAACGTGGAAAGCCATCCAGATGAGTCCAACGACAAAAAGTTCTTTGTGTTCGAAAATCGCCAACACATCCATGTTCAATCCGATCGTCGCAACCAGAACGAAAACGCAAACCGTGCCAATCTTGGATGCGCCAGCACCTTCGTAATTTCGCAGCGGAGTAAAAGACATCAACAAACCCATCGTGGTTGCCAAAACGACAAGCCAAAAAAATCCTTTGTGCAGCGAAAACTGGGTCAGGAACGGATAGTTGGTCTCGATCCACGGAGCAAAAATGCTGCCGAGATAATGGCACAGTCCGGTGCCTCCGAAGGCGATCCCAAGAATGACCATCAAATCGACCGTCGTCGGAACACGAGCAATCTTTGCAGCGAAGGCTTCCATCTTGTCTTGCAACCGTTTCACCGCCGAAGCATCTGCTTTCATGAAACGGTCAATCGCATCAGCCTTACCGACGCCCAACAGCAGGAACACCATCCAGAATTCTGCCACCAGAACGTCGATCGCGATCATCACGCTGTAAAGCTCCCGAGCTTTCGTCGCTACAGCAGCATTGTCCGTTGGAATTGGCAAAAACACTTCCTGCATCGCCGCCTGATTCGCACCGCCACCGATCCAGCTTCCCGCCACCGTTGCCAGTCCACGCCAAATTTCTGTTGGAGCTTCACCGCCGACGATCTCTGGAGCCACAGCACTGGTTAGCAACACGGCAATGGGGCCTCCAAGCACCACGCCCAACGTCCCGGTGACGAACATGATAATCGCTTTGGGGCCCAACTTTAAAATCTCTTTCAAATCAACGCTCAACGTCAACAGAATCAAGCTCGCCGGCAACAGGTAGTCCTTTGCCATGCGGGGGACCTGCGAGTCCTCCGGATTGACGATCCCGAACGCTCGCAACAGCGACGGAAGGAAATAGCAAACCAGCAGCATCGGGATCACTTTATAGAACGCCGCAAATGGACCTCGTTTGTGACTGCTGGTCCAAAAGATCGCGGCCAGCATGGCCATCAGGATGCCAAAGATCACGGCATCGCTTTTGATGATCGGTTCCTTGAATCGAATCTGCTCAATCCATGCGTTCTCGGATTCGACCGTCTTTTCCTCAGCCGCAAATTTTGCTTCCAACATTTCCACTGCCGCATCGAATTTTGATTTGACAGACGGAAACAGTTTCAGAGCGTTCGCATGGTAGATGTTTCGGAGCGCTTCGTCGCCAAGATTGACGCCGTGGATACGCCAGAGTCCCTGCGGTGGCGGCTGCTTTTCTGAGTAGCGAAAGTGCTCGTCGTCCGTTTCTAAAAATCGCCAGTAGTACTTCAGGCGTTCATTCGGCCATGGTCCGTCGGTTCCAAAGAGCACGCGATCGGAGTACTTTTCCAGAAAGGCATTCGCGGAATAGGGCTGTCGACCGAGTTCTGAAATGCGCGATGCGAGTTCCACATAAAGATTAGGATACTTGTCGAGCCATTCGCTGACGGTGGCAAGGTCTTCCGCGTTGCCGGCAATGTGGGCTCCAATGAACGTCGTTCCGGGGTGCTTTTCGATCACCCGATTTCTGGCAGCAAGCAATTCCTCGCGGGCGGGAAAGTCCTTGCCATGAAAGCTCCAGTTGGGATGACGAAGAAGCTCTTCATAGCGTTCGTTGTTTTCGTCAACAGGTTCGAAGAAAGCCGCTGGGTCTCCGGTGTGCATGATGATTGGCAAATTCAGTTCGCCGCAGGTCTGCCAAATCTTGTCCCATTTCGGATCGTCTATTTTCAACAAGCGACCGTCGGCGTCGCGGTAGCCAAGCCCAAACTTCTTGAAGAACTTGACTCCTACGATTCCGCTGGCCTTTGCTTTCTTCAGTCGCTCGCAAACATCATGCACGAAACCGCCCTGGTTGCAGGCCCAAGTCGAAGGATCATTCGATTTGCCGCTCCCCTGAAAATCTATGTGTCCAATGATGGCAAAACGTTCGGCATGCGGCTTAAGAAACTCAAAATGTGCTTCTTCGTCACCAATCGTGGCGTCCAAACTAAAGTTGATCGCAATCCGGTTTTCGTCCATGACATCGACGTACTGGTCGACCGCGTCGGGGTCGCCTTTGGTCCGCATTTGAAAATGGGAGTGAACGTCGATGACGGGAAAACTGGCTTTTCCCAAAGCCGTGGCGTTGGCTTTCAGCTGCGAAACGGGATCGTACTGGTGAATGCCGGGTGGCTTTGCTGCCGTGTCATCGGCTTGCAAAGCAAGGGATTCGGCAGAAATCGCGCTCAGCGAGCAAATCGCTATCGAAGTCAATATGAGGGATCGAAGAGCCAGGACGACGTGAGAATATGATTGCATGAGCTCAGGATTAGCTAAATGATCGGTTGCGGTCGAACCCAGAGTTTCTGGGCTCGAACCGGCATGTTAACGATGGCGGCAGCGGTTCCCCAATCGATTCTTTGCGATTGTTCGTCAAAATCCTCTTTTTACTGCTCGAATTGCCAACGACCTTGAATCAAAATTTGACAGTAAAAACTACCCAATTTACTATTTAGCAATCGTTGTTGATGTTGGGGCTCTAAATTCTGAATCCAGTTTCCAGTGCAGATTGCTTTGTAGCGTTTGGCAGCTGGTTTGTGATGGATTCCGGTTCAAAATCCGATCCAACAACAGACGTTTTGTCAGCATCATTTACCCGTCCGAGACGGGTCCCCAGGAGTATCCATGGCTGCCCGCGAGAATCAAGGTTATCTGATTGGCATTATTGTGCTGGTCATCTGTACGGTCATTCTGCTTTTGACGACTGTCTTTTCGACGATGAAGGCTTACGACGGTGCGGACAAGGCAACCGCAGCGGCGAACGAAGCAGCCTATCAGGGCGCTCTGGCAAAAGCTTACCAAGCCGAAGTCAACATGATGTCGGCATGCCTCGGTGTGGGTGGTAAAGCGGTATCGGAAGCCAAAGTAGAACTTGATTCCATTAGTCGATTTCGCCAAGGAGTCGATTCAACTCGCACCGGCGACATCGACAAGATCGCTGCTGAAGCGGCCGCGATTTATGAAATCTATCTGGAAGACATGGCTTTGAACAAAGCGGTCGGCGATGATGGCGAAGCGGAAGAAGCAACCGCCACTCAAACCTGGAAGGGAACCATCGAAAAACTTTCTGCTGCTCTCCGATCAACTCACAACAGTATCTTCGTCAAGAATCGCGAAGCCAGTCGCATTCAGGATGATGCAGATACCAAGATCGCAACGATGCAAAACAAACTGGACGAGCGAGACAAATCGGTTGCTCGACTTGAAAGCGATTTGGCCAAGGAAAAGAAAAACAGTGCCTTGAAGGAAGAGGAACTTCGCAACCAGGCATTGGCGCTTCAGGAAGCAATGGACACGCTGGCTGCAGAAGCCGACGACGATCGTGCCGCGAAAGAGCAAATCATCAGCGAAATCAATCAGGAGAAAAAAGGCCTGATCGAGCAGAACATTGCTCTGAAAGAAAAGGTCAACACTTACGAGAAAGAAGTTTTCGATTTGCCAGACGGCCGCATCGATCAAGTCTCTCCATCAACCGGATCCGTCGTCATTAACATCGGGCGCGCCGATGGAGTTCGTCCCAATCGAACTTTTGCAGTCTACGACCAAACCGTCAACAACTTCGAAAAGGATCGCCACAAGGCAATGATCGAAGTTACCGAAGTGCTCAACGACCGCCAGTCGGTCGCACGGGTCACATTGGAAGATCCTAAAAACCCAATCCTGACCAAGGACTTTATCCTGACGGCGACATGGGATCCGGGATTCTCAGTTCCAATCGCGCTCGGTGGTTTCTTTGACCTGGACAAAGACGGCATCTCTGATCTGGAAAAACTGAAACGAATGATTGTGCGTAACGGCGGCCGAGTCGTTGCATTCCACGATCAGGACGGAAACGTTACTGGCGAGATCGATTCGTCGACCAGATTTTTCGTGCTTGGCCCATCGCCACCAAATGGAGCCAGCGGAACCGTTAAAGCGATGGCCGCCATGAAAGAGCAAGCAGAAGGTAACACGGTTCAGGTAATCGACCTTCGCAAGTTGCTGAACTGGATGGGCGTTCACGGAAAAGCCAGCATCGAGCGACTTGATCAACGCATCGGTGAGAAGGGTGGCATTGGCGGATTCCAGCCTCGAAATCCGTAAGCCTCAATACGTTTCATTGATTTGAAATCATCGAGCCGCAAGCCATTCGCTTGCGGCTTTTTTGTTGTTCATTGCCCGCGAATGTCCATTGCCCGCGAATGTCCATTTCCCGCGATTGTCCATTGATCGCGACCGACTTAGACAGAAGAAAACGTTTCCAGGAAGCGGACAACTGCTTCGTTGAAAGCCACCGATTGTTCCAGCGGCGACATGTGCCCGGCCGCTTCGATCGAAACAAAGTTCGCTCCAGGAATCAGTTTTGCCATCTCCTGCATTTCTGCGGCAGGAGTAATCGTGTCGTGCTGCCCCGCAACGACTAACGTTGGCACGTCGAATTCGCAGAGCCCTTCAACATGGTCTGTTCGCGATGACATCGCAAGCTGAGCACCCGCAATGGACTCAGGAGCGACGTTCTTCATGACTTCGAACATGGAAGCAGCAATTCCCGGATCGCCCTGCAAGGTTGCCTCTGAAAACAGCTTGTCACGCATGGCCTCCGCGACAGGAACCGATCCGGTTTCCATCACCTGCAGCGCCGCGACCCGTCGCGCACGAGCCATCGTTTCGCCGTCAGCGGCTGCTCGCGTGTTGCAGCAAATCATGCCGGAAACTCGGGAGCGATGATGCTTGAAAAACTCCCAACCGATATAGCCTCCCATCGACAGCCCGCAGTAGATCACGGTTTCCAACTCAAGACAGTCCAACAACATCGCCAGATCGTCAGCAAATAATCTCATGGAAGCCGGCTGTGCGAGCTTGTCGCTGGCTCCGAAACCGAACAGGTCAGGAGCCAGAATCGAGCACTTCGACGCGAGCGGCAATTGTCGATCCCACATCGAATGGTCCAGCGGAAAACCATGCACCAGCAGCAACGTTGGCGCGGCGGCTCGCCGACATTTTTCGTGCCGCACATACATTTGGCGGCCATCCGGGAAAGCTATTTTCATGACTCGTGTTGCTTTCATTGTTCGTAACCAGAACCGTCCAAACTGCAGAACGACAAGCCAGCAAGCGTTTTTGCGCCCAATGGCTTCATGGTCTAATGCTCAGACGCAAAAACACGGTCGCCCTGCAAAAGCGTATTGAGCTTGGTCCGCCCTCAAAACAGCTTCAAAATCCATTGTAAAAACATTGCACCCGAGACAAGGAAAATTCCGGTGTACAACCACATCGATTCAACAGGGTGCTTTCTCCGAAGGATTCTTGAGATCTGATAGAGATGCCATGGAATCTGAATCAGCACAAACAGGTAAATGATGGGGCCTGAATTGTTGAACTCGAAAGCATCGCCAAGTTTTCCGTGGCTCATTGAAATAAACGATCGCGTCAATCCGCAGCCCGGACAATCACGGCCGAACACTCGCCGCGAAATACAGGTCTCCGGCATCGGCATCGCCAGCCCCGGCATCAAAACGGTTGTCGGACCGGTGACGCTCATCACAACCGACATGAAAATGATTCCTCCCGACATTAGCAGGAAAATGGAATGCAGAATCAGATTCGGACGATAGTATCGCAGATGAGTGACAGACACGGGCATCAGCATCGGCATCGCACCAGACGCATCGCCTGCTTCCGCCACTTCCTTAATCAGGTCGTTTTTAATCAGGTCGTTTTGTGGCTCAACACGCTCCGGTTCTTCGGCGTTCACTGGTTTCTCCAGAACCGGGGGGCAAACAGAACGATGATGGGAAATATCTCCAGCCGCCCCAACATCATCAGCCAGATGAACAGCATTTTGTTGATCGGCACGAAGCTGGCATAGTTTTGGGTCGGTCCCACAATCCCCAACCCCGGGCCAATATTGTTAAGCGTTGAAGCAACGGCCGAAGCGGAATCGATCAATTTGTTATTGGAATCCGGCCCCCAGGTAAGATCCGGTTCAATCAAAATCATGAACAGAAACCCGAAAGCAAACAGAGCCGCGATCAAACCAAAGTAAACCATGATCGAACGTCTCAAATTTTTGTCTTCAACCGCTTTTCCACCGATGCGAAGCGGACGAACAATCTTGGGGTGATAAGCTTCCTCGATTTCAATCCGCAGAACTTTCACGAACAGCACGTAACGAATGACCTTCATCCCTCCACCGGTACTGCCCGCACATCCACCAACGAACATCAGCACAAACAGCACTCCTCGACTGAACTGATTCCACTGATCAAAATCCGCTGTGCCAAAACCCGTTGTGGTAATGATCGTGATGACCTGAAACAGGCCGTTTCGGAACGACTCTTCAAAGCCAGAGAAACCCGGATCACCTTTGATCATCCCCAAAGTAATAATTCCGATCGCGACGCCGGCAATGATTCCCGCATAAGTTCGAAACTCCAGATCTTTGAACAGTTGCCACGGGTTCCCCATCACCGAAATCAGCAACAACGTAAAGTTCGTGCCGGCCAGCATCATGAACAACATCACGACATATTCGATCGTGCGTCCGTTAACGCCATCTTTCACAAAATGCCCAAGGCTGGAGTTGTAGGTACTGAAACCGCCCGTTGCCATCGTAGCGAACGCGTGACAGATCGCGTCGAAAATGCTCATCCCCAAAAAGAAAAGGATGACCGCCAGAACGGCGTTGAGCACCAGATAAGTCGCCGCGAACAACCACGCCGTATGTTGCATTCGAGCCGTATGGCTTTCCTGAGTCGGCCCCGGCATTTCGGCTCGCATCAGCGACTTACCGGCAGAGCCCTGTCCCAGCAGCACAACAAACAGCGCGATGATGCCCAGCCCGCCAAGAAAATGAGTGCTCGACCTCCAGAACAAAATGCAATGCGGAACCAGAAAGGGATCTTCCAGATCGCATAACACCGTCGCGCCGGTGGTGCTGAATCCCGACTGCGATTCAAACATGGCGTCGACGATCCCCATCTTCACCCATCGCTGCCGATAGTGTGATGCTCGATCGGCTGGAGCATTCGCAATCTCGCCCGGTCGAATCAACCATCGTTGTAACAGTTCTGTTTCTGCCAATCGTTCAAAGATGCTCGCAGCATTGGTCACGCCGGACTGTTCAATAAGTTCGATTTCCGACAACCCTCGCGCCGACGCATTGCTAACGGCTCGCAAAACCGCGTATTCCGCTGGCGTATGCCCCGTCGATTCTTGCCACGCGTTCCACAAGTTCGCTTGACTTCGACTGACCAGCAACATGGGCTCGGTGTCGGCGGTCGGTTCAAAATATCGCAATGACGGGCCGCGACTGGTACCGCTCAACACGTAGGGCAGGGCACCGAGCGCCGTTGCCAGAATCCAACTGAGCCCCACGACGGCCATCGCTTCTTTACGAAAGAGTTTCTTTTCGGCGTCCCGTCCAAACCAACGCAGCCCAAGCCCCACCAACCAACAAATTGCCGTGCTAATCAACAGACCACGAATTCCGGCGGTCTCCCAACCGTCCTTCTCGATCGTTGGATCGGGATCGGTGTGATATCCAATCGATGGCCCCGCCCAAACGAGGCTAAACAGCATCATGCCGCCGATCAACAGCGACAGCGTCCCCAACATTTTACAAAGCAGCTTAACGTTCATCCTGATCGCCCAAGCTCGCGTCGAAATTTGCGGACTCCCGTTCACGTTGCTGTATCGAGCTCAAGGAAAGTTTTGCCCCAATGATCATGCCGATCGGCCCCAACCCAACCAGGGCAATCGCCAAGGTCTGAAGCTCCGCCACCGTCTTGTCGCCGGTCGCAATCATGAAGCTGGTCGCCGCAACCAGCAGCACCAAAAACACTGCGTGCACCATCTGCGAAAATGGAGCCAGTCGCACAATCAACCAACCCAGAGCCGTGCACAACAACGTCGCCAGCGCGATGAAGGGCAGATATCTGGCTCGCGGAAACAGCGTTGCCGAATCTGTTTCCAATAACTCCTCAAACTCTTTGGGCTCCAAATTCCCCGCAAAAAACGCGTCGTTAAAGACGATCGAACCAACCATCACGATGCCGAAAACGAAAAGTGTGTAACAAAACGTGACCACAAAGAAACTTTTGACTAACAGGTTGCGGACGTCGCGCTGTTCGATCGTGGGCGAGTCGTCGGCCATTTCATCGAAGGTCGCTCCATCGGACTGTGTTTCAGCATCGGAATCATCCGAAACAGGCATGTTGCTCATCGGCTATCTCAATTCGAATTTATCGGTCTTCAAAGCGACTTCTTCGCCACAAGCAGCCGTTTCAAACCGGCGAAATCGTTGACGACCTCCACGAACTCAAGCGGAGACTGCTGAACCAATTCGACACATCGATCCATGACCGCCGGACTCGCTTCGAAAATCAATTGGCCACCCGGAAGCAACATTTTATCCGCTTGCGGTATCAAACGCTGGATAATCTCAGTGCCAGTTTCGCCCGCAAACAAAGCAGATTCAGGTTCAAAGTCTTTCACGTTCTGCTCCACCGTGTCGGCTTCGCAGTGACCGATGTAAGGCGGATTGCTCACGATCAGATGGACCGGCTTGCTTCCTTCGGGCAATGCGTCCAACAAGTCACCTTCGTAGAATCGAATTCGCGATTCGACTTCGTGAAACTGGGCGTTCTCTCTGGCGACGGCGAGGGCTTCCAGTGAAAGGTCCGTTGCCGCGACGACGCACTGCGATTCCAGTTGCTTGGCCAGAGTCACCGCAATGCATCCGCTTCCCGTTCCCACATCGATGATCCGAACCGGTTTTTCAAACGACTTACAGGCCTCAAGAGCCGACACAACCAGATGTTCGGTTTCCGGCCGAGGCACCAGCACGGCGGGACTTACCTTGAACCGAAGCGAAAAGAACTCGCGATACCCAACGATGTAAGCAACCGGTTCCCCGGCGGCTCGACGTTTCACCCATTCGCGAAACATCTGCAGCGGTTCATCAGGAGGCACTTCTGCAAATCGAGTGTAAAGTTCGATACGCTGGCATTCGAGCGCCGCCGCCAGAAGAACTTCCGCGTCCAAACGAGCTGAATCGGAACCCGAATCCTGAAAGTAGGAAGTCGTCCATTCAAGCAATCGCTTGAGAGTCCATTGGTTTGTGGGGGTTTCGGGCATGTACAGTTTCGATCAGAAAGCTCGCGGCAAGGACACAATTATTACCGCCTTAACGATCCTTCGCCACCACGCTGCCGGCATCCTTAAATCGGTCCGCAATCACCGTGTCGATCACAAGCTGTAAAGAATGAAACGCGATCAGCGGCAAAATTGTCACTTGAAGGCTCACCGCGATCGACAGCCCCACCATCAACGTCTTTTGACTGCCCGCGATCGCGATCGCAATCTGGACTGATTCTTCGAAGCCCAGCCCACGGGCCAGCCGCTTGGTCGCTAACAGCACCAAAACGTGCAACGACAACAGAATCGCCACCGCGATCAGCAATTCGATAAAGGGCAGGGCGGTTTCGCTGCCGCGAAATCGAATGCCAGTCTGAATCGCACCCAAAAAAACGATCGTCAGAATTCCAATCTGCGAACCGATCCCCAAGTGACGCTTGTGCACGGTCGCCCATTTCGCGGAAACCGCATGAAGCCGAACCGCTTGAGCAACACCGATGGGCAACACGACAAACATCAACAATTTCCAAACGGTGTCTCCGAATCGCACCGTGGCCGCACCAACTTCCACCGAATCGCTTGCTGCTCCCGTTTGCAGCCAAACCCAAAACGGCGTAATCAAAAAGCACAACAGATTCGTCACCAAAGTCACCAAAATGGCAACTCGATCATCTCCTCCGGCTCGACGAGTCCACACAGCAGCCGACGCCAGCGTGCACGGCGAAGCAAAAACAACCACCATGCCAGCAGAGACATCTGGCGAGACAATCCAAAGAAACGGCCACAAGATCAATGGCATGGCAATCGCATTGATCGCACACGCAAGCAGCGGCGCCTTCGGACGAGTCAACACTTCGGTAATGTCGCCGAATGAAAACGGCCATGCCATCAGAAACATCGTGACCGAAACAACCGACCACTTCAGCAACGAACGATTCGATAGCCACGCCAGCGGTTGCCCAAACACAATGCCGATCGTCAGCACCGACACCAGCACCAACAAAAACCACTGTTTACGCATTCGCTCCAATTTTATTCGCTCCAATTTCACTCGCTGGCAAAAGTCCGCTGGCAAAAGTCCGTTCCAAAGCTCATCGCATAAAAGCTTGAATCCCCATTCTGACAAACGCTAGCAATGACGGAAGTCGGCTTTGTTCGCTTCGACCGGATTCGTACCATATATAGCGGTGTACAGAAGGCAAGTTGGAAACTACTGTTCTGTCTCGAATAAAAAGCGGGGTTTCATTCCTGAGCCGTTTGGGCGATAGCCCCGGTTTTGTGCGGCGAACCGTGGCTATCGCCAAAACGGCTCACCCTGCAATTTAGTTGTCACAAAACACTACCGCTCCAAGACCTTACAAAATCAACAGGTTCCTTCGTCTACAGGCGAGGCAATTCGTTCCATTGGCGTTGTGACACGGAAGTCATCATGAACCATGAACTGAGCGACAATCAAAGAAGATTCCTCTGCCGTGTTCTGTTCCTTGCGCTGTGCCTAATTCCGACTTGCGTGACTTTCTATTGCGCGTTCCACAAACCGACGCCCGAACAATGGGCTCAGCGGATTCATGCCGAGCTTGGCATCAAGACCAGAATCGGAAGCGTCGAAACTCCCTTGCCCAATAAAGTCATCTTCAAACGTCTTCGAATGTTTGACGCCGAAGATCGAGAAGTCGTCAATGTACTTGAAGCCAAAGTGACACTGGGCGACGAAAATCAAATTCAAATCGACGTTCCTGTTCAGGTCAGCCGAAGAGGAATGGAGCACTTTCTGACTGAGTCCACTGACCGTGTGGTTCGCCCTCGCGAGGGATTTAAACCATGGCGAGTGCAATTTGCAGATATCGAAATTCTTTCCGGCGAGCAGATGGATATCGCCAACGAAGCCATTCGTTTCGCTCCACTGAATGCTCTGATCACGAACAGTGTTCAGGGAATCAAAGCGGAACTCTTAACTCCCGTGGCGGAATTCGACCCGAACCATCCACGATGGGTTGTTTGCACGCTTGAGCGAGGCTTACGCGAGAATGAAACCAAGTTCACGTTTGACAATTCGGCCGATTCGCAAGCGATGCCTTGCTGGCTGGCTCAGGGCAAAGTGACTCAACTGGAACGTCATGTCGGCGACAGAGCCGGTTTCAAAGGCGTGGCACAGGTCTGGCTTCAACAGGGCGAACCTGTATGTGAACTCGATGGGACATTTGTCAATGTCGATCTGTCTCGCCACGAACGAAACTACAGCAGGCCAATCGAAGGAGCGGCTTACCAAGTGCGAGACCTTGTTGTGACAGATTCGAACTATTCCGGTACAATCAAAATCAAGTTCCCGGACTCGAATGGTTTTTACACGGTCTCTGAAAGACGACGGTTCGATGAAAATCCCGATCTGCAAAAGATGATGTTTAGCCCCGCGATTCAGGACACGATTCGGGACTACGAAACACGTTCCGCCAACAACGGCAGCATGCCCCGGGACAGCAAGCTGTTTTAAGCCCGGATTATTCTCGATAGTGAATAATTCCGGTTAAAACGTTTGTAACCGCACTTACTTTTTTGCTCATCGAGCATTCACTGGCTGTTCCTTTTATGTGGCGATCTCTTCTACTCGGCAAGATCTCAATCTCGGTTGCGATCTCATCCATCATCGGCGCTTACGGTTTCTGGCAGCTAAGCACCGGAAAAATTCCGGAAGAGGAATACTCCAGCTGGCTTGGCGTGGCGTGCTTTTTTAGCGCCTTAGCGGCCGTGCAACTGGTGCTGGTCGTGTTGATGTTTCGAAAAAAGAAACTCGATTGACCAAACTAACGCAGACGGTTCAAAACCGCCTTCAGGATCTCCACGAATTCTTCAACCTCATCCTTCGTGTTGTACAGATAGAAACTGGCACGACAGCTGGATTTCAAACCCATCGCTTCATGCAGCGGCATCGCACAATGATGACCGGCTCGAATCGCGACTCCCTTCTGGTCAAGCAATACCGAAATATCCTGCGGCGAAACGCCCTCGACCACAAAACTGACCAAGCCACTTCGCTTATCTGCCGACGGGCCAAGGATCGTCAAACCGTCGATCGTTTCCAATCGCTCATAAGCCAATTTCACCAGCGAATGTTCGTGAGCTGCAATGGCTTCCATCGAAAGTGACTCCAAATATTCGACTGCCGTGCCAAGCCCAATGGCTTCCACGATCGGTGGAGTTCCTGCTTCAAACTTGGCTGGCAATTCACCCGGCGTAAAACCATCCACCGTACAATCGTTGATCATACTGCCGCCGCCAAGGAACGGAGGAATCGACTCCAGCATCTTGCGACCCGCCCACAGGATGCCGACGCCGGATGGTCCCAGCATCTTATGCCCAGAAAACGCAACGAAGTCCGCGTTCCATGCTTGCACGTCGGTTGCTTCATGCGGCACCGATTGCGCCGCATCGACGACGACGATCGCTCCAACGGCATGCGACAACTCAACGACTTTTTCGACAGGTACCGACAGACCGAGCACGTTCGATGTCGCTGCCACCGAAACCAGCTTTGTCTTCTCGCTTAAATGTTGCTGAAACAATTCAACGTCGAAGTCACCCTCATCGTCGATAGCCAGAAACTTGATGACGGCTCCGGTACGCTGCGCCACCTGCTGCCACGGCACGATATTCGAATGGTGCTCAAAAATCGGCAACAGAATCTCATCGCCAGCTTTCAAGTTTGCTTCCCCCCACGAACGCGCAACGAGATTCAGCGAAGCGGTTGTCCCCGCCGTGAAGATAACTTCTGCGTCTTCGGGAGCGTTAATGAATCGCTGGATGTTTTGACGAGCCTGCTCGTACTGATCGGAAGCCTGTTCGCTCAAGTAATGAATCCCGCGATGCACATTCGCGTAAGTCGATCGATAGCAGGCGTCCATCGCATCAATGACCGCAGATGGCCGCTGAGACGAAGCTCCACTGTCAAAATAAATTAGCGGGCGATCACGATGAATCGTTTGTTGCAGGATCGGAAAATCCTGTCGAATCGAATCGGGATCAAAAGTTGAACTGGATTCAAAAGTCGTAGCGGTCACTTGAGTTTTCTTTTTAAAGATGCGGTCAACGGATAACCAATTTTTGTCGGTAAAACTTCAGACAGGTTGTATCGCGGAATTCGTAGCCTAAGGGCGGGGCGTTCGATAAGGATTGATTTCTGCCGAACTATCGGCATGACGATTCGGTGCCGGCGGCGCCGATTGCTGAGGCTTGGTCGCTCTCGAATACTGTTTCTTCAGCCAGTCCTGTCGCAGCTCGATCGCCTGTGCCAGAAAATTGTATACGCCCAGCTTGTCCGTCCCATCCATGAACGCCCGAATCGGAACGATATTCGTCAAACCGTGATCGCTTCGAATGCCGATGAAAAAGCGTGACAGAAAAAAATCCGTTGCCCGACTCCACCCGTGAAAGGTCACCAGATCCTCGTTCCCAATCGCCCATCCACCCGCAAATAAACGCAGAAAGTAACCCTCTTCCTGCAGCAGCGGCATCTTGCGTCCCGCATTCCAGCGAAGCCATTTGGCGGCGATCAACATCATGACAAACGGAATCGCGACCAACACAATGCCGACAACGGTTTGCTGACTGGGTGCCCCTCTCGGAAGGGAGCTTACGATCAGCAACAACGCGAACAGAACAATCACGGCGATCACAAACACCGGCCACAGCTTCGGCTTCCCCAAGGTTGATTCGATCACTCGATGATTAAAAGTTCGCTCATCAATGGGAAGCATATGATTACGTGTCGCCGCCACCAGATCATTCTGCGTCAAATTAAATTGCCATGTCTGCTGCAGCTCCGATGCCCCAAACAATTGGCGATACATTTTGAGCGGCTCATTAGCCAATGCCGGTTGGTTTCTGGAGCTCGCGATGAAGTCTCTTACTTCCTGTACCTGATTTTCATTCAGTACACGTTTTGGCAACATCGTGTAACGCTGACGACGTCCAAACAGAAAACCGTCTTCGCTTTCGAGCACCTCTTCAACCGAAGCCCACTTCATCGAAGACACCGTCGCTCCACAGGTCGTTCGCAAACCGACAGCACTCAGAGCCACCGTTCGATCTGGCGGCGATGAAGTTTTCAGACGCTTGGGCGTAAGCACGGGCACCATGGCCGACATCGCAACCAGCACAGCAGCAGTTGCCAGAATGGTCCACATTTGCATGATCGCCAATCCGGCCAGCGTTGGGAAAAAGCAGATGACCCAAAGCCACGCAAAACTCACCGGACCAAATTGGGTATTCCGATTTAACCGATCAACTTTTTTGCGTTCGGCAGGCGTGTAAGCAAATTTGTAGCTGAAGCTGGAACTCATTCTTAACCGGAATTGTTCACGACGACAGGCGTCTGGTTTGATGTTTGAGACGACTCTCCTGAAGTGGCGACAGTTTTTGCAGAATCACCAATTCACGTCGTGGGTGAACTTTCGAAACCACAAACCTGGAACAACATCTCAATGAAACAGGCTTTCTTCATGTCGACGCCCACGCCTCGCGAATAATCCGGACTAAAACTCTTTACCGGCATGACAATCGGTTTCCAGCGGTTTGAAAATGAAATGGGTTCGCCCCCATGCTTCGCACCCGCCTGCGATCGCTCGCGGCTGTCTCAAAACTGGATTTCAATTTTTGTTTTAACGTGTTTTAACCGGAATTATTCACGACGACAGGCGTCTGGCTTGTCCTTTGAACCGATTCTTTGGACGCGGAGGCAAGTTTAATTTCACGTCGTGGGTGACTTGTCGAAACCACAAACCTGGAACAATATCCCAATGAAACAAGCCTTCTCCAGGTCGACGCCCACGCATCTTGAATAATCCGGGTTTAACTTGCCAGAGCCGAAAAGGTCTTCGCTAAATTGTCAATCAAAACTTGACGCCAATCAAAATGCCGCTCATCCTCAGTGCAGAACCAAACCATGGTAGCTCCCTTCTGGCACAGGTTACTCCGGATGAAGATCACTTTTAATCACCAGTCAACAGAATACTCCGTCGATCTTTCAAACGGGACTTCCATCGCCCGGCCGCTTCACTTTCGCGGCAAACCGGACGCAGAACCGAAGTTTGTTCCGCCATCAATCAGGAAGCCTTTTGAATCGGGCGGGTTCACAGGCGCTATCCAGAAAGGCGGACCCTGCAATGTGGATCACCTTGACCTGATTCCTCATTGCCATGGGACTCACACCGAAACCGTTCTGCACATCCTCAATTATCCATGGGAAAGCCTCGTCGATCAGAAGTCGGTCGACGCGGCAGCGGTCGCATGGCCTGTCATTGGAACAACGGGGCCGGTCAGCTTGCTGACAGCCGCTTTGATTACAGTTCCAGCGGTCCCGGCAGCAGAGACCACCGATACTTATCGCCCAAACTTTGAACCGGCCGATCACATCGTGACAGGGCGGGGCATTGAACAAGCGATCAAAGACTCAGGAATCAAATCAGCCGACGCACTGGTGCTGCGAACGGACACAACAGGCGATGCAAGATTCAATTTCAACAGCGGACCAGAGACTCCTTTCCTGTCGATCGAAGCCATGAAAGCGATTGTCGAATTTGGAGCCGATCATCTGTTGCTGGATCTTCCTTCGGTTGATCGACTTGACGACGACGGCCATTTGACGGCTCATCATATTTTCTGGAACGTTCCCGAGCATGAACATGTGGCCACGACCGAATCGTGGTTGCAAAAAACGATCACCGAAATGATCAGCGTTCCTGCAGAGCTAAAAAACGGGCTCTATCTGTTAAACCTTCAGTGCGGCCCACTGGTTTCAGATGCTTCGCCATCGCGACCTATTCTGCACCCGGTCAACGCTTAGCGATCGATGTCACCGCCGGGTGTTATGTTGAATGCCCCACGAATAAAATCAACCGTCTCCTCGCTGATCGGCGACTGGTAGTGATCGTGGTCGTGGTCGTGCCTTTCAATTCCCGCCGTCGAATCGAAAGTGTGACGGCAGCAATCCATGAACGTCCCGTCTCCGAAAATCATCCCGGCCAGAATGATCGCCTTGCCGTAGGTAAAGATATTCGCCGATGCGTCTTTGCCAAAAAACTTCAACGCCGTGCCCCAGCTTTTCTTGAGCCGTCGCCCCATCAGATCGACGGAGTACATTTCATCCAGCAACAGATGCAAGATGAAGCCGATGAACACGGCCCACGCTTTGAACAATCGAATGCCATTTTCTGGCGAAAGGCAAATCAACCAGGTTGCCATCGCGGCAATCGCTGCCGCCGGAATGCTATGCCACATGCCGCGGTGTTTGGTGAATTTTCTGAAGATCGCCCCGATCCCAAATCGGATAATCACGTAGGAGACGCCTGCAACGAACACCATTTGTTCACCGGAGAGTCCAAGTTCCTGAAAACGGAACATCATCAACATCGGGACCAGCACCGAAACGAAGCTCAACATCTCACGCTGAGGAATCCCGCTTTTGCTATCCAGATCCGGCAACATCCCAGCAACGCTGCAAAGCGCTCCCGCGATCATGCAGTGTCCCAGAGGAACGCCAAACTGAATATGAGCAACCGTTCCGTAGCCTACGCCCAGAATGGTGCTGGCGGTAATGTGAGTCTTGAAGTCAGCCATGATTGAAAAACACAATTCCTTTCGTTGTTGTTCAACATGCTCCTATTCTATCGCTTCGGCGCGATGCTCTCCTAGCGCGAATCAGTGTGCATGTGGACGCTAGCAGCACCATAACAGGTTGGCGGCATGGTTTTGTCTTGAGCCAACGGCATGAATACGATTAAATACCCGCGCCTCAGGTCGACACGACGCCGTGACGGACCACGGGCACGAAATCATTTACTTGTTGGAGAAGCGAATGTCACTTTATGACATTGTGATGATCATTATCTTTCTGGGTTCCATCTGGTTCGGATTCTGGAAAGGGCTCTCGTGGCAGATTGCTTCGTTGGCGTCCATCTTCTTAAGCTACTTCGTCGCGGTTACCTTTCCCGACGCAATCGCCCAGTACATCTCGGCGGAGCCTCCGTTCAACCGCTTCGCAGCCATGTTGATCCTGTTCATCGGAACCTCCTTGGTCGTTTGGACGATCTTTGGATCGATCAGCAAATCCATCAAGAAGATGGAGCTCAAAGGATTCGATCGTCAGGCAGGCGCAATTCTTGGCGCGTTCAAAGGAGCTGTCCTGTGCATGGTCGTCACGATGTTTGCGGTCTCGTTGCTGGGCGAAAGTGCACGCGATTCGATTCACCGATCCAAGACCGGTTTCTATGTCGTTCGCGGAATCGATGAACTTTCCGGAATCGCTCCCAATGAGCTTGCCCAGTTCATTCATCCTTACATCGAAGATTTCCGCGAGAACATCGTCGCCCCCGATGGCAGCTTGCCTCCGCAAAATCCGATTTTCAACAACCAGAACGGTGAACAGCAGGTTAACGACAACCAATTCAATTCCAACGGCCACCAGAACAACTACGGGACCGGCACTTTTCAGGATCCGACGACTCAGCAGCCGGGGCAGGGCGGTTACCAGCAAGGAAGCTGGGGCACACCAGCAAGTCCGGCCGGATATCAAACGCCCGTACAACAGCCGGGTTCACAAAACGGAGGCTACAACAGCGGCACCTTTAACGGCGGAGGCAACTGGCAGTATCCCAATCAGGGAGGCTACCAACAGCCACCCGCTCAGAACAATGCTCCGGCTTCAAACCAGGGCCGCTGGAATCCTCCGGCTCAACCACCAAGCCAGCCAAACACCGACAACGGTGGCTGGGCGGATCAGTTTCCAACGATCACTCGGGGCGAAAACGGCTGGCCCAATGTGAACGTCAACATCAACAGCAAAGACATTCTCCAGCGTGGCACCGACGCCGCAATCGACGCGGGAAAACAATGGCTCGAAGGCCAACGACGACAGTAGCGAATTGAACCGGAACTATTCACGACGACAGGCGTCTGGTTTGATGTTTGAGCCGATTCTCCTGAGGTGGCGACCGTTTTTGCAGATTCACCAATTCACGTCGTGGGTGAACTGTCGAAACCACAAACTTGGAGCAATCCCCAATGAAGCAAGCTTTCTCCAGGTCGACGCCCACGCATCGTGAATAATCCGAATTGAATTGTCTTTGCTGAAAATAGCTACGCGAGAATGTCTTTCATCACGTTGCCATGAACGTCTGTCAGCCGAAAGTCGCGACCGGCGTATCGATAGGTTAGCTGAGTATGATCAAGCCCCAACAGATGCAGAATCGTTGCGTGCCAGTCGTGAATATGGCACTTGCCGTCGATCGCTTCGTAGCCATTTTCGTCAGTTGAACCGTAGCTGAAACCGCCCTTAACGCCTCCGCCCGCCATCCACGTTGTGTAACCTTTGTTGTTGTGGTCGCGACCGTTTCCGTTTTGAGCGTAAGGAGTTCGGCCGAATTCGCCCGCCCAGATCACCAGGGTATCGTCCAGCAATCCGCGACGTTTCAAGTCGGCAAGCAACCCCGCAATCGGCTTGTCGATCTGTTGGCACAATTGCGGCAGCCGAGTCTCCATCGAGAAATGAGTATCCCAACCGGTATGGTTGATCTCAACAAAGCGGACTCCCGATTCAGACATTCGCCGAGCCAAAAGGCATTGCCGACCGAAAGCACTCGTTTCACTATCATTGATACCATAAAGATCCAGCGTTTCCTGATCTTCATCGTCGATGCTCATCAGATCGGGCATGGCACTCTGCATACGAAACGCCAGCTCATAGCTTTCGATCACCCCTTCAACACCGGGATGCTGTTTTTCCTTGGCAATTTTTTCTTCGTTGAGCCGCTGAATAAAATCCAGCTGAGCCCGTTGCTGATCTTTGTTCAGTTTTGAATTCTTGATGTCAGGCACCGACGAACTTCCGCCGTTTCGCCTGCGACTGAATCGATTCCCGCCTCCCCCCGCAAGCTTCGTTCCCGCATAGATCGAAGGTAGAAAAGCGCTGCCGATATCCTGCGATGCTCCTGCGGGATTGCTAATCGAAACGAATCCAGGCATGCTCTCGTTTTCAGTACCCAAGCCGTACAGCGTCCACGCGCCAAGGGAAGGCCGCACAAACTGTGTGGCTCCAGTATGCAGCTGCGTCATGGCTCGAGGATGAACCGGCAAGTCGGTGTTCATTCCGCGAAGCAGACAAAGCTCGTCCGCCTGCGAACCGATCTCTGGCAACAAATCGGAAATCCAGAGCCCGCTTTCACCACGCTGTTTGAACTCCCAGGGCGACTTGAGCAGCGAACCGCGGAACGCGCCAGTCTTGCCGTGATTTTTGATCAACTGCGGCTTGTAGTCAAAAGTATCAAGGTGCGAAGGACCGCCACGCATGCACAAAAAAATCACTCGTTTAGCTCGCGCGGGAAACTGAGGATCTTTTGCGGCAAGCGGATTCGTCTTGCTGTCATCGCGAACTTTCGTCGCTGACGCCGAACCTGACGCCAGCGACGAAAACGCGAGGTATCCAAATCCAGAAGACATGGCTTGTAACATCTGACGACGTGAGAAAAAAGATTCGTTCATGGCGTAACGTCTTATTCCGGATTTGATACGGGTTCAATTTACTAATTTCAGTTCAAAAAACGAAATTCGGCTGAGCCCAAAATTCCCTGACAGAGGACACTCAACTTTTGCAATGCTTCGCTATCTCTATCACGTCGAAATCGCCTGTTCGGGACATCGAATTCTGAATAAAACTTTCGTGCTGCCGCCACTTCACCCGACGTCGCCTCACGACCGTACGCCCACAAAAACGCAGTTCGCACCTGCTGCTCAACCTGACTGCTCTCCTTCATCAGTCGTCGGGCGAAATGTTCGCTCTGCTCGATGACGAAATCATTGTTCAAAAAGTACAGCCCCTGATCGGGCGTGTTGGAAGTTTCTCGAGTCCCGATGACCATCGACGATTCGGCAAAATCAAACACGTCCAAAGTCCTCGCAATGTTGTCCCGGACGATCGGAAGGTAGACGCTGCGAAACGTAACAGGCTGATCGATCACAGCGATCGATCCTCGATTGCCCGAGCCCATCCCCATCTGCGTCAGGCCTTGCATTCGGTTACGGCCGCGGCGTGAGGTGGTTTCCCGGTTGTTGGATTTGCCATCGGAATTCTGTCCGCCGGCAGCAAGAATGACTCCGTTTCGAACCAGTCCTTGGCCGGACCTCGCGACAATCGAAGCGTAAGGACGTTCAAGATCCAGCTGGCCACTCAAAGACAGGATTGAATCGCGAATCGCTTCCGCATCAAGTCGTCGCGGCTCGTATCGCCAAATGAGTTCGTTGGACGGATCGGCGGCGAAGTGATCTTCGTTGAAACGGCTGCTGGTTCGATAGATATGGGACAGAGCAATTTCGCGGACAATCTGTTTGACGCTCCAGTTCTCCTCCACAAACTTCACCGCCAGAAAATCCAGCAGGGCAGGGTGGGTTGGATGTTGGCCAGTGGCTCCGAAATTTTCGGGAGTCCGAACAATCGCGTGCCCCATCAGATGTTGCCAAATTCGATTGACCATCACGCGAGCCGTTAGCGGATTTTGATCGCTTCCCATCCATCGGGCCAGCTCCAAACGTCCACTTGTTTTCGCGTTCAGATTCACTGGCGTCTCACAGAGCACTTGCGGAAAACCTCGCTGAACCACCTGGGCCGGCTGATCAAATTCGCCTCGACCGAGCAACCTTGTTTCGCGCAGCTGGTCGACTTCCTGCACTCCCATCACCTGAGCAACAGGGTTGCCCTTTGCATCATAGGAAGCAAGTTTGGCTTCGAATGCACCTACTTTTGTGGAAAGCCTCGCTATCGACTGGACTGAGCTTTGCTGAGCGTCAGTCTGATTGCCTCGTCGTCGCTGAATACGCAAACGCAGAGCGTCTCGAAGGTCGCTTTTTGCCTGAGCAAGCTCGTCTTGCAGATTCTTCAATTCCGCCCGGCTGAGCTTACCGGGTTTAAGTGCCGGATCTTCGACAGGCAATGAAATTAAATTGCTTGGACGACGGTTTTGAAGCGTGTCGATGGTTCCGTAGTGAGTCGAAGTGTTCTCAAAAATTCCCGACATGGCGTAGTAGTCGGTTTGCGGGATCGGATCGAATTTGTGGTCATGGCAGCGAGCACACGCAACAGAAACTCCAAGCACGACTCGCGACGTAACGTCCACCTGTTCGTCAACAAGATCCAACTGAAACTGTCGGCCATTCTGTTCGCTCAACGTTTTTGGACCAATTGCCAAAAAGCCCGTCGCCGTCAAATTTTCGGCCCACTGTTCATCCGTTTTGACTGGAAATAAATCGCCAGCGATCTGTTCCTGAATGAAACGATCAAAAGGTTTGTCGCTGTTGAACGAATCGATCACGTAGTCGCGATATCGCCATGCGTCAGGAAACGTCAAATTCACCTCACGACCTGAAGATTCTCCGTAGCGAGCAACGTCCAGCCAGTGTCGTCCCCATCGTTCGCCAAACTGGTCCGTCGCCAGCAGTTCGTCCACCAGTTTTGCGATTGCGGTTTCTGGATCGCGATTAAAAGAATCCTTCATCCACCCGATTTGCTGTGGCGTCGGCGGCAAGCCCACCAAGGCATAGGTCAACCGGCGCAGCACCGTTTCGGCATCCGCGTCAACAGCAGGAGTCAGCCCATTCAATTCCAGCTTGGCCAACACAAAATGGTCGATGTCGGTCGTTGCCCACGCATCGTCGTTTACCTTGGGCACTGCGGGCTTTGTCGGTTTCTTAAAAGCCCAAAACTCACGTCCTTTTTCAACGTCTTCAGATGTGATTTCAGATTTAATGTTAGCGGCTTTGATAACTCTCGGATCAGGAGCTCCCATCTCGATCCAAACCTTGAAATCTGCGATCACTTTTGCTGACAACATCTTTCCCGGAGGCATGTTGTAATCTTCGTGATTGATCGCTGACCAAAGAAGGCTCTCGTCGAGATCGCCCGGAACGATCGATGGTCCGCTGTCTCCACCGATCAAAAGAGCCTCTTTCGTGTCGACCATCAGGCCGCCTTTTGTCGCCCCTGTCTTCGCGCTGTGGCAGCCGTAGCACTCCTTGATCAACACGGGACGAATCTTTGATTCAAAAAAGTTGAGTTGATCGGTGGAAAGCTCCTGACCAGAAACGACGGAGCACGACCAGACCGTCATCACAAAGACCGCGATCAGTCGGAACAGCGATTCGGAATTGGCGATTGATTTTCTACTCATTGGATCGTTCACTTTAAAACATGCCATCACCTTCCAGTTTCGATACCAGCCCGGATTATCCGCGAGGCGTGGGCGTCGAAATGGAAGGTGATGTCTACTGGAACACTGCAACATGAACCGGAATTATTCACGACGACAGGCGTCTGGTTTGTCCTTTGAAGCGATTCTCCGGACGCGGAGGCAGGTTTTGCAAATTGGTCAATTTCACGTCGTAGGTGACCTGTCGAAACCACAAACCTGGAACAATATCCCAATGAAACAAGCTTTCTCCAGTTCGACGCCCACGCATCGTGAATAATCCGGGTTGAAAAGGGCAGGGCGGTCTAAACTCAATTTGAAGAAGCCTGCGGAACTACGCGCCATCTTCAGCCATTGGCGGACGCTTCGGCTTTTGTGGTGACTTATTCTTGTCAGCGTCGGCCTTGTTGCGTCCCAGAGATTTTCCTTTCTTGCCGCCACCCTGTTTCATATTTTCGAAAGAGGTTTTGAGTTCTTCGATGGTGACGGTGCCACTGCCATCGGCATCAATCTTGGCGAATCTTTTCTTCATTCGCTCGGGAGCCTCATCAATCGAGATCACGCCATCCTTATTCTGATCAGCTCGTTCAATCAACTTGCCAAAATCCATTTGACCACGACCTTGTTTGCCATCTTTCTTGGCATTCTTGTTGCCTCTTTTTCCTTGCTTACCTTTACCACTTCGATCACGACCGATTTTTTCAAATGCGGCTTTCATTTCTTCCATGGAGACGGATTTGTCGCCGTTGGCATCAAGCTTGGCGAAGCGCTGTTTCATTTTTTCTGGAACTTCCGATTCAGAGAGAGCTCCGTTCTTATCGGCATCAAAACGACTGAATAACCTCTCCATCATCTGAGCACCGCCACGACGCTGTCCCTGCTGTCTGCCAGTTTCGCCACGCATTCCTCTTCCTCTTTTTGCGCCTCTGCGACCCTTGCGAGCACGTTGCCCTGGCTCGCCCTGAACTTCCTGTTGCAGTTCCTCAACTCCGTTCATTTTGTCTTCCGAATCCTGAGCATTAACGCTGTCGGAGATCCACATTGACATGCAGGCGACGGCGACAAAGGCAATAACTTTCATGACTTATCTCTCTCGATTTTGTTCGTTGATTTGACAGTCGGTTCTCGACCTATTGGCTAACACGCCACCGTTTCGATCTCAGGACACATTTTTCCCTTGCAATCTTGAAGTTTTCTTTCAACCCGTTTTTTGTGGGATAAAATGGCAAGGTAGCGATATTTCTCAGCTGGAGTTGATGTTTCTTGGCTTAAACAGATCTGTGGATGAATCCTGTTCCAGCGTTACCAAACCGATAGCAAGCAACGGGGCAGGGCGGTTTGTAAAAAAAGAACAGTTAACCCGGAACGCACTGCATCGCCGATTGTTGAATCACAAAGTCACCGTCCTTGAAATAGAAGTAAGTGAATGACGCAGGATTTGCCCGAACACGACGAGATCATTGAGCAGCTCCAAAATCGACGCGAGGAGGCGTTAGCGGAATTGTATCTGATGGTGCGTGAGCGACTGCGCCGAGTCATCGACTTTCGGCTGGACTATCGGCTTGGTGGACGCGTGTCACATTCAGACGTTTTGCAAGAGACTTACGTGCGGGCCGCTCAAAGGATTGAAAGCTATCTGGCAAAACCCGACATGCCGTTTTTCGTTTGGCTGCGACTGGAAGCCAATCAGCGGCTTCAGGAAATTCATCGATTCCATTTTGGCGCTGACAAGCGGGATGTGAGACGGGAAGTAAAAATTCAGAAAAATCACGACCAAGGTAACACTTCGGTCCAACTGGCGGCTCACATCGTTGGGCAGATGACTTCGGCGAGCGGGTTGTTTCAAAAAGCTCGCCAGATAGAAGCTCTTGAAAAAACACTGTCCGAGATGAATGAAACGGATCGAGAAGTGATCGCCTTGCGTCATTTCGAAGAACTTTCCAACGTCGAAGCCGCAAAAGTTTTGGACATTGCACCCGAGGCTGCCAGCAAGCGATACATTCGAGCTTTGAAGCGGCTAAAAGATATCATGCAGCAACACGCAGCGTTTTGAGCCCTGATTATTCACGAGGCGTTGGCGTCGACATGGAGAAAGCTGGTTCATTCAGTTATTGTTCGAGGTTTGTGGTTTGTGGTTTGTGGTTTGTGGTTTGTGGTTTGTGGTTTGTGGTTTG
>CAYZPA010000002.1:65876-151272 GCA_964479855.1 uncultured Pirellulaceae bacterium
TGGTTTGTGGTTTGTGGTTTGTGGTTTGTGGTTTGTGGTTTGTGGTTTGTGGTTTGTGGTTTCGACATTTCCTCCGCGACGTGAAATTAACGAATTTGCAAAACTTGTAGCCACTTCTGGAGAACTGCCTCAAAGGGCAAACCAGACGCCTATCGTCGTGAATAATTCCGGTTGAGAACAAACATGTCGAAGAAAATTTCGAACAAGCACGAGTTGCTGGACAAAATCGTGGCCGATTACACGAAACGAACTCGCGACGGGGCGCCTCCCGATATCGCCCAGTACAAAAAGAAGTTCCCAAATCTGGCGAACGAAATCGAAGATTTGCTTTCGTCGGTAGCGATGATCGAAGGGCTCAAAAGGGAAGCATCCGCCAACGAAGAACCCTCGTCAGAGAAAAACACAGGTCTCGCAAACCTGAAACAGCTTGGCGATTATGTTCTGATTCGGGAAGTCGGCCGTGGCGGAATGGGAGTCGTCTTCGAAGCGATTCATCAATCACTCGGACGGCGAGTCGCGCTCAAAGTGATGCTGGAGAACGAACTCGAAAACGAAAAACACATCGCCAGATTCCGCCGCGAAGCTCAAGCCGCAGCGAAACTCCACCACACCAATATCGTCAGTGTCTTTGGTGTCGGTGAATCGAATGGCTATCACTTTTACGTGATGGAATACATTGACGGGATCAGCCTGAAATCAGCGGTCGACTCGATGAGCAACGTTCACTCCGATGAACAGCCAACGGTCAGTCGAGTCGGATCTTCTGCCGACGAAACAGCTTTCGATAAACAGGAAAATCAGCCGCATTGCGAAACAAAAAATGCAACGCTCGCGACGGGCACCGAACTCAGCCGCTCCAATCCTCCCGGAATCGAAAACGCTGCACAAAGGTATCGATGGGTCGGAAAGATCGGAGCCCAGGTTGCCGACGCTCTTGGGTACTCGCATGGTCTTGGGATTTTGCACCGCGACATCAAGCCTGCGAACCTGATGATGGACAACATGGGCCAAGTCTGGATCACCGACTTTGGCCTGGTCAAGCTCTCTGATGAAGAAGGTTTCACCAAGACAGGTGCCGTGCTTGGGACGCCTCGTTATCTTGCTCCGGAATCACTGAAGGGCGAATACGATCAGCAGAGTGAAACTTACTGTCTTGGTCTGTCGTTGTACGAACTGGCAACGCTCAAACCCGCTTTCAAGCAGGGGACGCATGCCGAAGTATTCAGTCAAATCATTCACGAAACACCGGCAGCTCCCTCGAAAGTTGATCCTTCGATCCCACGTGACCTTTCGACAATCATCGAAAAAGCGATCAGCAAAGATCCTCGATCGCGATACCCGGATGCGTTCGCGCTCCGTGACGACCTTCGGGCCTTCCTTGACGATCGTCCGATCTCCGCGCGTCGTCCATCGGCGTTCGAACAGGTCGCTCGCTGGAGTCGCAAAAATCCGTTGGTGGCATCGCTGGGCGCGTTGTCTGCGGCGCTTGTTATGGCAACGGCCATCGTCGCTTCGTCAGCGTGGGTTGTGACCAGCCATGCCTACGGCAAACTCGAATCTCAGATTGAAGAAACAAATGTCGCCAAACGAATCGCGGAAACGAACGAACGAACTGCAGTTCAGAATTTCGTTCGTGCCGAAGAGAATTTTAACCGCGCCGAAGCAAACGTAAATCTGATGGTCAAAGCCTTCGATGAACTGTTCACCGAGTACCTGCAGAACCAAACGACGGGAGACGCGAGTTTTGATTTTGATGGCTTTGATGAACTTGCTGGAATCGAGATTTCAATCGACACCGATGATGCGAGCTATCTGAAAAAGATGGCAGGATTTTACGAGCAGTTTGCTCGCGGCAACTCGGACAACAAAGAATTGCTCAGCGATGCCGCCAAAAGTTGGAGACGCGTTGCCAACATTAACTACCTTATCGGCGAACACGCAAATGCGATTTCGTCTTACGAGAAAGCTGTCTCCTGCTATTCCGAGATCCTCGATCAAAAACCAGAGTCCGTTGATGCATTGCTCGACCTCGTTGCGACTCGATCTGAAATGAGCAACGCTGTTCGTGTTGGCAGTCGCAGAATGCTTGAGCGAAATTCGAAACCGCTGATGTTGATCAAATCGAACATTGACTTGATCGACAACCATAGCCAACGCGACGACCGTCGAGTCCGCTTTGCGCTGGCTGAAACCCTTTCATCGCTGGCGTCTGCAGAGGTCGTCCGACTGGCAACCGAGAGCGTCTTTGATTGGGATCAGCTAGTGGAAGAATCACCAAAACAGAAGCCACAAAAAAAATTGAGATCCTATGACCAGAAAGTGAAACAAAGCGTCGAACGTGCTGTCAAAATCGCCCAAGAACTTGTTGAACTGGAACCAGAGAATTTGGAATACAAAGTTTTGCTCGGCAAAAGCAAATGCAGCCTCGGTGCCCTCGAAGCGAACTTTGGAAACAAGTCGGTCGCAAAGGAGTCGCTGCAGTTTGCGGTTACCCAATTTCAGGATCTGGCGAAGCAGTTTCCGGACGATACTGACTATCAATATCAATCCGCCATTGCCATGCTACTGATCCCGGCGGATCTCGAAGACGCAAACGCCAAATCAATCAAAAAGAATATTGAGTCCGTTCAAAAAGCGGCCGACTCTCTGGTATCTAGGAGCCCAAACCCCGCGTATCAGCAATTGAAAATTGTGTCGCGTTTGAAGATGGCGGAATGGCTGATTGGAAACGATCAGCCAAAACTTGCCGTCGAACAGCTTTTGAACGCCGCAGATTTGTTGAAAGCGAGCGATCTGGACGGTCAGGCATGGCGATCCATGAGAAACTCGATCGGATTCAGTTTTCGACGAATTGCAAAAGGCCTGCCACCTGAACAACGTCGCGACATCTTTCAAGGCGTTCGCGGAAAGCTCAATGTGCGACCGCAGAACTTACAGAAACTGAAGGGGCGTGGCGTTGATTACAGAGGCCGTCCTCAGCGGCGAAACAATCAACGCGGCAACGTAAGGTGAACGTTGCGCCTCAGTCCAAAGCCCGAATCAAAGCCGAACGAAGAAACGATCACTTGGCCACAAAAACGATAACTCGCGGCTCGTTCGTTTTGCAATCGATATTGGGTGTTGGCTTTTCCGACAACGATTTCGAGATACGGATTAGTCGTGTCATTCTCTGCCGTAAATTCCAATTCGACTTCCTGCCACTGCGGAGCATCATTTGGTTCGGCGAGTGATTCGGAGTGTGGCATTGCGAGGAACCAGAGCAGCAGGATGAAGGCTTTTAATTGCATCATTGGTCCACGTGGACGAAATACTGAGTCACGACCGTCCCAGTATAGGGAATTGCAAAAACCCGGGTAAAACCGGGGCTCTAACCGAACATAAGAAACATTATCGGACGTTAAATTGGGGCCAGTTTTTACCGAGCTTGGACGCTAAACACGTCGCATGAGGTTGCCGCATAGCAGGAACGCAATCGCCGCGAGGTAAAACCAGTGGGCGATTGGACGGCGGATCGAAATGGGCAACAGGTCGTCACGCAATGAACCGGCATCAATCGCCGGAAGAACATTCAATGACGCGTTTTGCGATCGAGACAAAGCGTACTCGCTGGGATACGGGCGATCGTAATGCAGCACCTTCGTTTTATCACTGTCCGGATCTCGTAATCGTACGGACAGGCTCTCACTCTTACCGATCGGGATCGAGGCAAAGTATCTTCCCAATCCAGTTTCGCTAACAGGATACAATTCGGTAACGCCTTGATCGTTCAAAGTTGCCAACTCCCATTCGACTTTCGATTGCGGTTCACCAGACGAATCGGTTCGAGTCACCGCAAGTTCCCAGCGGTCATCATTGATTTGCTGTGAAACCACCACTCCCTCTCCATCATTGTTTCTGGCAATCGCGCGAAACAGCTGCCCCCAGAACTTTCCAAAATCGCCCCACGCAAGCCACTCACCGCCCCAACGATCTGTCAAATCGCTGGTGTAAGCCAATCCATTGCCGAGGCCAAATCTGGAAACAGCCAACAGCGGATCTCCGGTTTCTGTCACCAGTAAAACCTGAGCCGTTGGCTTCTGCTGCGTCATGACGAAACCAAGACTGAACGGTAGTTCGGTTTCCTGAAATCCTGCCAGAGCCCGATGGTCTCCCGTCTGCACAGAGCCATACAGGTCTTCCTTGATCGCTGATTTTGAAGCCTGCATGGTTTCTTTGGTGAAAATCTGCGGCACATTTGCTGGATCATTGGTTTCGTAGTATCGACCTCGTCCGATTTCAGCAATGTTAGCCAGTAGTTGACGATCCGCATCGCCAAGAGCGACGGTTGACACGGTGATGCCCGAGTCGACCATCGCCTGCGTCAACGAGTCATGATCAGCGGCTTGAGTATGCCCATCGCTCAAACAAATCATGTGTCGAATTTTCGCGTTGGCGTTCTGAAGCATCTCCTTACCAACCACCATCGCGGGATACATATTGGTACCACCACCTGCTGCGAGTGAATCGATTTCAGCATTGATCGCGTCAACTTCGATCGCACCTCGCAGTTCACTTACCACGTAAGGGCTATCGTCAAAGCCAACCACACCGATTTGGTCTCGAGGTCCCAAAAGTTCGACCGCCGCCTTGGCAGCCTGTCGGGCCAAGGCAATGGGAACGCCTTCCATCGATCCTGACTTGTCCATCACAAGGACCATCGCAAGAGACGGTTTCTCTTTCTCTTTTTCGAATCGGGAAACGAGCGGCAAGACGTCTTCAACAGGCGTCCGGTGATAGCCGCCAAGCCCGAAACTGTTTTCTGATCCCAGCATTGCCAAGCCTCCACCAAAATCCTTCACGTAGCGATTTAGCAAGTTCATTTGTCGCTGGTTCATCGACGTGGCTGGAAAGTCCGACAGCACGATCGCATCGAAAGCGGTCAGTCCCTGAATCGTATCTGGCAATCCAAATTTGCCGCGTACCTCAATCATTACATCCTGCCTTGCCATCGCTCGCTCGAAGGAACGCATCTCGCGAATGTTCTCGTGCAGCACCAGAACTCGAGGCTTACCTCGGACAGAAACCGTGCATGTTCGCTGATTATTGATCGGAAAATGATCTTCCACGGCCAACAATTCTGCCGTCCATTTGCTATCTCCGGGCGTGCTCATGTCGACGTCAAAGTAAAATCGATTCGGTTGACCAACTTGGATTTTGACAGGCTGCTCCTGAACCGCAACACCTTTGTGGATCATCCGTAGCTTGCCGTCGATGTCCTGATTGCCGGTCAGTTCAACCGTCATTCGCACAACTTCGCCGTAGAATGCTCGCGGTGAAGAAGGCTTGATCGCGACGACGGCGGCTTCCGGGCGAGACATCGATTCCGTTTTTTGAAAATGGACCGAGACATTCTCCTCAGCCAACTGTCGCAACGAATCGTCCAGGTTGCCACGCGTGTTTTGCCCGTCAGAAAACAGCACCAAACGTTTCATCTTTCCCGCAGGAAACGCCATCCGGGATTCGATCATCAAATCCGCCAGCCGCGATTCGCTACGAAAGGAATCGTCTGCCCCAGATTCCATCCATTCATTGATCCACTGCTTTAACGCTTCGGCGGTCTCGAATTCACGACTGCGACTACCGACCGCGTAAATCGAAAACGTGTCGCCTGACGCAAGTGCATCGATCATCGTGCCGATTTCTTCACTGGCTTTGACACTGGCAGAAAGATCCACCGACTGTGAAACGTCCACGAGAAAGATCACGTGCATTTCCGAACTGGAACCACTGGCAAAGGGGCGACACAGTGCCAATACCAAAAACAGGATGCCAAGGCAGCGACACCCGAACGCGACGATCCGTTTCCATTTCGCTGCGTCGACCAGACTGAAGAACCACGAACCGGCCAGTAAAGCCGCGATCAGTATCAGCCAAAGCAGTGGGCTCAAGGTCAAAAACTCCATCGATCACCCTACCTTTCTACGCTGATAGAGGATCGATTCGCCCGCAAGGACGGCGATCGCCAGCAACGTCAACCATGCCATCGGTGAAGTGCCGCGATTGATGGAAGTTGCCGTTTCTTTGACTTCCGCATTGCCGATCAACGTTTCCGTTGCCGACAACAGACTGCTTCCGGAAAGCCAATCACCACTGGCGTTGTTGAGTTCATAGAAACCGACTTCATCAAGTGGACCAAAACTCGTTTCACGAATCTCCATGACCGTTCCGTTTGGTGAAACAAGTTTCGACGCTTCCCCTGCGTCGACACCGGGTACGATGGCACGCTGCCCGGTTTTGAAACTGGCTGGCAGTTCCTGTTCACGGCCGGCAAGATGAGCCGCTGAGGAATAAACGACGACGGGAAACCAGGCACTGAAGTAGAAATCTGACGCCAGCGGATCGAAGTTCAACACGATCGCAGATCGGCCAGCAGAAGTCGCGCGATAAATCAGAGGCGTGCCATCTTCAGCTTTGACAAGAATTTCTGCTCCGGAGGGCGCCGTGATTCGTTTGGCTCCAACGAACGGCAGCAACGTCGCATCGATGTGGCGAATCGCCGGATGGTTCGGGTCGACAGCCTGCGGTTCCACGACTTCGATTTCTTCGCCGACTTCCTGCCAAAATTTGGATTCGCCGCCAGGTTGAAAGATCAGCAAATCACCGTCGTAGCCTTCCGGAATCGCAAAGCCCCCTGCCCCGACCAACAGTTGCACCTGCGCCGAATCGTCGTTGAGTTCTGTTAGCGAAAGCAATCCATCGTTGCCAGAAAATGCCTGGACACAGTTTTCGTAAAAGTAACGATCTTCCGCCGCGACCGCGACAGGAATGGAACGCCTCGGCGGCAAAGCGATGTACGCGATGTCGTCAGCTTTAAGCCCATCTTGCGGAAAGATTTCAAGCTGCATGAACCACTTGCCGGCTTCCGCATTTTCGATTTCAAAAACGTCGGGTGGATTAAGCCCCGGCTCTACAGTCAATGGAATAAATTTAGTCAGCTGATCTGGCTGGCCAAATCCCAAAGTGATTTCCGCCTCCACAGTTCGCTGAAAATTGGACGCAACCTGAAAGAAGACTCCGACTCGATTCGATCCACCGGGCAGGCGACGCATATCACAGGCAACGATTCCGATATTTCCCTCGCTGTCGCCGCCAACTTTCATTAGCTCAATTCCTGTCGGCAGCGTCTCGGGAAAGCAGCCATCAGAAATCAGAATCAAACGAGAATCCCGCTCCCCTGCCCTGCCCTGCTCGTCGCCCAAATCGCCCCCAACTTGTTCGGCACCAACTTCTTCGGCATTGGCTCCAGTCGACGGTTCCTGTTGGCTTCGCTGCGAATCGCTGCCAGCCAACTGCTTCAGCGAATCGATGTTCGACTCCAACACGGTTGGTTGGATTCTTTCGACCGCCGAAAGTAGCTCCCGAGGATTGTCTGTCAGATTCGAAAGAAAATTCGCCTGGTCAGAAACCGTCGCGACGCTACATCGCTGCGTTCCGTTGAGCGCAACGATGATTTCCGAAGCGACTTTTTTGGCTTGCTCCAACCGAGTCGTTCCGCCGTCCATGGCGCTCATCGAAGCACTGTTGTCGATCAGCAAAACGAGGTCCTGTCGGCTGTCGCCAGAGAGGCTTGGGCGCGTCATTGCAAAAACAATCGCAGCGAAAGCCAGCATCATTAGCAGCAAACTGAACAGATCACGAAACCGCTGAAACAGCGACGTTGTTTTCTTGTCCTGAAAAATATCTTCCCAGAGAAACCAGGCGGTCGTCGGTTTGCGAACCGGGCGCACTTTCAGCAGATAAATCGCAGCGAGCGGAATCAGACTGAGCAACGCCCAAAAGAATATAGGGCTTCCAAACGTCAAGCGACCAATCCTCCGCGCCGCAGGATATCCTGAATCACATGATCGAAAGCGACTTCAGGCGTCGTCGACGCAAGGCCAATTTGCCGGCGACTACACGCCACAACCAGCCTGCGATTCAGATCCGCAACCGCCTGTTCGTATAAAGCGACTTCTCGAGGCGAAATCGTCACGCGTCGATGCTGGCCGGTTTCAACGCACTCGAGTTCAATGTCTCCTTTGAGCTGGCAACGAGTATCGTCTTCGTTCTGAACCTGCAAACAGTAAACGTCATGCTTGTGCCAGTTGAGGTAATTCAATCCTTCCTCAAATCCATCTGGATAAAGGAAGTCAGAAATCACGATCACGACCGACTTGCGTTGATGTCGAGCCTGAAAAAGTCGGCTGCAGGCATTGAATCGAGTGTCACCGGAAATCGTCTGCGTGTCCTCAAGCCCTTGCAGCAACGGCATCACACTGCCACGACCCCGACAGGGTTCAAGGATCGGCGTCAACGATTCCCCCATCCCGTAAACCGACAATCGATCGAGACAGTTCAAGCCGATATATCCAAGCCCTGCCGCAAGCTGCCTTGCGTAGAGAAATTTGGACTCCATCGAACGGCTCTGATCCAGCAAGATATAAATGGTGGCGTCTTCTTCGACTTCAAACAGCTTCACAACAAGCGACTCGAACCGTGCAAACACTCGCCAGTCGATCGACCGGTAGTCGGCTCCCAGATGATATTCTGCGTAGTCGGCAAACGTGATGCCGGTCCCTTTCTTTGTGCTTTTTCGGTCGGCCTGCAGCGATCCGTTAAGCACTCTGCGGGCAAGCAGGTACAGCGAATCGAGTCGGCGAATGAAAGAGGAATCGGTCAGCATAATCTTCAGACAGAGAATTTCTTGATGACGCTTTCGACGATCGCGTCAGTGCTCATCCCTTCGGCTTCGCCTTCGAAGCTCAGCATGACGCGGTGGCGCAGAGCGGGCAGCGCCATTCGATCGACGTCTTCGTTGGCGACGTGGTAACGACCTTCCAGCAAGGCGCGAGCTTTCGAAGCCGCCAATAAAGCCTGGGCACCACGAGGAGAAGAGCCATAACGCACGAATCGCTTTACCGTCTCTGGAGCGTTCGGATCATCCGGATGAGTCGCTCGAACGAGGCGAACCAGATGGTCCTGCACAGATTTTTCGATGGGAACTTCACGTAACAGATTGCCCATCGCCATGATGTCGTCACCGGTCGCTACCGCGCTGATTTCAGGCGACTTGTTTCCACCGGTGCGATCAAGGATGGCAGAAAATTCATCATGACTGGGAAGCTTGACGAACAGCTTAAAAAAGAATCGGTCAAGCTGGGCTTCCGGAAGGGGGAAAGTTCCATCCTGTTCGATCGGGTTCTGCGTTGCGAGCGTAAAGAATGGCAGTTCCATCGGATGGGTTTCTCCCGCGACGGTCACACATTTTTCCTGCATGGTTTCCAAAAGAGCCGACTGCGTCTTGGGAGTCGCGCGGTTGATTTCGTCGGCCAGCAGGATGTTGCAGAACACCGGCCCCTGTTGAAATTCCAATTGTCGGCTGCCGTTTCGATCGATCAGGATCTGAGTCCCGACGATATCTGCGGGTAACAAGTCGGGAGTGAACTGGATCCGTTTGAACTTAAGATCCAAAGCGTGACTGATGGTGTTGACCAGTGCCGTTTTCCCGAGGCCGGGAACTCCTTCGAGCAGCACATGTCCGCCGCAAACGATGGCGATCAAAACGTCTTCGACAATTTGATTTTGCCCGACGATAAACTTTCCAACTTCGTCACGGATCTGGTTGAACTTTTCAACAAAATCGCTGGCCTGCTGTTGTGTGTTGGTGGTAGAAACTGTGGACACTAAATCGGTGCTCCATGGAGGCAAAGTTGATTCGATTGTTTTGGTAAACAGCCAAGGCTTGAACCCGGATCATTCACGAGGCGCTGGCATAGTTGTTTTATTCGGTCGCAAGAATTTGCAAGAGTTTATTTGTCCTCCGAAGAAGGGTCTGACTCTGCGTTTTCGCCCTGATGTATGTTCGTGAAATATTCCTTCACTCCATTCTTGAGATCCTCAGGAATGTCTTCCCGATCGACAAAGGATTCAAACTGCCTTTGATAGTCCCGTTCTTTGGCTTCGGAACGACGATAGGAAGTTCCATCTCCATCGTCAGCGGCTTGAACCTGTGTCAGCGAGGGCCCTTTGCCTTTGAGCCCCTTAAGTTTGGTATTTTGCCCATTGTCGACCCGCTCGTCGCGTTCGTCGCGGGTTGTGTCTTCGGAGCCCTTCCCTGCTTTCAAGCCACCTTTTCGTCGGCTCTCCATCGTGGCTGCCGCACCGCTTTGCATTTGCGAGATCCTCTTGCTGAGCTTCTTCAGTTTTGAACGTGCCTTTCGACGACGTGCCATCTTGATCAATCGATCGCCAAGTTCGTCCAGTTTGGCTCGCGCTGCCGCGTCCGCTTCGTCAAGATCATCGCCAGGCTCAAGATCCTGATCGCCATCGCGTTCTTCCAGTTCCATTTCCTCCAGTTCGCGATCCCATTCTTCAATCGCTTCGTCGAGTTCTTCGATCAATTCCGCAAGCCCATCATTTTCTTCCGCGTTCTCGTCAGCGTTAGAAGGATCTCCGTCAGAAGGTTTCGCGTCTGAAGGCTTGCCGTTTCTGGATTTTGATTTACTGGCCCCCTTGGTCATTTTTGCGGCGGCGGCCATACGTTTCGCAGCAGCCTTTAGCTTGGCCAGTTCTTTCCGGGACTCGCTGAGCTTTCCCGGCTTGAACTTCTGATTTTGCTTTTCACCGGGCTCGAGATCTTTTAGTTTCTCCGCTGCTTTGTCGTATTTCTTGTGCTTCAAATCCTTGCTTAATTCGCTCGACTCGAGATCCTTTCTGAGTTCCTCCGCTGCCTTGTCCATCAGCTTTTCATCACGGCGTTGGCGCAGCGCTTCTGCGGCTCGATTGAGTCGCATTTCCATTTTGGAATATTGGCGTTTGGCCTCGCGAAGGTCGGTGGTCTCTTTCAGTTCGTCAACCCACTGCCGAAGCTTGTCGGGTTCGAGCATCTTTTTTTCGTCCGGATCGTCCGTCGATTTCTCAAGTTCATCAATCAGTTCCTTGATCTCTTCGTTAGCGGCAGCGGTCATGGCGAGCGTTCTTTCTTCACGCTCCATTCGATCGAGCACCTCTGGGCTGGTGGCTTTAAAACCAAGTGCGGCCGCCGAAAGAACCAGCAGGACGCCGGGAACGATCAATCGCCAGGGCGGCTGGTAGCGAATTTCTTCAACGGATGCTGAGTGCAAAAGGGATTCTGTTTTCTCGGCCTGCAGATCGTAGAAACCACCCTGTTTTCCGTCCCGCGCGAACTGCAGACATGATCGAAGCGAGCCTTGCAGTTGAAAAAACCGGTCGGCAAACGAAGCGGCTTCGATGTTGGACGAACGACAAATCAGTGACACAATCCAGCCGCACCAGATCGTCAGGAATGCCACGATCGGATAGAGAAACCATGGAACCCGATACCCTGGCCAGACATAGCAAACCGCTGTGAGCAACATAACGGCCCCTCCGATCAACATCGCCCAGCTGGCAACGGTGCGACCTTTATGACGATCGATCCGTTTGGCGACCGACGACACAAACTGCTCAACTTGTGGACGCGAATTTGACATGGTGTTTGCTAACCAAAATTGACGCTCGGTTCCATCGCTCGTGCAAACCTATGGTACACGCGAAATTTAATGCGAGCCGAAAAAACTACTTGATATCCAGAGTGACTTTCAGTTCTTCCCAGATCGCTGGATTGTCTCCCAGGAGCTGCCCGGATTCAATTTCCTCAAGTTGCTCCGCAGCTTTGTCCCGTTGCCCAATTTTCACCAAAGCGTTGGCGTATTCGACACGACGATTAACGCTGGCCTGTTTCATCTCCTCTGTCGTGCCCTCCAATGCTTTGCGGAAAGATTCAGCCGCCTGTTCAAACTGTTGAGCCTCAAACTGCCGCTTTGCAACCTGCCGCCAGACTTCACCGTTGACAGAATTCAATTCAGCAAGGGTTGGTCCGACCTCAAGAATCTGTGCATCAGAAAGTAGCTTTAATTCAGCCAACTGTTCGATCCCGAATTTGCTCTGACTGCAACCAGAACAACTCTCCTGAACGCCGTCCTGATAGTGACCAGAGCCGATGCTAAATTTGCACTTCGCTCCGATGTTCCATACGTCCGTGACAAGTTTGGCTCTGGCTGCGGAGTCCTTGATTTTCGATTTATCCGCCCATTTTTTGACTTCTTCCAGGAAGCTATCCATATCGTTCGAACTTCCAGATTCCTCGTCTTCCTCATCGGACGGCACCGCATTGTAGGCAGCAATCAAATCATCCGCCTTTCCTGCCGCAAGGTGTGCGATCGCATTGACGCCCGGGCACAGCGGATAGGTTAAAGTCGGAGCATTAAGCGACTGGAGCAGCGGAAGCATTTCCTGAATCTCTTCCGGCGATGCGGTCTCCAATTTTTCACCGAACACCGCAGACGCCGAACCAGAAATTGATTCAATGAACTGTCGAACTTGCCAATTGTTCTCGTAAGGACTCTCTCCAACGGCGTTGGCTTCCGTGACTCCGTTGATTTTCCACCAAACAGTTTTGAGCGGTTCGTGGTTTCCTAACTGCGATTCAACGGCAAGGTAGGACGCCAACAATTTTTTCGGGAGCTCTGACTCATCACTCTCCATTAGCTCCTCAATTTTCAAATCTTTCGCCAGTTCGGCCAGAGGCTCACGAATCACCGCCGCGGTCGTAGAGGAATTGGAAAGCAAAATCAGAGACTGTTTCTGATGACGTTTTGAGCGGAAATCCACCGACGAAAAACGTTTTGAAAGTTCTTCCAAACGAGAATCGACCGTTGAAGAAACCGTCTGGCCTTGAACTTTAGAGTTCTCCATTGATGCGAAAAACAGTTCTGCAAAGTATTTGCCTCCATCATCCTTGAACAGTTCGATGAACTTGGGCAGTTTTTCTTCCACACTTTTGGAGAAAGCACCTTTGTTGTATCCCGTGGACTCAAAAATATCATCTTCGGCCCATAGCGACCGACAGCGATTTCGAGCCTCACTGAGCAAGTCAGACTCAATCAATGCAACCAACAACGATGGCCCATTGGAGTTACGGTTCGACAGCAGAAGCTTCTTCACCGCTCTCTCGTTATCGGTTTTTGAAAGAATTCGAATGACGTCGACCAAGGTGCGATCGTCACCGGACGAATAGTACCCTTGGCTTGCCCGCAAACTCTTGCTGTCCGCCCATGCCTTCGCCAATCCGCCCGCCGATTTGGTAAACGCGTCGGCCGATTCGTATTCCAAAGCAATCTGAAACAAGCCTGACAAAGACTGTCCGCCCAGTTTGGCTTTCGCTTCCAGAGCCTTGGTCACCAAATCGCAACTGCTCCAAACTCCATCAAGTGGCAACTGCTTGTCCCAAAGCGGAAGCGAAAGTGCGACCGGCAAGCGGGACTGAATGGTGTTGGTATCGTCTTTCAAAAACGCGACTAGCGCGGCTTGATAGGGCTCCATTTCCTCAAAGCGTTCAACTTTGACTTTGAAGTCCGCTTCTTCGTCGTTCGATTCTGACTGTTTCCTTTTCAGGTAATCACGTGTCGAAAGCCACGCCAGTCGCATCGCGCTGCCAATTTTCGGATACTTTCCAGCGGGTTCCAACGCAAACCATTCGTCCAGTGCTTTAAATTCAGCCTCATCCATCGACGTGTACATGCGTTGGAAGAATGGAATAAAACTGAACAGGCTCCGGTCGCCGAATTTGTTACCCAGCTGATTCTGAAACGCATCAATAGCACGAACAGCAGCAACACCGGATTGTTTCTTGGGCTCCTTGGCATTGACATCCTTTGCGGTCTGTCGCTTGGCCAACGCAAATTCCTGACTGAGAAATTCCTGAAGGCTTTCGGAAAGCTCATCGTTGAAAGCAAAGTCACCAAAATCTTCACTGTCGAGAACCTTCAACAGGATTTTGATCGAGTCACTTTCCGCATTGGTCACTGCCAATGAAACAAGCTCCGACTGAAAAGAAGATTCTCCATACCCAAAAGGGTTCGATGCCTGGGCGTTTTCACCCAGTTTTGAAAGTTTACGAATAACCTCCAGAACCTTGTCGGTATCAGATGTGTCGAGCGAACTCAGCAAGTCGCCCGCCCACTCTTCAAACTCATAGGCGTCGACACCCAAATCTCGAAACCGTTTCGCTTCCATCAGTTTTTTGACCGCGTTACCAGCGAGTCGATTAAGTTTCGCAAAACACAACGTTTTGACCCGGCGGCCGTTTTCAGTTTCCGGTCGACGATTTCGGCCACCTCGCGACGACATGGAATTTAGCTGTTTGGCAAACGTCGCCAGCTTGAGTTGTCTTTCCTCATTCAGTGATTCAAAGACTTCCAACTGTTCTCCGATTTTGTCGTAAATAATCGGAGGATTCTCTTTGCAGAAAGCCAGCAACAACGACTCTCCGAAACTGGGATCCTTTTTACTGGACAGAATCTCGGCAACGTTCTTTTTCAGCTTGCCGTCAATTTGATAGCTGAACCCTTCGAGTGCAGATCCCCAAAAAGACTCTTCGCCGCCGCCGCTGCTGTCGCCCTGGATCGGATCGAAATTCTCAAGGTCCTCCAAAAAACTGGTCTGCCCAAGCCAATCAAGAAACTCTTGGGCTTCGTCCGGTTCGAACGCCTCAGCCAATTGCTGGAATTGATACCGAAAGTTGCCCGAAAAACTGTTGCCGCCACCAGGCATGCGAAATCGGTTCCCTTCTTCGATGGCGATAAAGAACGTTTCCCGCAAATCCGTCAACTGGCGCACGGTCGACAGGTAACGACCAACTTTCATCAGCTTTCTACGGTTCCGCTGCGCCTTTTTGGGGTCAGATAACAGTTCAGCAACTTCCTTCTGTTTCGCTTCATCACCAATCAGCCGGGTTCGAAGTTTCCCAAGAAAATTAACGGCAGCTTCACTGGATTGTCTCTTCGCAATTTCGGAAACGTAGCTCCCTGACAAGTCTCGCTGGCCACCGTAGTAGCCTGGGTAGCCCGAACCGCTTTGGTCTCTGGACGCAAATTCGAGCACCAGTTCAGAGATATCGACGTCAAGTTTACGTTCGCTCCAAACATCCAGAACGGTGCTCAGCGAAGCCTGCCATTGTTCTTCGTCGGGTCGACGGGATGCTTTCTTGACGGCTTCTACCTGCTGCGTCGCAAGGGCAGCAAACTCTTTTTCGTCCGCTTTGCACAGCTGATAGGTACCACGCAGTTTCGCGGCATCCGCTTTCGCCTTGAGAGAATCGAGCTTGGTGGCAATCGATTCGATTTGCTGGCTGTGATCTGCCGAATCGAAACCGTAATGCCGAGCAAGAAATTCTACCGGCGAACGCATCGTTACCTGCTCCGCTTCATCCCCACCGTAAGACATGGAGCTGTAACTTGACATCATGTACTGCTGCATTTGCGAAGCAGAGCGACTTGATTTCTCGGGTGGGTAAACCGATTTGAGCGCTAATTCGACCATCGTGTCGTCGATCTCTTTTTCGACCGCCGTGTTCGATGCCAGTAGAGCTGTAAACCCGGAAGCAGCGACTTCTGGAACGTCGATCATGATGCGAGCGATGCGATCATGCAGATCACGCTGCCGTGCCGACAGTGCATCGATTTTCTCCTTTCTTGCACGCCTACTTCGAGAAAGCTTTTCTTCGGTATCCGTCGCTTTGGGAAGCTTCGCGTACACCGGGCGAGTCCGATATTCATAATCGTTCGGTGCCAACATTTTTGAATCGGTGCAACTACTGAGCAATCTTTCCAGCCACAACATGTCATCCAGTTTCGATTTGTCGGATTCCACAAAGCTCAGGATCGATTCAACCGCGTCGAGCGAACCCTCCGCACCCAGTTCCCGACCGGAAAACGATCCGATAAGTGCGTTTACGAATTGTGGCTGGTTGCGTTCTTTGACTTTGGAATACTGGTCCGCAAAAGCGTCGGTTTTGCCGTCGGCAATTTCCATCATCAGCAACCGCAGCCTTGCTTCATCCTCTTTGGGATTTGATTCGAGGAGTTTGGCGTAAGCCTGTTTGGCTTTTTCTTTTTCCCCAAACGTTTCCAAAGCGACCGCCCAAATCGAAATTTTTCGGGCTGTCGTTGATTCTTTAGGATCAAGCTGCTCAAGGAACTCCTTCTTCAGTTCCATATCGTTCAGCTTCGATTTGAACTCACGCAATTCGTAACTGCTGTTCTGCATCGCGTTGAAGTCGAGCATATTGCGAGCAATGGATCGGAATTCCTGAACAAGGAGCCGGCTTGCGGCGTCACTTTTGCCGGCGTCAGCAAGTTCTGCGATTCGAGACTTGGGTGCCCTCATCGCAAATCCGCCCGAGCCTCCGCTTCCACCTCCGCCAGAACGACTCGCGATCTTCGATTCCATTTTTTCAGCTTCGTCAGCAAGTCCAAGCGTTTCGAAGACATCCACCAAACCGACTCGCTGTTGCTGAGTCAGCCTTCCGCGTCGCATTCTTAACGCGGCAGACTTTGCAGACAAAAGGACTTTTTCGTTTTCCTTTGCCTTCATTTGCCCAACGAGCCCCTGAGTCGCCAATGCCACCAGATGCCCGTCGATCATGGTTCGCGTCGAAGCGTCCATCGGCAGACTTCGCATTTTTTCAAATTGCGCCGAAGCGTCTTCCCATCGTTGCTCGCTGGCTGAAAATGAAGCCGCCAAATACAACGCGTCAATGTTCGTCTTTTCCGTCTTCAACAGCTGATCTATCGCTGTCTTGACGTCTTCGATGCTGCCAATTTTCTCGCGCAAGCTGGCGTTGCGTTCTGACTCAGCAGATTGAAAGTACTTCACCAGCAACAGCGTTTTCAGGATTGGATTTTTGGCGACCGGAACGGACTCCGCGATCGCTGCCGTTGTCATTGGCTCCACTTCAGAAAAGGGATTGAATCGAAAATCATCCTCTTCGTCTGCCAGGCTCAACTGGCTGTAAACCAGCGGCGAAAACGTTGGCAGCGATTTTGGTGGAAACTGAGGCAATGAGATTCTTGCTTCGTCGCCTCGGTAACTCGAAATCATATAGGAACTCACTGGCGAGCTCTGCTGCTGCGTGCTCGAACGGTCCAGCTCTTTGTCCAGAAACTCAATAAACCGCTTCGGTGATTTTTCCTTTCTCAAGGATTGGACCAATTGCATAAAGACCCACTCAGAAGCTCCCTGAGTCTGAGTCAGTTTTGGATACCATTCCGCGAGCAAATCGTTCAGCTGCCCTTGGTATTTGGCAAGCCCCTCATTTCCCTCCTCCTCACCAACCACCATCTGACTTGTCTTTCGTGCAATGGCCATCACGATCGACATGTTGGGTTTCTCAAGCTTTTTGACTCCCTGCAAGACGGTCTCAAACCGCTGCTGATTCTCCTTCTGTGCGAGATCCAGATTTAACGCCGCCAAGAATGCCAGTGAGGGAAACGTATCCTTGAATTTTTCGTAGCCCTTGATTGCGATTTCCGCATCCGCATTTTCCTGATTCATTGCCCCCATGATGGCAATTGCGAGCGCGTTTTCGTTATCCGGAAAAGTGTCCAGAATTGCCCCCGGTTCCTCAAACATGGACTGCTGGTCCATATCGCTCAACATCAAATCAGGATCGGAAATCCCTGCGCGTACTAACTCACTGCGAAGCGCTTTCGATTCTCCCTTCGATTCACTATCGGAATATTCGGCAGCCAGCGTCGTCAAATGAGCCAGCGAATAGCGACGGCAATCGTCGACCGATGAAGGCAAGTAGGCACTCGTCCCCCCCAAGCCCATCATGCCATAGGGACCGCGACTGCGATCTTCCTGGTAGCTATAGGCCGCTTCGGTGAAAACCGTTTTCAGATTCATGAACTCGATCGCCGGCTCAGGCAGTGTCCCCCGCAACATCTGAACCCGACGTTGATAGTAACCCATTGAATTCTGTGGAGTTGTAAGAGAGCTAACCTCCTGCTGGTTATTCAAAAGCTCCACAAACTGACTTTTGGCAATCGCAACGTTTCCCAGTTCTTCATTGGTGATCGCCAATAAAAACTTCAACCGGTAATCGTCCTGAAAACGCAAAACTTGCGGTTCCAGAAATTCTCGCAGCTGCTCCCAATCGCCAATCCCGACTAATGCCACCGCGATTTTCTCAACGTCCCGAGCAGAAGAGTTCGCGCCGCCGGCAACTTCCAGCAGACGAGCCAAACCTTCCTTCGTTTCACCGTATTCGATATAGATGCGAGCAATGTTTTGCTTCGCTCGATTGGTTTTGTCCAACAGGCTCGCTTTTTCGAGCGTCTCAATCGCCTTTTCCCAATCCCCTTCCGATTCTTCAAGGCGAGCGATTTCGAGCAGCAAAGGAAGATTGTCTTTCTGCAGTCGAGTCGCTTCTAGCAACGCAATTCGGCGCTCTTCGTAGTTGTCCGCGATTCGATGAGCTTGAGCGATCGCCAGCAATGGAGCAATGGATTGCGGATTGCTTTTTCGTCGCTCCTTGAATTTTTCCAGAAGCTCCTCGATCGAGCCATTGTCATCAGCAACATCCGCAAGACGTTCCGCCCAGCGCAACTTGTCTGACAGTTTTTCGCTTTCGTCATACTGACGCCAATAGATTCGTTCCGCATCAGCAGCTTTTCCACTCTCGATATATTTGTTCGCAAGTTGAGCGAACAGTTCGGGATCATCGGGAAACTTTCGAGTCGCAGAACGCAGAACAGCAATTGAGTCTTTGTATTTCCCGATTCGATCAAGCAAGCTCGCTTCATTAAGCCACGGCATTAAGCTTCCTGGCGAAAGCCTTTTCCATTCTTCGATCCACTTCAACGCCGATTCCTGATCATTGGATCGCGCGTAAAGCTGAACCAACTGCTTGACGTTGACGCTTTTCCTTCCACCAGGCAGCTCGATGACATCGCGAGCCGCAACTGCCGCAGCTTCCCAATCTTGGCGTTCAATCAGAAGCCGAACCTTTTGCCTGGCCAGCATTTGAACCGCGTCCTTTTCGTTCGATGCGGCTGCGGTTTCAAGGCTTGTCGCGAGCAATGTGTCGGCTTCCTGCGAATGCATCGACCTGTCCATTAGCTCGATCAGAAAACAGGTTTCTGGCGTGTTTCGGTTTGGTTTGGATTTGAGCTCCGCCAGGGTCGCATCGAGCTTACCTGCCGACGCTACAATCTGAATCGCCGAATTCATGAACGCCTCGACGTCTCCGGAAGTTTTGGAAAGCCTGACTCTTTCCAGCACCCACGGGATGGCCTGCTCAAATTTCTTTAACGCGATGGCTTCGGTGCAAAGCTGGTCCAAATAGATCGTGTCCAGCTTGAGTTCATCGTATCGCGCAAGCAACATCTCCATTGCCGCTTGGTTCTGCTTGCGAGTACTGGCAACGCGAGCAATGCGAACCAGCCCTGCCCTGTCGCTTTGTTTGGCGATTTCATTCCAAATTTCGATCGCCTTTTCTGGCTGATCCGTTTTGACAAGGAACGAAGCCCACGCCTCTTTAATGGAATCCGAATCGGCCAACGCTGCGACGGCCTTTTCATAAATCGCGGCTGCGTTTTCTTTGTCACCGAATTTTTCGAACAGACGAGCTCCTCGAAGGAAGCCGTATTCACTGCCTCCTGACAGTTCCACAAATTTCTCGACAGCCTGTTTCGCTTTATCTTTCGCATCAACTTTGTGACACAGGTTTGCCAATTGGATCCGGAGTTCGGCATCTTCGGGATGCTGCGTCACCAGTGCTTCCATTTGCTTGACAGCTTTGTCCGTTTTTTCAGCTCGAATCAACAGGGAAACGAAAGCTTCCCGATTTGATCGATCACCAGGAGTCAGCTCAATCACGCCTTCAAATGACTTGATCGCTTCATCAACCAACCCAAGCTCCATCTCGACTTTCGAAAGCGCTTTTCGAAGCGACATTCGCTTGCTGTCGGCTTTTACGAGGCCTTTAAGATGTTCACCAAGCCCAATCAAGTCATCCTCGCGACGGAAAAGCTGGTCAATCTGTCCAAGGATTTCGCGTTCCAGCCACGAATCCGTCCCGACCTGTGCCAACGTTTCGCCGTACACGGCGAGTGCTTTGCTGCGTTTTCCGGCTCGTTGATAAATGTCTCCTTTTCGTAGCTTTCGAACAACCTTTTGAAACGGATCCTTTGTGATCTCGATCAGCTTGACGGACAACTCCTCCGCCTGTTCGTAGAGCCCTTCTCCAATTTGCAGCTCGATCATGTCCTCCATCAAACTCTCGTCGCCAGGATTCGCGTTGATCAGTTCCTGCCAAACCTTCACCGCTTCTTCGGTTTGGCGATTGCGAACCAGAAGCTTGCCGCGAAGCTGCGCGATTTTTATCGCATCCTCAGCTGACGGATTGGACTTGGCAGCGTTCGCAAGGTCGGTGAGCGCGGATTCAAAGTCGAGCGTTCTCGATTCAACGACGGCTTTCTCGTAGAGCGTTGCTGCATTGCCAGGATCATTTTTCAGAGCTTCGCGAAACTGTTGCAATGCGGCAACGTCATCGCCTTGCTTGGCGAAAAAGAAAGCCAGCAACAGTCGGTCCGCCGTCTGGGAACTTGCATCTACCTCTTCTGTCAGAAACGACTGCAATTCTTCGAGCGACGCGGAGTCCAGCCAACTGTCATAAAATCGGTCGAACAGGTATCCAGGGCTTGGACGGCGCTGCAGGGCTTTGTGATACTTCAAAGCCTTTTTTAATTCCGCAATGTCTTTCGCCGCAGTCGCCGCAACTCCTGAAGAATCCTGAGCGTGACATCGTTCCGTTGGCGACGCGAAGAGAGCAGTCAGCACTACCAGCAAAGCCAAAACTACCTTCCTGAAGGTATCTTTTTGGGGAACGGTTAACACTTCGGGATCGATGAGTTCAGTCGACATCTTTCTACCACCTGTAAAAGGTTAACTTGCGGAGCGATTGATACGATAACGAACGGGCTTCGCTGTCCGTCAAAACAACCGCGGCACGCGATCAAGTGTATATGAAATACTATCACAATTGTGACTTCTGATCACTTCTGATCACTTTTGATCGGCGACAAAATGGCATCGAAATCCAACCGGACACCGGTAAAAATAAATCTGCTCGATTGTCACAACACTTGTCTCGAGATCGGAAACCGGTTGCATTCACCTTGACCCGACGCTTTTTTCCGAACGGTTCAACAACGTTAACTTCGAGCAGGCAATACCCTTTGCACTCGCCGCAAGGCAGATCTTGATGGAGGCGGCGCCCGCCATAGCGGTTTTGTTTGTTCCTGAACATGAACCCCAGCCCCGCCTCGCGCGAAGTCGCATTAAGTCTTGTGCTAGAATTGAAAGTCACCGCTTCTTTTCTTTCATGCAAAGTCTCGAGCCCAAGATGAACCGAACCATTCTGAAAATCTCCAAAGCCTTACCAACAGCGTGCCTGCTTGGGCTTAGTCTCCTTTGCACCGGACTGACGATTGAAACTGTGATTGCTCAAGCGGAGACAATTACAAAAACAGAGTCCGAATCAGCGAAAACACCGAATTTGATCTTTGTGCTTAGCGATGACATCGCCCAAGGTGATCTTGGATGCTACGGCCAGAAACTGATCAAAACGCCTCGGCTGGATCAGATGGCAAAAGAGGGAACTCGATATCTGCAGGCCTACTGCGGAACGAGTGTTTGTGCTCCCTGCCGATCTTCTTTCTTTACTGGTTTGCATTCCGGTCACTGCCCGGTTCGCGGCAACTATGAAGTTCCGCCAGAAGGTCAGTTTCCGCTTCCCGACGAAACCGTCACCATCGCGGAAGTCGCAAAAGCAACGGGCTACTCGACGGCCACGTTTGGCAAATGGGGGATGGGCAACTTTGATTCGACGGGCAGCCCTTTCAAGCAGGGAGTCGATCACTTCTTCGGCTACAACTGCCAGCGGCATGCTCATTCTTACTTTCCAACCTATCTGTACAGCGACGATCAACCTTTCATTTTGCCCGGCAACAACGGCCGAGACGTCGGCGAGACTTACGCGCAGGAACTGATTCAAAACGACATGCTCAAATGGCTTCGCACCAACGCGAAAGATCCGTTCCTGATGTTTTACGCGATCACCCTGCCCCACGGTCGCCACGAAATCGATGACCACGGCATCTACAAAGACAAGCCATGGACCGAAAAGCAAAAATCGTATGCGGCACAGGTCACTCGGGTCGACACCGACATGGGTGAACTGGTCGACACGCTTCGAGAACTCGGCATCGCTGAAAACACCTTGATCATTTTCATCGGAGACAACGGTTCTTCCTTCGATCCGGAATCTGAAATCGGGAAACGGTTCGATCAAGCCAGCAATGGATTGCGAGGCTACAAACGCGGGATGTATGAGGGCGCTCTTCGACAAGCCGCCATTGCCTGGTGGCCCGGAACGGTTCCAGCAAAACGAGTCGACGACCAGCCATGGGCGATTTGGGACATCATGCCGACGTTCGTTGAACTTGCAGACGCACCGAAACCGAAAGGCTATGAAACGGATGGATTTTCGCTGCTTAAATACCTCAAAGGCGGTCCGGCTCCGAAACGAGACTACTTCTACTGGGAACTACATCTCCAAACTCCAATCCAGGCAGCAAGGTTTGGAAACTGGAAGGCAGTTCGAAACGGAATCACCAAACCCATTGAGATTTATGATCTTGTCAACGATGTCAGCGAGTCCAACGACCTGGCCGCCGAACGTCCTGACCTTGTCGAGAAAGCGAAAACGATCTTTGCGGAAGCTCATCGCCCCGACCCAAGCTGGCCACTCGAAGGTCCACCCGCAGAGCGCAAACTCGTTTCCAAAAAGACGTGGAAAATTAAACGGCAACGTGACAAAACCGGCTGGATTCCTCCTAATGCGAAAACCATGCAAGAAATGGGAATCAAGATCCCATATTCGATCGCGCCAGCACAAGACAAGTGGTATCAAAAGTATCGAACGCAACAGAATGCTCCCGAGCCTGCTGACATGATTCTAAACACGGATGCGGAGCCCGACCTTTCTGAGGGATTCACGTCTCTATTTAACGGAACAGATCTTGAAGGCTGGACTCCTCGTGGTGGCAGCTGCAAATTCGAAGCTCGCGACGGCGTATTGATCGGTACATGCGTTCCCAAGTCGCAAAGCACTTACCTTTGCACCGACAGAAATGACTACCGGAACTTCATTTTCACTTGCGACATGAAATGGGAAGTCGACGGCAACTCGGGCGTCATGTTCCGATCCTCAAGTCGCATGGACAAAGAGAAAGAAATCGTCTTCGGGCCTCAGGTCGAAATGGAAGGTTTCCAGAACAAGGATCGTTTTTGGTCCGGCGGAATTTACGGCCAGAGTTGCGGCGGCTATTTCTATCCTCTTTGGCTGAAGGAGCACCAAGCCGCACGCGATGCACTCAAAACAGAAGGGTGGAATCGCGTGACCGTATTGGCAGACGGGAACACCGTGAAATCATGGGTCAATGGCGTGCCAGCCGCCCACTGGGAAGACGACGGAACGTATCCGGAAGGATTCTTTGGATTGCAGGTTCACAAAGGTAAGCAGGGAACCATCCTGTGGCGGAACATTCAGATCAAAGAACTGCCTCACGATGAAAGCGAATAGTGGTCCAGTACAAGCCAGAGGTCTCTCTACAAAAGAAACATACTCCGTCTCCGTTGGCAGAACGAGCTTCACCGGTAGATAACCCAACATTCGTTGGCTGTTGACCTGGAACGAGATCGTTGGAGAAGCGTTTCCTAAACCGTTCGATTTCTTAGCGCTGACTTTCGAAACGATGAGGCAGAATTTTCTTTAATGCCTTAATCACCAACGACATTATCCGCGCCGATGGTCACCTGTCGCTCGACGCCTTCTTCTCCCCACCGAACCAAAATACTCAACGAGTCATCATCATTTTTTCGGTAAACAATATTCAAGGCGGCAGCGTTGGGAAAAGAAATGGTTTTGCCATTGGCGTCATCAAGAGAAATCCAGTGGGTCACTGCCCAGATTGATTTTTCATCTGTCGTGTGATCCAAATCTGTAGTGACCATCTTCCTGCTGCTGAATAGCGTTGTGTATTCGGTCAACTTTAGATCCAAAGCCCAATTTCCATCAGGTGAAAGAGACTTAAACTGTCCGACCGTTGTCCGCTGCTCGACGAAGCTTGCGAGCGCCAAAGCGATCACCAAAATCGCCAACAGCAAATGAAAAATGGTGAACTTCCGTCTTCGCATAACTCCATGGTGCAGTTTGAATAATGCACTACGATTCGATCTGGTAGGTTGTCGCTTGTTGCGTTTGCGATATCAGTAAAAGATATCGTAACCTTTCCGGATCCAGTTCGCCATCTTTTGCGGGACACACGTCAGAGTCACGATGCCGCTTTGAACGACATGGCTGCTTTGCCATCGCAGAACAACTTGATTGAAAGCCCAAAAACTTCCAATGCACCGCCAAGTGCTCCGAGCCGTATTCCTCTCGAATCAATAAAGCAGCCTTCAATGAACCCAAGACTCATCACGGCACTACTTTTCACCGCGGTCCTCGGCATTGCCCTTACCGAAAGCCAAGCAAACGATTTCCATGTTGCGGTTGACGGAAGCGATCGCACCAACGGTTCGGCTAACACTCCATGGAAGACGATTCAACATGCGATCGACTCGGTCGCTGCAGGAGACACCATTCACGTCCATGAGGGCTCCTATCACGAGCCTGTAAAAGTGAACGTGTCAGGGAACTCCGCGTCCGGGCCCGTGACGATCCGTGCCGCCAAAGGAGAAAAGGCGATTCTCGATGGAACCGGCTTGAAAGATAACGAGCTTGTCCTAATCGAGATTCAAAGCCAGAACCACATCGTTATTCAAGGGTTCGAGCTACAAAATCTACAGACGAACGAACCGCATGAAGTTCCAGTTGGAATTTCCATCAGTGGTGAATGCCAATCAATTACGATTGCCAATTGCACAATCCACAACATCGCCAGCAATGCGAAAGTAAACAGCAAGAAACTCGGACGAGACGCTCATGGAATTGCAGTTTACGGCGACCACAAAAACGCTATTTCAAACCTGAAAATTATCGGCTGTCACCTGCATGACCTGACTCTCGGATCGAGTGAAGCACTCGTTGTCAACGGAAATGTCGATGGCTTTGAAATTCGAGGCAATCACATTCACGACTGCGACAACATTGGAATCGATTGCATTGGATTCGAGAAAGTTTGCCGCAATGCCGCGAACGATCAGGCTCGTAATGGAATCGTTGCTGAAAACCTTGTGCACGGTATCGCTACCAAAGGAAACCCCGCTTACGGAAATGAAAGCAGCGCTGCCGGGATTTACGTCGACGGAGGAACGTCAATCATTGTCGAGCGAAACGAAGTCCACGAATGCGACTTCGGAATCGAAATCGCCAGCGAAGCGAAAGGGAAAATCACCGACAGGATCACTGTCAGAAACAACCTGCTGCACCGAAACTTGAAGTCGGGCCTGATCATCGGAGGCTACAACAGCGACTCAACGGGCGACGCTGTCGATTGCGTCATTTCAAACAACACGTTTTATAACAACGACACGATCACCGGCGAAGAAAACGGCCAGATCCAGCTTCAGTTCCGCGTCAACGATTGCAGGTTCGTCAACAACATTTTGATGCAAGATTTTGAAAAAGACGGCAACAACCTGTTTGTTGTCCAATGGAACAAGTCGGGGAAAAACAACCTTTTTAACCACAACCAGTACTACGGGCCACACAATCCGGTTTGGGTCGTCAACGACAACTGGACCGAAGGCTGGGATGCCTGGCAAAAGCTTTCGGTCTCAGGGAAAGAGGAAGCTTTCGGCGACCCGCTGCTGCCCAATTCAGACGCGGCAGATAAAGACGGCGCGGCGGTTAACGACTGGACGCCAAAAAGCGGATCACCATGCATCGACTCGGGTGATCGCGCTTTCGTCGACACTGCTGAGCAAGACTTCAAAGGCAGTCCGCGAATTTCTGGAACGACAGTCGACCGGGGCGCGATTGAATCGAAGTAGCCACGAAAACCACGATTCAAGTAACCCTACGGGGCTGGTTCAGAAATCTCGATATTCGGCAACGGGTATTGGGGATTGTTCGTTCTTGTCTGTAACCATTTCGATTCCAGCCGCTGAACGATTTCTGGATGAGCGTCAGCAAGATCATTGGACTCGCTGCGATCGGCTTCCAAATCGTAGAGCTCCCACTTTCCAATTTTACCTTTCTTCTTCGCTCGCAAATTTTTTCGAACCGCTTTCCACTTGCCATCGCGAACGGCAACGATCCCTCGATAACCAAAGAACTCCCAAATCATTGGCTCGGTTCTTTCAGGAGCCCCCTGCCCTTCCAGCTCAGAAACCAAATCGATTCCGTCGAGCGTCTGAGTCGGCTTCATCGTGGCTCCAGCGATTTTGCTGAGCGTTGGAAACCAGTCGGGAAAGTACGACGGCAGATCAGAGCTTGATCCGGCTTTAACCTTTCCCGGCCATTTGACGATACAGGGAACACGAATGCCGCCCTCGTAACAGCTACCTTTGAAACCCTTTAGTCCGCCAGCAGAATTAAAGAAAGTGCAAGCCGCACCACCAATATGCCATCGTTCATCCCGACTGCGATGCGTTGGTCCATTGTCGGAAGTGAAAATCACGATCGTGTTCTCTGTCAGGCCGTGGTGTTCCAGGCGATCAAGAATCGTTCCAACATGTTCGTCCAGATCGGAGATCATCGAAGCGTAAGCGGCTCGAGGTCGCGGGTGAGGCAGATAGCCATTTTGCCCGCGATAGACTCCGTGCTCTTCGTCCCATTCTTTGGGGTAGCGGTCTAGCCATTCCTGCGGTGGCTGCATCGCGACGTGTGGCTCAACGAATGGTAAGTACAAAAAGAAAGGATCGTCCTTGTTGTCGTCGAGCCATTTGACAGCTTCGTCAAGAATTTTGTCGGGAGCATAATTTTCAGCGCGATAGGTTTCGGCCAAAACTTCGCCTTCAGGTTGTTTCTTGTGTCCCGGAATCGGATTCTGATTGATGACTTCGATCGATTCATCACTGTCCAGAAATGGAGGATAGAAACTGTGAGCGTTTCGCTGACAGTTGTATCCGTAGTATCGCCCAAATCCCTGCTTGTTGGCTGAACCACTGGTGTCGGAAGGACCGAGCCCCCATTTCCCGAAGGCTCCTGTTTTGTACCCGGCGTCTTTCAGGACTTCCGCGATCGTGGTGACGTCAGCGGTGATTGGCCACTGCCCGGGAAATTTTCTGCCGTTGCCCGAATCGCCATTACCGCGAATCTGAGCATGAGCGAGATGCTGCCCGGTCATCAAGACGCATCGAGCCGGCGCACAAACAGGCGCTCCGGTGTAGTGCTGCGTAAAACGCATTCCCTGTTTCGCGAGTGCATCAATGTTGGGTGTTTTGATTTTTTCCTGTCCATAACACCCAACGTCTCCGTATCCCAAGTCGTCCGCAAGGATAAAAACGATATTTGGCTTTTGGGCGGACGACTCACTCGGCCCAAAACCACAGACCGTCAAAACAGCGACCATGACCAAAAGGAGCCGGTACGAATGCCGGTGACACGCAACAAAAGGATTCATGGTGAGCAGTTCAAACTTAACTGGAATTGTTTTGGGAAGGTTCAGTATATCGCGTCCATCGGCACAAGTCCCGCCAAGTCCTGTCGCCGACTTTCAACGCGACAGGTTGTCCGGTACCATTCCCGTGGGAGACACTGCAAAACGAAAGATGATTTTGAGTATTCTTGAACAGGCTCGTCAACGATTCACGCAGGATGAATTGGCGGAAAAACTGGACGTTTCGACGAAGACCATTTCTCGATGGGAGTCTTCGACGCTAACTCGCATCCAGGAATTAGCACTCACCCAGTTGCTTGGCGAAGAGAAAATTTCTCATTCAAACGTGGTTTCGCCTGCCCCTGCCGCCTTCAAATTCATCGACCTGTTCGCGGGTATTGGCGGAACTCGATTGGGAATGGAATCGATCGGCGGGAAGTGTGTCTGGACCAGCGAATGGGACAAGCACAGTCAAAAGACTTACGCGACAAACTTTCGTGACGAGCACACCATTCACGGAGATATCACAACTGCTGACGCCGATGAGATTCCGAATTTTGATTTGCTAGTTGGTGGATTTCCTTGCCAGCCGTTTTCGATTGCGGGAGTATCCAAAAAGAATTCACTGGGCACGCCACACGGTTTTGAATGCCAAACTCAGGGCACTCTGTTTTTTGAAGTCGCGAGAATTATTGCCGCGAAAAAGCCGGCAGCCTTTGTTCTTGAAAACGTAAAAAATCTGTTGCGGCATCGCAAAGGAGAGACGTTTCGGATCATTCGAGAAACTCTCGAGGACGAACTTGGCTACGAAGTTCATTTCAAAGTCATCGATGCGAAGCATTTTGTTCCTCAACATCGTGAACGCATTTTTATCGTAGGATTCCAAAACCGAACTGACTTTTCGTGGGACAAACTGGAACTACCTGACGCCGATAGAACTCTGGCTGATATTTTGCATTCGCAGGATGGAACAGAAAAACCGGAACCGCCTTTTACCAAGGGAAGCAAAGCCAGGGTCGACAAGAAGTACGTTTTGACAGACAAGCTCTGGGACTACCTGCAGCGTTACGCGGAAAAACATCGGGCCAAGGGCAACGGCTTTGGATTCGGGCTGGTCGGAAAAGACGACATCGCACGCACTCTTTCGGCTCGATACTACAAAGACGGAAGCGAAATATTGATCAAGCGAGGGCCTCGAAGCAATCCTCGCCGACTGACGCCTCGCGAATGTGCAAGGCTAATGGGTTTTCCACCGACATGGAAAATCCCGGTTTCCGATACGCAGGCTTACCGCCAGTTCGGCAACAGTGTGGTTGTTCCAGTGGTCGAAGCCGTCGCAAAAATCGTAAAACCGCACTTGATGCAGGTCATGAACGAAGGCAACAAAGGACGACGTCCCAAACGACGCCGTCGACAAAGAATGCTGGTTTCGTAGCCTGCTTCAATTTTACGAACTGCACGAAAGCATCGAACAACCAGGACGGTGCCTGGCCCACTCGGGACGCTTTTCGGCAAAGGAATCTTTGCCTTCCTGTTCGGTATACGGATGACGCAACACGTCAAGCAACTCCTGAACCAGTGAGAAGTCTCCTTCGTCAGCCTTGTCGATCGCCAGCTGAGCCAAATAGTTTCGCAAAACGTATTTTGGATTGGCGGCATTCATTCGTTCACGACGCTGGTCACCGCTGGAGCCATCGGCAACACATCGTTGTTGGTATCGGCGCAACCAGTCAATGGTCTTTTGCCGAACCGCGTTGGTGATCGTTTCAGGTTGGTAGTAAGCTGCGGCAAGCGGCCCCAGCCATTGATCCTCACGCAACTGATCTTCAGAGGCTTCAACCATAACAGGGACCTTGGCCAGTTCGCGATAGAAAATCGTCATGTCAGTTTCGACCATCGCCAGCAGTTCATGCAAATCGTCAACCAACGCTTTGTCCGTTTCGCCGTTCCAACTTGCGAACCCAAGCTTTGCGGCATGCATTGACTGGGACTGCGCTTCATAAGTCGAAGAAAACAGTTCGAGCCCTTCGTAGAATGGATCGGCGTCTTCAATCAACGGGTAAAGAGCCGACGCGAGCCGCGAGAGATTCCATTTTGCAACTTGAGTCTGGTAGCCAAACCGATACCTGCCCTGCCCTGCATCGGTCGTGTTCGGAGTCCAATCAGGATCGTAGTCCTCGAGCCAACCGTAAGGTCCGTAGTCGATCGTCAAACCAAGGATCGACATATTGTCCGTATTCATCACGCCGTGAACAAATCCGACTCGCATCCAGTGAGCCACCATCACCGCCGTCGAGCGACAGACTTGCTTGAAGAAATCGGCGTACACTTTTTTGTTGGACTCGGCCGATTCAGTCAGCTCAAGATCTGGAAAATGATGCTTGATCGTGAAGTCAGCGATCTGCTTGAGCGTGTCATGCTCTCCACGCGATGTGAAAATCTCAAAATTTCCGAACCGAATGAAAGAAGGAGCCACTCGACAAACGACGGCTCCTTTCTCAACCGCCGGACGACCATCGTAAAACATGTCTCGCATCACGCCTTCGCCGGTCAGCACAAGGCTGAGCGCTCGCGTCGTCGGCACACCAAGATAAAACATGGCTTCGCTGCAAAGGAATTCGCGCACCGAGGATCGCAACACGGCAAGTCCATCCGCCGTCCGTGAATAAGGAGTCGGCCCGGCTCCTTTGAGCTGCAACGTCCAGTGACCGCCCTGCCCTGCCCTGACGTCCCCGAGGTTGATCGCTCGTCCGTCCCCCAGCTGACCGGCCCAGTTGCCGAACTGATGGCCTCCATAGCACATCGCCATTGGGTCCATTCCGTCCAACAGTTCAGTTCCGGAAAATACTCTCGCAAACTTTTCCGCATCGCTTGATTCGAAGTCCAGCCCGATCAGATCAGCGACTTCACGACTGTGAGCGATCAATTGCGGTGCCGAAACCGGAGTCGGATTGACTCGGGAGTAGCACGCACCATGCACCTGCCGGCGCGAGTTGGAAACGTCCTTGTCAGCCGGAAGCTCTGCCACGAACCGGTTGTCGAAAACAAGTTCTTCGAGCGATTTTTTTTCCACGAATTCAGCTACCCCATTGATTGCAGGACGGCCAACGTTTCAGAAGGCTCTGGCCGAACAGTATAGTCCGCGTTGACATCCGCCGCGGTGATCGATCCTGTTTTGTCGGTCACGAATCGAGCGGGAATCGGAAGTTCCCATTTCGTGTTGTTATTGAATTTGTCCAGGTCAATTCCAAACGTTCCGACGTAGATATCTTTCAGGTCGTCGGGAAAGCCGTGTTTCAGGCCAAGCTGATCTGCATATTGGTTGTCTTCGTCGTAAAGGACTTCGAAATCAAGCTTCCGACCTGCGATCAGTTTTTTATTGTGTTCAATCGATTGAGGGGATATTGCGACAAGTGTTGCCGAGCGTTTTTTGTAATCCGCAACCAAAGCATTAAGAGCATCCAGCTCGAAGTTGCAGTACGGTCACCACATGCCACGAAAAAATGTAACGATCAGCGGTCCTGATTCCAGCAAGCGATCCGAACTCACGATCGTTCCACTTGAGTCCGCCAACTCGAATGATGGCAACTGATCTCCGACACTCGGAATCGCTCGCGACGCCAGTGACGCTTGAACATCAGCGGTGCCGCGTTGGATCGTTGGGATCAAATCAGCAGGAACCTTGCCTGCCGATTGTTGCTTGTACTGATGGATTTTTTCTTTAAGCGTCATTTTCGGCTCCGGTTTGATTGGTGGCTATCGCACAACTAACTTCATAAGCGTTGTGACGCACAATTGCGAGCCGATCTTACAGAAAGGTAAAACCGCCGGCTAATTAAGCCGTCGCTGGGCGACCCTTGGGACGCTGCGGTTTATATAAACAGCAATCCTGCGGGCAAACGTCCCAGTTCGGCGGCATCGAGCCAATGGCCAGCTTTTCGGTACCCGCGATGCGTTCCTGAATCAGCTCACGGATCATCGTCACGAATTTCGGATGGATTCCGACCGACAGCGAACGAACCATGTTGATGCCAAGCTCTTGGCAGAGATCCTTTGCTTCGGTATCAAGATCGTAAAGCACTTCCATGTGATCAGAAACGAAACCGACAGGATGCATCACGATATCCGTGACTCCATCGTTTTCTTTAAGCTCCTTAATTCGATCGCAAACATCTGGCTCAAGCCAAGGCTGTTGCGGTGGGCCACTGCGGCTCTGGTAGACCAGCTCCCAATTGTATTCGCCGACCTGTTCCATGATCAATTTGCATGACTCGGTCAGCTGCGTCGAATACTTGCAGAAGTCGGCCATCGAATTGGGAATGCTGTGTGCCGTGAAAATGAACTTCGTCTCAGAACGTCGTTCTTCCGGGATTTCATTGAACGCGGTTTGGACACGATCAACCGAAGCCGCGATGTACGACGGATGGTTGAAGAACATTCGCGTCTTGTGCACTTCAGGAGCACCCTCTCCGATCGCGGCTTGAGCATCCGCGATGTTTTCCCGGTACTGCCGGCACCCGCTGTAGCAACTGTAACCGTTAGTGAAGAAAGCCAGTGCCTTTTTCACACCGTCATTTTTCATTTCGCGAAGCGCGTCCGGAATCATCGGATGCCAATTTCGATTGCCCCAATAGACGGGCAGGTCGATATCGTGCTCTTTTAGTTCGACCTTAATGGCATCAATCAGGTCGCGATTCTGCTGATTGATGGGACTAACGCCGTCGAAGTGGTGGTAGTGTTCGGCGACTTCCAGCATCCGTTCTCGCGGAACGTTTTTGCCTCGCAGCACATTTTCCAGATAGGGCATCACGTCGTCGTGCCCTTCCGGCCCACCGAAAGAAATCAGAATCAGAGCGTCGAAGTTTTGTTCGTTCATAAGACTAAAAAGTTTGCTTCGCTGGTTTGGTTTTCAGTTTCAAAAATGCGTCGTAGAAGTTTGCGTCGTGGAAGTCACCGGCTTGGTCAGCGCCGCGATCACGTACTCTGGCGTAAGAACCGCATAGGGCGGAGCATCATTCGGGAACCGGCAGGCAGCGACATGAAATCGTCCTGTCGCGACGGTTGCGTCGGTTTGGTCCGAAATCAAAAATTCGTAAACGATTGATTTTCCGTCCAATTCCACCAAAAAGAGTTTAACGCTCAATTCGGTATCAAAGGGAACCGGTGTGACGATTTCGATAGACGCTGACAGTCTTGGAAATCCCATCAGGCCTCGCCCGTCCGTCAACACGACGCTCAAATCCCGGCTTCGCAGAAACGCATATTCCGTTTCTTCCATCATCCGGATCAAAGCCCCGACGTGGATGAAGCCGCTGGAATCGGTATCCGTCCAACGGACCGTTCGGGAAGCCTGAAAATGACTGATTGCGTTGTATGGAGTTTTCGTGTTCGATGTCATGTTCAGCACTTTACCGACCGGAATGGAAAATGGAACCGTCAGACGATCATTGGCACAACCGAGCAGCATGGGATCGGCTCGCGAAAAAGCAGGACCGGCTCGCGAAACCGGCTCGCGACGTTGATTTTTTCGACCCGCTCAGCAGCGTCGACGGCATGGGCTGGCTTGGCGGAGACGTGCGAGGAAAGCGACTTCTTTGCCTTGCGGCCGGCGGAGGACGGCAGGGACCGATCTATGCCGCAGCGGGCGCAGTCGTGACCGTCGTCGATCTGAGCCCCGCGATGCTGGAGCTGGATCGAATCGTGTCAGAAGAGCGACAATTGAAGCTGCGAACCGTGGAGGCGTCGATGGATGATCTTTCTTCGCTTGCTGACGATTCGTTTGACATCGTGATTCACCCGGTCAGCACTTGCTACGTTCCCGACATCCGACGCGTCTACCAGGAAGTTGCTCGCGTCATCGTTTCTGGTGGCATCTACATCAGCCAACACAAACAGCCAACAAGTTTGCAGGCGGATATCGAGCCCGTTCAAGGTTCCTACCGCATTCACCACGGCTACTACGACGACGCGCCAATCCCGGCAGCAGAGAAACCGAACCTGATTCGCGAAGAAGGTACTCTGGAATACGTTCATCGCTGGGAGCAACTAATCGGCGCGATGTGCGTTGCCGGGTTTTCGATCGAAGCTTTGACCGAACCGTTTCACGCTAAAAAAGATGTCGCTGCCGGCACGTTTGGACATCGCAGTAGTTTCATCGCGCCCTACGTCCGCATCAAAGCGGTTCGGCGAACGAAAACAGGTGGCTCATCCAGTTCGTTGATCATTTAGAAAAGGGTCATCCAAAACGGGCGCGTAAACGAACGACCCAAAAAAGCCGGCAACCTCCGAACGCGTCATCAGTTTCAAAGCTTCTTTCTGCTGTCGAGCAGGATTGTCACTGGCCCATCGTTCACCAAATGCACCTGCATATCTGCTGCGAAGACTCCTGTTTCGACGCCAAGCCCCAAGGCTTTCAGGCGGTCAACAAATTCCAGATAAGTCGCTTTGGCGATTTCAGGATCCTCTGCTGACGTGAACGCAGGACGCTTCCCTTTGCGAACATCCCCCAGCAAAGTGAATTGACTGACCACCAAAACTTCACCACCCGTGTCAGTCGCTGCAGCAACGGACAGGTTCATCTTGCCAGCTTCGTCTTCAAAGATTCGAAGTCCGGAAACTTTGTCGACCAGATAATTCAAATCGGCTTCGCCATCTCCCTTTTCAACGCCCAGCAAAACAAGCAGCCCCGTCGAAATCTCGCCGACGATCTCCTTGTTGACTTCAACACGAGCACTGGAAACTCGCTGAACGACAGCTCGCATTGGTATAGGCCTCTATCTGACTTCTGAAGATGCACCATCTGCGACGCGATCCGAACCGGCCATTAGCTTGATCCGTTCGTTGTACAAATCAGTTTCGTCCTTGGCAGGAACATCTTTCGCTTGAAGTGAAAACAGATCTGGATTGATGGCTTGTTCCCGAATGCCAGAAAATCGAATGCTCATCGCCAGTTCGATTTTGTTTTCCTGTGCTTCCCCCTTTTTGAATTGAAAAAAGTTCACTTCATCAGGAGCCCACGAATCACCCGAAAGATTCGAAACGACAATTTTGACACCATGCGGCATCTGCGGAGGCAGCAATTCCCAATCAACCTTGGGAGCAAGTTTCTTGTGGTCGATTCGATTCACCATCAACTTCGCCAAAGCCTGCGGTTTCCAGGTTCCTGTCAACTCGAAATATCCCGGCTTGGACGCGACCTGCTGCGGAACGCCAAAATCAAACGCCTCCGCAAGATGGGAAAAAAGTTTGTCGACCGAACCTGCCCCCACCCATGTTGCTGGCAAAGTTGCCTCGATCAATCCAGCGTCTTTGTTTTTCAGCAGATCGAGTCTTGTGAACGTGAGTCGCTGAATTTGCCCTCGTTGCAGTAAACGGAAAAGGGTCCTTCCGTCGCAAACTTGCGTAACCTTAATAGGGTTCTTTGTTTTTGGAATCAGTTCCATCCGCGATTTCCGACTGCCCTGCCCTGCCTGCCAGAACCGTCCCTGGACCAAGTGCTTCCGTTCAAAGAGATGACTTTCGATTTCAAGGTTGCCCGTCGTCGATGGACCGCTCTTGAATAATGACGCCATCGCGAACAGGATTCGAGCCGACTCGCTTTGCGTTGCTTGACGTCGCAGTTCGATGGGCGAAACCGGAGGCTGCCACACGACAGCGACGGGATCGGCGGACGTGGTTCGTGGCATCGCGTTCCAACCCGGCGACGCATTCAAAGCAGGTGTGCCGCTCGATACCGGCGGCGCGACTAAAGCAGCCGAAGTTCCGGCAGCACGCGGCTCAACGGTCGACGCAACAGAGCGGCTCGAATTGCTATCGCTCTGCAACACCCACAGCAAGCATCCAGTCGCTAGCAAAGTGATCGCAATAGGTAATTCATACTTCATGAAACGGCTGTTCGGATTTTACCAAAGAAATCCATTACGACGCGCCGAACAAAGAGACAACGAGTCGCCAAATATTCAAGGACGGATTCTTTTGAGACTGATTCGACGGGCATCCTAGAAATCGTTTGGGTGCGGGTCTATGTCAGTTTCAGCAGGAAAACTCAGTGGACGTGACGGCAGAGCTCTGAAAAACAGAAACAAACTACTTTAAACCGTCCGCCTCCCGAAGGTGGCGGATCGTGATCGCTGATTGGCGAGACATTCCAGGGGAGAATTTGATGTACGTGCGTATCACAACAGGCTTGATGGTGGTCTTGGCAATCGCCATGACAGCAAACGCCCAGGCGCCGATGGCCCGTACGGGCATGCCGGCCGGCCACAATCTGCCACCCGCCCAAATGCTAATGGAGCCCGGGCCGGGAGTCGGTGGCCCAGGACCAGGCGTTCTGATGGCTTCTTCGGCTCGCGGCGGTGGACCTGCTGGCGGCATGGCGGCTTACGGACCTTTCGGAGCAGTCAAACTGCAGGCCGTTCAGGTTCTTTTCGATCGTCCCGAATCAATGCAAGTCAGCTGGGATGTTTCATCCGTTGGCATGTACGATTCAGCACCACTGATCGTGCCCGGTCGTCAAAACTTTCGTCAAGGCGGAGTCTATCGCCTGAAAGTGACTGGCATCGAAGGTCGTCCGTCGTTGACGCTTTATCCAACACTGGAAATCGGTGTCGCGTCGCCACGCACTTCGGCTTACCTCGCTCACGCAGCGATTCCAATTCAATTCACCGAAGAAGACTTCGACCAGGTAGCTGCGGCTAACTTCGTCACCAAAGTCATCTACGTTCCAGATCCGGAATATCAAGAGCTTGCACTTGCAGGTGTTGACACGCTCGTTAGCACTCGCCTTGATCCCGGTGTTGATCCAATCGTCGAAGCAGATCGTCGCGGAGCAATCCTCGCCATCTTGCGAATTGGTAACAAGGATCTTGAAGCTGCCGGTATGGATCAGGCTCTTGCAGCAGGAGCACTTCCACAGGGCTTCGGTGGTGGAGCTGGCGGAAGTCGCGACTACATCTCTGGTGTTACGGGTCCAGCTTACGGCATGCCTTGGGTTGGCACGAACATCGGCCTTCCAGGTCCTCCGCACATTCCACTTGGCGGACCAGCGGGCTTGAAGAGCTACAACATGCACAACCACACGGCGATGCAGATTCCAGGACCGACTCATAACGTAGATGTTCTGGTCAAGCAGAAGCCTGGTTTGAGCTACCCACGACCAGCGGATCGCGTGTTGATTCAGGAGAACACAATTCGTCCTCCGCACTTCAACCGACAGCCTCCAGCAGACATGGTTCATGGCCAACTGCCGGCAGATTGCCCCGGATGTGGCGTACGTCGATAATGGTTCGTCAAGTTGAATTGACCAGCCGCATGGAACAGTTTGCCGTGAAAGGGTCGGTTGAACCACTGGCACATGGCGGTTGATCAGAACCGGAATTATTCACGACGACAGGCGTCCCAATGAAACAAGCTTTCTCCAGGTCGACGCCCACGCATCGTGAATAATCCGGGTAGAAAACAAAGCAGCCGCGTCGAGCCTTTCGCTCACGCGGCTCTTTTTTCGCAACAGCTCACTGGCGTCCCATCGACGCCGCAACCAGAAGATTCGAATCATGATTCAAAGACCACGAATTCAGCTTTGCTTCGCCTTGTTGGTCGCCTTGAGTGTGGCTCAAGTCAATGCACAACAGCCGCATCATTTGACGTCTGGTCGCATGACGCCGGGGCACGCCTCGCACATCAAACTGATGGGGAACCCGCAGCTCGCGATGAAGGTTCAGCCTGTCAAACTGATTGGTCCAAAAGGATCCCAGTTGTCGGTGGTTAGCGGTGGTGGATTCGTCTCGACGATGCGTTCGGAGCACACGGCAGGAATGCAGCTGGGCAACCTCTATCGATTCCAGATCGCCAACGTTGGCGGACTGACGAAAACAGAACTCTATCCATCGGTTGAACTGCTGGACCACTTGCACCCGCCTGCCGGATTGGAAAACGAGTTTCCGATTCCTGTGGTGATCACCGAGTCCGATGTTCGTCACGCGATGGAGGGCCGCTTGGTCACCAAAGTGATATATTTGGAAGATTCGGAAACTGCACTGCCTCGAGGTGGCAAGAAAGAGGACCAACCGTGGTTTGATGTTTCTGCTTCTCAGGATCCCGTTCGCGCCGCAGAAGGACTCGGACGACCTATGGCAATCCTTCGCATTGGTTCGCGAGTGCCAACTCCGGAAGAGCTGGGCAACATGACTCAAAACGCATTCAACAGCGCGACTCCCACCATGGTTGGCGAAGGAACTGTGCCTGAGCTTCGGATGAATCTGGAGTATCAATCACCGGCGATTCCCGCTGCGGATGCGAACACGAATACGAATACGAATTCCGTTCTGGTTCCAGGCCGATAGCTGATCGCAAAACCGCTTCGACATTCGCGAAACTGCTTCGACATTCCAAACACTTTTTCAACGCATCGCAAAATCGAGTTCGTCATGATTAAGAAACCAGAGCTAGTGCGATTTGCAAAGCCAATGCGATTTGCAAAGCTAGTGCGGACTGCCAACCCAATGCGGATCGCAAAGCCGATGCGAATTGCGGTCGCTTCGATGGTTACGCTGTGCGTCGGCTTAAGCTCGTCGTTCGCGCAGACCGGCGGCCAAACCATTCGTTTGAACTCGCCAATTGTAAATGGCTATCAGCGAAGCCATAATCAGCAAAACTCAGATCGCGTGCGATTGGTGGTAACGCAGAAAACCGAGACCACAACGCAGCCGGATTCAACGGCGCCGGCTCCTGATGCCAATACGATGCCGCTCAAGCGATTGGCTCAATCAGAAGCCTTTAAAATGCTTAACCAAACGTCAGACCATTCTTTTGGCGGCTCCTTTGATGGCCTGCAAAAGCAGCAAGTTCAACAACCCACAACCGTGGCAGATACAACTGGACTTCCGGCAAGCCCAGCGGTTTTCAACTCAAAAGCCCAGGGTGACCCGAATCTTGGCTTTGCATCACGCACCGCTTTCACGATCCAACCGGGAGATATGACTCCGCAGGATGGGCACGGCGTTTTCCCGATTCCAGCTCGAGGAACCGCAGGACACGACGGCAACCATCAGCTGAAGTCATCGAATCGGAACAACTTCCGCGCACTGAGGGACGAATACATTTACGACGGTGATGACCGCGGCAAGCCGGTTTCGGTCGATGAGAACTGGAACATCTACGGCATGGAAACCGAAGACACATTCGGCCACTTCGACACCGTTGACGGTCGTCGCATTGTGCAGCCAAGCAACCGTGTTGCGATTTATGCTCCGCGTTTCGCTGCCGTTCGAAAGGTCGATGGCGTCTACAATGCTCGCCGCAACACACAGGTCGGCGCTTTCGAAGAACAGCTGACCATGAACGTATCGCGCGGAAGCGATTTTTCTTCTTCAACAAAGCAGAACGTTGCCACACGAAACTTCGAAGGCGCCAACAAAGCCAGCGGATTCAAACAACGGACTCGAGGCATCACCAGCGACCAGGCGATTGAGTTGATCGGAGTTCGGAATTCGTTTTCACCTTACGAAAATCTGGAACTCATCAAATGGGGACGCTACTCGGGCTCGCAAATGGCTCGACTGGAACTCGGCATGGCAGCCGCCAATGTCTGGCAGGACAATCTTCGGCTCAAAGCGCACTCAAAAGGTGCTCAGCCGGTTATCGTGAATGATCTTTCACGCGTTCAGCAGATGGTTCACATCAAAGGCGATGGCAAAGCGTCCAGCTTACGAGTGACCAAAGTCGCGTCCAAAATTGCGGCCGATCAAGGCGAGGAAGTTGAATTCACGATTCGTTTCGACAACACCAGCTCCAAACCCGTTGGCAACGTGACGATCGTGGACAACCTTACGGGGCGACTCGAATACGTCCCTGGTTCGGCAGAGTGTTCCTTAAAAGCCAAATTCATCGATCGGGTCAACGAATCGAATTCGCTGATGCTTCGCTGGGAAATCATCGATCCGGTCAAGTCTCATACCGGTGGTATCATTCGATTCAAATGTCGGGTTCGATAGTTTGTTGGTCGTCGGTTTCTATCTGCTGATTGTGCTGGTCGCCAGTGTCCTGTCGTATTGCTTTTACGGCTGGGACAAGCGACAAGCTCGTCTGAAGCGATGGCGAGTGCCAGAAAAAACGCTGCATGGCTTGGCATTGCTTGGCGGCTGGCCCGGAGCACTTTTGGGTCAAAAGCACTTTCGGCACAAGACTTACAAACGCTCGTTCCAGATCACTTTCTGGATCACCGTTTTTGCTCACTGCTTGATCGCGGGCATTGTTATTTACGCCGCATTTAAAAGTAGTGAAGTCAGCGTTTTTTGAGCCCGGATTATTCACGATGCGTGGGCGTCGAAATGGAGAAAGCTTGAGTCATTGGGGTATTGCTCCAAGCTTCTGGTTTCGACAGGTCACCCATGACGTGAAATTGACAAATTTGCAAAACTTGCCTCCGCGTCCGGAGAATCGCTTCAAAGAGCAACAAGGCGCCTGTCGTCGTGAATAATTCTCAATAAAGCGAGTCTGGGATCGAATTAAGTTTGTGAAACTGGCGGAACCTTTTGACTACCGCTAAAAAAACGGCCAACATGAAGTCGCCGTTGAATTCATAGAAAGGTGAAACGATGTCCGATACTTTTTCGACCACAAGCTCGTCCGGTTTCTTTTCACGGATTAAGGGAGCCATTGTCGGGGCACTCCTGGGACTGGTCCTCGTGCCGGGATCGGTCGTATTGCTTAGCTGGAATGAGTACCGCACGATCCATCGGACTCGTGGCTTGAACGAAGGTGCCGAAACCGTTCAGACGATTGACCCTGCCAACGCGAACCCGGAATTTAAAGAAGCTCTGGTCCACATGACAGGGCTGGCCGACACACAGGAACGACTAAAGGACAACGAATTTGGCATCGAAGAACGAGCCATTCACCTGAAACGGGACGTGGAAATGTTCCAGTGGGTGGAAGAAAAAGAAACCAAATCCAAAGACAAAGTCGGCGGCGGCAAAACGACAACCGAGACCTACTCCTATCACAAGCAGTGGGCTTCTGGGCGAAAAGACAGCGAACGTTTCAATCGACCTTCAGGACACTACAATCCGACTCCAAAATTTGACGACGTTTCAGTGTCGGCAAAGAAAGTCAATGTCGGCGCCTATGCCCTGGACTCGTCACTCAAGAACAGCATTCGCTCCTACGAAGACGTTAGCTGGACTGATGCCATCGTCGAGTCGTTGCCAGAAGAAATTTTCAACACCTGCGCGGTCGACGGTGATTATCTTTACTGGGCAGAGTCACAAACGCCAGACGCTCAATCGCCAGAAGTCGGTGACTTGCGAATCAAAGTCAGGGTGGTCAAGCCGACCGTCGTCAGCCTTGTTGCTGGCGTCGATCAATCCGGAACAAGTCTTGGCGATTTCGAAGTCTCCAATGGTGAGAGCATGCGAAAGCTGTACGTTGGCGAATTCTCCGCGGTCGAAGTTTTTGAAAAGATGCGAAGTGAAAACTCGATGTGGGCTTGGATATTTAGAGGACTCGGTTTTTTTCTCAGCTTCATCGGATTCTGCATGATCCTTGGGATTTTCGGAGCGTTCGCGAGCGTCATACCATTTTTTGGATCTCTAACGCGATCACTCACCGGTTTCGTTTCGTTCCTGTTGGCCATCGTGACAACAGCGATGACCATTGCAGTCGCGTGGATTGCCGTACGGCCGCTGATCGCGATCCCGTTGATTATCGCCAGCGTGTTGGCTGCCGTGATGATTTGGCGAACTTCGAAAAAATCGTCTGCCAAAACCGTACCGTCGTTCGCTGCTCCAGCTGAAACTCCCGTCACGCTGACGGCTGATGATGTGGTCTAAACCGGAATGATTCACGACTCGCGTCGTGGATGGGATCTTTCAAATTCTCGAGGTCCTTTACGGCAGCTTTGAATTTGCCTTCTGCCAAACGGCTAATACAAATCACCCTGCATTTCGGACCCGACCGAATTGCTTTAAAATTCGACACCATTGAAACACTTATTGCTGGAGAACTCTGATGCCTCGAGGCCAAACTTTTGATAACGCCGTTGCCGCGATTGGTAACACTCCCATGATCCGAATCAATCGCCTCGTTCCTGCGGAACATGCAACCGTGTTTGCAAAGTGCGAATTTTTCCAACCGCTCAACAGCGTGAAAGATCGACTTGGCGCCGCGATGATCGAAGCCGGCGAAAAGGATGGGACGATCAAGGCTGACACTCACGTTGTCGAACCTACCAGTGGCAACACAGGAATCGCCCTCGCGTTCGTTTGTGCCGCCAAGGGTTACAAGCTGACCCTGACGATGCCCGAATCCATGTCCGTTGAACGCCGAGCGTTGCTCAAAGCGATGGGCGCCAACCTTGTTTTGACTCCAGCCAGCGAAGGCATTCCCGGAGCCATCCGCAAAGCGGAAGAACTGGTCGCGGCTGACGAGAAAGCGTGGATGCCGCAACAGTTTGAAAATCCAGCCAACCCTGCGATCCACGAAGCCACAACCGGCCCGGAAATCTGGGAAGACAGCGGGCACGATATCGATGCCATCGTTGCCGGAGTTGGAACGGGCGGAACGATCACCGGCGTGACACGTTTTCTTAAAAAGATGAATCCAAATTTCAAGGCGTTTGCGGTTGAGCCAACAGGTTCGCCAGTCATCGGCGGCGGAGCCCCCGGTCCTCACAAGATTCAAGGCATCGGTGCCGGCTTCATCCCCAAGAATCTTGACACTTCATTGCTTGACGGAACGATCACCGTCGACAACGAGGAAGCTTTCGAATGGGGTAGAAAAATGGCCAGCATGGAAGGCATTGTTGGCGGTATCAGCAGTGGAGCCAACCTTTGCGCCGCGGCACAAGTCGCGGCACGTCCTGAATTTCAAGGCAAGCGAATCGTCACGATTGCCTGCAGCCTTGGCGAGCGTTACATCTCAACGCCGCTGTTTCAGGACCAAGCGTAAGAAGGTCACTCCTGTGGATTTGCAGCAAGCATTCGGAAGCCGCTGTTCCACTTGTCATTCAACTTAATGGTGCATTATGTCTTCAGCGAAAAAATACATTCCGCAGTATACGCGAGACGACTACCGGCAATGGCAAGGTGATTGGCAGTTGATCGAAGGCATTGCGGTCTCGATGAGTCCATCACCTTTGGGGCCACATGAACGGGCAGTCGCAAGGCTTACAAGGTTGCTTGGCAATCATTTTGAAAGTCAGGGATCCGAATGTGAGCCGTACGCTGGTCTCGACTGGATCGTCAGCAATGACACCATCGTCCGTCCTGATGTGATGGTCGTTTGCGGCGAGCAACCTGATGGCCATCTGGAAGAAGCCCCCGTTCTGACGGCAGAAGTGCTTTCGCCATCGACGTGGCAATTGGACACGGAATCAAAAAGGCAGATTTACAAAGACAATGGTGTACTTGTCTATCTGATCATTGATACCGACCTGAAGACCATTGAGGCAATCGACTATGACTCTGGCGACACAAAAACACTGCGAGGCGATGAATCCGCCACGATTCGGCTTTCGGATGAGCTATCGTTCGAATTGATTCCAGCAAAGATTTTCGGTTGAAATCTTCTACGGTCGTCGGTTGACCCAAGGTGGGCATAAACTACTCAATCAGTGACGAACCATGTTTGGAAACAAGAAAAAGAAGCTCGAAGCGAAATTCAAGAAACTCTCCGAGGAAGCCTATCGACTTTCGACGATCGATCGCATGAAGAGCGATCAGAAAACTGCTGAAGCTGACGAGGTGCGCAAGCAAATCGAAGCCTTGGAAGCGACTGAATAAGTTGCCTTGCAAGTGGAGAAGCATTGCCACATCAGCGGATGTAGGACAAGGCCGAATTCCAAGTCTTGACCGGTAGTCAAAAGGTGCCTTTCGATTTGCACTGTCCGGACTGCCCTGCTCTTTCTCAACCAGCGAATTGTCGATATCTGATCCGACTTGAGTCAGCTTTGATCCAGCTGTTCATTCGCGAGGCCAGCGATTCCAGCTGCTTGTGAGTTTTGCCGCGGACGCCGCACTCCCAAACGATCATCACGTGCCACCCGAGTGCTTTCAGTGCTTTGATATTTCGCGCGTCCCTCTCGCGATTTCCATTGATTTTCTTTCGCCAAAAAGATGCGTTCGATTTGGGCCACTTGAACCCGGATTATTCACGATGCGTGGGCGTCGACCTAGAGAAAAGCTTGTTTCGTTGGGGTATTGCTTCTGGTATGTGGTTTCGACAGGTCACCCACGACGTGAAATTGACGAATTTGCAAAACTTGCCTCCGGGTCCGGAAAATCGCTTCAATGGAGAAACCAGACGCCTGTCGTCGTGAATAATTCCGGTTGAACAGGTGGCATTCGTGGCAGTGCCAAAAACAGCCGTGAACGAAGATGGCGACTTCATATTTGGGCAGCACCAAGTCCCGTTTGCCGGGCAAGTCTTTACGATGCAAACGGTATCGAAATCCCTGAGCAAATAGAAGTTTCCGCACGACAAGTTCCGGTTTCGTATTCGCTGTTCCGATGCCGGACATCATCCGCGATCGAGTTGTTGGATCAACGATATCGGTCATGCTTCGTAACTGTTGAGGAACATCCTGACCGTTTCGTCGATGATTCGTTCTCGTTTCTTTTTTCCCGGGATCGATTCACCACTGCAAATCGATGGCCAAAATCCGAAAGCAGAAAGCAGTCCCATAAACTGTTTGGCAGCAAACGGTGTATCCAGTTCGACCAGGCAACCAGCTTCCTGAGCGTCGCGCAGCCAGCGTTCTATTCGTTTGTGGAAGTGTCGTTGATTAAGCTTTTTGCCGACCTCGGGTTCGCCAAGCAATCGTGAGAGCCCGGCCCGGGCAAGTGCCTGAACCGAGGGCGATGTCAGAAAATTGAGCTCGACGGTGGCGAGTTCAGCCAGCTGTTCGGCCAAGTCACGGTTTTCATCGAAAACGCAGGTCGTAAGTTCCGCCGACGCATTGGCGAGGGTTTCCAGAATCGCGTCGAAGAGCGTTTCTTTGCTGTCGAAGTGGTTGTACAGCGTACGCTTGCTGACGTTCGCTACTTCGGCGATCGCATTCATGCTGGTCGCGTAATATCCCCGAGCCTGAAACTGCTCAACGGCTGCGCTCACGATCGAAGCGTGCTTGCGGTCCGTTAGGCGATCCGAGGTGGATGGTTTGATCTGGGAAGATCTGGGCAAAACTTGCACTCGTGAGTTTACTTTCTTGGGCTGCGAGCTAAAGTATACTCCGTGGTTTACTTTTTGCAAATCGCGTTCACGGTATCTGTGGCACGAAATTCAGCACGATGTAGTACAAACCCGAAGCACAAGTTTTGAAGTTGCACAGATACAAGCCCGAAGCGCCAGCGAGGGAAGTCTTGAAGCTTTCCAGTTCCCTTGCTCGCGCTTCGGGCTTGTATTGGCGTTGCCGCACTTAAATTCTCAATTGATCGACATCGAGTTACACCCCCATGCGTCGTCAAGTCAAAATTCAGTATGTGCTTGTGCTGTTGATGTTCGCGCTGGTGATGCCCGGTATGGTGGGCTGCCAGAACGCAACCGATGCCGACGCGGATTCGTTCCAGAAACCGCCCAAACCGGTTTCCACGATGCCGCTGCGAAATTCGTCCCCTTCGTTTCCCCGGTACACTTCCGCAACGGTTGCCCCATGGAAAGCCGAACGAATGGGATTCGAACAGGCGGGGCGTGTTGTCGAAGTGATCGAACCAGGCGAATTGGTTACCGCTCAAACCGCCAGCAGTAAATCGCCCGGCGGAACGATACTGGCCAGACTCGATGACGAGCGACTTCGAATCGCAGTCGAAGCCATCAATGCTGACATCGAAGTCGTCCAACGTCGCCTCGAAACGAACCGTGTCCTCGTCGAAAACAGACTTCCTGCTGGCATCGAATCGGCCGAAGCAGAATTGCAACTGGCCGAGCGTGAACTGCAACGAGCCAACCGACTTTCAAACGCAATTTCACAATCGGAACTGGATGCCATTCGCACGCGTGCGACCACAGCACAGCTGCAAGTCACCAGTGCGAAGGCAGAACTGGATCAAGCCAGAGCAGAACAAGCCGCTCTTGAAGCTCAGGTCAGGCAATCGCAGCAGCGCATGGCAGAGGCTCAGCGAAATCTCCGCAACGCGACTCTCTACAGTTCATTTCCCGGACAAGTCGCAGAGATCCACGCAGTTCCTGGAACCTATGCTGCGGCCGGTGATCCGATCGTAACCGTGCTAATGATGGATCCGATGGTCGTTGAATTCGAAACGACTGCAGAAACCTCTCGTCGCTACCAACGCGGCGACATACTCAACCTAGCGGTGACGGACAAATCTGGAACCGATCGGCCTCTTACAGGAGCCGTCTACAACGTCGACTCGGTCGCCGATCCTGAAACGCGAACCTTTACGGTAACGCTCCATGTTCGCAACCAAAAGACTTCCGCGATTCCGCCCGCAATAATCGCTTCGGCGAAACAAGTCGCCCGAACAAAATCAATCTCGCCGCTCAATGCCGGATCCATGATTGTCGCAGACGATCGCTTGCTGGTTGACGAAAACGCCGTTCACGAGATTGACGGCAAAACATTCGTTTGGAAAGTAACCAATCGGACAGCCGATCAATCCACGACCACCGAAGATCGCTTGCTTACAGTCCAGCCGTTGGAGGTTCGCATCGTCAACGAACAGCGAGTTTCGTTTCTTGGAAGGTGGAACTTTATCGAAGTCGAATTCACGGACCCGGAAGCAATCGACGTCCAACGCGACCTGATCACGGGACAACTTTATTTCGATGATGAAATAGAAGGTCCGATTTCGCTGGAACAGTGGACGGTCAATGAAGTCATGCTCGACGTTGAACAGTGGATGCTGCGAGCCGGCGACGTTGCTCGAGTTGCCCTTTTACCAGATCAATTGGCGACTGGTTTTTACGTTCCGATGAAAGCGATCCGACGCGAGAACGAGCAAACTTTCATTCATGTTGTCGATTCGTCGAATCCGCAAGCCATCGTGCGGCGGGTCGAAGTCAGCGTTGCCAGCCAGAATTCATCGGCGGGCGAATCGTTACTGCTGCAAATTGAATCGGCATCGAACACACCGCTTGAGGAAGGCATGGAAGTCGTCGTTGGAGGAACACATTTTCTGAAGGACGGTGATCGTGTCCGCGTGGTCACGTCTGCGGAGGCTGGGCGATGAATCGTCTTCCCGCGTTTGCCGTCGCTAGGCCAACCATCGTTATCGCTTTTGTCATGATTTTCGTGGCTTGGGGAATCTTTAGCGCGTTCTCCATGCCGCGTCGCGAGGACCCCGAATTCACGCTCAAGATCTGCGTCGTCGCGACTCGGTGGCCCGGTGCGTCGGCTGAAAAAGTTGAGGAACTGATCACCGATCCGCTCGAAGAAATCATTGACGGGATGGAAGAAGTCCGTTTAATTCGATCAACTTCGACCAGCGAACAATCGATTATTTTTGTCGAGCTCGAAGAGTGGCTTCCTTCGGTAAAAATTGATGGAGCATGGGATCGCGTTCGGGCCCGAGTCGAAAGCGTCCAGATGCCGGATCCGGCTATCGTTCCATTCGTCAACGATGAGTTCGCTGACACCAGCGTGATCCTTTTCGCGGTGCATCAGCAGCCTGTTGAAGGCGAAGAATCCATCGATCCAACGTTCGCCTATTCGGATCGCGAGCTGGATGTTTATTCGGAACGAATGCGCGACGCGTTGCGGTTGCTGCCCGGAGTTGCCAAAGTTTCCCGGCACGGCGTCCGCGAAGAAGCCATCTACATCGAAACCGACGAGGGCAACTGGTCGCAATTAAATCTGACGACCGACCAGATCACGGCGTTGGCTCAATCGCAAAACATTGTCGAACCCGGAGGACGCATCGACGCCAACGATGGTCGCTTTTTCGTGAAGCCGGGAGGCGAGGTAAGCGCCCTCGAGCAGATCAATCGACTGGTGGTCAGCACTTCGCCTGGCCAAATTGGCTTCAACATGATCCATCTGGAGGACCTTGGGCTAAAAGTCCGCCGCGGCTATGTCGATCCACCGAATCGAATCTGTCGCTATGGCGATCCGAATCTGGAAGCTCCAGCCAATGTGATCGCGGTTGCGATGAAGTCTGGCGCCAACATCATCGACATTTGCGAGAGTTCGCGGGAATGCATTGCTGAACTTCAACGCGAAGGAGCGCTTCCGCCGGACCTTGCCGTTTCGATTATTTCCGATCAGTCGGACAGCGTGAACCAGCGTCTTCGCGAAGTCGTCGTTAATATCGTTTCGGCAATATTGATCGTGGTGATCGTTGTCTATCTGGTGGTCGGTTTTCGCACGGCCGCGGTGATGGCAGCGAACATTCCATTTGTTGTGCTGTCGTCGTTGGCAATTGTGACTTTGTTCGGCGTGCAATTGGAACAGATGTCACTGGCTTCGATGATTATTTCGCTTGGGTTGATCGTCGACAACGCCGTGCAGATCTGTGATCAGGCTCGAACGAATCAGGTTGCGGGTATGAAGCCGAAAGAAGCCGCGGTTGCCGGGGCTCAGTTGCTTGGTTCTTCGATGCTCAACGGAACGCTAACCACGATCGCTGCGTTTATTCCGATGCTGATCGCGATGGACGGCGTGAACCGAGAGTTCATTTTCAGTTTGCCGACGACGTTGTCCGTGATGTTGGCGGTCAGCTGGGTTCTGGCGATGACGTTTTGTGTCATTCTTGCGGCGTGGTTTATCAGACCGCCAAAAGATCCTTCCAGACCGTCGGCACCGCTGCCGTGGTTGCTGGCGAAGATGGGCACCGTTTCATGGCTGCGGAAAAGAACCGCCGCAGATAACGCAACGACACAACGGACTGCGGCTGGAAGCTACCGCCACGACAAGGGCATTTTCTTTCGAATCTACGGTGGCATATTGAGCTTCGCGTTGAAACATCGCATCCTGACGCTGGCCGCTGCGTTTGGTGCTCTTGTGCTGACCACGCAGCTTCCTGTCTCCGCCGAGTTCTTTCCTCTGACGGAACGCAATCAGTTCGCGGTCGATGTGCGACTTCCTGAATCGGCGTCGATTGAACAAGCGGACAAGATCGCTCGGCAAGTCGAAAACATCATCCGAAAATGTAGCACGTTTACGGACGAAAACGGTCAGCAGCGTGAACGGCTATTGAACATGCGAACGATCGTCGGCGGTGGCGGTTCGCGCTGGTATCTCTCGTGGGAACCCGAGGCCACGAAGCCGAACTATGCGGAAATTCTGATTCACACGACCGATGGAAAGCTGACTCATGATTTTGCCGAAGAGCTTCGCCGGGTCATCGATCATGGCGATGAAGAACTTGGGCTCCAGCCGATCGTCGGAGCTCGCGTGATTCCAATTGAATTGTTTCTCGGTCCGCCCGCTGATCCCGTTGTTCTCCGCATCGTTGGAAACGGCTTTGCGGACATGAAGCAGATGCGTTCGGCAGCCAATCGAGTCGCCGACATGGTGGACGCAGAAGCGGATACGATTGCCGTGATGGATTCGTGGGGCGTCGACACTCAGGAATTGTTCGTGGACATCAAACCTGATCGAGCCAATCTTGCGCTGGTTCGCAACGCCGAAATCGCATCGTCGCTGGACACCTATTTCTCTGGCAAGCTGCTGACTTACTATCGCGAACGGGAACATCAAATCCCGGTTTACTTCCGTCTGGAACCGGCAAGCCGATCTTCCTTGTCCGCCATTGAAGACGCTCATATTGAAACGCGAGCTGGAAAGTTGCCGTTGTCATCCGTTGCTGAAGTCAGGCCACGCTGGCGCCCCGCCAAAATTGATCGTCGTGACGGAAATCGTGCGATCGAAGTTAGCTCACACGTCAAGTTTGGAGCTTCCGGCAACGACATCACGCAACGCGTTTTCAATTCACCTGAAATGCAGCAGTTGCGAGCCGAGCTTCCGTCCGGATTCAAAGTCGAAATCGGAGGCGCCCTCGAAGAATCACAGAAAGCTCAATGGAAGATGTTGGCTTCGTTCGGTATGTCTTTCGTCGCGATCATCATTCTGCTGATCTGTCAGTTCAACAGCATCTTTCGCACGTCAATTATTGTGGCAACATTGCCGCTGGCGCTGGCGGGAGCTTTGCTGGGACTCTACTTGACCAGCAGTGCGTTTGGATTCATGCCCCAACTGGGTGTGTTGGCGTTGTTTGGAATCGTGCTCAATGCTGCGATCCTGTTTGTCGAATTCGCGGACATCTCGGTGAAGAAAATATCTGAAGCTGGCACGCTGGATAAAGCCAGTTTCCACGCCGCGATTGTTTCGGCAGGGCAACAACGCCTGATGGCCATCTTCCTGACTACCGCAACCACCGTCGGGGGTCTGATGCCACTTGCTCTCGCCGGCGGACCAATGTGGGAAGGCATGGCATGGTTGTTGGTGTCCGGCTTGACGTTCGCGACGCTGTTGACGCTGTTCGTTATTCCGGTTCTGTATTCGCTGAAGCGGATTTAGTCATACCGAACGACGAGAATACGAACGGAACATCATTACCAGCGCGACGCGAGAGAAGGCAAACGCGAAACGTTTCCATACAAGCCCGACGCGCAAGCGAGGGATCGAAATACAAGCCCGACGCGCAAGCGAGGGATTCGGAAAACTTCTAGCTACAGTTCCCTCGCTCGCGCTTCGGGCTTGTATCGTATTAGCGCAACTTCAAAACTTGCCTTGCGAGTCGGCTCGTACTTTGAACGCTCGTTGTCGCTTCTGCGCGTCGCGATTGGTGCCATCGTCCCGGAACGCACATCACTGCTCAATCAGTAATTCGCTCACCGACGGCGATCAGGCTATTTTGCGTCCGAAAGAACATGGCACCTTCTGAAATCGCTGGCGTGGCGAGCACACTTTCGTTCAAGTGATTCGTCGCGACGACTTCGAATTCCGGACCCGCTTTGACAACCAGTACTCGGCCATCTTCGGCGGTGTAAAAAATGTGTCCATCGGCTGCGACAGGTGAAGCGGTGAATGCGAGTTGGCCTCCTTTAGCGCTTAGTCGTTTCTTGTAGACTTGCTTCCCTGTTTTCGCATCGAAGCAGGTCACGATTCCGGCGTTGGCACAGCAATACAGGTAGTCACCGTAAACAATCGGGGTCGGCATATAGGGGCCGCCGTTCTTTTTGCTCCACGCAACGCCGTCGTTTGAGCTCTCATCGGATTCAAGGCTGATGTCCCCAGATGCATCGGGCTTGATGGCATAGACCGGACGAATCGGAGCGTAACCACTTGAAACGAAGATCATTCCATGAGCAACATTTGGTGTGGGGACGACAATCTCTGAGTTACCTTTCATGCTCCAGAGAACTTCACCCGTCGCCGCATCGTATCCTCGAGATGATTTCGTGCCGTTGGTGATCACCATCGTCTGATCTTTGAATTCGTGAATCACAGGCGACGACCATGACGGGATTTCATCTCTTTCAGTTCGCCATATTTCTTCCCCAGTTTTCAGGTCCATGCATTCAATGAAGGAACCTGTTTGAATATCGCATTGCACAAACAGCTTGCCATCGTGGATCGTTGGCGAACTTGCGAATCCCCATTGGTAGTCTTTGTCATAGAACCAACCGCTATCGAGGAAACCCAAATTGCGTTTCCAAGCCAGATCCCCGTCGCTCGAATAACAGTAAAGTCCTTCGCTACCAAAGAACGCGACGATGTGCGTGCCATCAGTGACAACAGTCGGGTTGGCGTGGGAGGATTTTGAGTGGCGTTTGACGGCCGGCATAGCTTTGTGAGCCGTGCGTTCCCAGAGTTTTTCTCCAGTGTTCTTGGAATAGCAAAGCAGCTTAAATTCGTATTCCTGCGTCTCTTCGATGGAGTCGACGTCGCCAAAGAGCCCGGTTCTCAGTTCGCCAGCATCTCCTTCAGTGACTGCCGTCGTGATGTAAATCTTGTCGTCCCAGATCGTTGGGCTCGAAAGTCCTAGTCCTTCGACTGGCGTTTGCCAAAGCAGCATTTCACTTTCGCGAACAGGCTCCTCTTCAGCTTCCTTTGCGTCATCAGACGGTTTGGCTTCATCTTCTTCAGCGTCGCCATCAGTTTCGTCGTCCTCGCCGGCATCGCTCTCCTCTACTGCGTCTTCGATTGGCTCAGATTCACCAGTGACTTCTTCTGTTTCTTCAACCTTTGCCGCAACATGGAAGTTGATTGGAGGTTTTTGTCCTTGAGCGACTCCTCTTGAACCAACGCCGCGAAAACCCGGCCAGTTTGATGACGAAACTTTCAGATCAGCAGCCAAAGACTCGGGCCTTGATGGTCCAAAAGCTGGTTTGGCTTCTTTTGTTTCGGCAGCCTCGCTGGAGGCCTTTTCGGAATCACCCGATTCCTCCGCGACACGCTTCAAGCTAAAAGTTCTGCCGCCGAAAACGATATCGATCGCATCAATTTTGCCTTCGGAAATTTCGAAGCTGGCTTCTCCGCTGGCAGCCTTGAATTCGGTTTCGCTCGTCGGAATGATTTCGATCGCATTGCCGCCGTTGAAAGCAATCATTGGCTTTTCTTCGACAACGGACATTTCGAACGAAATTTCTTCGCTGGAGTATTTTCCGACCAACGCATCGAGCGTTTCTTTTGAAAACGTGACGACGACAGGTTCGGGTAACTCAAGCGATTCAAAGAGAGCAACCATTTTCTTTTGCTTTTCTTCGTCCTTGATTCGAAGCGCAGCGTCACGTGCCTTAATCAGTGTTTCGGTTTCTTCTTTTTTCAGTTCAATGATCTTTTTCGCGAACTCGACATCGTCAGAAGACATGGCGTTGATCAAAACGTCTTCAAAATCGCCACCGTACTTAAGTAGATTGAACATCAGATCCTGATTCTCGTTCATCATGGACCACGTTACGGGCGTCGCATTGTAGAACGTGTCTTTGCTGTTCGGATCTGCGCCCTGTTCAAGCAGGTAAGCGACGACTTCCTCCTGCTCGCGATCACAAGCGAAAAACAGAGCTGTTGCCCCGTAGGCCGACTTCGCGTCGACTTCGATTCCCGATTCGATCCCTTTCTTGACTGTTTCCAGGTCACCGTTACGAGCGGCTTGGCGAAAAACGTCAGCTGTGATTTCCTCGTTTGTTTCGGCAGGTTTCGCTGCGTCCTGGTAGAAGCCCAATGAAGTATTTGAAGAAACGCACACCGAGCAAACGAACGCTATGACCAATGTAAGAAAGCCTGAAAGTTTATCCATCATTTCGCCCGTATTGTTTTTTGAATGAGTACCCGCGCAGTATAAGTTACTCTTTCAAGACACCGCAAGTTTACGCAGAAAGCGTACAGTTATTGAAAAATTTGAAAGATGAACCATCCGCTGAACGTGGAAGCCAGAGCCAGCAGTTAGGTGGGCTGGGCTAGCGACTCAAGACGCTCGATCAATTCACGGCGCAGCGGCTTGGCTTTACCCGCTACTACGCGTTGAAGTTGCTCATATTGCGCGCGTCCATCAGCCGATTCAATAAAAATCGGTTCGTAGTTTCCATAGGACGACAAATCGTAAGGACTGGCTCGCATGTCGATCTCACGAGCGAACAATGCCAGGTGAAAACATCGCAGCAGCAAATCGCTGCCGATCCAGGGCATGGACTTAAAAGCCCACTTGTACAAGTCCATGTTGGCGTGAATGCAACCGGGTTGCTCGAGTTCCGGACGCGACTCGAGGGTTGGCTGAACTTTGTTCAACGGTTTTGCATCGATCGCGTAAAAACGAAACGCATCGAAATGCGTGCACGTCAAAGGGCGCGACTCGACGATTGCATCGATCTCTGCTTGCGGCAATCGCAGCGGCGTCGTTTTCTCGTGACGAACTTCCTGACCGCGATACACCATCGCCCATTCGTGCAGGCCAAGGCAAGAAAAGTTTCCTTTGCGAGACTCGGTCTGCCGCAGCATGTCGACGGTCCATTCCAGTCTCCGTTTTGATTTTTCATCAATCAGTGACGGGTCGCAAAAGACAATTTCTCCTTCGGTTCGATAGTGCTTGGCAGAGAAATGATTCGGAATGCCAGCGGGGCAATGGAGCCGAACATTGGCTCCCGGATGCCAGTGTTCCAACTGCCCGGAAGAGTAGCGGTAGTAGACAAACAGAAAGTCATCGACCGGATGCGATTTGCCTTTGCGACGACGTTTGCGAAAGGGCACCGTCCATTGGCTGACTTCTTGCACATAAGCAGACGCAAGGCGTTGCCATTGGGATTGAGAAAGCGTTTCGTTTGTCGTGGCGGATTCCATAGAGCCGATGGTGATTGTTTTTCGTTTGAGAAATTTAGATTCAAAATAGATACACGAAATCAATACGAGCCCGAAGCGCCCCGGGCTGTTGATTAAGTTCGTTTCGCAAAGGCAATCTCGCAATGGCAACCCGACGCGTCAGCGAGGCTGTGATTTTCAAAACAACCTTCAGCAACGTGAGCCGACTAGGCGATAGCCGGCGATAGCCTCGGTTAACGACACTTCAACCGGGGCTATCGCCCAAACGGCTCATTAAATCAACATGCCGGCCCGAGCGGGGGAACCGGAAAGCCCCTCGTACCTGAATTGTGACTCGTGCCCAAAATCGAATCACAACTTCGTCGCCCGAGTCGCGATGAATAAATCAATATAGTCCGACAACGCCTTTAGCTCAGCCCACTTATCTTCGTAAAATCCCGTGATCGCGAAACCTGCTGCGATCTGGCCACCGATTTGATCATCAAGGCTATGCCCAAACCAAAGCGGTTCATCCTGATCGATCAAAGCTTGACGTTCTTCTTCCGGCAAATCGTAGTCGCTGTAAGGAATCTTGTGCCGGACTTCGAGTTCACCGGCTTCCATTTTGTCGTAGTCGAAAATGTGAGTGATCGGATTGATGAAGCCAACCATTAACGATCCGCCGATTCGTAGGACTCGGTAGCATTCTTTCCAGATCGGATTCACGTCAGGCACAAACGAATTCGAACAGGGATTCACAATCATGTCGAAGGACTCGTCTTCAAAAGCCGACAGGTCTCGCATGTCACCGAGAACGGAACCGATCGTCAGACCTTCTCGCCGAGCGACGACTTGATCCTGTTCCAGCTGGCCTGGGCTGTTGTCGAGCGTCGTGACTTCCGCACCCGCGGCCGCAAGAATGGGAGCCTGCTGACCACCGCCGCCAGCGAGACAAAGGATCTTCTTCCCTTCTAACGGTATCAGCCAATTGGCCGGAATAGGCTTTTCCGGTGTCAGCACGATGTTTACTTCGCCCTTTCGCGCAGCCGCAATTTGCTCGGGCGAAACTGGTTGCGTCCAGCGATTGCCTTTGGACACCAGTGCATCCCAAGCCCTTCGGTTGTGAGTTGCGGGTTCAGAATTTTCCATAAAGCGTTTCGTCTGGAACAACGGAAAAATGAAGCTAATTATCTTGGGCGACTTTTGCCGATTTGGCCAATACCGGTTAGGCTATCGTTCCTGAGCCATCGGCCCGAATAAAGTTCAGCCATCCAACCAATTTTCGCCAAATCATGACCACTCTGACATCCGAAGCATCAGGCACTGCCGTCGATTCTCAAACTTATTTTCGCTGCTTCGCCGGCTGCGAAGGCAAGCATTCAATCTACGACGTTATCTATACGTGTCCAACTTGTGGGAGCCTGTTGGAAGTTTATCACGAACGCGAGCCGCTGAAAGTGCGGAACGCCTACAAGTGGCAACAGCTTTTCGCGACACGATCCAGCAGCACGAATTGGCCGTACGCGAGTGGAGTCTGGTCAATGCGTGAGTGGGTCGTGCCGACTTTGAAGGACGAGAACATCGTCAGCATGTGCGAAGGCAACACGAACGTCTTCTGGGCCGATCGATTGGGCAAGCAACTCGGTGTGCCCGACCTTTGGATCAAACTTTGTGGCAACAGTCACACTGGATCTTTCAAGGATCTGGGCATGACGGTTTTGGTCAGCGTTGTCAAACAAATGATGTCGACTCCGGGCAATCCAGTCAAAGCGGTTGCTTGTGCAAGTACTGGCGACACGAGTGCGGCTCTGGCTGGTTACGCAGCGTACGCTGGAATTCCAGCGATCATCTTTTTGCCAGCGGGAAAAGTTAGCACAGCTCAGTTAATCCAGCCGGTAGCCAATGGCGCTCACGTTCTGGCACTCGACACAGATTTCGACGGTTGCATGAACATCGTCAAGGAAGTCACGCAAGACCAGAGCATCTATCTTGCGAACTCAATGAACAGCCTCCGCATCGAGGGTCAGAAAACGGTGGCCGTTGAGATCGTGAAGCAGTTCGACTGGGAGGTTCCGGATTGGATCATTATTCCGGTCGGTAACCTCGGCAACATTAGCGCGCTTCACAAAGGCTTCCGCTTGATGATGGACCTTGGCCTGATCAACAAGATGCCTCGGCTCGTCGCGGCTCAAGCAGCCAAAGCAGATCCGTTCTATCAATCATTCAAGAACGGATTTGAAGACAAGGTTGCGGTGACGGCGGGAGAAACGTTGGCGAATGCGATCCGAATCGGCGACCCGGTTAGTTACAACAAAGCTGTCAAGGCCGTTCAGGAAACTGACGGCATCGTCGAACAGGCGACCGAAGCAGAACTTGCCGAAGCGGCAGCGGAAGCGGATTTGACCGGCATGTATTGCTGCCCTCACACCGGCGTTGCGCTTGCCGTACTGAAGAAGCTTATCAAGTCTGGCCATATCAAACGCGACGATCGAACCGTCGTCATCAGCACGGCTCACGGTTTGAAGTTTACTGATTTCAAAGTCAACTATCACGAATCGAAAATCGATGGCGTCGAAAGCCGATATGCGAACCCACCATCGTATCTGCCCGCCGATGCAAATGCCGTGAAACAGGAAATTGAGAAAAGGCTGTCTCTCTAAATAAAGCGTCGAGCCCATAGCACGACTCAACGCGACTGGGAATTCTTCCTTGGCCAATCGGGCGATCTTGGGTCTCTGCTAAGCCATTGGATTCTTGCAAGGACTCAATTTTGCATCGCCACTGAACAAATTTACTGTTTTGTTTATTCTGGCCAGCAAAATGAACCAATTCGTTTTCATTCGGTGCAAACTGGAGATGTCGGTTCTGACAACGCTGCATCGAACAATACGAATTCGGCTGTAAATCAAAGTGAGCAGAGACCAAATTGTTTCAAGCCTGCGAGAGGTGGCTTTCGCATCAAATGCCTCGGAGGCGTCCAGCCTTGCGATGCCTGTTGTCTACGTCTTGCACTCGGGAGACATGTTTGGAACAGAGCGAATGGCATTGGCGACTTTGGATGGACTTGGTGCGCCTCAATGCATGATCTTAGCTCCACCCGGTTCGATTGAGAAAGAAGCGGCCGCCCGGGGCCATTTGGTCTTGCCCGCCCCGAATCATTTTCAGCTGCTTCGGGAGATCGAAGGCCTGTTGAGAAAACACCGCGAATTGGTTTTTCTTACAACCACGGTCCCGCAAGCTTTTGCGGTCCACGCCATGAGTCTTTTGTACCGACGGCGCGTTTCACATCTGCATGTGGTACACGGTGGTTCAGATGAATTCAGCAGTTACGGCCGCAAGAAGCTGCTCAACCATTTGAACGTCTCGCTCGTTGCCGTTTCCGAATTTGTTCGCGAGAAATTGATTGCGCACGGAGTTCGTCCTCAAAAGATACACACGATTGGTAACTTTCTGTCCGAGAAAACCGCCGAAACTATTCACCAACGAAAACAGGAAGGAAGATCCTTTAAAGGAAGAGGGCTCCTTGTTTCGCGATTGGTGCATCACAAGAGAATTGAATTGTTGTTTGATGCAATTGGGCTGAATCCGACGTTGAGGGAGCACCAGTTTGACGTTTTTGGCAGCGGCGATTTGGCTCATCATTTGAAGTCCAGAGCTCAGCAAGAAGCATTGCCGATCAAGTTCTGCGGATACGTTTCTGATGCTGCGAGTCGATTTGCAAACTATGACTTTCTGGTACACCTGAATTCTGAGGAACCATTTGGGTTGGTGGTACTCGAAGCAATGGCTCCTGGAATACCGGTGCTGGTGCCAGATCAGGGAGGAGCGGCAACCATTGTTCGGGATCGCGAGAATGGGTTTCATTTTCGAAGTGAAGATGCGAATGATCTTGCTGCGAAGTTGTTGGAACTTCGACATTTGAATCCATCGGATCTCAAAACGATCACTGACAACGCCCAAAAAGATCTGAATTCCACCTTCTCCTCGAAAGTAAGAATCTCCGCTTACCGTCAGCTCATCTCAGATTCGCTTTCATAGTTCGCGTGATGCACGCTTGTCTTGCTCGCTTTCATTTAGGCGTGCCTAGTTTCGAGCTTTGGACTTTGACGTAACCGACGCGTTAGCGAGAGACAACTTTTCACTCGCTAAATCGTGTTCAAGCTGCGCAGATACCACTCGAGACGCCAGCGAGCGAGTCTTTTCCGCATTCTGAACTCACTCGCTTACGCTCTTGCGTATCGGGCGCGTCGTACTTGTATTTTGAAAGTAACAAACGTTAAAAGCAGAGAAGTGCGAAAACCGAAGTAATGATTCTGGAAAAATCGCGCCTGAAAACCTTGGTCGCAACCCGGTTCAATCCAGCGACCAGCTGAACGTCAAACGAACTTTGCTTTCTTTGCCAGCCATTCCTCTTTCGAAATCCGATTCATGGAAGGCTCCAGATCCACGTCCAAGCCGTCGGCCACTCGATTGACATAGTTAAAATACCCAATCACCTGAACAGCGACAGTAATCTGGGAATCGTTGAGCCCGACCTGCTTCAGCACTAAAACATCGGACTCCTTCATCGCTCCCGGAGTCAACGTTAGCTTAACCGCGAAATCACAGAGCGAACGATCTAGCGCAGGAAGCTCATCGCCTGAACACTTTCGATAGTCCCAAATTAGTTTCTCAGCGACTTCCGGTTTTCCTGACTTCTGACCGAAGTCCTCTGCGTGCGAAAGCGTTCAGTAAAAGCAATCGTTCACGTTGCTAACAACCGTCGCCAGCATTTCGCGTTTTGCTGACGACAATTCGTTTTCGGATTGCATCAGCGAACCATAAAATCCCATCGATGCCTCACAACTGGCAGGATCTTGCGACATGACTTTGATGATGCCCGCAATGTAACCCGCTCGCCTCATCGCGGCATCGTAAATACGTTTCAACCGACCCGTCGCGGCGGATGGTTCAACTTGCTCTATATATGCCATGGGATTGCTCGGCGGAGTGAATCAAATAGTGTTGTCAGTTAGTTTTCAATTCGTTTCAGCATAAGCAATCTGAACTCAATCGCTTCCTTACCCACAATTTTTTCAACGCGAAGCGACAGGGTTCCGCTGCCTTTTTTAAGTGCAACGTTGCCGATCACAAGAGCCTTAAAGTCCTTCACATAAGATTCCTGACGAACGACTCGATCAGCCTCGCGGCCAAGTTCAGGAACGTCATGGCTTTCGTTTATTTTAAAGCTCAGCGTCGAACCTCCGATCCCGTCATCGGCGACCAGAGCCATCGAACAACCTACGTCACTTTCGTCGCAAGCATAGTAGATGGTGGCTTCAAATTCACCCGAATCCAGCACCTCAACAGGCCAGACAAGCGAATCGTTTGTCGATTTCCAATTTAGAAAATAGGAATCGTTAGGGTATTTATTGGAACGCGAAAGAGCAGGCTTGTTCGAACCGTTTGTCATCGCCTCCGCATCGCGAGCTGGCAAATGCGAGTAAGCAAAATCGTGATGTCCGATTGTGAATGGTCGTCGATCCGCTTTGGCCAAGGCAATTGGATTCGTTTCCTTTAGCCAATTCGCTCCAGCGGCCGTTAACTCGCGTGCGACATCTGGAAATCGATCGTTGACCTGTTTCGATTGGCTTGGGTCATCTGTCATATGGTAGAGACGCCCTTTTTCGTCGAGTCGAAAATTCTGGCTGCGGACACTGAGACGTCCGTTCCAAAACGAAAACAGGTTGCGATCCTGAGCAGTCTCCCCCTGAACCGTCTCCCCTGCCCCGCCGCCCTGTTGCATCGCAGGCTTTTTCAACAACAACGCAGCCAATGAGATACCGTCGAGCTTCCTGGTCGGTTCGAAATCGACACCGGCAAGGTCTGTCAGAGTTGGCAAAAGATCGATCGCACCGGCAATCGACCTCACAGTCTTGCCAGGCTCAACTCTTTGTGGCCAACGCACAAACAAAGGCGACCGCACTCCACCTTCATCAGTGCTTCCTTTGGTGCCTCGCATTTGTCCATTGAAACGATGACCGTTGGGACCGTTGTCACAAAAGAATACAACGATGGTGTTCTGGGCAATCGAAAGATCGTCCAACTCCTCCAGCAGCCGACCAACGTTCCAATCGATGTTTTCGCACATCGCCAATGCGGCCCGTGTGTGAGCGATATTTTCATTTTCGGGAACGGAACCTCGGTCTATCAATTCACGATTGGCGAACCGTTGATAGAACCGATCCGGCACCTGCATCGGTGAATGAGGCGTGTTGTATGCAAGATAAAGAAAGACGGGATCGGCGTCTTCCGTTGCCGCGTGACGCTGCAAGACTCGAATCGCCCGATTCGTCAAATCATCCGGCAGGAAACCGTCGCCTCTGACAACTTTGCCGTTTTCCTCAAGCATCGGGCTGAAATAGTTTCCCCAATGCCCGCTGCAGAAACCATAGAACGATTCGAAACCCCTCCCGCACGGATGATAAGGGTACTGTCCGCCGTTATGCCACTTTCCAAACGCGGCGGTCTGGTACCCGGCACTGCCAAACGCATCGGCGATCGTTGGGGCGTCAAGGTTCAGCCGTTCGCCGCCAGCGGAGGTGCTGTAAACGCCGCCTCGGGTCGCGTATCGTCCGGTTAAAAATTCGGCTCGAGTTGGCGAACAAACCGGGCAGACGAAAAACCTTTCGAACTGTGCTCCCGACTTTGCCAGCGCATCAAGGTTCGGAGTTTCAAGATTACGATTTCCGTGTAGGCTAAAATCGCCCCAGCCTTGATCGTCCGTCAGAATGACAATGACGTTGGGTCGCGAGTTCGATTCTTCTGCACCAACCGATGCTACAAGGCAAACCGATGTCGAAAGCCAAACTGTCAGCAGGATCGCCGGGTAGCATTTCAAAGCGGTAGTCCGAGCCATTTTCTATTCCTTGACCCAGCCATTAAGAGCCAGCCATACTCGAAGATCGTTCTGCCAACCGTCAGTCGCATTCCCCTGTTCGCGAATTCCATAGCCGTGTCCACCCTTCTGCCACGCATGCAGCTCAGCTGGGACGCCGAATTCTTTCAGCTTGGCGAAAAGTAGAGCCGATTGAGCACCTCGCATCGTGTCGTCCCAGGTGACCGCCATGAATGTTGGAGGAGTATCTTTCGTGATGTTGATAAGTTCTCCAAGTTCTACAACATCGTCTTTGTAACCGTCCGCCATGTAGGCCGCATAAATGGGACAGATGAAGTTCGGACGACAACTGAGTTTGTCCGCTTCGTCCACTTCCGGGTAACTCTGAGTCTCGAATTGCGTTCCGGCCATCACGGTCAGGTGGCCTCCGGCGGAAAATCCGAGCACTCCGATACGGTTCGGATCGATCTCGTATCCTTCCGCTTTGCTTCGAACGATGCGAATTGCACGTTGCACATCCTGCATCGGTTCCCAGTGAATGCGATTTGGGTCACGGCGAGGGACGCGGTACTTCAACACGAACGCCGTGACTCCGATTGAGTTAAACCACTCGGCAAGTTCGACGCCTTCGTGCTGATAGGCAAGCATGTTGTAGCCGCCACCCGGACAGACGACGACTGCGGTGCCGTTCTTCCTGTCAGCAGGCGGCTCATAAACGGTCAGCGTCGGTGTTTCGACATAAAAGATTCGCTCGTCGGTCGTTTTTTCTTTGGCCGCGTCGATCGTTTCCCTCGCAACCGGTTTCGCGTCCTCAGGCAGTCCGTTGGGCCAAACGGTAATCACTTCCTGCGGTTTCTTCGTCTCAGTTTCTTGCGGCGATGCGACTGCGGCCGAAGACAGGCAACCGAGCCCAGCGAAAAAGAACATTGCTCGAAAAAGAATCGTTCCACCAACCATGTTTTGCTCTGAGTTATTTCGTGATGAGTGCGCTGCGACTTTCGCATAACGGCATCACCCAGCATAGCATCTTCGCGATCAAGCTTCAGCACAGCAGTGAGCCGAACAGAACGACCACTTGGGAATTTGACTGGGGATCGGTGCGTTGTTTTCGATAAAGTCGATGATCGAATTCATGTCATCGAAAATCTCGATCAAGTCAAAATACGGCTGGCCTTCCGCCAACTGTTTCAGGATCGGATAAACGGGCTTCTCCCGAGTCCAATAATCCCTATTCAGAAAAACCATTGGGCTCGAAACACCCGTCGTCGCATAGTGATTCTGCGTGGCATCCTGAAAAATCTCCTGGATCGTTCCAGCGCTTCCCGGGGCAAAAATCAACCCGGATCGCGCAAGCGTCACCAGTCCATCTTCTCGCACGCTGTTGGCGAAATATTTTGCGATGTGGGTCGCGAATGGAGTCGGTGGCTCGTGTCCGTAAAGCCATGTCGGAATCCCAAGGCTAACGCTGGATTGTGGATTCAGCAGAGGATATTTTTCTCGTACAAGAAACGCCTCGGCGAGCCAATTTTCGTCTTTATACGACGGAGCTTTCGCCAGCTGTTTGACAGCGGATTCCAATTCTTCATCGGAACGGTCGACAAACCATGCTCCTACATGAGTCGCTTCCATCGCTCCCGGCCCGCCACCGCTGACCATCAGGAAACCTTTTCGAGTTAACTCTCTGGAGATCTTTGCAGCGACAAGATACGAATCGTCCGACCGCTTCATCGAATGGCCGCCCATCATGCCAACGATCCTGCCATGGCTGGCATGGATTTTCAGGAAGTCTTCGATGGCATCCGTCATCGCCATATCGTGCAAACGTCGTGCAAGCGCGCAGGCGATCGTTGATGGATTTTGGCCACCGGTATCCATCCAGTGTTGGTACACCTTGGCGTCGGTCGTATTGCAATAGCTGCAAGGAACTTCCGGGTCGAATCCGTCGAACAGCGTTTGGGCCGAATACAGGACGGGCGCGTATGGATTGAAGGGAAGTCCTTTCAAAGTCGGAAAAACACAGGCACCCTGTTCGACGACTTTGGCGAGCGTTTCTGGCGGGAGGACGCATCCAAGGAAAACTGTGTTCGAGATCTTCGTGCTGGACACCGATTCGGCTACCGAAGTCAAATCGACGCTCTGCACGACCGTGTCTTCCAGCGAATTACCGGCCTCAAAATGCGCGACCATCTCCTCAATCGAATGAATCTCTAACATGGGTTCCTGACAAACCAGAATTCGGGCGAAACAATTTGTTGCGAAATGACTGCGGTGCCGTTTGCAACTTGACTGAACTCTGTTTTAACGCATCCATGGCAGCACGTCGAACTGGCATCGCGGTTGACTCATTTGCGCAAAGTCAACCGTTTCGTCTTGCGACAAACCGAACGCCAACCGGCCAGAGCGATTCGCTTTGCGGTATCCGAATGGCCGCGCGGGCTACTTCAGGCTGCTTCTGGCTTGCACGAATCTGCCAGCGGTCACTGCGAGGTCTTTCGACAGAAAATTCTGGTATCGCGAAAGGTATTGATCATCGCCCGATTGAATCAAAAGATGCGGCCAATCCTTTGGCAGTTTGTTTTCACCACCAAACAGCTTGATCGAAAACGGACCCCGAGACTTTTTCAGCTCCGCTTCAAATTCGTTCCACGACTTGCGAAGATCCTGTTCGGCACGCACGAAATCGATCGCCATTTGCTGCCCGACCGAGTCACCTTCAATGAAAAGCGGCACCACGAACGAACGCCCAAAGTCAATCGGCTCGTCCCAAAAACCGACTCGACGCTTGCCGGTCGCTCGGCATTCAACTTTCAACAATCCGTTCCGCCACGATTGAGGTACGCGGTACGCCAGGAGCAAATTCCTGCTGCCTTCAAGCGTCTCCGTTTTCGAAGCATGGAATCGGAAAAAAGCTCCCGTACCACGATCGATGGTTCCGCTCGCGACGAGAACCTCGTGCTGTGGAATTCGCTGAAAACTCAACCGTTCGGACTTTCGACCGCCGACGTCTGCGGTCAAGCTGCCGTTGCCGATCTCGAGCGGTTTCGCTGTGAAATTGAACCCTGCCTTGGAACTCCGTTCGCGGTTCTCCTCAATGTTCAACAAGCCTTCAACGTCGGACACGGTTTGCGTCTTGGGACCATAGTCAAGAATTGGGTACACGCTGCGAACCCAGCTCACATCGAAACGAAACTCCTTAACGTCCCCTCGATCGCTGGCTCCAATGACACTTGAAATCGGCAAAAGCAACTCGATCGTTTTTTCTTCAGAAGGTGCTGAAAAGCTCGACGGCAATTCTGGTCCGTAGATCGGAAGCGGCAAGATTTCTCGTACGCCCACAAATGCGGGGACATCGAATTCAACCGAATCATCATCGGCAAAAGTGCTACCGCTGGCCGTAAAAGCGAGCATGACGAGTGCACAAAGGGATCGAACTGTGAACGAGCGAAAACGGGAAAAAGTGTACATCGAAGCTCCATTGATCATGGGACGACTGATCCATCAGTCTGAAACTTCGAATCCATCTTGGACCGAAAATGCTTTGGTTGAACTTGGCCGGGCCTGCTGGCAACAAGTTAAGTTGCTGTCCTGCAGCCAAGCCGCAATCACGGTACGATGACGTTTGGAGTCGTGTTCGAAATCGTTCACAGTCCTGTAAGAATTACACGATCACCGGCGTGAAACACAACTTCCAATTGTTTTGGGCTGCCAGTGCGAATAATCAGCATTGAGCTCTACCGGATCGAAAGAGAGACAATCGTTTACCGTGACCGATACTCCCAATCCCTATCAGTCTCCAAAGCCTCTCGAGCCCTTTGTGCCGTGGTGGAAAAAGCTTGCGAAGTGGTTTCGGTCAGAAGCGGGATATCTTGCTCGCGAATTTCTCGATGGCAGAATGCTGGTGGTTGAAGGCATCGCTTTTTCCATCGATCCTGATAACGAGCACGTGCTTTACGCTGCGTCTCCGTCGAACTCCATTTCCGAAAGCCGACTGAAATTGGTGGTCTCGGAAGCGATGCGTCTGCTTCCGGACTTCATGCAGCAACACCCAAGCCTTCGATCACACTTGAAGCAGCGTGACCTGATTGTCCGGCTGGTTCACAATTACGCCGACGCGCAGTCCGGCTCAACATTGAAAGAATATTTCATCAGCCGGAACCAATGGCGTAATTTGGATGGGACGAGCGTCGATGATTTGATCGGTTAGATCGGCGAACTTTGCAGAAGGGGAATTTTGGTTGGCGATCGGCGGGTCACGTGATCACGTACCGAGACGCACCAATCGAGACGCACCGATTTAGTTTTTTGAGATTGTCTGCTCAAGATAGTCTGCTCGAGATAGTCTGCTGACGATCCTGAGCCCGTTGGAGCTACGTTCGCGTACACGCGCTACCCCTGTGTTCGCGATAGCCCAGTGTTCGCAATGGCCCTGTCTTCGCAATGGCCCTGTCTTCGCGAGCAATCCTTATTAAAAATTGCTAAGCTTTTCCGGCTTTTCCACTTCGTTGATACTCGAGAACGTTTTCAGGATATCCACGGAAACACGGTCGTCAACGAACCGCACCGCGCCGTCAATCATTGCGAACTGAGCTCCCCCCGGATGGTTGCTGGAAAATGACAGGTTATTGAAGTCGCCGCGGTTTGAATTGATGGGATGGCTAATGGACTTGACGCTCCACGAGCGAACCAGCCGATTGTCGGTTCCATAGATCGCGCCGAAAGACCAACCGCCACGATCGATCACCTGCTGTCCCGGCACTCCTGTGAATGGGTCATGGCCTGACAGTTCTGCAATTCCAAACGTGTAGGACGCCCCATCGCGAATCTCTTGCAGTCGCCTTCCTTCAAATTGCCCGGAATTTTTCTTGGGTGAAAACAGACCTTGAAGTCCGATTGGACCATCGTTCATCGTTTCGATCTGTTCGTATTCGTAGCGGTGCGAATCATCGGAAGCACGTGCGTTGCCGATTGGGCCGGCAACTCCGACGTAGTGAGTTGTGTAATCCCCCATGTCGTCAACGTTTGTTTTCTCATCGCCGGTATAGGCGGATGGACAGTTTAAAGGTTCGACTTGCAGTTCTGCCATTTCCGCAAGTCGATCGTCATAGGTCTCGCCGGCAAGCAATGATCCTTGCTCAAGTTCGGTCAAATATTCCTGTTTTAGATATGGCAAAAGTGGAACGATGTAACCGCCACCTTTTCCATTGTCACCCGGTGGGAAAGCCATTTGACCCGTTTCATAGGTGAGCGTCGCAAGAATGACTTGCCGAAGATTGGCTGAGCAATAAGACCGTCGAGCTGCCTGCCGGACAGTCTGAAGCGCCGGAAACAGCAACGAAACCAGAATGCCAATGATTGCGATCACGACAAGCATTTCGACAAGCGTGAATGCAGACGAGTTACGGCGACAAAACTTAATAAGCGGCATGACGATTCCGGCTGAGTTCAATTCTTAATCAGCAAACGGTATCGATGTCGCGTTAAGTTCGTATTCAGTCAACGCAAAGAAAGAGTGAAGTTCTCGTGTACGAACATTCATCCACTCTTTACGAAGTCTAAACACAATGCAAAGTAAATTTTCACATTCCATCACTACACTTCCGCCTTCTCGGATCGAGAGTTTCGGCAGAAGGCAAGTTCAAAACTTGCCGCTCATGATCTTAAGAATTCGAAAGTGTTCTTTCATCTACTGGCGGTGTATCCCCAACGACTTGCCGAACAATTGCGTTTCCGATCCTCAGGTCCTCACGAACAATATTTGCCTCGTTATCAAGGAATTTGTAATGATTCGAAGTCGTAAGCGTGGTTTCACGCTTGTTGAGCTGTTGGTTGTCATCATGATCATCGGCGTTTTGATTGGGATCGCGTTTCCCGCGTTCATTTCAATCCGCAAAGCTGCTCGCGCTACTCAGTGCAAAAGCAACTTGCGTCAGTTCGCGATCTGTTTGTTGAACCGTTCCGCGAACTCACCCAACGGTGCGTTCTGCACGGGCGCGTTTGACTATGGCCGAGACGGCGCGTTGGACCAGTACGGTTGGGTTGCTGATTGTTATGCTCAAGACGTGATCCCTGGTCAGCTACTCTGCCCTTCTTCTGTTTGTGTCGGGTCAGAAAAGTTGAACATTGGTTCTTCGTTTGGACCTGGTGAAAGCGGTTCGGGCGCAGCCAAAGCTCCTCCAGCTCGCCGATTGGTCACTCTAAAGACCGCCGGCGCAGATGAGCAAACGCGATTGATCAACGCGGCGATCGATGGCTACAACACGAACTATGCATCCAGTTGGCATATGGTTCGATCGGAGCCAGTTTTTGCCAGCGGCGTTACGGTTGGCGGACTCAAAGACTGGTACTCGTCTTCGGGAGTTCAAAACTGCCTTGGTCCATTGACGCTGCAGCAAATGGACTCCGGCGACGTTCCAGCGCCGGCGATTCCACTGCTCGGTTGCGCCACGCAAGGCGACGTCAATCAGTCATCCGGAACCGGGGACGGCGTCCTGTCATTGAATATCGATCCAAACCTTGGATTGACTCAGGGAGTTCCAGTCGCCGAAAGTTTCAATGATGGACCATCGTTCGCGAACGCTACCGGCGATGCAATTCTGCTGGTTCCTGCCGCCACGCCGAGGACTTCATTTTTGACTACAAGGTATCCGAAAAGAGGGGAGCCCGGAGTTGCCGATATCCCGCTTCAGGATACTCGCGACTGGTATGCCTACCACAACAACAGTGTCAATCTGGTTTTCGCGGACGGCAGCGTTCGGTCCATCGAAGACACGAACAAGGATGGCTACATCAACCCCGGCTTCGCAATTGGGTCCGGTGCGACTTCGGTCTCGACTGGATACCTTTCCTCGGAAACGGAATCCAACCCGTGGGATCTCTATCCGGGAGTACTGTTAAAGGGAACTTTCCCGACGAAAAAGTTTGAGCAGTAATTTAAGTTGCAAAACAACCTGCTTATCGTTCGCCCGGCCGTTTTCGAGCCGGGTTTTTTGTGGCTGGTTGCCAAAACGGGTCGAAGAAATGCCAACTGACTTCGTCAGCACGGATTATTCACGATGCGTGGGCGTCGACCTGAAGAAAGCTTGTTTCATTGGGGTATTGCTACAGGTTTGTGGTTTCAACAGGTCACCCACGACGTGAAATTGGCGAATTTGCAAAACTTGCCTCCGAGTCCGGAGAATCGGTTCGAAGGGCAAACCAGACGCCTGTCGTCGTGAATAATTCCGGTTCAGAACTGATGGATGATCGAAACGAAGGGTGATCGAAAGGGTATCAAAGCCAAGCAAAATGAGAGCGTTTCCCGCCTGTGGATTGGCTTTTTCAGCCTGTTCAAAGCCGTGAAAACCTCTAAAATCTCGCGTTTTGCGAACCTAAACCCCGCTCAGAACTCTTTTTTTACGGATTTAAGATGCGACGTCCATTGATCGCCGGTAACTGGAAAATGAACCTCAAACGCGACGAAGCTGTCAATTTGGCTCGCGGCGTCGGGGCGGCTGCGGGAGACGGTGAAGTCGATGTGCTGGTTTGTCCTTCATTTGTGTACCTTGATGCCGTTTCACAAGCGGTTCAAGGCAGCAAAGTTGCGGTTGGTGGGCAGGATGTCTACTTTGAAGAAAAAGGAGCATTTACTGGAGAAACCAGCACCGGAATGCTCAAAGAGGTAGGGTGTAGCTACGTAATTTTGGGGCACAGCGAGCGTCGAAACGTGATTGGCGAAGACGATGCGTTGATCAATCAGAAGCTGCTTGCTGCGTTGGCGGCCGGATTGACCCCAATTTTGTGCGTTGGCGAACTGCTTGAGGAACGTGAAGGCAACAAAACGAAAGAAGTCGTCCAATCCCAGATGGACGGTTCGTTGGCAGGAGTCACCGAGGAGCAGATTGCTCAGTGTGTGATCGCTTATGAGCCCGTTTGGGCGATCGGGACCGGAAAAACGGCCTCTCCCGAGCAGGCTCAGGAAGTCCACGCTGATCTTCGCACACTGTTGGCAACACGCTACAATCAAGCGATTGCAGACGGAGTTCGTATCCTGTACGGCGGAAGTGTGAAGCCCGAAAACGCGGCCCAGTTGATGGCTTGTCCAGATATCGATGGTGCTCTTGTTGGCGGAGCGTCGATGAAAGCGGATAGTTTTGCTGCAATCATTGCGGCGGCGGAAACCGCATAGGTTTACGCGAAGCGAGAAACGAGCCGGGCAAAATCGGCGACTGTTGACGGCGACTGTCGAGCCAGGTAGCTCTACAGCGACCGTGTTCCACAGCTTTTTATACCGCGGAGTTTCCGCGTTTTTTGTATCGAGTGAAATGATGACTCACGAAAATATGGTTCAACTGTTTTTCCAACCTGTGCTCGCGCTGGACGTTGGCCGGTCGCTCTTGCAAATGTTGCTGTTCTTCAGTTCGTTGTGGTTGATCTTTTTGATCCTGATCCAACGCGGAAAAGGCGGCGGATTGACAGCAGCGTTCGGCGGAGGAGGCGGTGACAGCGCTTTCGGTGCGAAAGCTGGAGACGCATTCACCAAAATCACGATCATCAGCGCTTTGGTCTGGATCACGTTGTGCATGGTGATGATCGCACGTTACAACCCGCCCGAAAGTGCAAACCGGTTCCAGCAACCACCTGCCGTAGAAGTTGAAAGTGATGATTCTGACAGCTCAGGCATGAGCGGTGGTTCGTCGATCGGTGGTTCGTCCATTGGCAGCCCCGAGGATTCGTCGGACGCAGAAGGCAGTGGATCGTCCGGCGCAGAAGCTGAAACGACCGACTCGGGCGACACCGAAGCAGGATCTTCTGACGCTGGCGATGCAGAATCATCGTCGGACGAATCCGGACAGTAATTGACAGGCGAAGCACCGAAGGTCTGGCCTTCGGTCCATTGAACTCCTCATGAAGGGTTGGGTTCTGAGGTGTTGTTAAGCATGACGGGACACGGGCAAGCCCGGTTCCACGACCAAAACGTTCAGATAACCGTTGAGGTTCGAACGGTCAATAATCGGTTCTTGAAACTGAACGTCTATTCAGATCTCGATGCGTCGCTGCAGTCGAAGCTTGAGGCGATTGTTCGCGATCGCATTCATCGCGGCACGGTAACGCTTCGCGTCAGTGTCGAATCACTTTCGGGTGGCGAATTCGAACTGAACGAGTCGGTCATTCGCGGCTATTGGCTTCAACTTTCCGAAATTGCAGGTTCCAGCCAGTCGGTCAATGTCGAATCCCTATTGGCGTTGCCGGGAGTCGTCACTGAGAAAACGGTTGCCAAACCGGATGAGCTTTGGCCACAAGTTGAATCGACCGTTCGCGAAGCCATCAAAAACCTTGAGGCAATGCGTGCTCAGGAAGGCGAGGCGATGCAGCAAGACATGTTGTCCAACATCGATTCGATTGCCGAACGCTTGAAGACCGTCGAAGCGCTGGCTCCACGAGTCAGTGAAGCCTATTCGAAACGCCTTTCCGATCGCATTAACAAGCTTTTGGAAAAGTACGACGTCGAGATCGCTCCAACCGACATTGTTCGTGAGGTCGGAGTTTTTGCGGAACGAGTCGACATCGCGGAAGAAACCGTTCGGCTTACAACGCATTTGGATCACTTTCGGAAAACCGTTTCCAGCTCTGAACAGAGCGGCCGAAAACTCGATTTCCTCGTCCAGGAAATACTGCGAGAAACCAACACGATTGGCTCCAAAGCTAACGACAGCGATATTGCGGGTGAAGTCGTCGAGATTAAAACTTGCATCGAACGAATCCGCGAGATGGTTCAGAACATTGAGTAGCGGGATCGCAATGAATGATTCAAACGTTCCCGCAGGTCGATTGATCCTTTTTTCAGGGCCGTCGGGAGTCGGGAAAACGACGATCCTGAAAGAGCTGTTGGCGAGTTGCAAATTGCCTTTGGTCGAAAGTGTCTCTGCGACGACTCGGCAGAAAAGACCCGGCGAGACGGACGGAGTCAGCTACCACTATTTGACGCGGCAGCAGTTCGAGGCTCATATCGAAACAGACGATTTCCTTGAATACACGGAGGTTTTTGGCCGTGGAGACCTTTACGGGACGCTTCGAGAGCCAGTTGAAGCGGCGGTTCGGGACGGGAAATGGATAATCCTTGAGTTAGACGTGGTCGGGGCCTTTAAAGTCCTTAAAATTCACCCCGATGCAATTACAATCTTCATCCACCCGGGAAGCATCGAAGAACTCGAGCGACGGCTTCGGGGGCGAGGCACCGAATCCGAAGAAGCGTTGAGCCGACGATTGGAAGTCGCTCAATGCGAACTGGATGCCTCCGGCCAATACAGTCATATCGTTTACAACGAATCGGTTCAGCAAACCGTCGAAGAAATAAACCAGCTTTTACAAGCAATCGCGAAAAAGGATTAAAACTATGTACGACCAACTTAAAGAAGAAGAAATTGTTCGCAAGGTCGGAGGACGCTTCAAGCTGTCCACGCTTATTCAAAAGCGATTGGTGCAGTTGAATCAGGGAGCACGTCCGCTGGTAGAAGATAACGGCAATGACAAAATGTCGATCGTTCTGGAAGAGATCATGAGCGACAAGATCTACCTGGACAAGGACAGCAACATCGGCGTCGCTGGTTCTCCCGATTTCGATACGACTCCGGAACTTGACCTCGACAGCATGTAGAAAAAGAATGCCGTTACTGGCTGACACAGATTGGCAATAATTCGAAGGATCGCGAAATGGCTCGCGATCCTTTTTTGCTGCCAGCTTCTACCTTTTGAATTCACGGACAACTTTCCATGCCATCTATCGACATCATTGTTGCGGTTACCGGTGGCGTCGCCGCATTCAAGTCGGCAGCATTGACCAGCCAGTTGGTGCAGCGCGATCATTCGGTCCGCGCAGTCATGACCGAATCGGCGCGACGATTCCTCGGGCCTGCAACGTTGATGGCATTGACCGGTCGGCCTGTCGTGACGGAGCTTTTTGACCCATCGATGCCTTTGGGAGCTCACATCGAATTGGCTCGAGATGCAAAGCTGCTATGCGTCGCACCGGCGACTGCGAATTTTCTTTTTTCAGCAGCGCACGGCCAGGCCAACGATCTCCTTTCGACATTGTATCTATGCTTCGATGGTCCAATCGTCGTCGCCCCTGCGATGAATGTCGAAATGTGGAACAAGGCCAGCGTGCAACGGAACTTGCAACAACTTCGTGACGACGGAGTCCATGTCGTTGATCCGCAAGAAGGCTGGCTTAGCTGTCGACAAAAAGGAATGGGACGCATGGCAGATCCGGAAACGATTCTTGCGGCGGTTGAGGAGCAATTGAATTGAGTCGTCCACGCATCTTGATCACTTCAGGACCGACTCGGGAACATCTGGATCCGGTTCGCTATCTCAGCAATGCTTCCAGTGGTCAGATGGGAAGCTGCCTTGCCGCCGCGGCGCTCGATGCCGGATACGACGTGACGATTGTTTCTGGACCGGTTGACGTCAACTATCCATCCGATGCCGAAGTGATCCGAGTCGTCTCAACTGCCCAGATGCGCGATGCCGTAGTTGAACACTGGGCCGGCTGCGTCGGCATGATCGCAGCCGCGGCGCCGGCAGACTTTCGCCCGAAGTCGTTTTCCGATTCCAAAATCAAAAAGGTGCCTGGCAAGTCTGAAATGACGATCCAGCTCGTTGAGAACCCGGACATCCTTGCCGAAGTTGGGCGGATGAAGTCAGGCAATCAATGGACCATCGGATTCGCACTGGAGACTGAGAATGGAATCGAGCGAGCGACTGCCAAACTGGATCGCAAAAACTGCGATCTGATCATTCTCAATGGAGTTTCCGCGATTGATTCTGCTGACAACTCGGTCGCATTGATTGATTCCACCGGAACGGTCGTCCAAGAAATATCGGGCTCCAAAACGGAAGTCGCAGAAGCAATTTTGAAAGCTGCCATTGAGCTGCTGCCATTGAGCTGAAGCCATTGGACTGAAGCGACTGGAAATTGGGTCAGGATTGAAGAGCCAATTTCAGGTGATCAACGCGTTGGTTCAACGAGTCGCGCAACGCTTCTTCAGCATCCCGTCCACCAAACCGAATTGCGTTAAAAGCTCGCGTGACCTCGACAACCGTTTCGGCAATCGTTTCTGCCTTGGGGTGGTCGGCGTAGTGCGCACTAACAAGTTGTGCAAATTCCAGGTGTGTCTGGTTGGGGTTCCTTTCGAGATCGGCGTTTTCCAACAATTCGACCATGCGGCGGTAGAAAGCCGTTTCGGAATCGTGCCCGATGACCCACTCTCGCAAGTCTGACGAAATCAGCCCAATTGCATCAGCGACAAATCGTCGGATTTTTCCGGCGGCGGTTTGAGGGATTTCTTCTTCGTAGTTGGCTCGACGAATCAGCGCCCGCAGAAAACCCAACAGTCCGAACAGGACGATCGTGATCAACACCACTGGCAACATCGCCTTTGTCAGCTCTGATTTTTCGAGGCTCGCCAAAGAAGTGGGAATCTGCTCCATGTCCATTTGCTCCAAAAGCCTGACCAGCGACATGGTCAGCGGCGTCTCTCCTTCCCCCGAATCGTCTGGCTCCATCCCCAAAACGTAGTCTTGCCAAACGGTGCGAGCCAGTTCGATCGCGTCATCGGTCCCGAGTCCCGATTCTTCACTGGGCTGACCGGGCGTGGGATCGGCCGTCAGCCACGCGCCGCCACGACCGTACTGAAGCCGATCAAGTTTCCCGTTGCGGCAGTCTCGCGGCTGCAGATAAACTTCCACCCATGCATGAGCGTGATTTCCGCGAACGACGTAGGATTGAGTCAATTTATTGTATTCACCGCCGTGAAAACCGATCACGTATCTGGCAGGGATGCCGAGACTTCGAAGCATCAACGTCATTGCAGAAGCATAAACTTCACAGTGGCCAACTTTTGTGTTGCGAACAAAGTCCTCGATTGGATCAAGGCTTTCATCCCATTCGACATCGCTGTAGTCGAGCGTATAAGAATAGTTGGACGGATCGAGGAAGTGATTTTCAATTCTTCGAACCAGTTCCATTCGTCCTCCACCCGCCTGATCGGTTTCGTCTTTGATTCTTTTGGCGATACTGACAAGAGTCGGATAATTTTCAGGATCCAATTCCGTCAGCGTATCGAATTGAGCTCTGTCGTCGGCCATCGTTACCGCAGAGTTGTACTTCGAATTCGGGCGATACGGCCATGCTCGCGCTGTGGTGGACCTTCCGTCGAGAATCGTCGTCAATTCGTAAGTGAAAGGCGCGACTTCGATTTTTTCGTTTTCGCGGCAACGAGTATGAGCTGAAATTTCGTGGCAGAAACGAATTTTCCCGGAGGTGTTTTCATGCAAGAACACCGGCGCGACCGTGTAGAGCATCGGGTCTGTCGTTTGTTCCAGCGTTGTTTCTACGACCGCGATGCGACTTCCGCCCTGACGTGCGGTTCTCCTTGGGAGCTGAGGCAGTTCATCGTAAAGATCATTGAACAGCCGATCATAGGGAGCGATCCAACTGGTTTTGCCCTCCCTCATTACCAGCCGTGACAAAGCGATGCCGCGAAAGTAAGTCGGAGCGCCAAGTTCGATCGGTTTGCCAGTTCCCACATCGGTAAAACTGGCCTTAAAGACTCGCCCTGTCGAAAGACTGATCTCACCTGTTTCCCGCAGGTCAACCTGCTTGTTCATGCCCGAAGATGCGACCTTGATCGTGATCGGGCTGAACCACGGTTGCACATGCCTTGGTGCCGTCAGGAACAGGATCAGCGTAAAGACAGAAGCCATTGCCAGAACCCCTGGCAATGCCGAGAAAACTCGCAACGAAAAATTCTGCGAACGCGTGTCTCTTTCGAAGGACGGAACCGGCTCGATGTTATTCTTCCAGAAAGCCAGCCTCGCTTCGGCAGGTTGTTCACCAATGGAATCGAGATGTTCTTTGCTCGCTTCGTTCAGGTTTTCAATTTCGTATTCGTTGGCAAAAATATTTTGCAACACCAACGCACAGCCGCCCGAGATGAAAAACAGAATGAATAAAAGCCCACCTTCGAACTGGATGCTGAAAATCGTCGTGATCACCACCTGCAAGAGGCTAAGCACCATGATCTGCCACGTTAGCCGAGGCGTTTTTTTCTGAAACAGAAGAACCGCCTGAAGATAGACCAATAGGTTGGCGACCGAGATAAGTTTGCTGGCACTGTCGCCCGGAAAAAAATCACGCATCGAGAAAAAAAGAATGGCCAGCGAGATGACATTCGCCACCCAACCTTCGATAGAAATCAGCTTAAACAAATCGGTTACCAAAAACGAACCGATGACTGCGAGCAATGCGATTGGTATCAGGTGGTAGTGCTCGATACTCATGGAAAGCGTCGTGCAGCTGGACATCACCATCGCGATAATGCAACACTGGAGAGCTCGTCGGTTGGTCATGCCACTGGCTCCATGCTGGACCGTTGATAATGAGTCGAAAGTTCTTCCTGTTGAACCGTTCCTTGTTTTTGCGTGGTCGATTCGGGCTTCAATTCAAAAAGCTCGTCAAACTGAGGCGAGTCGATCTGAATCCAGCGGACCAATTGCCGAACAGTCGGCAGCGTTGGATGCGAATCCGCCGAAGTTTCTTCGCTGGTCAACCACTCTGGTTTGCCACGAGTGCTGAAGCAGTACAGCGGAGTTCCCATACTGACTCGCGTCGCCAAATCAATTGCGGCCGACTGCAGATCGGGTGCGTTGGTCGGCTGAGCGATCGCAAGCCGCCTCATCACGTTGCGGCGTGTTTCCGGGTTGTGGCGACCGACGATCAGACTGTTCTTTTTTCCGCAGACCGCGATCCCCAACTGCCCCTGAACTTCACTGCCAAGCTCAGCAAGCGCCGTCGCTGCAAAACTCAACGCCAACTCACATTGCAAACGGGTAACTTCGTCATCGGTGTGCAAGTCCAGCAACAACGCAAAATCGCGATCATTCGGTTGATCGAACTGTTTTACCAACGGGAAACCGAATCGAGCTGTCGATCGCCAGTGCACATGTTTCTGATTGTCGCCCGCCCTCCACTTTCGCAACGCAAAAAACTCATCCTGCTCGAGCCCTCGTCGGCGTTTGCGAGATTCGTCACCGACTTCCATCGAATCGATCCTTTGTTCCCATGTCGGATGAAGGTTGCCGAGCCTCGGAGCCACAAAAACAGACTCTTTGTCGTTGACTGGAATTCCACAAGACACCAGCCCGAACGGAAAAGACGTTTGGAGCACCGCAGGCCCCAGCTCATATTCGCCTCTGCTTGGAAACATGCATTGGTACGAGGCATACCCCGGGGCGGAAACGGTGACCCCAGGAAAAATTACGTTCGCGAACTTCCCGGAGAATTTTCGTCGCTGGAAAAGAGAATCTCCAATTCGAACCAGCAGATTTTTGAATCGGCTCCATCGATCGAGAGAAACCGAGTGCGATTCGTTTTTCAGCTGGTCATACAGCATCACGTTTCTCGCCGTCACGCGTCCCTGTTCATTTTCGCAGGACCACAGCACGTTGACCGTTTCCCCAGCATGAACACGATCGGGAGTCATTCGTTGCGCCGTAAGCGACCGAAGATTGGCAACGCAGACTCGCCAGTTAAAGATTAGCGGCGTGACCAACATCCCGGTGGCGACAATCAGCAAATTTACATTGCGCAAAATCGCGCCGATCCCGATGAAGCAAAGGATGACGATGTACACCCAGCCCTCGGGAGTCAGTTTGCATTGTCGAATGGATCTTCGTTTCCTTGGCATCGCAAAAAAGATCCCGTCTAGCTTGGCAAAGAGTGGCGGCTGAGTATTTCCAACACAGCAGCTTCGGATTCTTCCTGTCGGGCACTTTGAAAACCGCCACGCAATTGAATCCGGTGAGCCAATACGTTGATCGCGAGCGACTTCGCGTCATCCGGAATCACGAAATCACGTTGGTCCAAAAAGGCCAGTCCCTGAGCCGCGTGATACCATGCGAGTGCCCCTCGAGTTGAAATGCCGACGGTAATTTCTGGCGACTGACGAGTCGCTTCGACAACATCCATCATGTAGCGGACGATCGATTCTTCGACCTTCACCTGACGCACCGCATGCCGAATTTGCACGACTTCGTTCGCGGTGCAAACAGGCGTGAGGTTGTCGACCGGTTCTCCCGCTTTGTGATCCAGCAAAATTCTGGACTCGTACTTGCGGTCAGGGTAACCCATTGAAAGCCTTAACAGGAAGCGGTCCAGTTGACTTTCGGGAAGCGCGTACGTTCCTTCGAATTCGAACGGATTCTGGGTTGCGATGACCATGAATGGCCCCGGCAGTTCGTAGGTCGTCCCATCAACGCTCACCTGGTTATCGCTCATCGCTTCCAGCAGCGCCGACTGGGTTCTTGGCGGGGCACGGTTGATCTCGTCAGCCAGAACAAAATTATTGAAGACGGCCCCGTAGTTGAAAACGAAAGTCGCTTTTTGGGTGTTGTAGACGGAACTCCCCAGGATGTCGCTGGGCAGAAGGTCGGGCGTGAACTGAATTCGGCTGAAGCTGCCGTCGACGCTGCGAGAAATAGCCTTCGCCATCAACGTCTTGCCGACTCCTGGTACGTCTTCGAGCAAAACATGTTCGCCAGCCACCATGGCAACAATGCACAGGCGAGCGACATCTTCTTTGCCCAAAACAACTGACGCTACGTTGTCAAGAATCTTGAGTGCGGTCTGCTGCAAAGTCGAAGAGTCAGCTGACTCCGTTTCACCGATTTGTCTATCCACGGCCTGTCGTCTCCATTTCCCATTATTTCCCTGAGTTTAACAGTAAATAACAGATTGCTCCATGGACTGGAGCAATGGACACACGATTCGGCCGCAATCGGTAACGAATGAGACGTTCCGCAGGTCAAAGCGGCGATAGATAGTCCCAGCGAAGGGACAGAAGTTTTCCAGTTTCGGAGTTCCGCAGACGGCGATAAACAGTCGGCTGAATCGGTCGAACAACCAGATGGCTGGACTGCTAAACGTTCCAAGCCGTTAGACGTTCCACGGGCCTTCGATGATCGAACCGTACTCTGTCGTCAGCGTCCAAAGCATCAACATTGCGGAAACGGTGATCAGGACGAATGAAATCAGCAACATGGCGTTGAACAGATTCAGGTTGTACCAAGGCAATTCCTGTGGCTCATCCTGAACGATTTCGTTTTCCGAAGTTTCACCGATTTGACCAAGGTCATCGTCGGCTACTGGAAAGTCATTGGATACATCAGACATCGGAAACTGTTTGGAGCTTGATTTAGAGGTTGTAATTGCCCAGCTTGCTGAACAACACGATTGCGCCTGCGGTCAAAAGCAGGAACGAAATGATCAACAATACCGTGTAAGTGTTGATCCCCTTTTTGCGATAGACAGGACCGGGAGCAACCTGTGGGCTGACGTCAGCAGTTTGCTGTCCGTCGTATTCGATCGCACCAAAATCGTCTGAAAAATCAGAGGGTGCTTGTGACATAGTCGCCCTCCTGAACGTTGCTTTGCATGAAGCCCGCCAGAGCTTTCAAAACGCTGATGTCAGGACGAACCTTGGTCACTTCGGCACGACCGATGTAGCGATCGTTTCGGTAGATATCAAGAACATGGCCAAGTCGAAGGCCGTCATCAGAACCAACCTTGATCGCAATGAAGTCGCCGTTGTCGCTGATCTCATTAACAACCGCTGTGATTTTTGGCACGATGTCGCGAATTTGGTAATCGTCATCAACGCCAAGCCCGTTCATTACTTTTGTCTTCTTCGCCAAGGAAGAATTCAGATCGGCAATCGTTTTCTGAAGAGTTTCGATCTGAGTTGTTTGCTCGAACGTTTCAAGCGTCAGATTCTTTACGGTGGCAACCTGGTCGGCGATGTTGACTGCGAGCTCGTTATTTCTCGCTCGCAGTGCTTTGAGTTCATCATCCTGTTGAGCAAGACGGGCTTCCGATTCACGAAGCAAAACAATTCGTTCCTGGCTTTGCTTTGTTTCTTCGCGAAGAAGTCGAGTCCGTTCATCAAGTTGCTCGCGAGCAGCTGCGAGCTGAGAGTTGAGGACGGCGATCTGAGCGGCGCGAGCCACCTTCTCGCGTTCGATGATCATCAGCTGCTCTTTCGTCGAGCTTTTGGCTTCGTTTACTTGACGTTCCGCAATCGCTGCACGAGCTTCCATGGCAGCAGCTTCCGCTTTCCAGTTCCGCTGAGCTGCACCGAGTATCAAAGCAGTCGCAAAGAAAAATATGCTCATCAGGAGAATGAGCAATGTCAGAATTTTGCCAATCAGGTTCATCGTGATCCTCTTCTAACTTCAACGGCGATAGGTTGGTTTGCACCGGGTACGTAAACTTTACAACAGAAAGCTTGCCGCGGATCAGAATTTCCTGAAACACCCCGGAATGGGGAAACCTAGAAAGGCACTCACCCCACCATCTGCCAAAATTATAGTTACGCGTGATTTTGAGTGTCAACGAAATAAGGAAAAAGGCTCCTATTTCAGACCCAAATCAGACGTATGAGTGTTCCATCGGCAGTAACGCCGGGCCGCTTCACGTAGCTCACGAACAGACCAATCACGCGGGTTGCACCAGAGGGGCATTCAATCGGACTCGGTGACCGACAACTGGTGGTCGACATAATCGGCACAGCCGTCAAAGGGTTCCAGGGATGAGCCCAAAGTCGGAACGAGCCCACATCGCTGCCGCCGGATTATCGCGGTGAAAGCTCTTCCGCCATCCGAGTCAGTAGTTTTTCCAACACCAACCGACCCCGTCCGTCGTTGGCATGCGTCCTTTTTAAAGCGGCATCGGCCTCATTAAGCCAATCCAGAACCAAGGCCGCCCTGCCCCGCCCCAGCTGTTTCAAGCGTGACTGAGCCAAATCAGATTCTCCGCCCCAAGGCTTAAACCCGGCTGCTGCAACCGCAGAAGGCAAATCAGGCCGTTTCCCGTTGCGCACCTGACGCAAAACAATTTCAGTGGCTGTCGAATACCGTCTTAGCGACCACGAAAGCTGGCCGAACAAAGCCAAAGGATGCTCGCCCGTCTTCAAAAGCTGATCCATTAAGGTAATCGCCGTTCCGGCATCGCCATCGCAGGCCGCAGCGATCGAGTCCCACATCGTTTGAGTTCGCCAACCACCAACGGCAGATTTGACGGTCTCAAGGTCGACTTTTTTCTTTTTGTCCGCGTAAAGGGCGAGCTTTTGCAGCTCCTGATCCATGCGACCAAACTCACAGTCGGTTAGCTCAATTAGCAATTGAGCACCGTTCGCGGGAAGCTGAAAATCATGGACCGATTTTGCTCTCTGGATCAACCACTGGGCGATGCGTTTGGCGTCCGGCTGCTTGGATTTCCCCTTCGACGGCGGTGTGCAGCGAATCTGGAATCCTTTTTTGTCGACTAGTTTGTATAGCCGAGTATTGCTGGCCCATGATTCGACAACCAGCACCAACAAGCCTGTGGTGGGCGAATCGACGAGCGTTTCGAGTCTCTCCCGGTTGGCTTTGACGAAACTGTCGGCCTCGTCGAGAACCACAACTTTCGGCGCTCCACCACCGAAAAGCGACTGCGTCGAAAGCTCGTCCAACACATCCGCCAGCCGAGCGGAATCGCCTTCCATTCTGGAAACGGAGTAGTCGTCCCCCGAAGCGACCATTGCATTAATTGCCTGCTGTTTCAAGAATCTCTCTGAACCAAACAGAACACAAACGCCGCGCGGGACCTCTGGGGACTCGTTTTCCAGATAATCAAAAACATGCACTGTACCTTTGCTCATGCCAAAAGCTTACCGAAGCTGCCGAGCGTTGGAAGCCTCTGATCACTACAATGAGGCAGCTTATTTTCAAGGAACCTATGATTTTCAGCTCATTCAAATACTGCTCAATCGCCCTGGTCGCGGCCATTGCGGTGTTAACCTTGCTGAATTTTGTGGCCGTCAATTCGGCGATCGCAGCAAAATTTCAGGCTCAGGTTCCAAGCGACAATCCAGCTTACGATTTCGAGGCAGATATCTTTGCCGTGATGAAAGCCAAGTGCTTTCAGTGCCACGCCGGCAAGATTCGAAAAGGTGACCTTCGGCTGGATTCAAAATCGGAAATCGAAAAAGGTGGCCATACTGGAAGCGAAATCCTCGGAACGGTCGATGAAAGTGAGCTTTTGCGGCGCATCGTTTCCACCAAAAACGGCTACCGGATGCCCAAGAAAGGCGAACGACTGTCCGAACCTCAAATCGCGAAGTTTCGAAACTGGATTGCGGACGGATCGCCTTGGCCAAATGCCGCGCCCGCTAACAAAACGGCTGCAGATGATCGATCTGCTATTTCCAAAAACAAGGACGCGACTGCAACGGCAAACTCAGACGCAAAGGATCGCCTGGCTGACACGTGGATTGCGTTCTCGAAACTCTATCAGCAACGAAAGTGGCGGTACTTGTTATGGTTCGTGTTGCCAATTAGCACCATCGCCTTTTTCGTGTGGCTCAATGGTGCTTTGTGGCGACGTCGACAACGTAGAAAGGGAGCGAGTTTTTCGTATTCGATTTTTGATCACTTTGGCAAAAAGGCGATTGGTGCTCTGCTGGTGTCTTTAGCGGCAATCGTCGCTTTTCTGTTTGGGAGCCTCGAAGACAAGGACGATGAAATCGCGTCGCTGAAAAAGTACGGGACGCCGGTGACCAATATTGGTACGAACAACTCGGAATCCGATTCTCCGCCAAGGGTGAGCCGACCGATGCATCCTCCTCGGCTCGGAGGAGACTACTATCGCGGCAACGATGAACGGGATCGAGCTTTATTCAATGGCGGTTTTTATCGTACGGCGAATCTCAATGTTCACTTGGTCGATCAAGACGGCAACGAATTGAACTACCAGTCAGATTGCTCCGACTTGAAACTTGCAATTCGTTTTCGAATGGAACGAGCCAAAGGAGCGACTCGCGAGCTGTTCACGGAGCGGCTGCTAGGTTCAACTTTCGCGTCCAAAAGCTTTCGAGGCACAGAGGCAGCGACCGACAAAGTTATGCTGCAGTCGGATGGCGATGAGGATCACTGGTCGTTCGTCTACCCGATCGAGCTATCCGCAACTGGAACGGCCAGCGGCAATTTGTATCTCTATTATGGATCGCTGGAGCGAAATCGGATCCACTATATGATTCGATACGATTTAAAGCGGCTGCCAAACGGTCGTCTGGATCCGAGCTCAGAAGTTTGGATGGGGTCGGCTTACGATCTGGCCGGACGCGTTATTGAGCCAGAGGGCGATCAGATCGCGTTGGATCACTGGTTTGATTTTCGCCCGATTCCAGAAATCGAAGGCCAAAATGCCGAATCGCCAGCACTTTTGGGGCTGCCGGAGCACTTGGGAGACGAAAAATAAGCGCTTCAGCAGCATCTTAGTGCCACTTTCTGCCCCAAAGACATTTGCTAAGGGATGGAATGGGGTTCTCAATGAGCCGATTATAGATTTTGCCTTTTTTTTGATTGCGCGAACCTATATCGGCATAGACTTTCCTGACTTCTGTTGCAAAAATCAGGAAGTGCGGGTGCGAAACAACCATACTTCTCCAAAAAAATGCAATTTTGAAGAACGCCAAGGCGATAAAACAGCCGGCTTCGACCCAAAACACCAATTTTCAAATATCAGGCATGGCAAAATCATGAGCAGTCAGCTGGACGGTGCCCAGGCACTTATCAAAACGTTGGACGATTTGGGGATCGAGTACATTTTTGGATATTCCGGCGGTGCCGCGATTCCGATTTTCGATGCCCTCGAAACCGTCAAAACGAATGTTAAGTTTGTTCTGGTCCGTCATGAGCAGGGTGCCACCCATATGGCGGACGGTTACGCCAGGGCGACCGGAAAGCCTGCAGCCGTTCTGGTCACGTCTGGACCGGGAGCCGGAAATACGGTCACTGGCTTGATGACCGCGATGATGGATTCCATTCCGATGCTGGTCATCTGTGGCCAGCAGGTTACATGGATGCTGGGGAAAGACGCATTCCAGGAAGCGGACATTTTTGGCATCACGATTCCCGTCGTAAAGCACAACTACCTGGTCAAAGATTCAAACGACCTTCCAAGGGTAGCCAGGGAGGCTTACCACATCGCGACAACAGGTCGTCCGGGACCGGTCCTGATCGATGTGCCCAAGAATGTTTCGTCAGGCGATTTTGTCGGCGAGTTGAATCCGTCGTTTGAGCTGCCCGGCTACAACCCGGAAGCTGCATTTAAAATCGATCAAGTCTCTGTCGATGAAGCCGCTCAACTGATCAAGAACGCAGAACGCCCTGTGATCCTTGCTGGCCAAGGTTGCATGATCGCCCGCGCGGACAAGGAGCTGATGGAACTGGCGACGACTCTGGGTTGCCCGGTGACATCGACTTTACTTGGCAAAGGCGTCTTCCCGGAAACTCACGAACTTTCGTTGGGCATGTTGGGAATGCATGGAACCGCTTATGCCAACAAAGCCATGATCGAATGTGACATGCTGCTGAATATCGGTTCGCGGTTCGACGATCGTATCATCGGCCAAGCTGACAAGTTCTGCCAGGACGCGAAGATCGTACACATCGACATCGACGCGGCTGAAATGGGAAAAATGGTTCGTCCCGACGTTCAAATCGTTGGCGATGCTAAAGCGGCGCTTCAGATGTTGAATCGTCAGATCAAACCATTGCCGACGAAAGACTGGCTGGCCAAACTTGATGGCTATAAAACCAAATTCCCGCTCGCCTACAAAAAACAGGGCGGCCTGCGAATGCAGCAGGTCATTCACGAATTGTTCGAACAGACCAAGGGCGATGCGATCGTGTCGACGGATGTTGGCCAGCACCAGATGTGGGCGGCTCAATTCTTCAAAACGAATGAGCCGTACAGTTGGTTGTCTTCGGGCGGTGCGGGCACCATGGGTTTCGGTTTTCCCGGTGCGATTGGGGCTCAGTTCGGAAATCCGGATAAAACGGTTATCGCGATTTGCGGCGACGGTGGCTTTCAAATGACGCTGTGCGAACTGGCGACGGCACAAATCCACAAACTGCCCATCAAAATTGTCGTTCTGAACAATCATTACCTTGGCATGGTTCGCCAATGGCAGGAATTGTTCTTTGACGATCGAGAATCGGGAGTCGATCTTGTTGGAAATCCAGACTTCTGCAAACTGGCAGCGGCCTACGACATCCCCAGCGTCAACATTAAACGGCCGGCTGATGTGGGTCGAAAGATCGAAGAAGCTTTGGCGTACAACGACGGTCCGATTCTGATCCACGCCGAGTGTGTCAAAAATGAAAATGTGTTCCCGATGATCCCTGCCGGGGCCGCGTTGGAGGACATGATTCTTGAGCCGCCAACAACGAAGCTCGCCAAGCCAGTTGGATCAACGTAGTGACTTTTGAGTCGCCGTTGATTTACAGATTTTGCCTTTTAACCCGATCCAAAACGATGCCTCAAACAATCGTTACCACGGAAACTGAAGTTTCGAATTTTTCCAGACTCGACAAGCACTCGCTTTCGATACGCACCAAAAATGAGCCCGGGGTCCTGATGCGGATCTGTCAGGTTTTCGCTCGGCGAGGATTCAATATTGATTCCCTCGTCGTCGCAGAAAGCCAGGACAATCAATTCGCCAGGATGACGATCGGCATGACCGGTGCCAGCGATGGACTCGACCAGATTATCAAACAGGTGAACAAGCTTGTTGATGTCATTCATTGCTATCAGCACACTTCTGACGACTCGGTGGCCAAGGAAATGATCATGGTCAAATTCCTTGTCCCCAAGGATGAACGCACCGACGCGATCAACATTATCGAGCACTTTGGTGGCACGACGGTCGATCTGACACACACCTCGATCATCGCACTGGTGATCGGCGAATCGAACATTATCGATTCGGCCCTGGAAATGCTGTCGCAGTTTGAAATCATCGAAACCATTCGAACTGGCCAGGTCGTCATGGCTCGTGGTCAACAAGAAACGTAACTCGCTGGCGTCCTTGTCGTTAGATCGTTGTCGTTAGCGAACTTTTGACTGAAGGCCATTTTCGCCTGCCATGTGTGGTGCGTCAACGATTTGTCGATCGAGAATGATGCTGGTTTGGCAATTTCCCAGCAGCGTTCCCGGCATCGGAACGTCCAGGCTAATTTGCTTGCCGTCTGCGGATAGCTTCCACGTCTTCACGGTGGTGGCGCTGGTTTCGTTGTCACCTGTTTCGATCGATGTGACTTCATATGTGTTGTCACCGATTCGTTTGGCTTCCCAGCGAGCGACTGCGGTTCCAGCTTCCATTTTGCCTTCGGCTGAGAGGATTTCGATGGCGGTTTCAACCGTTGCGTCAGACCTGAATTCGATTGCCATCTGGGTCGCCAAAAAGTTCTCGGCCTGAGCCGCCAGTTGTTCCTGTTTTTCAGGTGACAGCGTCGCAAAGACTTTGGTGATGGCGGCTTCGTCGATCGCTCCCGATCCCAACCACGTGCCAATGAGCGGTGAATCGATCGTCGAAGAAACCTGCACGAGATCCGCATCATTGGCGGTTGTCTGCGGAGAGCTGGTGTTGCTGGAAGAGGTCGTCGTTTCTTTCGCTGGTTTGCTGCATCCTGATACGGATGCAATGATGGCGACCAGAGCAATTTTCACGATGACTGATGCTGTTCCGTTTGGACTTCTATCGCGCTTGCTTCTATTTCGCGCAAGTCTATTTCGCGCAAGTCCATTTCGACAAAGACGATTCAGGAAAAGTCCGACGGAAGTCTCGATGCTTGCCTGGAACGGTGTAACTCGCGACATGGAAACTCCTTTTGCCATGTTGATGTTTTTTGTTGGTTGTTTTGGCCGAGTGCGGGAAGAACCATGCTCATGCCGACGCTGTTCATTCTGAACAATGTTCATCCTGAACAATGTTCATCCTG
>CAYZPA010000002.1:151372-161779 GCA_964479855.1 uncultured Pirellulaceae bacterium
TCATGCCGACGCTGTTCATTCTGAACAATGTTCATCCTGAACAATGTTCATCCTGGCCAACGTCCAGTTACTCGCGGCGGAAATTGATTTTCGTTTTAAGCCCGGCCATGTTCGGTGGGACCAATCGGATCAGGTCGTCTTCAATGAACTTGATTTTATGTTCGGTTTGCTGGCCAGCGAGATCGCACTGCACAGTCATAATCGATTTTTGCTCGTCAAATTCAGTCAGTTCCCACGATCCTTTTTTCTGGCTCTGCATCTGCCCGATCATGGTTTGCGTTTGCAACGAACCGGTCCAGGAAAACGTTAGCTTCATGCGTTCGCCTGAATCGCTGGAATCGAATTGATCGTCCTGTGAATCCTGATTGACTCGACGACTTACTTTATCGGCGTGTTCGATCTTCCAGGTTCCAATAATCTTTGAACGAATCGGATCCTGGCAGCCTGACAGCATCGGAATTGCAATCAGCATTGCCGCCACGATAGCAGGTCGCAAAAGACGGCTTTTTGTGCATTGCAGGCGGCTTGTGAAGCATTCGTTGAACATTTGACTCGATCCAAGGTTGTTGAAGTTTGCTGATTGTACGGATTTTGCTGTTTGCAGGCCAGTTTAAGGCCGATAGTTGATTTCTGACGGTTCAATTTACGCTTACGAAAAAGTTGGCTCGATTTACGGGTCAGGGGGACGAAACGATGGGCAAGCTGTGTCTTGTAGTTGCGATGGTGGCGGCGGCGATGTCGCTGTCAGGTTGTTGTGGTCCGATGGCATTTGGCCCCGGTTGTGCCGATATCAGCTGCAACGATTGCTGCGGTACTTTGTCTGAAACTCAGTTCATCGCCAATGGTCCAATCGACGCTTTGCGACGCGCTCGCCGCCGAATGACTTGCGGTGCCGGTTGCGGCGAAACCTATCGAGGCGAATGGATCAGTACTCCGCCAGATGCATCGGATCCATGCTGCGGTGATCAGTTCGTCGGCGGCGCGACCAAGTGCCAACCGTACTGCTGGCAGCCCGGCAACCTGCTTCGTGGAATCTATGGTCAGCGGTTTTGCAATGGCGATGCTTCGTCTGCTTCATGCGGTTGCGAAGGAACCTGTGACGGCGGCTGCGGAGCGACAGAATATGTCGGCGGTGAAGTCATCACTTCAGCGGTAGCTCAACCAAGCTGCAATTGCGGTGCCAGCCATCATCATGCTCAAAGCCATTCACAGATTCCGGCCACGCGAGTCGTCGCGAAGCCTGCCGGTGATGTTGCGACCGCACGCCAAGTCGCCCAGCAACCAAAACGGGTAAGGACAGCCAAGCCGCTTCAGCGGTAGTGCACGGTCGCCCACCGGCTCGTTCACGAGCGGTCTGCTCCAACACAAAATTTAGACAGCGGCGCTCGATCAGTTCGAGTGCCGCTTTTTTTGCGCCCCCCAACGACGGCTGGGAATTCTCTGGGCAAAGAGGTGCTTCGCGGCAGGATTGTTCTTTGTTTTACCCCAGATTATTCACGAGGTACGGGAATCGAAATGGAGAAAGCTTGTTTCATTGGGATACTGTTCCAAGCTCGGGGTTACGGCAGTTCTCCCACGACGTGAAATTGACAAATCTGCAAAGCTTGTCGCCGCTTCAGGAGGATTGTCTCAAAGAGCAAACCAGAGGCCGGTCGTCGTGAATAATTCCGGTTTTACCCCGCAATGGTTGAGCGTTGATGCAGGTTCGACTACAACCAAAAACGCCGGCGATAACTGTCCCTATTTGAGCCCGGATTATTCACGATGCGTGGGCGTCGACCTGTAGAAAGCTTGTTTCATTTGGATATTGCTCCAAATTTGTGGTTTCGCAGGTCACCCACCACGTGAAATTGACGAATTTACAAAACAGCCTCCACGTCCGAAGAATCGCTTCAAAGGACAAACCAGACGCCTGTCGTCGTGAATAATTCCGGTTGAGAATCGTTTCAACTGAGGCAGAATCATCGGCACGGTATCAAGGTTCGAACCACAAGGAGATGTCATGAGAAACTTTTTGATTGTTGCAACGATGATGTTTTTTGCTGCGGCGTCAGGCGACACGCCAGTTCTTGCTGCGCTGCCGTTCCAGCAAGAGAGCGACGTCGCGGAAACCAAAAAGAGCGAGGCGTTGGCTCGCGTCGCAGCTTGCGGAGGCCGAATCGTCAGAATCTCTCAAGCCGGACTGGAAACGGAAATCAGCTTCTATCTGGTTGGCGATAAAGTTTCGGATGCTCAGCTGGAAGGAATCTCTGCCATCCCGGATGTTGTTTGGCTAAATCTCGCGAACACCAAAATAACTGACCAAGGGCTCACGCAGTTAAAGGGGATGAAGCTGCGAAAGCTACATCTGGAAAATACAGCCATCGGTGACGCCGGGCTCGCCAACATCAAGGATCAGGTCGACTTGGAGTATCTGAATCTTTATGGAACCAGTGTGACCGATAAAGGCCTGCAGCACTTACAAAAAATGACCAAGCTGAAACGGCTCTACGTCTGGCAAACAAAAGTTTCGGACGCCGGCATCAAATCGATTCGGGAAAAGATTCCGGGTCTGAAAGTCATCGGCGAGTGCAAGCTTCCATCGGTTCCGGAGAAAGCAGAAGAGCCCAAAAAAGCGGAACCGGATAAAGCTGAATCAAAGAAAAAGGAAGCCATAAAAGTAGATGCCGCGAAAAAGAAGCCCAAGAAAACCGACGGCGAAAAACTGGAGTCTCCCGCCAAAAAGGAATAGCCCTCTCCGAAACGCAGCTTGGCTTCAGGCGAAACCAGGTTGAAGCTGATGCGCCGCTAACGAACCGCAAGACGCGCAAGTTTTCAAGTTGTACTGGCATCTCCATTTTGAGGAATCGGTAACACGACGCGTTAGCGAGTCTGAAACTCGAACTCAGTTTTCCCTCGCTTAACGACTTTTTGATGAAGTCCAAATCAAAAAAGCGACTGTCCGTGTTACCACCGACAGTCGCTTTTGCATGTCATGCTTTGCAATTCGCAACGCGTTTCTAATTCAACGCGACGCTCTCGGCAGACGAAATGTCATCGTCAAAGCTGAACTGGAAATACTTGAATTCGCCAGCCACCAGATCGAATTTCTCTCTTCGGGTAAGCGTTTTGCCATCGCGAACGACAGAGACTTCAACCGAGTAATCATCCCACTTGCCTTCGGTCAATTTTCTCGTCGCGAAGGAACGCAGTTCACCCGGAGTCGTTGTTTCTTTTCCATCGATGACGACTTTCGCATCTTCTGGAACGCTCAAAACGACGCGAGTAACGATAGGAGAAAAATTGAATTCGACCAAATTTCGTTCGCCGGGACGCATCGTAACAACGCGAGTTTTTACGACTTCTTTACCTTCGACGTCAGCGACAACTTTGACGCGATAACGATAATTTTCGCCGATACGCAGATTGCGTGAAGCGTAACTGCGACGCTGGCCTTCAGTCCGAGTCAATTTATCGTTGATGTAAACCTTTGCATCCTTTGGAACATCAAGGCTTAAAATTGCTTTGCCCGGAAGCTGAAAGCTGGTTGTGTCGTCTTCTTCAACCGCTCCGATTGGAGGCTCTTCAATATTGGAATCAGGCGTGCTGTAGTAGTCGGGAGCTTCCGCACTACCGGGAAGATTTTCGCCAGAAATCGGCTGTTCCATCATGCCGCCGGTGATGTAGTTTCCGTCAACCATAACCGCGTTAGTTGGAGCACCAATGATTCCCGTTTGCGAACCCATGTAGCCGTAATCAAGAACAGGAGCACTTGTCTCGAATTGGCTGACAGGAACGCCGACCGAACTGCCCACAACCGGGGACAGATCTTGATAGGCAGAAATGGATCCGTTGAAGCCGTATTCGTTGATGGCGACCGGATTGCCGATTACTCCTGTGGAAACCATAGACGGTGCACAGTGAAGCGGACTCGAAATGATCGGAGTCGAACTGATCGTTGCCGAACTTGCATAGGACGCTCCGTTTGAACCCCATCCACCATGGCTGGAATAGCCAGTCGATCCGTAGCCCGATGAAGCATAGCCACCGCCGGATCCCCAACCGCCACGACATCCTCCACTGCCGCCGCCGAACAATCCGTTTCGCAATGGACGCCTTTCAGAGATCGCGGCAATGCCATTTCCGATACCGGCGATTCCATTTCCAATTCCGCTGCCGATTCGCGAAAGCAGATTTCTGATCGGAGCATTCGATCCTCGCGAACCGAAAGACCCTCCGTTGCAGCCGTATCCGCTGCTGCCACCGATGCCAAATCCGCCTCTGGAACTGCCCCAGCTCCCGCCGGCGTTGGCCTGATCAGGTGACGATGCGACTAGTAAAAAGGAAGCGATGGCGACGGTAAAAAAGCCAAGGCCAGATTTTCGAAATCGGCGGCCTGACGATCCTGAACGCCTAAACCAGAAACTCATGTTGACTCCTCAAGTGGACGGCATTCGGCAGCCAATTACGCTGCCAAAAGATGGTGCGACAGGAAAGCCCTGACAGATCACCCAGATCTCGTAGTCTAACATCGTCAAGGCGGAAATCCAAGGTTCCGCGGCCGTCAAACCTTGATGTTCAGCAGTTTTCGCAGGGCTCGCTGAACGTATTTGAACTTCAGAGGCATCGACAGAATTTCATTTTCTGGGTCTTCGTTCCATGCTGGTTCGACATGGGAAGCCATATTGTCGGTCACCACCAAAATCGCAGGGGTCCGACTAATTCGGTCGTTGGTTACGAATTCCTGAAACGCCATGATGCCCTGCCCGCCCAAACCGGCACAGCCAAAAATGACGCAGTCGGCCGGAAGCGTTTCTGCCGGATCCCGATCACGAAATCGCTCAAGCCCGCGTTCCGGATCGTTGGTGATCAGAACCCGGTAACCGATTTTCTTCAGTCGCTCTCGAAGACTGTTTTGCAGTTTGACGTTGGAATCGATGACCATGATGGTCTTGTCTTTTCCTTCTTCCTTGGCTGCAGCCTGTCGTTCGTATTGCTCCCTTTGAGCCGCCGTCAAACTTTCGTCGATCCCGTCGTTGTCACCACGCTTCAAAGCGTCCAGCACACTTTCGACTTCCTTTAGCGTGATCTTCGGAGTCTGCAGTCGCGTCTCCGGATTGATGTCCATCATCCGTCCCAACAAAATGATGGCGCGATGAGGAAGTTTTGGTTCGTGATTGGTGATCGGAGCGACGTCTTTGTATCGATCCGCAGAAAGTCGCTTGATGCGTTCTCGAGTTTCGAGCAGCGGTGGCACCCCCGAAAGCATGTGATAGTACATGCAGCCAAGAAAGAAGATGTCACTGCGTTTGTCATCACGCTTTACACCGGTGGTTCGCTCGAGACCCGCGTAGTCGATACTTCGAGGCCCACCGGTCAGCTCGCCTGAATCGCCTCCGACCGTCGCCAGTCCAAAGTCAACCAGTTTCGCTTGCCCGCGACTGGACAACAGAACATTGGACAGTTTCATGTCGCGATGGTTGACTTTCTGTTCAGACGCATAAGCCAAACCGGCGGCGATGTCGCGAATGATTCCGGTCGCGCGAATCGGCGACAGTTTTCTATGCGCTTTTACATAGTCGCGAAGGTTCTGACCTTCGATGAAGTCCATCACCATGTAGATGCGTCCCTGATCTTCGTCGACTTCGTGGATTGGCACGATGTTGGGGTGACGAAGCTTCATCACCATGCGACCTTCGCGAAGAAAGTGTTCTCGCATCTCTTCGTTGGCGCTGTGTCGCGATCGAAGAACCTTGATCGCCTTAATGTCACCGGTTTTGGTGTGAAGTGCTCGATAAACACGAGCGAAGGTTCCAACCCCAATCAGATACAGGATTCGCCAGTTGCCGTAAAAGTATCCTTTACGCTGTCCTTCGACGAGCCTGCGAACCTGCCAGTTGGTGAGGAATTCTCCTCGCTGAAGCAAGTTAATAAATAGCTCAATGTCCGCTTCCCCTCGCCCGCCGGCCTGGGCAATCAACGAGTTGATTTCTCCCATTTCCATAAGCCGTGCATCATGAATGCGTTGGGCAAGCTTGTCGGCATTGAGATTTGGAGGGAGATCCATCAGGTCGGTCGGCAGAATTCAAAGTTGATGCGGGGACCAGATAGGATAGATCACGGCCTCCAAACAGTACGACTGAAATAGAGTTTATTCGATGATCTTTCCCCGAACAACTTTTCAGGCACCCGCCGTGTCAATTCGCACCCTTTTTATTGCGACAACCCGCAAAACTGTCGCGTGGATGCGGATTGTCAATTAAGCCCGGATTATTCACGACGCGCGAGCGTCAAGATTGAGAAGGCTTGTTTCATGGGGCATCGTTCCAAGTTTGCGGTTTCGACAGCTCACCCACGATGTGAGATTAACGAATCTGCAAAATCTGTCGCCACTTCTGGAGAATCGCCTCAAACATTAAACCAGCCGCCTGTCGTCGCGAATAAATCGGGTTAAGCAACCTTTCGGAAGCGGCATCGTTCTAATCTAGAATTCGTTGCCGCCGCCTTCGAGAGCGTCTTTGTAGTTGTCTCGCTCGCGGCGAGTCGCTTCCAGGTCAAACATCATGTACTTCATGTCCATGCGGAGCTGGCTGAGTGCTTCCTGAATAAGGTTCAGAATGCGGCGACGGCGGCGAGTGTACTCGACAACACGGTTCAGCGGCTTTTCCAGCTCGGTACGATACTGCGGCGGCAAGCTCTGGACAGCCGAAATGAGATCGTTGAGGTCGACTGGCAGCTGGTTGGTGTCTGAAGCATTCATGCGATTTGTCTTCACGTTCATAAGGTATTCCTGAATCGAATTGGTGATGATTGAGCACTAACGCACACTGGATGCCAAAACGGGCGAAGAACCACTTCAATTTCAAAAGAGGCGGTGAAAAGCGGCCCGTTTGCGTTTTTTCGATTTTCATGCCGTCGTTTGGCGTGTTGCGAATTCTCAACGCGGTTGCCACAGAGAAACGCAAGTTGAAAAAAAGCATCAAATCGAATCCGCAAATGCTATCAAAAATCGAAGCATTTCCGTCAATCAATTTTCCCCGGCACGGGCAAACCCAAGGATCTTCCATTGATCCGGAATCATTCACGACGACAGGCGTCTGGTATGCCCTTTGAAACGACTATCCGGACGCGGAGGCAAGTTTTGCAAATTCGTCAGTTTCACGTTTTGGGTGACCTTTCGAAACCACAAACCTGGAACAACACCCTAATCAAACAAGCTTTCTCCAGGTCGACGCCCACGCATCGTGAATAATCCGGGTTGATATGGCGGCACAATCCCTATTTTGATAACAGTTCAGATCCAGTTTGCCGCTTGGCAAGCGATCTTCCTGCTCGAATTTCAAATCACGTGTTCCTCAATCCCGATGCAAAGTCATCAAATCATGGCCGGAAACTCATGTTTCAATCCTGAAATCGGTTTAACCAATCTGGTTTCAAGTTTGATTCGTCGCTGCGTTTCAATCGTGTTTGCAGGCTTGATGTTGGTCGCGATCGTTCTGCTTCAGCCATCTCGCGCATGGTCGCAAGTGCATGAGACTTTTGATTCTTCAGAGGTGTCTTGGGTCGCCGTGAAAGAACTTTGCCATTGCAAAGTAGAACCCGGATCGGTCAAGCATCTGAGAACCACGGAATCTGAAACAGGAGCTTCATGCGAACAGTTCCTGTTTAACGCGGCCTCGGGCAGTGACCTGATGGTCGCCCACGATGTCACTCCCGCGATGGTGATCCCCGAACTTACGGGCACCGTTCGAATCAAGTCTGCTCGGCGCGGCGTTCAGCTTTGCGCGCGAGCCTTGTTACCTCATTGCTCAGCACCCGGCAGCATGGAGCCGCTGACGGTCATTCTGAAGGGCCCCATCGGAAGACAGCGGGATCGCTGGGAGACTCTGAAGTTCGACGGGAAACACAGTTTCAAAAAGTTGCTTGAATCAGAGAAATGGATTCTTCGCGGACGATACGGAGACAGCATCACGATTCGGGACGCTTACATTGATCGACTGATGCTGAACATCTACACAGGGCCGGGCGAATCCAACATCCTGATCGATGACCTGAAGTTCACCGGAATCGTCGAAGCCACCAACGCAGCGAAACAGGATCTTACGTCCGACAGTGACGAAGGGGTCGCTCTGATTGCCAGCCATCTGAACGCTGACTACACAGACGAAACCGTTCGCATGGTTGCGGCACAGCAGGACGTGAAACGAAAGAAAACTCACGTCGTCCGCGACGGCACCGTGATTCTGGTCGACGAACGCCCCTTCTTTCCCATCATCATCGAACACAACGGCGAGTCGTTCGAGTACCTCAAAGCGATCGGTTTCAACACGGTCGAATTGCGAGGTTCGCCAACGGCAAAGCAATTAGCAGAAGCTCGCGAATCGAACATGTGGTTGATCGCACCGCCCCCGCCATCGGTCGGAATCAGCCAGCTGGGACGAGAGTACGATTCGGTTCTGGCATGGTCAGTGGGAAAGAATTTGACGGACCGCGATGTTTCGTCAGTTCGGCAACGCGTCCGTGAAATCCGCGAGTCCGACACGCGAGAAGGACGTCCGATTTTTGGCCACGCAAAATCGCACTGGAAACGAATCGCTCAGATGGTCGACATTCAGGCACTTGGCCAGCAGCCGATCGGTACCAGCTACATCGCCAGCCGCTACAGCGATTGGATCGAACAACGGGCTCGAGAAGTCGGATCCAGCAAGCCAGTTTGCGCCGACATTCAAACGGAAATGAACCCTGCCGTCATTGAACAGGCAAAAGCGATTTTCGGAGCCGGCACCAAAACACCGACTCCAATCGAATTTCAACAGTTGAAAACATTGGTGGTTGAGGCCATCACGGCCGGTTCGCGATGTCTGAGATATCGCTCGGACAGTCGACTCGATGCCGGTGATCCTGTGACTCGCCTTCGAGCTTCAACAGTCCAGTACGTGAACCGTTGGCTGGAGCAAGTCGAACCGTGGGTCAGTGGAGGCGCAGTGATGGGAGTCTTACCCGTCGATGATCGTGGTCATGGGATCCACGGTGATTCGATTCGAGTCACCGCTTTGAATACGAATCGGGGCCGACTTTTGCTGGTCCAGCGACCGACTCATCATGAACAGTTTTGGGCGGGTGACGTTCCACAGAAATCCATCACCATTATCGACAGCGACACGATTCACACCAATCGAGTCTATCACTTGACCGATGCCGAACTTAAACCGGTTTCCACGCAGCGAACACCGCAGGGCACGGTAATCACCATTGAAGACGCGCCTTACATGTCCACGATCGTGATGACTCAGGACGCGGCTGTCGTCAACCAGTTGACAGGAGTCCTGTCGAAGCCCGGTCGCCAATCCATGTTCGATTTGCATCTTTCCATCACGCAACAATGGCGCGTCATTCAACAATTGTTGGACGGGCAAATTGGACGACTTGGAAAAGGAACTCCCGCCAGTAGCGGCGCAATGAACGAAGCGATTTCGGCGATTCAAAACGTGCAACGATTGAGCCAACAAAAGAGCTACGCGCAAGCGATGCCGTTTCTGGATCGAGCTGACGAGCGATTGGCTTTCTTTCGCAGAGAGCTACAAGCGGCGGCGATGGGGAACTTTCAGTCAAAGACTTCTTCGCCCCTGGTCGCTCACGCTGGATTGATCCCGCTTCACTGGTTATTGGCCGGCCAAATCCCACGATCAGAAGCGGCTATCAACCATCTTCCTGGCGGTGATTTTGAAGACAAGTCGCTCACAATACGCAGCGGCTGGGGAAACACGCGCGTCGAGGATTCGCGTTTGATGACCGATGTCGCGTTCGAGACTCGTGCGGCAAGAGACGGCAAGTACGGCCTGAAGCTAAAGGTCGAAGGGCGCGGAATCAGTATCGTTGATGCTCCGCCGTTGCGTGTCACGAGCCCGCCGGTTCGAGTCAAACCACGTCAGTTGGTTCGCATTCACGGTTGGGTCAACATTCCGAAAGTCATCACGGGTAGCGACGATGGCTTTCGAATTGTGGAATCATTGGGCGGAGAATCGCTGGCGGAAACGATCCCTGTGACTCAGGGTTGGCAGGAATTTACGCTGTATCGATCGGCTGTCGAAGATACGCAACTTCGCATCGAACTTCAGTTGACGGGGCTTGGCGAAGCGATGGTCGACGAGGTCACGGTGCAAGTCATCGATCTACCGGCTCCGGCGCGGTCGGCCAAACGGTGACATTCTTTGACCGCATTTGACCTTATTTCACCTCCTCCGACCTCCGCTTTCCTTCCTGGGAGGTTGCTAGCAATTACTTTGCCGTACGGCGTTTCTCGCGCGGCCGTTAGAATTGCGGACGCAGCAAAAAGTGCCCCCGTTATCCGCAATTCGAACCTTGAACCAACCCGATTGGACCTCCGTACATGAAGCTCGAACAGAGAATGCAATCCGTTGAGCTAAT
>CAYZPA010000002.1:161879-165845 GCA_964479855.1 uncultured Pirellulaceae bacterium
CGATTGGACCTCCGTACATGAAGCTCGAACAGAGAATGCAATCCGTTGAGCTAATTTTGTCAGACGTCGATGGCGTAATGACTTGCGGTGGGATTTGCTATGACAATCAGGGCGTCGAGACCAAAACATTTCATGTCCGTGACGGCATGGGGATCAAACTGTGGCAGCGTACCGGCTATCGATTCGGCGTCATCACGGCGAGAAGTTCTCACATCGTGAAGCTGCGAATGGATGAACTGAATGTTGATCTGGTTCGACAGGGAACGGGCAATAAACTTGATGCTGCAACTGAGATCATGAGTGAATATTCGCTTTCGGCAGATCAGGTTTGCTACATCGGTGACGATTTGACGGACTTGGCGTTGTTGAACTCCGTTGGGCTCGCGGCTTCGGTTTCCGACGGTGTGGACGAAGTCAAAAAGGTGGCTCACATGGTCACAAAATCGGCGGGCGGCGAAGGAGCCATTCGTGAATTGATCGAAGCGATTTTAAAGAGCCAGAACCGCTGGGAAGAACTGCTCCAATCGTACGGTTGAGGATCCTTTTTCGAATCGGCATCCGGATCATTTCCGATTGGATGCGAAGCCGACCCCGCAACATTAAAACCAAACCATTTCGCAATCGTTGAAAAGGAAGTCAGCCGTTGCCCAACCGAATGAACCCACTTGCCAGCTACCTGTTTGCGCTTTCAGCAATGATTGTCGCCTACACTGCGTATGCAAAACTGGCGGTTCCAATTCTGGAAGGGCCTCCCGTCGCAGCGCGAGTTCAAGCTGCCTACGTGCCGCCAAACGCAAGTGAAAACGGGCTCAACAAAAGCCACTTGCCATCGTTGCTGCCAGAAAACGCATGGGAACTGAGTCCTTGCAAAACGTTGCTGACACCGCAAGGAACGGTTTACTTTCAGAAATGGGATCGAATTGACGATCAGGGAACCTACGAGCTGAAGCCGTTTACTCTCGTGATCAACGATCCAGCGGCGGCTGCGATGCGAGATCCCGAAGTGCCGCAGGATGCGAAAACCGCCACGCCAGTTGTCTTACGAGCCTTCGAAGGCGCAAAACTGAAATTTTCAAAACCGCTCACCGCCGGCTCCAGCAGCGAAAAAGCTGAAATGGAATCCGCACATCTCTTGGGACAGGTGACGGTTTATCGGCCCGCCAACTCGGCAAACAAAGAACAGCAACTGCGAGTCGTGACTCAGAGCATTCAGGTCAACCGCCAGTACATTTTCACATTGAACGAAGTTGATTTTCAGTTTGGTTCTCATCGCGGCAGCGGCCGCAACTTGTCGATCAAGCTGGCTCACGAGCATAACGGGGAAGCGACCGCGAACGAGTCTCCCAGTAACAGCTTTTCGACCATCAACGGAATCGAGCAACTGGAATTGGCTTCGGTTCGGGAACTGGTGCTGCAGCCTGCTGAAACCGATCGTTTTCACACAACTGGAATGCCGTCCGCCAACGCACAAAGTCCTCCGTCAAACGACCCGCAAAAATCAATGTCGCTTTCCAACCAGACGACGCCGTTGCGTTTATCATGCGCTGGCCCCTTCGTGTTTCGAATCAAAGAACAGAAAGCATCTTTTAAAGATGCGGTCGTTGTAGAACAGCTGGATCGGTTCGGTGACAACCTTCGCTGCGATTCTTTGGAAATAGAATTTGATCGCGAAAGTAAAAACAACGAATCGACTTCCGTTAAGAGTCTCGTTGCGGTCGGCTCTGCGATGCGTCCCGCGACGATCGAATCTCGCTCCAGCCAGACAAGAATCTCTGGCGAATTTCTGTACTTCGACGTTCGTGAGTCTGTCATCAAAGCCAACGGAACATCACCCGTTGTTCTGCAGAATCCAAAGCTCGAATTCAGAGCCCCTTCTCTCCAGTATCGCCTGATGAGCGACAATTCATTGGGGCCGCTGGATGCTTCCGGTCCCGGACAACTTCGAGGCGTCGCTCCAGATAGTAAAAATGGAAAACCTGCCAAAGAGTTCCGCGTTCAATGGGCGAAACTTTTATCCGTTCGGCAGCATGATAACGAGCGACTTCGAATCGAAATTGATCAGCAGGCTGACATTTCCTTCGGCGAACTAAACGGCATCAAAGCCGATCGCCTGGCTTTCCTGGTGTGGCAAACCGAAGCAGCCGACTCCACCATGAAGGATCGAAAATGGGAATACGCTCCGTCACAGCTCGACTCTAACGGCAACGTCATGTTTCGCACTCCAGAAGTTATTGGGCAATCCAAAACGTTTGTTGCCAATTGGCCAAAGCCAGCCAAAAAGAGTCCGCTCGCGGCGGCTACGTCGAATTTACAACCGGCAAAACCAACGCGAAAAGCCGAAGGCGTGGCTCGTGCAAAACCGTCTGGTGGTACGTTCATTCCGCCGGCCGAGAAATGGAGTGCCGATCAATTCCAGCTTGCCGAACCGGCACGAAACTCGGTCGCGGCAAATGAAAGTACAACGCAAGCCGCGGAACCAATGATTTTTGAAGGAGACGCAGTCATCGCCAATGTGACGGGCGACATGAAGAACATGACGATTCGCGATCTAACTGTCGAAGGCCAGATGCATCTTGCAAATCGCTCGAAAACGAAACGTGCTTTCGAATTGCATGGTGCCGGCATGAGGCTCTTTCCCCAAGGTGACAACCTGTTCCGGGTTCTTGTCAGCGGGAAAAAGCAGAAGCCTGCCGTTTTCAAGACCGACGGGTTTGACCTCAGCGGTGAAAGTCTGCATCTGGACCAGACTGCCAACACAATCTGGGTACACGGCGGTGGCGAGATGGCGATCGATGCTGCAAAAGTTGAACCGAGCCCGGATGCTCGTTTGCTTTCTGGGCAACGTCCACCAACCGAAAGTCAGTTCGGAGGTCGACTTGAAAAGATCGATATCGCTTGGGGCGGTGGCATGATCTTCGACGGCTCCAGAATTTACTTCGAACGCGACATCGCAATGGACGCTCTACAACGCCCGAAGGACGGACAACAGTCCTCGATCAAGACGTTGAGCCAGGGACTAAAAGTTGAACTGACGGAAGCTTTGAACTTCAAGGACCTCGAAAACCAGGCGGAAGACGGCAAAACGGTTTCGGCGCGAAAGTCGAAACCGAAAGTGCGAGTCATCGAACTGGTCAGCCATGTTGATCAGAACCAGCGTGCGTTTCGATTGGCCAGTCATTCCGATCCCGTCGCGGATCACGCCAATTCGAAAGACCGCCCGGTACTTGTTGAAAACCGAACCGTCGATACCCGAGGCTCCCTCGTTTCGATGCAAAGATTGCTCGTCCCAACGGCGGCAGTGAACGCGGAATCTGGAGACATTACCGCGACAGGGCCAGGCACCGCGATCACATGGCAGCTTGCAGGTTCGGATCAAAATGGACGCATGACAGGATTTGCAAATCGCGGGCAACGAGGCCAGCGGAATCAGCAAACTGGGGCGTCGTCGGCAAAAAAAGAATTAACCTGTGCCCACGTCAACTTCGACGGACAACTAAAAGCGAACTCAAACGATCATTTATTGCAGATTACAGGTAACACTCGAACCGCGTGGTCCACGGTTGAAAGCGTCAATCAGAACATCGATCCCGATCGCCCGGACTTACTTCCCATGGGGGCCGCTGTTGTTCGCAGCGAGCAGCTGAATTTCTCGCGTTGGCAGCCTCGGGGTGCCGAAAAACCAGAAAACTTGATCGAGGCAAAAGGAAACACGACCGTCATTAGCCAGCTTTTTGAAGTCGTGGCCAATCGCCTCGTCTATTCCGACTTAACGGACATGATGACGATCGAGGGCTCGTCGCAATCGCCTGCGAAGTTGTCCTATCGAAAGAATGAAAATGCCAGTTTTCAGGAATCGAATGCTGCTAAAATAAATTACTGGTTGTCCGACCAGTCCGTTGAAGTTTTTGACATCAAAAGCGGAAACATGAGCGGCTTTGGCGTCGGACGAAATTAGTGCAAATATCT
>CAYZPA010000003.1:0-123803 GCA_964479855.1 uncultured Pirellulaceae bacterium
CATTGGCGTATTGTTCCGGGTTTGTGGTTTCGACAGTTCACCCACGACGTGAAATCTACGAATTTGCAATACTTGCCTCGGCGTCCGGAGAATCGCTTCAAAGGGAAGACCAGACGCCTGTCGTCGTGAATCATACCGGTTCAAATCCGAAAAAGAATCCGAAAGCAACGCCATGCCACCCCTGTTTATCGTCGACTCATTTACAAAAGTTCCTTTCAAGGGAAATCCTGCCGGAGTCGTTCTGCTTGAGCATTCGTATAAAGAACCGCGAATGCAATCGATCGCAACGGAACTTAATTTTTCCGAAACCGCGTTTGCAACGGCAAATTCTGAACGGAACACCTGGGATATACGTTACTTCTCGCCGGTCAAAGAAATTCCACTTTGCGGTCACGCAACCTTGGCGACTTCGAAAGTGCTTTTTCAACAAACTGATTGCTCATCGATTCACTTCCTGACGCACTCTGGTGTTTCACTGACAACCAAACAAGTCGCCGATCGAATCGAGATGTCGTTTCCCACCTATTCGCTGACCGACACAACGGCTCCACCAGCGTTGCTTGCCGCGTTGGGGATTGAAACTGTCAATTACGCTGGATTCAACACCGAGACCAACATTCTGATGCTGGAAATTGAATCGTCGGAACAGCTCGCTTCTTTGACGCCTGATTTTCTTGCCCTGAAAGAATCGCACGACTCCATCGATGGCGTATCAATCACCGCCGCAGGTCATAACGAATTTGACTTTCACTCACGATACTTTTGGCCATGGAGCGGCGGCGAAGAGGACCCGGTTACCGGCGGGACGCACACTTTCCTTGCACCGTACTGGGCTGAGAAACTTGGCAAGAAAGTCATGCAAAGTTTTCAGGCTTCGAAACGAAGTGGCCAGATGGAGGTCGAAATCGATCGCGAAAACGAACTCCTGATCCGGGGAGACGCGGTCATGATTCTGGAAGGAGAACTAAAAATCTGATGAGTGCATCTGAATTTGAGGCAACGGGCTGCAATCGAGTGCGGCAGGCGGCGAAGCGTGGCCACTACGATCGAGCAACTGTATTCGAAATCCTTGACGCAAACCTGATCGGAAACGTCGGATTCATCACCGCTGACGGCCCCTGCATCATTCCAATGCTATTTGGACGTCGAGACGATGAACTCCTGTTTCACGGGTCCTCCAAAAGTCGATTGATGTCGGTTCTCTGCAGCGGCGAACCAGTCTGCGTTTCGACAACCACGCTCGACGGGCTCGTCCTTGCGAAATCGGCTTTTCATCATTCCATGAACTATCGTTCGGCAACGGTGTTTGGAACTGGCTTTGAAGTCACCGATGAAGACCAGCGAATGGCAGCCCTGAAAAACATCACCGACAAAACAATGATGGGGCGGTGGGAAGATGCCCGCCAGCCAAACTTGCAAGAGATGAAAGCGACCTGCATCGCGGCCGTTCGCATTGAATCCGCCAGTGCCAAGATCCGCACCGGGCCGCCCAACGACGACCCGGAAGACATGTCGCTTCCCGTTTGGACGGGAGTAATCCCACTTTCGCAAGTCGCGGGTGAGCCCATCAATCGACCTGACGAAACGCTCGATCTGGAAGTACCGGAATACGTTCATCAATGGCGAAATCGAAGGATCAATTAAGCAAGCCAATCAACCTGTTACGTTACACCGCGAATGTGCTGCTGGACTTTTGAAAGATAAAATTCGGAAAGTTGCCCGTGCAGCACGTCGCCCAAACTCGGCAACTCGCTCGTCGCTGCGTTGTCAAGAACCTGATTCGCTGAAGAGGCACCGGTGATGATCGTGGTGACCGCGTCATGATCAAGAATCCAACGCTGAGCAGCCTGAGCCATCGTCATGCCAGTCGGCAACATACTTCGCAATTCGTTTGCCAGTTCGACGCCCGTTGTAAATGGTATGCCTGCGAAAGTCTCACCAACACTGAACGCCTGGCCGTCACGGTTGTAGTTGCGATGATCCCCTTCGGAAAATGTTGTTTCAGCCGTGTACTTGCCACTCAACAGGCCGCTTGCCAACGGCAGCCTAACAATGATGCTCACTTCGGCCTCTTTCGCCTGAGGAAGCAGTTCCGTGGCCATGCTCTGCCGAAACAAATTGAAGATTACTTGCAATGAAGCCAGCCCATCCTGACCAAGACATAACAGCCCTTCTTCGATCGTTTCAACCGACGCACCAAATTCACGAATTGCACCTTCTTCCTTCAGCGATCGCAGCCAGTCGAACACATCGCCTTTTTTCAACACCTCAATCGGGACACAGTGTAACTGCAAACAATCCAGCGACTCGACGCCAAGCCGATCACGAGACTCGTCGACAGATTTCCGCATCGCCAATTCGGTGTAGCCATCTGGATAGACACTGGCATCACGCCCGAATTTGGTAACGACACGAACCGGATCACCTTTATGTGACGCAAGGAATTTCCCGATTAGCGTTTCGCTGCGGCCACCGCCGTAGACATCGGCCGTGTCGAAAAAGTTAATGCCGCTCTGAACTGCAGCCGACATGATCGCCATCGCTTCATCTTCAGCCATGGGTCCAAAATCGCCGCCGAACTGCCAACAGCCGAGCCCGATTTCGCTGATCGAAGTTTTGCCGGTTCCGTAGTCTCGATTCTTCATTTTCTGTTCCGTTGTTTTTTAAGCCCAGATTATTCACGATGCGTGGGCGTCAAAATTGAGAAGACTTGTTTCATTGGGGTATTGTTGCAAGTTTGTGGTTTCGACAGTTCACCCACGGCGTAAAATTGGTGAATTTAAAAAACCTCTCGCCACTACAGCAGCATCGCCTCAAGCATCAAACCAGACGCCTGTCGTCGTGAATAATTCCGGTTAAGAATCTTCATATCTTCTATCGGAAGTGAACTTGTACCTTTCATTTGAGTCTCGGCAAACCGTGTTTGACTCGTTGACTTTGAATCATTTGCCACGCTTCGGGACTGCACTTTAAAAATTTGATCAGCTGCGAAGTTGAAAGCCCCAGCCTCTTCGCGGCCGCCGGAAGATCGTAATCGAACGCTGCCACCCAATCGATCGCTTCCGCCAACAGAACAGGGAAGTCCTCGTGCCCGGTACTGACGCTCAACTTACCACCCCTGATCCGCCCGCGCCAAAGCTCAGACGGCAAAACAGACGGGTCACTTACACCGACCTCCGTTCGCACCGCCAGCGCGAGATTCAATCGCAGTCTTGTAATCGCGACAGCTCGATTATCGTGCTGGCTACGTCGCTCACTGGCTTGCCCGCTGACGCCGCTGTCCTGATGCGTCACAACGATCGCCGATTCGGTTTTATTGCGATGCTGTCCGCCGGGCCCACCGCGTTTGGTGCGTTCCACAATGCAACTCGCGAGGAGTTCAGCATCTGAAAGCGAGGCAGGGTGGATGGGCATTGGACACAAACCTGTTATTGAATTGGAGTTCCGCCGAGACTTTTTGCTGCCACATTTTGCGAGCCATCGTTTCGGAGCCTGTCCGATACCGACAGCAATGCCAGTAGAGACGCTCGCATTTAGAGTCTACAATCATAGGCTCTCCTTATTTTCGCACCACTATCTTCATTCCGGCAAAGCGATGGACAAACTCGGCCCTTATCTTTTCGAAGGCACCCTTGGCCGGGGCGGAATGGGAACGGTATTTCGTGGCAAGCATATTGAAACGGGAGAAGTCCACGCCGTCAAAGTGCTGTCCCCAGTTTACTCCAACGACGATCACTTTCGAGGACGGTTCGAATCTGAAATCAAGGCGTTGCTGAAGCTGGACCACCCGAACATTGTTCAGCTCATCAGCTTCGGACAGGAGGCCGGCAATCTCTTTTTCTCCATGGAACTGGTTGAAGGTAACAGCCTTTTTCAGATGCAGAAAAAGGGACATCGATTTAATTGGCGAGAGTGCCTGAAAATCACCAAGGACATTTGCCTTGGTCTTCGCCATGCGCACGACCGAGGCATCATCCATCGCGACCTGAAACCGGGAAACCTGTTGATGACGCGCGACGGGCAAATCAAGATCACTGACTTTGGTATCGCCAAGAGCTTTGGTTCCAGTCAAAACACAGGCGACAATGTCCTGGGCACGATGGACTTCATGAGCCCAGAACAGGCTCGCGGCGAACCGGTTACCTTTCGCAGCGACCTGTACAGTTTGGGGACGGTGCTGTTCACACTGCTGTCGGGTCGACCTCCGTTCACCACGAACTCGATTGAAGAGTCGCTTCGAAATTTGACTCGCGTTCCAGCTCCGAAGGTCTCCTCGGTCGTGCCGGACACGCCAGAGCAGATTGATGCAATTATCGCTCAACTCATGGAGAAAAAACCGGAGAAACGATTTTCGACTGCTCAAGCTCTGTATCACAAGGTTTGCGAGACCGAAGAAGCACTCAAAAATTACAGCGAGGCGAAAACGGCGGAAGCTCGAAGTTTCGTTTCTGCAGATGACCGAACTTTGGATCTCGACCGAAGCGACTCGACCTTGCATCAAACCAGTTTTGAAATCCCGGGCAACAATCCCAGCCCGGCGATTTCTTCTCAATTGACTCAGGCCGACCGAACCGTCGTCGACAGAAAAGACGGCGCGGTAGTCGATTCCAGCTCGGCCACTTCAAGTTCAAAGTCCGGTTCCTCCACTCCAAGGCCCGACTTTTTTAACCGGGTCGAGAAGCGGGATCGCTTCGAAGAACCAGAAGAAGACATCATTGAGGCACAGTATGGCAAAGGCGTTTTGAGAACGCTGTTAATGCTGCTGGCGGTTGTCTCCATTTGCGTGCTCGGCACATGGATCTCTTTTAAGGAGCCGACAGCGGATGAACTTTACACGGCGATCCAGTCTTCGAGCCCGCAGCTGGTCCAGGACGAAACCTCCAAGTTCCTGGAACTGTATCCCGATGACGAACGCGTGAAAATGGTGCGAAGAATTCACGAGTTTGGCAAAGCAACAATCTACTACAACCAGCTATCCAAAAAACTGGCGGTTCGATCGGACATCATTGGCGGACGACTGACGGAAGCTGAAAGTCAGTTCATGGAAATCGCCAAACTTGCAAAATCAGACTACGAAGCGGCGAACCGTCGCATGGGCGCTTTCATCACGTTTTATGAGAAAAACCCCAATTTGTCACAGCGAGACAAAGACTGTGTTGAAGCGGCAAAGAGCTTTCGGATAAAAATCCGCGAAGAGGCAAGAAGGCAGGCGAAAACGAATTACGACAGCATCCAGGCAGCCCTGAACAAAGCGGCCAAAACGGACTCCGAAGCCAAAGCGATCGAAATTTATCGCTCGATCGTCGAACTCTACGGAACGATGAGCAAACGTTCCAGCCCCGAAGTTCGTGCACTCGTCGACAGCGCACGAAACGAACTGAAGAAGCTTGGCAAAGGGGAAACCGCAGAGCCTGCAGATTATCTTGATGATTCGGAAACGAAGCCCTCACAGCAACCGGCCTCCGACGGTGATGCCGCTGGAGCAGACGCGGACGAAGGGCAAAGCAGCGTCGAAACGAACGGCAGTAGCGCGAAAGTTGACGCCGATGAGTAGCTTAAAAATCTCCTGCCCAGCATGCACCTGCCTCTGCGATGACCTGGTCGTGGACGCCTCGTCGAAAAAGTTCACTCCTGATCCGTCATGCGAAATCGCGACCCAGTGGCTTGAACGATGCAGCCGTAAAACGACGCCATACAAACGAGGGAATTTTGACCAGCAGATTGCGACTTTGGTGGGCATGCTTCGGGACTCGAAAGCTCCGTTGATTACGGGGCTGGAAAACCTGACGACGTCGGTCCAACAAAATGCCGTAAAAGTCGCAGATCGATTCGCGTGTTCGATCGATGTCGGTTTTTCCGATGGGGGACGCGATTCGATGTCGGCCTTTCAGCGCTACGGAAAAGTCACCGCTTCCGTCGGAGAAATCGCCAATCGTTCCGACGTTGTCGTGTTTTGGTTTTGCGATCCTGCAAAAACGCACCCTCGATTTGTAGATCGTTTTTTGCGAAACGATTCAAAGCTGGCGAAACAGATCGTCGTTTTTGATGAACGCAAAACAGCAACCGCCGAACTTGCCGACGAGTTTGTTCTAATCGATTCCAGCGATGCTCTTGGCGTCGTGCAAGGATTCCGCCTGGCACTTGCCGAAAAACTGACCGACAGCTCTGACCAACTTTCAAAGCCGTGGATCGAACGGTTTTCGAAAGCTCAATACGGATCTGTGTTTGTTGGCCAACCTGAAGGCACGGAGGTTGGTTTCGACGCGATGACCGATCAATGGTTTCAATTGGTCAGGTCGCTCAATAATCTAACACGTTTCGTCATGAGCTCGTTGCCGAACAATCGCAACAGAATGGGTGCCAACAATGTGCTGGCGTCGCTGAGCGGTTTTCCTGCTGCGGTTCGATACGCCGACGGCAAGCCAGCATTTAATGGCGAAGAGTTTTCGACTTCGGCATTGATCGCTCGCCAGGAATGCGACCTGCTGCTGGTTTGCGACATCGGAACTCAGACCCCTTTCGAACAATCGCTCGATTCGGAAACGGTTCGGTGGCTCAAAACGATCCCGGTCATTGTTCTGTCTGATCGCGATTCCGCGCCCTCGGATATCGTGGACCTGTTTTTCCATGTGACGACCCCCGGTTGGGATGAAAGCGGCGACTTCATGCGGCTGGACGACGTTCCAATTCCGCTCCGTGACCTCAGCACCAGCGAAGGCGATGATTCGAAGGAACGATTGAGGCCAATGGATGTTTTTGAGGCTCTTCTGGCGAAGTCTCAGGAGTCCTAAACCCGGATGATTCACGAGGCGTGGGCGTCGAAATGGAGCAGCCTTATCCACTGAGGCATTGTTCCGGATTAGGTCTGTGATCTGTTCGATTGACTGGGTCGGGGATATATTCGGCTTTCCGATCCCGAGCACGATTCGCCGAACCATGAAAACTGACGAAATTCGCCAACGCTATCTCGAATTCTTTGAATCCAAAGGGCACACCAAATGTGCCAGCGATGTTTTGGTTCCGGCGTGGGATCCGACGGTGCTGTTCACGCCAGCGGGAATGAATCCGTTCAAGGATCACTTCCTGGGCAACGTCGAACTCGAGTTCACTCGCGCGACCAGTTCGCAGAAATGCCTCCGCACTGGCGACATCGAAAACGTCGGACGCACGGCTTACCACCACACTTTTTTTGAGATGCTGGGCAACTTCAGCTTCGGAGACTATTTCAAAAAAGAAGCCATTCACTGGGCGTGGGAATTCCTGACCAACAAAAAATGGATGGGGATCGATCCGGCTCGACTTTCGGTCACGGTCTATCTTGACGATGACGAAGCGTCTGACATTTGGCACAAGGAAGTTGGTTTACCGCTGGACCGAATCCAAAGGCTCGGTGAACACGACAATTTTTGGCCCGCTGGCGCACCGACTGACGGCCCCGATGGAGTCTGTGGACCCTGTAGCGAAATCTTCTTTCACCCTGACGATGGTCCAGAGTGCGAAATCTGGAATCTTGTTTTCACCCAATTCAATCGCGGTGGTGATCCACCAAACAACCTGACTCCGCTGCCCAGCAAGAACATCGATACAGGTATGGGTCTTGAACGAATGGCGGCGACGCTGCAGGGAGTTAAAACCAACTTTCATATCGATACGCTGCTTCCGATCGTTCACGCGGCCGCAGAGATCTGTGGCGTGAAATACGAAGCTGAAACGGATAACGGCCGCCGCATGCGACGCATTACCGATCACGTTCGCGCTTGCACGATGGCGATTCACGAAAATGTTTTGCCGGGCAAAGAAAAAGAGAACTACACCGTTCGGCGTCTTCTCCGCCGCGCCGTTTTACAGGGCTATCAAATCGGCAAACGAGAACCGTTCCTTGCTCAATTGGTGCCGGCAGTGGTTGAATCACTGAAGGCCCCGTACCCGGAGCTTTCGAAGACCGTCGAAACGGTACAAAACGCCATCACCAATGAGGAAAATGGCTTTTTCCATCTGATCGAAAGCAACCTGCGATTCGTGACCGGCATGATCGAGGAAGCCAAGCAGAAGAACGCGAAAGGAATCGACGCGGTTGAAGCTGCCAAGCTGTTTTCGACTCGCGGTGTGCCTCCGGAATTAACTTCTGAATTGGCAGCCGAAGCTGGTCTGGAATTCAATTGGGATCTCTATCAGGAAGAGATGGATCGTCACGGAAAAGCCAGCGGCGTTTTGGTCGATGATGTGATGGGCAATTCGGGCCCGATCGATGAATTCAAAAACAGATTCAAAACGACACGGTTTACAGGCTACGATTCGACTTCAGGATCAGCAGAACTGCTCGGACTGTGCGACAGTGAAAAAGTTTTGGATCAAATCGATGCTTCCAACGGTCAATGCAAAGTCGTCCTTTCAGAGACCCCGTTTTACGCGAGGTCCGGTGGCCAGGAAAGTGACTTCGGCACGATAACGTCAGACACTGGCGAATTCGCTGTACAGGATATGGAAAAATCTGGTGACCTGTTCATTCACATTGGCGAAGTCACAAAAGGCCATCTTCAGACCGGCCAAACGATTTCGGCTGCCGTCGATCTGGATCGTCGTTCTGCCATTTGCCGCGCTCACTCGGCAACGCATATTCTGCATTACGCGTTGCAGCAGCACTTGGGATCTGAAGCAACGCAACGCGGCTCACGTGTCGACCCTGATCAATTTCGGTTTGATTTTGCCAATCAGGGCGCAGTGTCTTCCGACCAATTGGCTTCGATTGAGCAAATGACGTTGGCGAAAATCAACGAGGGCGTCGACGTGTCCTGGAAAACCGTTTCGCTTGAAGATGCCAAGTCGGCTGGAGCGATGATGTTGTTCGGCGAAAAGTATCCGGACCCGGTTCGCATGGTTTCGATCGGAGAATTCAGCAAGGAGCTTTGCGGTGGAACTCATCTGAACAACAGCTCGGAAGTCATGGCTTTCGAAATCGTGTCAGAATCTGGAACCGGATCGGGCACACGCCGTATCGAAGCGCTGACGGGCCAGCGAGCCATCGATAACCAAAAACAGGTTCAACAGTCCGCCGACGAAGTCTCAAAAATACTCGGCGTCGCGCCGTCTCAAGTCGGCATGGCGGTGAAGGCTCTGTTCGACGAAGTTCGTGATTTGAAAAAGCAGGCTTCTTCGGGCAATAAAAAATCAAAGGACCAACCTGCGGCTTCGCTGGGCAAAACAGATACCGAAACGAGCTATCTTCAAGTTCGAAACTCGCTGTTCATGGCGGCAAGCCTTTGGAAAGTCCCCGCAGAAGAAGTTCCTGCACGCGTCGAAGCGCTGTTGGCCGAAAAACAGTCGCTGTTGGAGCAAATTGAAAAACTTGCAGACGCCGCCATCTCTGCCGATGACCTGATCGCCGAAGGGGTCACTTTAGGGAATGTTCTGGTCATTTCACGCTCATTTCCAGTTGCTACGCCGGATCTGTTGAGGCAATTGGTTGACCAAATTCGCAAGAAAACGAACCCTGTAGCGATCTTTTTTGCAACTTCACCGGGTCCGGGGAAGGTACTAATGATCGCTGGGCTGTCGCGGGACCTTGTCGACAAAGGTATAAAGGCAGGCGATTGGGTCAAACAGATTGCCCCAATCGTAGGTGGAAACGGCGGCGGGAAGCCCGATCTGGCTCAGGCAGGCGGGAAAAATCCCGAAAAGATCGAACAGGCGGTCCAAGAAGCCGTAACTTTCATCGAATCCAAACTTCAGGCTTGATGGCCAAACTTGCTTCATTGATTCCCGCACATGTTTCAATGAGCACAAAAACAATTCACTAAAAAACGACCCCGGCTGGGAACAGAGTTCGCTTGACCGGTTCACCTCAATTTTTTTTCGGAGCTTAATCAATGCGAACCGCATTACTCTCTCTCGCGGTATTAACAATGTCACTGGTTGCCGCGCCAGCCAACGCCCAACAAACGGGTTTGGATGACAAGGACAAATCAGTTGTTCAGTTCGAGATTAACATCGACAAGATCGTCAATTCCGAGCTTGGCAAATTGCTGGACTTCGAAGGCAAAATACAGTCCGCACCTGGACTTGGTGAAGACGACATGGACCCTTCGACCATTTCTCGAGTCTACGGTTCGCTCAGCCTGCCCGACAACATTGCCGCGTTTCAGGGCATGGGTCCGGGAAGTCCGCTGCCAATGGAAGTGTTCTCTCGAGTCGTCTTCAAAAGCTCGGAAGAAGCTGCGTCCGCCATCGGCAAAATGACCGAGAAATCCGAAGAAGTCTCAATCGGTGGAAAGACATTCATCAAACCAACCGGAGAAGATGCTCCGGAAGGAATGCTGGCCCAGAAAATCGACGACAAGACAATCGAGATGGGAACTGAAAAGTATCTGACTCGTGCCGATCGCGAAGTAACAACTGACGCTTTGAAGTCCGCTTGGGGCAAGACTCCCAAAGACGCCGTACGAATTGTCGTCGACGTTGATGGCATGGAAGCTTTGAAGGCTGAGATCATCGACGTGGTCGACCAGACTCAGCCTCAAATAATTGCCTATGTCGAATTGCTTAACAACATCACAGATCTTCGAATCACCTTCGACCTTGAAGGCGACAACCTGATGACCCTGTCTGCCACCGGAAAAGACGAAGAGTTGGCCGAGGAGTTCGCCGACGGACTGAACTCGCTTTTGGTGATTGGCCAGATGACCGTCAAAGGTCAAGCTGCCAATGCTCCAAGCGATGCAGCAGGCGATGTAATGAACACGATCGCGGACGCTCTGGAAGCAAAGTACGAAGGCAAAGAGGTCATGATCAAGATTCCTCGTCCAGAAGGATTCAATGACGTTGTTCAGGAAATGTTGCCTCCTGGCTTCTAACTAAGTCACGTCTGACTGAATATTAAATGAAAGCGGCTCGAGTCTGGTTTGACTCGAGCCGTTTTTTTGTTTCGTGCTGCTGCCTTACTTCATCGCGTCGTTACTTCATCGTGTAAAGTGCAAACATTCCGACTGACAGGATGACCATAAAAGTAAACCACGTCATCGACTTGGATGCATCGTAGTTGGCAAGGAATCGCTTGTCCCTTTGGCTTTCATGGCCTCTGGTCGCGTCCAGATATTTTTGCGACCAGAGCGGTTCTGTATTTTGCATTCTTAACCCTTAACCTTTCGCAACATGGTTTCCGCGAAGAGCGATCAGAACGTTTCTGACCTGCCGGTTGACCATCGGGCCAAGCAACCTATTCCCCACACAGCCTATTCCCATTCGACCTGCAACTGGTTTTCGATGGAAGTGATCCCTTCGATCCCACGAAGCGCTTCCTGAGCCATCTGCTTTTCGAAATAGGTCTCGGCTGAACCGCAGATGATAACTCGGCCGCGTTTGGTGCGAACTTTGATCTGCCTTGAATTCAGATGCGGACTCTGCACGATCGCCGACGCAATCTGCTGATTCAATGCCGAATAATTCGTCGAAGCAAGCATGTTGATCTTGGGTGATGGGTTAAAGAAGATTTGTAGTTCACGTTGGTTCGTTTTCTCAACATGTATACTTAGCCCGCAAATTCGTGCCCAAGCGAATCGTTTTTTCAGGAAGCGGCAATTCCCTCCCAAAGTCGCTCGAATTTTGTTTCCAGCACTCAAAACCGGCATAACTGGATTACGCTTGCATTGACCCAAATCCTCCAAAATGCTATTTCCGCTGCATGATTGTCTCCATGAAAAAACAGTTCGTGTTTGTTCACATTTACAAGACCGCCGGAACGAGCATCAAACGGGCGATTCGTCGTTACGCGATGCCAACGTGGCAGGAGGGTGCCAACGTTTTGCTAAAACGCGTCGGGATCCCTCAATACGGCCCATCAATGCAAGGAGACCATCGAACCATTGGAGATCTAATCGAAGATATTGACCGCAAAGCGTTCGACCGGCTTTTCAGTTTCGCGTTCGTCAGAAACCCATGGGACTGGGAGTGTTCTCATTACCGCTACATCTGCCAACAGGAAAGCCATAAAGACCATCGTGAAGTCACCTCGCTTGCCGGATTTAAAGACTATATCCGCTGGCGGTGTGACGGGCGTTTTCAGCTTCAACAGGATTTCATCCTTCACCGCAACGAACCCGTCATTGATTTCGTGGGCAGATTCGAAAACCTTGAAAGCGACTTTCGATATGTGTGCCAGAGGATTGGCATTCGATACCGATTGCCAAAACTGAACACTACAGGAACCCAACAATACCGATCGGTCTATGACGACGACACCCGCGAACGGGTCGCGCAAACGTACAGCGAAGACATTAAGCGATTTGGCTACTCATTTTAGTGGTTCCGTCCAAACTGAACCGATCAGCCAAGATCGTGAGCCGAGGAACATTAGTTCCCGGGTTTCCACACCCGGCCGCTTACGCGACTCGGCTCACCAACCAGTCGAATCCACGGCAAGAAACTCCTGCGTTAAACCTAACCCACTGCTGGAACGCCCAAGTCGGACCGATCCGAGTCGCTCAATTCATTGGACATTGATTCCTCATTAACAATCGCGACAACCCGCTGCCTGAGTGAAGGATGAGATCCAACGCTGCGATCGCGTTGCTGGGGATGGATCACCGCAAACGTTTCCAAAGCGGCGATGACCTGCTCTGACGAACTGCATTCGGTTGCAAACTTGTCGGCTTCAAACTCCATGCTTCGAAACCAAGTCTTGAAAATCGCAAAAACGTAGCCCAGAAACAACAACGCGAAAAGGTAGTTTCTAAAGGCGCCAATCCGCGTCTCCAAAAATTCACTGCTTGCAATCATCGCGTGCAGTCCAAACGACAACTGTTGATCCACCATCAAAAACAACAGAGGAGCCACAATCAGGGACATGCGTTTGAAGGCGTGATGTTTTTTTATGTGCCCAATCTCGTGCAAAACAACCGCGTCCAATTGCTCTCCTGGAAACAGCCTCAACATCAGATCACTGACGACCAAAATTTGAGTTCCCGGAATGACGCCAACCGCCGCCGCGTTGGCAATATTGTCTCCGGTGATCCAGACTCGGACTTCTAAAGGTCGAAAGCCAATTTGGTGGAAAAGGCGATTGATACGCCGCTGGACTTTCTGTTCGCTGGTGTCTTGAGCAGATAGTTTTCGAGTCTTCCAGATCGCAAGAATGACTTTCGGATAGATCGCCATAACACCCACAGCGAAGACAATCACACCCCCCACCATGAAAAACGTATTGAAGAATTCTGGCTTTGAATCGATTGCCATGGTCGCGACATCCATGACGAAGAATGCGAAAAGAATCGGCGCCGCAATGACAAGGAATCGCATCCGAATCCACAGCGAAAATACCTCGCGACGGGAGCGACAAACGGATAGCCCATTTGCAGGAGAACCGAAAATGAAAATGCCCCAGGACACGACCAACGAAAACATCACTGGTGAAATGATCAGGACATCATCCAACAGAGGTAACGAAGATCCCGCCAGAGAATCACGCACAACCCAAGGCCACTGCAGTGTGCTGACCATGAAAGTCGCCGCTACCAACCAGACAATCGAGTGGATGATTGCAACGCTCTTTAGCCGGGAAAACCATGTGGAAGGCAAACAATCAACATGCCGCTTACGTGCGATCCAAATTTGAAATGCGGCAACGGCAGGAACCACCAACGACACCGCCAAAACGGCAGCAGTTTGTAGCGCAGGGTCCTTCGGTGTTTGAGGCGAACAGAACTCTGTCCACATCAACATCATCAGAATGACAATCGCAACCAACAGACTCATCCAAGCACCGAATTGAACGCAGAAGCCACGAGTCTATTCGCGATTTCGCTGCGATCGGTCCGCGTGATGCCGAAATGAGAGGTGGCGCTACGACCGGCTAATGAATGCAGCGGTTTTGCAGATTGAGCCGCCCGCTTCTCCGCCGGTCATGGGTCGCGAGCGGACTATTTTGCTTCGAATTTGACGACCAGCGATTTCACGGTTTCACCATTGCCTTGAAAAATCTTCGTGCCGCCACTCTTGAGTACGAGATCGGGAAATTCCATCGGATTCAAAGCGTCTGCAAGTTTTGACCGTTTGCTTTTGAAGAACCGGAATTATTCACGACAACAGGGGTCTGGTTTGCCCCTTGAAGAGATTCTCCCGTCGCGGAGGCCAGTTTTGCAAATTCGTTGATCGAAGCATTGCAGGGTCCTAATTTCAGGAGTTCATAAGGTCCCAACATACGCCATTCAAAACAGCTCCCGTTTTACGCAAGTAAACTTCAACACAGCAGGGCGTCCGACAGCAAAAAAGCCCGAATCGCATAGGCTACTCGGGCTCTGGATAGCCATTCAATATTTTTCGCCGCGTTAACTTGCGGAACCAACTGCCTCACCGCTTTTTGCTTTTTCCAGCCATGGATCAAGATCTTCGAAGATCGCGCCAGGCGAGCCGTCGAAAACTTTCCCAATCAGCAGGTCGGTCAGATTGCCCGCATGATGTGGATGGGCTTTCATGAAGCCGCCGAAACTGAATTCTTTGGTGTAGTAAGCTCGAACCAGTTTCCGAATCCACTTCACACCGTCTTCAAAATCGCGAGTCCACTTCCCAAGCTGTTTTTCCGATAGATCATTTTTGTGCAAGCCTTCGCAAACCGCATCCGCCGCCAGCATGCCCGACTTAAGTGCCAGATAAACCCCCGATGAATAAATTGGATCGATGAATCCACCAGCGTCTCCAGCCAACACCCAGCCGTTGCCTGCCTGCTTGGACGTTTTGTAAGAGAACTCCTTGGCGACTTGCATTCGGCCAACCTGAGTCGCATCGCGAAGTCGTCTTTGGATTCCTTTGCAGTTCTTTCGTTCCTGTTCGAACACCGCTTGCGGAGAGCCTCCACGCTTTAGCAGGAAATCATTGTCACCGACGAGTCCAACGCTTACGGTTCCGTCAGCCATCGGAATGTACCAGAACCACGCGTCCTTCGATTCGGTGTGAAGGATGCAGGTTACTTCCGGATTGCTTCCGCCAGCACGTTCGGCATTTTCAAAGTATCCCCAAATCGCGGCCTTCTTGAGATCGGGATAAACTTCCTTGAGCCCGTTTCGATTTGCGATCAATGCTGACTGCCCCGAAGCGTCAATGATGACTTTTGTGGACAGGTCACGTTGTTTTCCGTCAGCGTCCTGAATTGTGATTTTGTGCGGTGACTTTGGCTTAAGCTCGATGTCCAAAACTCGGGTGTTATCAACGCAGGTGGCTCCACGCTGGAAAGCCGCATCGAAGAGCATCTTGTCAAAATCAGCTCTTTTGACGTGCCAGCTCATACTGCTGTCGCGATCGTCATGTTCAGCAAAAATAAAGGGTTTCGTTTCCTTGTCTTCGCTGCTAACGAACTGAACACCGTGCTTTTTCTGAAAGCCGACCTTGTCCATCTCGTGTACCAAGCCGAGCCGTTCGAAAATCCAATATGCCTCTGGCATCAGCGACTCACCCACATGCTCGCGAGGAAGCTGATCCCGCTCCAACAGCAACGTCGAAAACCCCTGCTCGGCGACGATGCAGGCCGCAGTCGAACCCGCAGGTCCCGAGCCAATTACTACACAGTCGTAACTTCGATTTGCAATCATAGTGATGCCGTTAAAATTCAAAATATTTTGATAGATGAATATCCGCGTAAGACTAGTTAAAACCGTGTTTTACGGTCACTTTTAACCAATCCAGTTGCGTGTGACTTCTTAGTGCTGGAAGTTGCAAATAACCTTTAGTGGGAATCATTGAAATCTGATTCTCGCCCAGGGAAAAACCAACAATCGATGTCGAACCTCAACTCCAGTTATTTGCACTAGGACGCAGATTGTAATCCAGCAACCGAGCGCACAACCCGAATTGCGGACACGCCGTTACGAAAACCTTAAACTGGTGTTAGTTTAGTCCATCGGTACCTAAAACAACTTTTCTGACGGTGCGAAGTTTCGCATTGAACGACCATGAAACGCAAAAAACGACGTTTATCGGCAGCTTCTGCTTTTATCATCGCCTTCACCCTGACTTGGGGGGCGTCAAAATGTCCGGCAGCACCGTCTCCATTTCAGGAAGCCGCGAAAAAGGAAGCCGCGACCGAAAAGTTTGAGCCAAATTTCCTCAGCGAGATCCGCCAGCTGACTTTCGAAGGCAAAAGGGCAGGGGAGGGCTATTTCAGTCCTGCAGGTTCGCAAATGGTTTTTCAAAGTGAACGGCTGGATGCAAATCCGTTTTTCCAAATTTACCTGTTGGATTTTGAAACCGGAGACGTAACCCCTGTCTCGCCAGGTTCCGGAAAAACGACTTGTGCCTGGATGGCTCCCGATGAGAAAACCGTTTTGTTTGCGTCGACTCAGGATGATCCCGAAGCGGTCAACAAACAGCGAGCCGAAATTGAGATGCGAGAGTCAGGTACCCAACGCCGTTACGCATGGGACTACGACGAGAATTATGAGCTGTTCAGCTGGAACGCCGATTCGAAAAAGCACATCAAGCTGACCGATGCAGTCGGCTACGACGCCGAAGGTTCCTACTCGCCGGACGGCAAGCTGATCGCGTTCGCGTCGAACCGCAACGCCTACAGCAAGCCGATGACGGAGGAACAGAAAAAGAAATTCGAACAGGACCCCGCTTACATGATGGAAATCTTCATCATGAATTCCGATGGCAGCAACCTGCGGCAACTGACTGACGTTTCGGGATACGACGGAGGCCCATTTTTCTCTCCCGATGGAAAACGGATTTGCTGGAGACGATTTGCTGAAAACGGTGCGACCGCCGAAATCATGACGATGAACATCGACGGCAGCGATCAGAAAACGCTGACCAAAATTGGAGCTCTCAGCTGGGCGCCGTTTTATCATCCCTCAGGCGACTACCTTGTCTTCACCACGAACAAGCATGGATTTGCCAATTTTGAGTTGTACCTTGTTGCCGCCGATGGAAAGTCACCTCCCGTTCGCGTGACTGACACCGAAGGCTTTGACGGCTTGGCGAGTTTTTCTCCCGACGGCACGCAGCTGACATGGACTTCGAATCGTAACACTCAAAAACAGTCGCAGATCTATTTGGCCAAATGGAACGATGCTCATGCAAGGAAAATGCTGGGCATCGTGTCCGATGACGAGGATGTCAGCGCGGCTCGCGATATCGGCAAACGATCCGCAGCGGAATCAGCGCCGGCCTTCCGCGACGTCGACATGATTCGGCATGTGGAATACCTGTGTCGAAAGGATTTAGGCGGACGCATGACCGGATCGAAAGGCGAGCGAATGGCAACCGCCTACGTTTCGGCTTACTTTGACTACCTTGGACTGCAGCCCGCCGGAGACGACGGATCTTGGCTGCAAAAGTTTGAGTTTCCCAATGGCGCGAAACTTGGGCCCGCCAACAAAATGGCGTTCGCAACTGGAAACGATCCATCGAAAACGACCGTCGCAGAGCTAAATCAGCAATGGAGACCACTGACTTTTTCGGGCAACGTCAATATTGAACCGACTGAAATGGTGTTCGCAGGTTACGGCATCGTGGCTCAAGAAAGCGAAAAACAAACGGCCTATGATTCTTACGCGGGACTGGACGAAAAAGACATTCAAGACAAATGGGTCATGATGTTTCGTTTCGTTCCCGAGGATGTTGATCCTGAACGTCGGCAACACCTGAACTTCTATGCGGACCTGCGAAAGAAGCTGCTTTACGCTCGTGAAAAAGGTGCCAAGGGCATCGTTGTCGTCAGTGGCCCGAACTCACAAGTCAACAGCCAACTGGTTCCGCTCTACAACGATTCAACTCCGACCGGTTCAAGCATCGCCGCCATCAGCGTCACTGACGAAGTCGCGGCTTTGTGGTTGAAGCAAGCCGGCATTGACCTCACAACGGTTCAAATCTCATTAGACAAGGGCGAACCAATCCCCGGTTTCAAAATTCCAGGCGTAAAACTGTCTGCAAAGATCGAAATCGAAAAGGTCACCGGACAAGGCCACAACGTTCTCGGGCGTTTGGTGGTCGGTGACAAGCCATCTGAAAAAGTGATCATTGTCGGCGCCCACATTGACCATCTTGGGACGGGGCAAACTTCTGGATCACTGGCTCGCAACGACGAGAAATCTCAAATCCACTTTGGAGCCGACGATAACGCGTCTGGCATCGCGGCGATGCTGGAGATTGCCGAATACATTTCGGCTCAGAAGAAGTCCGGAAAAGGAAAGCTCAAACACGACATCATTTTCGCCGGTTGGTCCGGCGAGGAACTTGGGCTCTTCGGCTCCAAACACTTCGCGTCCACATTTGATGGGCTCGATCCAAACGAGATGAAAGAAGACAAACGTCCCGATTCCTTTCATGACTTCGTCATCACCGTAAAGCGCGACGGAAACTTGCAACTCAATGGACAACCGACCACCGCAGCAGACTTGAAGAAAGAGCTGGCGGTTGTGGTGAAGCTGGATCCAAGCTTTCCAATCACGATCGCTTCACAGGCAGACACCAAATCGGATGCCGTGAACAAAGTCGTGACTTTAGTGAAAGCCGCGGGCATGAAAAAAGTCAGCATGCGAGTTGAAGATACTGAAGATCCGACGGCAGGTCGCAGTGTGGTTGCCGCCCTGAACATGGACATGGTCGGGCGTCTGGAAGAAAAGCTGGTCCTTCAGGGCATCGGCAGCAGCGACGCGTGGAGCGGTTTGATCGAGTCCACCAACGCGGTGATCGGCCTTCCACTGACGCTCAGCAACGACACCGACCTTCCGACCGATGCCAGCAGCTTTTATCGAGCCGGAATTCCGATTCTGTCGGCGTTCACAGGCTCGCATCGCGACTACCACACGCCGCGCGACACTCCAGAAAAGCTGAACTATCCTGACGCAGCCCGTATCGCAAAGCTGATGGGACTAATCACTCGCAAGCTGGCCATCAGCGACAAACAGCCGAAGTTTATCCGAGTCGAATCGAAACCGAAGACCGCAATGCGTGGTGGTCTGCGAGCTTACCTTGGGACGGTTCCAGATTACGGTGCCGACGTGGCGGGTGTTAAACTGGATGACGTGACCAAGGGCGCTCCTGCTGACAAAGCCGGCGTTCAAGGCGGCGACATCATCGTTGAGCTTTCAGGTACAAAAATCGAAAACATCTATGATTACACCGCGGTCATCGATCGCCTGAAAGTCGGTCAAACGGTTAAAATCATTGTGCTTCGCGGCGAAGAAAAAATTCAGCTGGAACTGACGCCCGGATCACGAAACTGATCGTCAACTTTGCAGAACGATAGCGGATCGCGGACCGATGACGGCTGGAAACCTTAACGACGAACAAATCGCTCATGACATCAACTGAATCCAAACCAACCGAAGAGGCGACTTTCGACCCAAGTAAGATGCGAGTCTCCCGAGTCGTTTCGTTCATTCTGTTGATTGGAATCATCGCGATTCTGGGAGTCATCTTTTATCAGGTGATGGCACGGTTTGTGGTGCCCTTGTTCCTGTCAGCATTGCTGGTCGTCATATTTCGTCCGCTGCACCGATGGGTCCTTGAGAAAGCCGGTGGCCGCGAACAGATCGGTGCTCTCGCGACAACGCTAATCATCCTGATGCTTGTTTTGGTGCCGGTAACCTCACTGGTCTTTCTGGCGGCAACGGAAGGAGCAGCGGTTTTCAAACAGGTTAACGCTCCGAAAATCATTGATGACCTGGCTAACGTTCGGTCGCGACTGAGCCTCGACATGCCCAACGCTCGTGAAATGCGAGCGATCGAAACTCAGCTTGCATCCATGCAAACCACGATGGTGCTGGATGAAAAGGACCTTGAGCGACACGCGTCAGGTTTTTTCGAAATCATGGGCGACGCCTTCATCATCGCCGAACAGAAAAATTTGCCGTGGCCAGTTTCCATCGAAGAAGATCCTGATTCCTTTCCCAGAAATGATATGCGCGGCCATTGGCAACGTTTCGGCGCGGAAATGGCGGCGGCGAAACAATTGCAGGAAGAAATCGATCGACTTGCGAAAGAAAAAGTCGTTGATGACCCGGAACAGTCGGGCAAAGCGAACGAAAACAAACATGCCAAAATTCACGAGTACGTCAAAACGATCGGACAGGCCGCGACTGATTTCCTGAACTTCAAACACGCTTCTCTGGGCGGACGCACAAGAGCGACCATCATCGAGTTCGCCAACCCGACAGGAACGGAGCTGCGAACTTACACCAACCAGTTCATTTCTTTTTTGCGAGACCGCCTTTTCGCACTGGGCGGTTCGATCACTTCCTTCGTGACCAATCTCGTCTTCGGTGGAGTGATCATGATTGTTGGCTTGTACTTCTTTTTGCTTGACGGTCCCGCGATGCTGGTTTCGCTGCAAGGACTTTCACCGATCGACGACAAACACGAACAGGAACTGGCCGCAGAATTCGCGCGTGTTAGCCGGGCCGTTGTGGTCGCCACGTTACTTTCAGCGGTGGTGCAGGGGATTTTGGCTGGCTTCGGCTTCTGGTTCTGCGGACTTGATTCGATTTTCCTGCTAACGCTTTTGTCCGCCGTTCTGGCGATGGTGCCGTTTGTCGGAGCGGCGTCAGTCTGGATCCCTTGCGTTTTGTACCTGTACTTTGTCGACAACAACTTAACCGCCGCGATTGGTTTGACGATTTATGGCTTCGCCGTCATCTCGATGGCAGACAACATCATAAAACCATGGATTCTTCATGGACAATCGAATCTTCATCCACTGCTGGCGCTACTGAGCGTCATTGGTGGCGTCGCGGTGCTAGGTCCGATTGGGATCCTGATCGGCCCAATGATCGTTGTCTTTTTGCAAACGATGCTGAAAATCCTGCAACGCGAAATGCATCTAATGGAGAGCCCAAAAACGGAATCCTGAAGACGGAATCCTGAAAACGCTTGCCAACGTGGCTTCCGGTTCCAGAATCTCGACCGCTCGCCGGCAAACGCTAGGAAACAACCGACGACCAGCAGATGCAACTTCCAGCATTACGGCTGGCCAGCGAAGGCCGGTTTGCAGAAGTGATGCAATCCCAATTCGATTAGTTCTGCCTCGACGTCATCCCGACTGGCGTGCTCCAACGACTGAGCCACCTGGTCCAGCAGGATCGTGGCGAACCGCTTTCGTGCCCGATGCAAGTAAACGCGAAACGAATTCTCTGCCGGAATCGAAGCACCAGAGTCTGTCAAAAACTGATGCAACTGCTTCGTCGTCATCAAAGGTTGGTCGACTCGCGTTTTCAGGATCGTAAAATAAGGCTTGCCGGTTTCGATCTGCAATTGTTCCAGGCGATTCCACGCTTCGTCCAGCAAGGACTGTCTCCATGAGAGCGTGAACTCATCGTCTACGCCCGATGTCTGATCCATGGTTTCCGGTTCGTTCCATGTTTCGATGTCGTGGCCAGAGCCAAGTTTTTTCTGTTTTTGGTTGCGGCGATGGTAGTCGACCATCAAGCGATAGAGAGCCGTTTTGAGCATGCTTCGAAAACGCCCTTTGGCACAGTCAGCATTTCGAAAATCACCTCGCACCAACCGAAGAGCAAATTCCTGAAACACATCCGCTGCGGCTTCTTCGTTTCGCAGCGACGCTCGCAAATACCGACGAATCGCAGGAGCATATCGCTCAAACAGTTCAGTTTGTGCTTTGTCTGCGCCACCGTGTTTCGCCTGGTTCGCCATTTGAATCATCGACCACTGCGTTTCAATCCGACTTAATCGACTATCGGACATTGCTTGCTCCTCATACCTGAAATTGGTTTCCGCCAATTTCTGATGTGCCGGCAATTCTGAACCGGGACATCAATTCGGGAAATCAAGGTCGAATTTTAAGGAGGAGCTGTTCGTTAGGCGTCGCATGTGCTCCGTTTGCGGAAATTTCCACTGTTTTGGGAAACTTCGTCCGTCGATTCACCGCGATGTTGAAACGTTGGTGGTCGGCCGCAGCAGCTCCGAAGTCTGGCGACATCGGCTACGTATCCCGCCGCTTACGCGACTCGGCTCACGCGAAAAAGTGAGCCGTTGGCCGTTGAGCGACGTAAGGACTCGGGTGCGCTTCCGAAGTCTGGCAACTCCAACCTCGCGACGTCAAATCCAACCGATCACTTCAAACCCAAATGTCACTTGTGCAGTCGCCGCCGGGAAACCGAATTTCGTGAGCTCTAACGGGTCCTTCAGGCTCGGCACCAAAGTCGATCATGAAATCCTCGTTCAGTTTTAGCCCGCCCTTTTCGGTGTCACAGTCCAACTGCAACAAGTACGACCCCGACTTCGCCATGCCCGGATAAAATTGCTCGTCCCAAGGCGTGTAAAGACTGTTGGTCACGTAGAGCCGCTTTCCATCAAGGCTAAGCTGCAACATCTGTGGACCGCCAGCGAGCTCTTTACCTTTCACTTTGGGTGTCGGTTTACCAAGCACACCACCGAGCCAAACCTGTCCGGTCAGCTTGGGATTTTCCGGATCAGAAACGTCGTATTGACGAAGATCACCGTGGAGCCAGTTGGAGAAGTACAGAAAGCGATCGTCCATCGAAAGGACGATGTCCGTCACCAAGCCGGGCACCGGGAAAGGCCAGCCCTCTTTTTCAATGGACTCGACTGCGATCACCTGATCCGCCCGCCATTTTTCCGAGTCGTGATGCCAATGAAAAATGGTGCTCGACAGGGCCGCTCCAACGAAGCCGTGAGTGCTGTCCGGGTTGTGATGGAAACGAACTTCCAGCGGAATCAATCCGTTTTCGCCCAAGTCAATCGACTGCTTGATCTCACGTTCCTTCCAGTCCCAAAAATGTAGCTGGCGACCGTATTTCCCTTCTGCAACTTCCGCAGGATTGAAACCCTTGGAAACGGTATTCGGAGCTCCCCATTCGCTACTGACCATCACATTGTGGCGAGGTTGGTACCAGAAGTCATAATTGAACTTCATCGGACCGGTGTCTTCGGTCCATCTGCCCGCGATCTCAAAATTTTTGTCCAGCATCATGAAACCGCCAGGCGCACTTCCGTCCGCCATCCCCAACATGGAAATCATGATGTTGCCGTCGGCAAGGCAGTGAACCGTATGCGGCGCCGACAAACCGGTCTCTTTCTTGATGTCTTCGCCTTCGATCACTTTGTGGATTTTCGGTTTCTTCGGATCCGAAGTATCGACGATGTGAATTCGGCTGCTTGCGATACCCGGCAACACGATGAATCGACGATTGGCTCCATCCTGCCCATGGCAACTGCTGCAAGCGTTCCAGCCGAAATGATGAAGCTCATCACCAACATTGGGCATCGGCAAGCGATGAAGCACCGTTCCATAAGTCGCAGACTTTGGATCGACATCGATCGTGGCGAGGTAGTCCGGCAGATCGACGCCGGTGCCCGTTCGAATGCACGGCACGTAAGCCAGTGTTTCCGCAGGCGACTTCATGGCATCTGCCGGCGTGGCCCAAGTTCGATCACAACAGGCGGCTTCTTCGTCCGCGAAAAGGAAGCTTGGAAAGGAAGTCAATGACGCCGCAACGGCGGCACCGGACGTTGTTTTCAGGAATTTACGTCTTTTCATTTTCGACTCCGTGAATTGAATTTGCGTTGCCCGATATTGTAAGCAAATTTTCAACTCTCGGGTGAATTCGGAACAGATGGAACTAATGGAATAGATGGAACAGTTGCCGTTTCATGCAGTGAACTATTTGGACAGTTCGGCCTCAACCCATTCCTGAATCTGCTTGCATTCCGCGTCGACTTGAAAGCCTGCGACTCCGGTATCCTGACGCCAAGCCATCAAGACATTGAAACCGGAATCAAAAGCTGACTGCAGTTTCGCTTTCGATTCGTTGAGCGCTTTTTCACGGAGTGTTTCCCATTCGGGATCATTCTCGACCTCTTCGTCTCGCATCAGGCTTCCAATTTTACAGGCGATAAACATGAACTCGCGTCCTTGCGTAAATCGCGGAGCCGATGATGCAGGATCGATATAGTTCTCGATCGAGTCAATCGCTTCCATCGCTTCTTCAAAAGATCTGCCACTCGAATAAGCTCGGGCAGTCTGCTGAAGACACTGTAACAACCGTCTTCTGGCAACGCTTTGACGCGGATCCTTTTCAACAACCTCCGAGTGAATCTCAAAAGCGAGTTTGTGTTTCTCGACAGATTCGTCGACTCGGTCCATCTGACGCAAGATCGTTCCCACACCGTCGAGCGCCATCGCCCACCCGCTTTTCAAGTTCAACAGCTCTGGATAGGCCTTGCTAAGCTTCTCGCAAACTTCGGTCGCCTCTTCGCGATACTTGAGTGACAAGTCCAGTTTGCCCATGACCTGCAATACACCACCTGCATTCAAACGAGCCCGCGCGAACCCGTCCTGGTACTCAATCACCAACGGATCCATTTTGCTGAGAGTTTCGTATTGCTTAGCCGATTCTTCATAAAACTGCAAGCTTTTGTCGTAGTCCAAGTGGCTCTGCACGTTCGAGTAGAAAAAACCAATCGTGTTGCAGATCGATGCCGAGGTTCTTCGCACAACCGGGTTGCCCGGATTGGCATCGATCACGTCTCCAATGATCGACATCGCTTTTTCGTAGCTCGCAACGGATTTATCGACCTCGTCCATTTTCCGATATGCGATTCCAAGATCGCGATGGGCCAGCGCCAGCGACTGCCCAACAAAGGCATCGTCCGGATACTCCAAATTCAACTGCGTCAACAGCAACATCGCTTTCGAGTAGTGTGCGTGCATGCGATCGGTTCGCTGCTGAGCCTGGTCAATCGACTCGTACGTCAATCCTAAAAACTGGTGAAGTTTGGCAAGCTCCCTGAGCCCGGCCAGATTGTCCTCAGAAACGCCTGCGCGAAAATCCTCAACGACTTTGATCGCTTGCAGGGTCGTTTTTATCGACTTGTCGATGTCCATCCGCCTCGACATCTGAGCCTTTAGCGTCATCGCCTGAGCCAGTCGCTCGACATGCCTTGCTGTCTCAGGTTCGGAATCCGCAAGCTCTTTGAGAATTCGAATCGGTTCATCGACGGCTTCCACCAAGTGAGCTCCGGGTGAAACCACGCCTTCGATCTCGATGATTGAAAAAAGGCTATTGGCCAAATCCTCTTTCGCACCCGGATCGTCACCGTATTGCTTCACAAATTCACGATGGTAGTCCAACGCTTCGTTCAACAGCTCCCGTTTCAGCGGCTGCAGTCCGGGCTCACGCAACAAACGTTGATTGCTAACAACCGTAAAGAATCGATCAACGCTTTGACGGGCTTGTTGAAAGTGCTTTTTGGCAATCGCCCGCTGCTCGTTCGCTTCGACAAGATTCTGCTCCGCAAGTTCCAGCGCCGCAATGGATTTCCTCCATTGCCATGTTGTCGTCGCGATACCGCCCAGCAAGGAAACCGCCAGCGCCAGCAATAGCGACGCAACGACGGGCCGACGTCGGCACCATTTGATGCTGCGATCAACGAGGCTGGCGCGGCGAGCCAAAACCGATTCACCATCCAGAAAACGCTGCAGATCTTCGGCGACCTCAATGGCACTGCCGTACCGCGACGCTGGCTCCGCAGCAATGCACTTGTGGACAATCGTCTCCAGGTCTCGCGGAATATCTCGATCAACACTGCCCAGCCGAGCCGGGGAAGCATTCATCACCTGTTGAATCAATTGCGACTTTTCTCGACTGTCGTACGCGGGCCGCAGCGAAACCATTTCGTACAACGTTAGTCCCATTGCAAACAAATCGCTACTGTCAGTCGCGTTCCCTTCCAACTGTTCCGGGCTCATGTATCGAAGCGTCCCAACGACTTCGCCGGTTCGAGTCAAATCAGGACTCTCCACCGATTTCGCCAACCCAAAGTCCGTCACCCAAACGCTTCCGGCTTGATCGACCAGCAAGTTCGCCGGTTTGATGTCACGATGCAGCAGCCCTTTTGAGTGCGCGTATCCCAAAGCCTGAAACATCTGAACGCCAGCTTTGGCAACGTTTCTAAAGTAGATGCTGTTTGTTTTGCTTTCAGAGAGCGACGTGCTGCTGAAGCTTTCTGTGCCCGACTTCTTTAAACCGGACCCTGACGACGATTCGTTAGAAGTGGTCCCCCATGCTTCGACCCGCTCCATTGATTCGGCGATGGTCGAAACATTCAAATAATTTTCGGTTGTCGTGAGCTCTTTTTCATTGGAGGACAAACCTTTGGATCGAATTCGAGACAATTCCGAAATCACATTGTCGATCGGTTGTCCGTCAATGAACTGCATTACCATGTAAGGCACACCGTCTTCGGAACCAACACCAAACACGGGCACGATATTGGTATGGTGCAGCATCGCTGCTGCCTGTGCTTCCTGCTGAAATCGAAGCTTGCGACGTTCGTCCAGTTGAGCGACTTCCGGCAGGAGTTTCAGCGCGACACGACGTCCGAGCGATTCCTGTTGGGCTTCGTAAACGATCCCCATACCGCCCCGGCCAATTTCGCGCAGAATGCGATAGTCCCCCAACCGCTTGACAGGTTTCGCATCGTCCAGCAGTTTCAATTCGGCTTCCATCAGCCCTGATTCGCTCAAATCATCCTGCTGGATGCCTCGCTGTTTTTTTCGTTCCATCATCTGAACGATGGGGAACAAACGGCGAATTTCTTCCGCGTGAGCCGGATACCTCTCGGCAAAATCATCGATGGCGACATCGTCTCCTCGGCGGACGCCTGCGGTAAACGCCTCCATGACTATTTCGAATTCTGTAGAACCATCATCCATGGCTGGCTTCCGATAGAATTTTTTGAAGCTTGTCCAGTGCTCTGAAGTATCGCTTCTTGACGGCCTCGTAGTTCATCTCCATCACCGCAGCAGTTTCCTTGGAAGACAATTGCTCGAAGTGTCGTAGGGTCAGAATCTCGCGGTCGACTTCATCCATCTGCTCGAGAGCTTCCGTTAACTGATCCTTGGATTCCTGCTTTACGGCCGCTTGGGACGGCGATGTAAAATTGCCCGAAAGATGAACCGCGAGCGCCATCGACGTGGCTGCTGGAGCTCCACCGTAAATCGATTGCTCTCGTTGGACAGATCGTTTCAACGCTCCCATGTGTTTGCGATGCGCCTGAATCAGCTTTTCACCAGCGAGCCTTCGCAGCCACAAGAAGACGGAGATCTTCGGATTTTCAAGGTAGCTTTCAAGAGCCCGCGCCGCCTCAACGAACGTATCCTGAATCACGTCGGATGCGTCTACCCGTCCCTGCAATCGCTGGTTCATCCGAAGTTCGACCATTCGCTTCAGCCGATCACGGTGCTTGATTAACACTTCATTGAATGCGTCGCACCCATGGTCAGCGCCAGCATTCTGGAGCAGCTTTAGATCATCCAATGCTTGAGCTTCATCAGCCATAATGGTTTCGTCGACGGTGGGATTCGAAAATGATTCTGCAAAGAGATCGCCAGAAGACCCTATGTGCCCGCGTTTGAATTCCGGGACAATAAATTATGGCTGATCAATTTCGCAAGATCCTTGTTTTTACCGCCTCAAAATGACCGGAGAGCTAAATTCTGCAATTTTTTTATTGTGCAACTGTAACGAAAGAGAGCTCTTTCGTGGCAAGCGGATCGGCCGATTTTGATCAGTCGCCGGGCTTCGACTCGCCAAAAACTGCTTTACAAACGTTTTTCGCTAGCATTGTGGAACGAGACAAAGACAAATACAAATCGATGACTGCGGCAGTCAGGTTCGAGGATTTGGAGCCGTATTTAAATTCATACATTCAGCCCGGATTATTCACGATGCGTGGGCGTCAAAATAGAGAACACTTGTTTCATTGGGATATTGTTCCTAGTTTGTGGTTTCGACAGTTCACCCACGACGTGAAATTGCTGAACTGCAAAAACCTGTCGCCACTTCAGCAGAATCGTCTCAAGCACCAAACCAGACGCCTGTCGTCGTGAATAATTCCGGTTCAGATGACCGAATCGATCGACGAGCTTGAGGATGCGGCTACGCAAATGGAGTCGCCAAACTCAGGGCGGCGGTGGCTCATGCCAAAGGCTCAAAGTCTGGCGAGCTCTGGTTTTGCTCAACGGATCATGCTCACGCGATCGAAGCCGACGCCAGCTTGATTGCGTAAGCTCGCTTTTATCAGGTGTCCAATTTTTCTATCGGCGTGAAGCATGGCACCCATGCTTAATCAATCACTGGAGCGACATGTCTCGATTTCGAATTCGTACGATTTTGATCATAGTAGCGACGATTGCGGCGCTCTTGTGCGTGACGTTACGAATCTACCATTCAGTTGTACCGCGTGGCGCCTCGCCTTTGCCGTATCTTCTTGCGTCGGTCGCGGGCGGCACCATCGAATCCCCGAACGGCAAGAAGTATGACATTTGGTTCAACGACGCAGGTGCGGCACATTCTGGTGCGCACTGGACCTGGATTGTCTCCACTCATCCCGTATTTGGCAAAAGTGTCGTTGCGGAAGGATATCTTGGTTCAGAATACGCGGTCGAAAAAAGTCCTGTTCCCGTGTCATGGGATGGAGACAATCCAGTCGTTGACTTCCGATCCAGTCGTTACGGCGACTGAAACCGCAATTCGCCAGAAAACACATAAACGATCGTCGATGCCCAGCATCAACACTCTTTGCCATTTACTTCAGTCTTGCATCCCCATCGAAGCCACAACAAAGTTTCGCTGGTCGACACCAAGACTCTCCAGTTGATCAAGTGAAAAAATGGTTGTCTTGAGGTTGGCCGCCAACTGCTTTCCTTCCGTCTGGTAAAACGATGCTCCAATCAGGGAGCATTGACTCAGGTCCACGCCAGAAAGGTCCGCCCCGGAAAAGTCGGCTCCCTCAACGTCGGTTCCCACAAAGACGGCATTGGTAAGGTCGGCTCCCACGAACCGCGAATTCGATAGATTTGCTTTTGAAAAGTCAGCACCGACCAACGAGCAATCGTTAAACGAAGCGTCTCGCAACAACGCGTTGTTCGCCAGCAAGCCGTCAAGGTTCCTGCCGCTGGCATCAATCCCCAAAAGTTCCTGATTCGAAAAGTCTTTGGACTGTAAAAGCTTCGCCGCCGTTCGTCGATCAATTGTCGAAGCCATGTAACGTTGCTCCGTCCATGGATCCGCTTCGTTGTGATACCCCGCGTCGGCCTCCCAATATCCCAATCGATCTTCGGCAAGCAATTCGATTCGCTCAAGCCATTTCACACTTTTGTAAAAGTACTTTCCCGGAACCATGTTGCGGATTGGTCCGCCATGCCCAATTTCCAACGGCTTTCCTTCGGCAGACAAGGCAATCAAACAACGATGATCCAAAGCAGACTTCAGCGGCAATGAAGTTGAGTGATTCTGTTTGGACCTGGCCATGAATGAGAGAAACTTGGCGGAAGGGTCCACTTCAACCAGACCCAACAAATCCGCAAGCAGGACTCCGCTGATCGGAACGTCCAGCCGAGACCATCGCGTTACACAATGGATGTCGTAAATCATTTCCGTCTGCGGCATCTGCTGAAGATCCGCCAACGAGAAAGTCCTTGAAGTCGCCACCATCCCATCGATCGTCAACGTCCAATTTGGATCCAAGTGTGCCGGTTCGCGCTCACCAATAACGGGCCATTTGTTGGGTGCAACCACTTGTTGGCCTGGTGGAACTTTCGAAAGTTGTGGATCGAAGTTGGACATTTTTTGTCTCAGAATGCAATTAGAGTCACCAATTTGACGACACCTTCGTGAAACGCGAGGATTCCGCTTCTCGGGGTCGTGTGACATATCTTCAATCAGACGCGAATATATAGCAAGCATCCGCTTTATGACGTCACATCGAGCCAATCATTTCGTTTGGCACTGCGATTGCATTACTGGAATTTCGAACACGACGGAGTTGTTATCGATTGAGCTCGAACGCGGGCTACGTAGCGGCTCCTAAGTAAGTCTAAATGACACACCCAAACCCCTTGAGGATTCCATGAACAAATTATTTGCATGTTTGATCGCTGTTGCAGCGGTCAGTTTGACAGCTGGCGAAACGCAGGCTCAACACTTTCACCGAGGCGGTTTCGGCGGAAGCGGATTCGGCATCAGCGTTGGCAACGGATTCAACAACTTCGGCTACAACAATTTTCGCGGTGGCTACGGAAGAAGCTTCGGCGGCGTCAGCGTGAACGTTGGTAACCGCGGCTTCGTTCCCTACAATCGTGGATTCGGTGGCGGATTCGTCGCTCCCGTTTATGTCCCACGTCAGGCCTACCGTCCCGTGTACGCTGCTCCAGTTTACAGAGGAGGTTTCTACGGTGGCGGTCGTCGCGGATGCGGATGGTAGTCGACAACCTCGCAGAGCAAGAAATTGATAAGGCCGTGTCCTAACCAGACACGGCTTTTTTTGTGCGTTGGTCTGACGCCCGCCGCTACAACGATCATGCGCACACCGAAGCAATGGCCTTGTTACCGATAAGCCCCCCTGCGAAAATGGAGCTTCATTCAACCGGAATTATTCACGACGACAGGCGTCTGGTTTGTCCTTTGAAGCGATTCTCCGGACGTGGAGGCTGTTTTGTAAATTCGTCAATTTCACGTGGTGGGTGACCTGCGAAACCACAAATTTGGAGCAATATCCAAATGAAACAAGCTTTCTACAGGTCGACGCCCACGCATCGTGAATAATCCGGGCTCAAACAGGATACCCAATGTCAGACACTCAGCCGCAACCCGCCACGACCCGAGAAGCGTGGCTCCACGTCCACGTCCCCAAAGCGGGAGGTTCGACGTTGCGTCAGTTGATGAATCGCAACTTCGGCGACAGTTATTACAACTCGAATTCGTTGCTGGAGACCAAGCAGTACACTCGTGAAGACGTCAGCGAAATTGTGCGTTGTCATCCAGGCGTGCGTTGTATGAGCGACCATAAACTTTCGTTTGACCTTCCTTTTGATCATGCGGAAGCCACGATTTACGCGATCGCTTACGTTCGCGAACCCGTCGACCGGTTCATCTCGCGATACTTCTTTCATCGGCATTTTGAAGAAGTCAACTGCATCGCTCAACGGATGAGCTTTCGTGAATTCGCCAACGCGGAACTGGTGGAGCAATACGTTCATCCTCAGACCAACAGTCAGATTTACTTCCTTAATGGTGGTCGCGGCAAGGACGACATGTCGGTTATCGAAAACGCAATTTCAACGGGACGTGGGTTCCTGTTTCCGATCGAGCGTTTCGACGAATCCTGCATCTGCCTTGAGAAGCTCTACCCCACCGTCTTCACCGACATGTCATACGTTCGAGCCAACGTTTCGAAAAGGGATGCCGACATCACAGAGAACGAGCGTCAGTTCGCCCATCGCTACCTGCGAGAAGACGAAGCGGTATTCGCACGGTCACACCAGTTTCTGGACCAGCTGTTGGCTCAAGCATTTCAGAGCGAAGAGCAACGCAATTCGGCCTTGGCGGAGTTTCAGGATCGATGCTCGCGGCGGCATCACAATTTCCATCCTCCAAAGCCAAAACCCGTATCCACCTGAGCCTCCTTTCTCTTTCGCCGATCGTGCTGCGACGTGCATTTCCTGAACGCTACATCCGTTAGATTCGGCAACAACGGAACATTACGCCAAGGCTTCCTCGACTACGTTGGCCCCTTGTCTATTTGGCCAAATTACGTGGCGGTGCAGGGGACTAAGATCGAGGCATGGCCAAATCACGTCACAACTCAAACACGGCTGCGGACCTTTCCGAATCGCAGATTGCCTCCCCGGATGAAGCCAACCAGGATGAAGCTACCCTTGAGCCTTTGACTGCGGAACCCACGAAGCTTTCGACGACGGCAAAACGAATCGTTTCGCTGTTGATCGCTGGTTATCTATTCGTTCTGATCCTTGGGCCGTTGTCCAACCCGATCGGATCCGAACATTTGACCAGGCCGCTGGCTAAAAAAGTCAGCCCGATCTATCGACTTCTTTTTTTGGGGCACGGCTATCGTTTTTTTGCTCCCGATCCCGGCCCCAGCCATCTGGTTGAATACGAAATCACGAAGCAGGATGGCAGTAAAATTGTTGGGCGATTTCCTGACAGGAACAATTCCGAATTTTCCTTTCCCCGACTGAAGTACCATCGCTGGTTCATGCTCAGCGAAACGCTTTGCACAGAACACCTGCTCACACCGATCAAATCAGAATTCGTGGCGGAACAGAATCGGCTTGAGCAAGTCGCAAACGCAAAACAGATTGCGGGGCAGCACGAAATCGCAGCTGAACTTCGAGCACAACGTCAGAAAAGAAAAACGGATTACGAGGCGGCAAAGAAACGAAATGGTCAACTGTTCCGCAGTGTCGCAAAAGGACTGCTGGAGATTCATGGCGGAACGAGTATCAAGCTTTTTGTTCGAGAACGCGAGATTCCGTTTCCGATCGAGGTTCGTGAAGGCGCAAAACTGGACGACGCGAAATACCTCAGCCCCGAATTACCGCTTCTGATTGGCGAGTTCAAACTTGAAGACCTAAAAGGCTCGCGTGACAACACTCAACCGTCACCGCAACCTCAGAAAACGACCGCTCCTCCAAAAACAGATTCCGATCGAACGCTTGATCCAGAGCCGATCTCGCAGAAACAAGGATTGCCAAACTTCATCAGACGAGGTTGTCATGCGTAACCTCAAATTCTGGTTGGACGATGTCACAAAAGCGTGGGATACGTTTTGGTTCTCTGTTCGTGATGGCAAGACGCTGGGCCTGATTCGGCTGTCGATGGGCTTGGTCGTGTTCTACTCGCATCTCGCGTGGAGCCCGTTGCTGATTCGGTTTTTGAGCCCCGACGGAATGTTGCCGGCTTCCTACCGCGAACTGCTCTTTGATTCTTCGCTGGCGTGGAGCCACTTTGACTGGATCGGTTCGGAGCCGTCCGTCTTGTGGCTCTTTCATGTTGTCGCGCTGACCATCATGTTACTTTTCGCGCTCGGGTTTTGGACACGAGCGACCGGCATCGTCACGGCGTTGCTTGTGATCTCCTACGCCAACCGGGCGACCGGCGCACTGTTTGGGCTGGACCAGATCGCGGCGTTTGTGACTTTGTATCTTGCGTTGAGCGATTGTGGCGAGTCGTTTTCGCTGGCAAAGCGATTGGGCATTTCGAAAACCGTGGCAAAGCCTTCCGTTCGAAACAACGTGGCGATCCGGCTGATTCAGATCCACCTTTGTGTGGTCTACCTGTTCGCGGGGCTGGGAAAATGCCAGGGCGAAACGTGGTGGAATGGGGAAGCGATTTGGGGCGCGGTTGCCAGCTACGAATACCAAACGATGGACATGACCTGGCTGGCGGATCATATGTGGTTGGTCAGCATTGTGACGATGGTGACCTTGTTTTTCGAAGTCGGTTATGCGGCGTTGATATGGTCAAAACTGACTCGTCCCGTGATGCTGGGGTTGGCGATTCCGCTGCATCTGGGAATCGGGCTATGCATGGGGATGATGGAATTCGGGATGGCGATGCTGGTCGCGAATCTCGCTTTCGTCGAATTGAGCGGTTTAAACTCCAAAAATGAGCCCGAACGCTGAAAACAGGGCTGTATTTGAACACTTTTTCGGTTGCGGATCTTCGACGATTTTGCATAATACGCAGTCCAAATTGAATTTGGCCGCAGAATCCGAAGACGATTGACGATCTTCCTCTTTCATCTGCGATGTATTAATCCGCAAATTGTCAGCCTTTTGTTGAGTCGATCCCTTGGCATTTCAAAAACGAAAAAACACACGACGAAAACCAAAACTCAAGACAAAGACAGTTCGCAAGGACCCTTTGTTTGTTGATGGCGAGCGTCCACGTCCGACGTACGTCGACTACAAGGATGTTGAGCTGCTGAAAAAGCTTACTAACCGCCACGGAAAAATTGTTGGTCGCCGCAAAACCGGCTGTACCGCGATCAGCCAACACGCTGTCACAGCGTCGATCAAGCGAGCCCGCTTTATGGCTTTGATGCCATACAAAGGCGACTGATATCGGCTTGGGGCCGACATCGGCCTCCGATCGGTTTGAATTGAAAACATAACCTGCGGACCAACGCTTCTACGTTACTGCCCGCAGTTTTTTTTTGAAGAGTTAAGCGGCAAAGAGTCTTCATGCTGCGCGGAGGCCAAAATCAAAACACAAAACGGCAGCAAGTGGAATGCGTGAGAGCCAAAACGGGCTCAGATGTTTCAATAACAGGCATGGCGATTTTCTATCGAACTGTTTCGGTGACCGAGACCGATGAGCTTGACCAAAAGCACACCGGTGACATCGCCGGGGCCGTCAAAGATCGGCTCGGTGTAAATCGCCGAAGTGACTTGACCACGATTAAAGTAGCCTGACCACTTAAAGCTCTCGTAAACAGCAAGGACTAGAGCTCACGTTACGACCAAGAGGGCGACCAAAAAAGCTTGCCTGATTTACCAATTTGGCTCCTGACGCCTTTATTTCCTGCGCTTCTCGGTCATGCTATGCGGAATTAACCAACAGCCGCAGACTTTGCAAAGCCGTTCCGCTGACGCGTCTCCGTTGGTGTCCTCCGTCGAATCAGCGGATAAATCATCAGCCGAATCATCGAAAGGACCGAACTCGGTGGCTTGATCGGATAGCGGAGCCCCCGCCGCATCAAGCAGCTTCGCCAACAGCTCCAGGTAGGCCTCGCGTTTCGTGTTGGCCCAACCGCCGAAGCGACGAGTCCGAGTGTAACCTTTGGGCAACACGTGCACCTCGCCATTGTTCTCATGTTCTCGCCTGTACAAATGTTCGCGCCCGCGCGACAACAATTCACTGACCCGATAGGAATCTTTGAAGCGTTCAGCGGCAAAGAGTATTCATGCTCCGCGGTGGTCAAAATCATAACACAAAACGGCAGCAAGTGGAACGCTTGAGAACCAAAACGGGCTTCTTGAACAAAGTGTTTGAGCTCCGGCGGGCGTCAAAGAACCATCACACGCCAACATTCAATGAAAAGTCTCAACCCGGCCAACCTGCCTCTCCCGCACCCGCGAAGTCGAACGCTCAGATGTTATCCGACGGCGAAGTTGCTTTTTGGTTCTAAGCCACGAATAAACGCCTCGAACGAATCGGCAATTAGTGTCGTCTTGTAATCGTCCTCTTGGTGAATGTGAACGACCTTCGGTTCGCCATTTGGCCCACATGTCTGATAGTCAAGGCAAAACATGTCATGACCAGCAGTCGGGGTATCTGCGAAATAAATCCCAATGTCTGGGTATCGCCATTCTTCTATCCAGAATCTCGAGCCATCAATGCCACCCAAAGAGCGATCCGCTGTTTTGCCAATTGCGAAGATACCAACAAGCTCAGCGTGGTCATCAGACCAAAAAATTGGAGTTTGTGTTCGATAGCATGTATTGTTTGGGGAGCCTCCATTCTGGGTGTTGCAAAGCTCGATGTAAGCAGATGGGATCTTATAGCCGAGAATTGATTCGATCTCTCCAGTTAGCCTCTCGTTTAGTGAGTCGTCAACGTAGGTTTCGGCCGCGTATTCACAGTCTTCCCAGAAGTCAGTGGCGTCAAAATCACCAAACAATGTGGTCATTCAGGTTCCTGCAGTCGGATAACGAATTGCGATCTATCCGTGTGCCACGAGGACACGTCCGCAATTTGGGTTTTGGTTGGGCGCACGGATAGATCGTGCGTTGAACTTTGTCGCTCGAAGCGACTTGGTCACGCCCTATCGTAATCGATTTCAGAAGCGGCTGCCAGAATTTCGTGGCAACCTGAAGGTCGGATGTTCCGTCAGTGACGTTGATGCCTGCGAGGACGTTGACTTGAATCCATCACGCTCGACCAACTCGGCTTCTCAGTCATGCTATGCGGAATCAATGAGTGCGGAATCAATGAACAACCGCAGACTTTGCAAAGCCGTTCAGCTGACGCGCCTCGCCCATGCGCGATGAAAACCCATTGACTTGACAGAGATCTTTGCATCGTCCAGCGGCTCACATGCTGCGTGGACGAAGCCGCCTAAGGCGTCGTAAGGAAATTGATTACCGGATTGCGTGTCATGTTGACGGAATGATTTGATAGTTCCACTCGCCGTGGAGTTCATTGCGTTTTATGATCACTTCTGCAAGTTGCTCGTCGCTGATTTTCTTTGATTTTTCGTATTGTGACTCGTCGAGCCATGCGTGAACCTCCAGCCCCTGAGTCGTTTTGGTAGACCCGATCAGGTTGACGACGACCTCATGGCTTACCAAAGGAACTCCCTGCCAGTTGCGCGTGATATGACAGAAAAGTCGATGCTCTATTTTGTTCCACTTGCTCGTCGCCGGCGGGTAGTGGCATAACTCGACTTTGACCCCTGTTTTGTTGGCAAACTTTTGCAAAGCCCAACGCCATAGACGGGTTCGCGGGCTGTTGCTGCCTCCGCAGTCGGCGGTCATCAGCAAACGCCTTGCCTTGGGATATCGTTTCTTGCCCATTCGCTGCCACCAACGTTCAATGGCGGCGATTGCAAATTCTGCCGTGTCGTGACTGATGCCGACCGACACACCAGCTTCGTTGTGAGTCACGTCGTAGACACCGTAAGGCACCGCCTTGCCAAGTTCCTTGCTCGGAAAATCATGCGTTGTAACTTTCACCGGGTCGCCAGACTTCCGATACGTCTTACCCGCGTTTTTCATGTTTCCAAGCGGTTCTTTCTTTTTCGTGTCGATCGAAATGACAGGCTGCCCGGTATGCTGATAGGCTTTGACGCGAGCAGCGATGTGCTGGAACGGACCGTCCCGATCAGGGTGCTGTTTGCCCTCGGTCGTCTTTCGATTGCTCTGTAAACTGTAGCCCGCCGAACGCAACATTTCGCCGACTTTAGTACTGCTGATCTTGTAGCCCTGCTGGTTCAGTTCAGCAGCCAATGTACGCGTGCTCTTGCAGGTCCACCGAAGTGGCGACATCGGGTCTCCCCGAGTCGTGTCATCAACCAATCGTTCCAGTGCCTCAACAAGGTCTGGTTGTTCTTACTCGCGGCTTTTTCGTCCGCCGCCTGGACGTCTTTGGCGTCCCGATGCGAGAGCCTGAGGGTCATCAAGTTCCGCGATTCCAGTGCGTATTGTTCGATCTGACATCCCAGTGGCTTCGGCAACTGCGGCGATACCGCCACGACCAAGCGAGCGTGCTTCGGCAGCAGCCCATCGCCGCCGACCACGTTCATCAAGGTCACCAAGCAAAGCAGTGTACTTTTCGCGAATCCATGTAACGACTTTGGTATCGGGCATGCAACAGCATCCCAAAAATCAACACAACAAAACAATAGCAATTCGGCAATTTATTGTCTTGCGAATGCTAAATCGAACCTTGTAAGGTGATCCGAGTCGCGTGAGCGACCGGGTGGTGATCCGAGTCGCGTGAGCGACCGGGTGGTGAGCCGAGTCGCGTGAGCGACCGGGTGCGTTCTGTCGTAGCTGGACTCGCCAGAGTTCAGGGAAGCAATGCACCGACCGAAGTCTGGCGACATCGGCTACGGAGATGCGACGAACCCGAGGCCTTACGGCCAGCGGCTCACTTTAGTGTCAGACGCGTCGTGTGAGCAGCCGGGTGGGCGTAGCGTCGTCCGCCGAGTGCTGCGGTTTGGCACAGCGATAGCTTCGCGAGCGTGCTTTGGACTTGCGGAGCGGCTTGGCGAAAGGCACAGCGGATCGGGGAAGTCTTTGAGAAAGCTGGGGCCGAAGTTGGCTGAGTTGGAGATTGGCAGCGGCTTGGGGCTGTGACGCACGAAGGAGCTACTCACCGCTTCAAGCAAAAACAAACAGGCGCACCGAACAAAAAGAAGCGTCGCCATGACAGAAAAACTCAACCGCAATTCGATTAAGTTCAACGACCGCGTTAACCGAGCGGCGATGAAAGACATCGCCATCAAAAACAATGTGCCTTCGCCGCTTCGGTTCAACGCTTTGTTATGTCGCGAATTCGCTATTCGGTCAGTCGAAATTTAACACCGTCAAGCTCACCTGACACAACCACATTTTCGTGAATGCTAGAGTATCGTTCAATGACGTCAGCCACCGTTTTACCGTAAAACTCTTTAACCACCGTTGAGACGCCTCCATTTTGAAGGCACCAAATTGTCATCCGATTCAGTGTTTTGCGATACTTCCGATCTACGCTAGGCATTAAGCCATTCAAGTAACTTATGATCTGCTGCTCGTCCTCGCAATTAAAGCGAATTTGGTCAGATTCCATTTTCTGCTCCTATTGTAAAACACCATTAATCCAAACCCACATAGTGCCGTCTTTGTCAACGTAAACTATTGTCATTTCAAACGTTTCAGATGCCCATTTCATGATGTTTTTACATTGACTACATGGCGGAAGTTCTCCATCGAAATCAAGTGTTCTGCCCGGCTTTAATTTGCCAGATTCCCAGAGATCGAGAATCACCTTACCTTCGGTGTGCCCGTACCATGACTGTTCGGGGAACGATAACCGAGTTCCTTTGGGAAGTGGAAAGTCCACTCCGCTAATCTCGGTGCCACCGTCAATATGGCCTCCTCGCGGTCCTCGCAAATCCCAGTCTGCAATGTGTTCAGCATGAAGTTGTCCAAGATCATCAACTGTTGAAACAAGACCACCACCGCGAATGATGTCAGCAACGTTGTCAGACAAGTCTATCGTTTCATCAATATATCCACCCCCGGGCAAAGCGACTCGAACAGAGGTTGAAAGCTCGAAAACGTCACCGAATTTATCGACGATCTGGGGTCCCTTGGAGATAGTACCGAGTCCTCCGGCTAATCCCGCTCCGGCATCAACGATTTCCCCGATGACAACTGCCTTGTTTTCATCAACTCCAAAAACATTGTGAGCGGTACCGCTAACTGCTTGCGAAGTAAACGTTCGAACCTCTTCTCCATACCAAAGTTGTCGAAGCCCTGCTTGCGCGGTATCAGCACCGTGGATGGCAATTGCACCACCAGCAACGGCACCTACACCTGTCCAAGAAGTGCCGACACCTATTACGACCCCGCCTGCAGTTTCCAGAACTCCGCCCACCAATTTCACGCCGCCCCAAAAGCGCGTCCATCCTGCTCCCCGAGTAGCGGGCATTGCCGTGACCGCAGAGCAGTAATAGACGTCTTGGTGGTGAAATGCACCGACTTCAATAGGGTCGTTCGTAACGTCTGTGACAAACGTGAGCTCGGACGTTTCAGGGTCAAAGAAAAAAGTGGAAATGTTCCAATTGGAATCGTTGTCCGTGGCATAAACAGTGAATTTATCAATCTCGTGCAAATTGGTCGGGGATGGCTGGTATCGGACAAATCCGCTTTCCATCTCGACGCTTACAGTTCCATAAGTGGGCTCGTCAATCCAAACTGGATCAAAGTGCGTGGCCGGAAAGTACGCGTTCGTAAAGTCTCCTCCAATCGAACCATCGCTATTGGCGTTGACCACAGCTGAAGACGTGAGCATGGCGTCGTCACCAAATAAATCTTGCTGCGGCATAAGCTGAGCGGTAGCGGTGTGGGTGTTCAGCAACGCCATTGCTGAAAGAACTGCAAGAATCCTAAGTTGTCGTAGTAGCATCTGAACCTCCTTTGTAATTTGATTAAGCGACATAACGAATTGCGATCTATCCGTGTGCCACGAGGACACGTCCGCAATTTGGGTTTTGGTTGGGCGCACGGATAGATCGTGCGTTGAACTTTGTCGCTCGAAGCGACTTGGTCACGCCCTATCGTAATCGATTTCAGAAGCGGCTGCCAGAATTTCGTGGCAACCTGAAGGTCGGATGTTCCGTCAGTGACGTTGATGCCTGCGAGGACGTTGACTTGAATCCATCACGCTCGACCAACTCGGCTTCTCAGTCATGCTATGCGGAATCAATGAGTGCGGAATCAATGAACAACCGCAGACTTTGCAAAGCCGTTCAGCTGACGCGCCTCGCCCATGCGCGATGAAAACCCACTGACTTGACAGAGATCTTTGCATCGTCCAGCGGCTCACTTGTTGCGTGGACGAAGCCGCCTAAATCGAACCTTGTAAGGTGAGCCGAGTCGCGTGAGCGACCGGGTGCGTTCTGTCGTAGCTGGACTCGCCAGAGTTCAGGGAAGCAATGCACCGACCGAAGTCTGGCGACATCGGCTACGGAGATGCGACGAACCCGAGGCCTTACGGCCAGCGGCTCACTTTAGTGTCAGACGCGTCGTGTGAGCAGCCGGGTGGGCGTAGCGTCGTCCGCCGAGTGCTGCGGTTTGGCACAGCGATAGCTTCGCGAGCGTGCTTTGGACTTGCGGAGCGGCCGGGCGAAAGGCACAGCGGATCGGGGACGTCTTTGAGAAAGCTGGGCCCGAAGTTGGCTGAGTTGGAAATTGACAGCGGCTCGGGGCCTTGACGCACGAAGGAGCTGCTCACCGCTTCAAGCAAAAACAGACAGGCGCACCAAACAAAAAGAAAGCGTCGCCATGACCGAAAAACTCAACCGCAATTCGATTAAGTTCAACAAAGTGCTATCCGGCGTTTCTGCGTTTGTAATTATGAAGCTATGATAGCAAAGTTCACTATTTTTTGGGTATCCAGTCAGGAGATGTCCAATCATCCCTGATTATGGGCAAGAAGCAGCCGAGGAATGCAAGCATGGCGGTTTTGTCAGAAACACATTCTTCACAGCAAAACAGTGTTGAGGTACCGTGGAAATGCGTATCGAGAAGGAAGGGGTAATCGCAGAATGTTACCGCAATTTGCCAGCCTTCAGGTGTCTCAAGCGAATCCTGAATTGTTACTGTATCTAGCGATTGCAGATGCGTCAGGGTCGGAGCAAACGAAAGGTTCGGATACAGATTGAAGTAGTCGAAGTAGGTGATTCCTTGAAACTCGATTTCATCCGTGTCAGTTTCGAAAAAGTTAGACATAAGGATGAGTCGTATAACGAATTGCGATCTATCCGTGTGCCACGAGGACACGTCCGCAATTTGGGTTTTGGTTTGACGCACGGATAGATCGTGCATTGAACTTTGTCGCTCGAAGCGACTTGGTCACGCACAATCGTAATCGATTTCAGAAGCGGTTGCCAGAATTTCGTTGCAACCTGAAGGCCGGATGTTCCGTCAGAGACGTTGATACCAGCTGGGACGGTGACTTAAATCCATCACCCTCGACCAGCTCGGCTTCTCGGTCATGCTATGCGGAATCAATGAACAACCGCAGACTTCCACGCGATCGCTCACCGCTCAAGCCATCATTACCAAACAGCCAACGCACTCGGACGCGTCAGCTTACTGTCGTCCTGATCTGTTCGGGCCTACAATGATGCATTGAATCAAACTTGCAAAATGGTTCCTGTGCCCGGTGGTACGTTTAAGATGGGCAACGATGAAGACCTGCGAAACGTTTTGGAAGCCAAACAATCCTACGGCCAAAAACCTGCAACAGCGAGTTGAATGGTCGGGCCGGAGTGCTCGAGGTCTCGTTGACGATCCACTCCACAAGGACATCGAAAAACACAAAATCAAATCACAAAATCCAAACCAAAGACAACCATTAAGCCCAGCATGCCTGAAACTTTCAAACATACGCGACGCATTGAATTCCGTGACACCGACATGGCGGGGATCGTGCACTTCTCAAACTTCTTCGCCTACATGGAGCAGGCGGAACACGCATTCCTGCGCAGCCTTGGGCTGGGTGTCATCTGTACCATTGACGGTGTTGAAATCAGCTGGCCGCGAGTCAACGCAAATTGCAACTACCGACAGGCGATCAAGTTCGAAGAAATGATCGATGTCGTCGTCAGCGTTTCTCGCATCGGCACCAAGAGCGTTACCTACGACTTCAAATTCTTTCGCGACGAGACTCCGGTTGCCGACGGAAGCATCACCGCGGTTTGCTGCCTGTTTGAACACGGCAAAAAACCAGAATCAGTTGCCGTTCCTGAAAAGTTCATCGAGACAATCAAGCCATTTCTGATTGACGAATAAACCGGAATTATTCACGACGACGGGCGTCTGGCTTGTCCTTTGAAGTTTTTCTCCGGATGCGGAGGCAAGTTTTGCAAATTCGTCAATTTCACGTCGTGGGTCACCTGTCGCAACCACAAACTTGGAGCAATATCCCAATGAAACAAGCTTTTACCATTTCGACACCCACGCATCGTAAATAATCCGGGATAAAATTTGCAGACTGAAACTTAACGTGTCACCGGACAGTTGACTCGCAAAATTTGCAGACACACCTCCTCAATCATCGAAAACTGAAACTTGTCGACCTACCTGCAAAATCTGACCATCCGCATCGCGACCGGGTTGGGAAACCTTCCTGAAGAGACTCGCGATCTGCACATGGGCTATTTCAAAAGAGCTCAAAAAGAAGACGGCGGCTTCGGTGGCCGGATGGGCGGCAGCGATCTGTACTACACATCCTTTGCACTTCGCGGCTTGTCGGTCCTGGGTGAACTGTATGGTGATGTCGCCGAAAAAGCGGCCAGCTTCCTACGTCAACAACTGACCGGGCATCAAACGATCGTTGATTTCTTTTCACTTTTTTACGCGGCCAATTTGCTTAAGGTATCTGCTGGCATCGACATCTTCGCCGAATCGGATCCAGAATGGCGAGACAATGTCGCTGCGTTTTTGGATACCCTGCGCCGCGAGGACGGAGGCTACGCGAAGGCTCCCGAGGGCCATGCAGGAAGCACTTACCATACTTTTCTGGTGGTGCTTGTGATGGAGCTGCTTGAGAAACCAACGCCTGATCCGCATTCGATCGCTGCCTTCCTGGAATCTCGCCGCGATCCAGAAGGCGGTTGGCGAGAAATCCGAGCCAGCAAACGTGCGGGAACAAATCCTTCGGCGGCCGCCGTCGCTACACTGAATATCCTGCGTCAGCATGACGAAACGATTCCGGGATTGGACCACGACACGAAAGAGCTGACTTTGGACTATCTTTGCGAAATGCAAACGGATGAAGGCGGTCTGCGAGCGAACACGCGAATCCCGATCGCAGATCTTTTGAGCTCGTTTACCGGTGGACTTACGATCACAGATCTCGATTCGTTCGACGAACTGGACGTTGAGCCGTTCCGCAAGTTCGTGCATTCGTTACAATTGCCGGACGGCGGTTTCCAGGCAGCAGCCTGGGACGATGCTCACGACGTTGAGTATTCTTTTTATGGCTTGGGATGCCTTGCTTTACTGAATTCCCCGAAAGAGTCCTGATTACCATGGCCGATTTTTCCGCGAAAGACATCGTCAAGGAATTCTCCACCCCGGCGGAACCGCTCCGAATTCTTGACGGCATTTCGTTGGAATTGAACCGCGGCGACAACATCGCGATCGTTGGCGAAAGCGGCAGTGGCAAGAGCACGTTTCTGCACATTGCGGGAACTTTGGACGAACCGACCTCGGGCGAAGTGCAGCTGCTTGGAAACAGGACCACGCAAATGCCCGAAAAAGAACTCGCGGCACACCGCAACAAAAACATTGGCTTCGTGTTCCAGCAACATCACTTGCTGCCACAGCTTACGGCATTGGACAACGTATTGGTTCCCACACTTGCCGATGGCAAGCCTGATGGCAGCACGGTCGACCGAGCGAAGTCACTCCTCGAATCGGTGGGACTGGCCAATCGAATGACTCATCGTCCGGGGCTACTTTCGGGTGGTGAACAACAACGAGTCGCCGTGGCCAGAGCGTTGATCTTTGAGCCCGCTCTACTTCTGGCTGACGAACCAACGGGTTCTCTCGATGCCAAAAATGCTGATTCGCTTGGAGAACTGCTGCTTTCGGTACAAGCGGCCTCCAATGCAATCCTGATATGTGTGACCCATAGTCAGAAATTGGCCAGCGTTTTCTCGAAAACAGTTCGATTGGAATCCGGAAAATTCGCCAGTTGAGAATCATGTCGTTATGACCTGAGGGCTGCTGCGGTCGTGATTCGATGCAGGAAGTCGCTACAACTCCACTGGTCCGATCTCAGCCATCTCCACCGAACCCCTCGCTTGGCGGCGGTTTTATGCGGATGGTTTGGCATGATTTATTGTTCATGCACTGGCAGGTTGACGCCGATCAGCTTCGGCAAACTTTGCCATCGTCGCTGACACTGGATACTTATCAGGGCAAGGCATGGATTGGCGTCGTGCCGTTTCGGATGAGCGGGGTTTCTCTTCGCTGGATGCCCGATCTGCCGTGGCTATCGCGGTTTCCGGAACTGAATGTTCGGACCTATGTGATCGGCCCTGATGGTCGCCGCGGGGTGTGGTTCCACTCGCTCGACGCGACCAACCCGGTTGCCGTTCGAGGAGCCCGCTGGCTGTACAGTCTCAATTATGTCGATGCGAACATAAAGTTTGCAAAAGAAAAAGGTTGCGACTGTGGTTCGTGGATTCGATACGATTCCAACCGAACACATCGCGGCGAGGCGGAAGCTCGTTTGAAAGTCGAATACCGCCCAATCGGTTCAGACTACCTCGCGAAAGAAGGCTCTTTGGATCGTTGGTTGACCAGTCGCTATTCTCTTTTCAGCGCGAACTCAAAAGGCCATCTGTTTCGGGGCGACATTGAGCACCCGGAGTGGCACTTGCGAGACGCTCAAGCGATCATCCATGAAAACACCATGACCAATGGGCTTGGGATCGAGCTTCCTGACGAAGCGCCGCTGCTTCACTTCGCCTGCAAAACGAAAGTCAAAGCAGGTCGCATCCGCCGCGTGGACTAGCGGCGAATAATGGCTGGGCCGATTTGAGCATTGAATTAATCAAGTTCAAATCGCTACTTTTTCGACAAAGATTAGGCCCCTGCAGCGAGCGTGGACAGGCTCATCTACCAGACCATTGAGCGAACGCGTTGCCGACGTTATCGTGTGACCGCACGACATCCGTGCCATGATAACTCGATGCGGAAACCAAATGGCAGAATCGATACAAATTCAGAGCGTGAATCTCCAGCTCAGCCAGCCTCATAAGCTAAAGAACAAATGGATCGGTCAAACTGAAATCTTGACTCAACTGATGGCCTGCTGGCTAGTCGTCAACGAAAGCGATCTGCCGCTATCGCCTCGCATCGTCGGTCCGCCCGGGATCGGAAAGACTGCTCTCGCGATGGCAGCGGCGGAACTCCGGCAGCAAGAACTTTACATCTATCAGTGCACCGCTGACACGCGGCCTGAGGATCTTCTGGTGACGCCAGTTTTGGCGGAGAGCGGAAAGATTGCTTACCACGCTTCGCCTCTGGTTTCGGCCATGATCACCGGTGGAGTCTGTGTTCTGGATGAAGGCAATCGCATGAACGAAAAGTCATGGGCCAGCCTCGCACCGTTGCTCGACCATCGTCGCTACATTGAATCGATCGTCGCAGGCATTTCCGTTGAAGCTCACCCTGAATTTCGGTGTGCCGTCACCATGAACCAGGACGAATCAACCTTCGAAATTCCGGATTATATCCTGAGCCGATTGCAGCCGACGCTGGGATTGAAATTCCCGTCTCGCGAGGACGAAAAAGCGATTCTCCATTACCACCTTCCTTTCGTCGAAGAAGACATGCTTTCGATGACGGTTGAATTTTTGCAACAGTCACACGAATTGAAGCTGGACTTTTCAACTCGCGACGGCATCAATCTGCTTCGGTTTGCGATGAAGCGAATCAAACAATCCACTGAAGATCACCCTCTTTCTCGCGACGCCGCATGGGCGGAGGCATTGGAAAAGTGCCTCGGGCAGGAAGCGCTGGATTTACAGGAACTTGCCAGACGCAAATCGCAAACCCTTGGAGGACAGACATTGCCAATGGGGTTTGGAGATTTCTTTTTCGATCCGTCTGACCCTCTTCATCCCGACATGGAAATCGAGATGGAGTATGACGACGATGACATAGTAGAAGGCGACGACGAAGACGACGAATTCGATGACCAAAACCGGGGCGACAAAGGTCCTCCATTCGGCGATGGAGATGTACCATTTTGAGCGACAGCGCGAATCCGATCGACGAACTTCTAAAAATTGGGCCTCGCGTCACGGCGATTCCTATCGTGCACGGCAGCGGAGATTTTGCATGGGAAATCCGCCGGTTGATGCTCCAGCACGACTTTGATTGCCTTGCTGTTCCACTGCCCGAATCGTTTCAGGAAACGGTCGAAGCAGGCATCCTGAAACTACCTGCTCCTTCGGTCGCGGTTCAGCGTTCCGGTTCGTCAAGCGAATGGCCGGGAGACAGCGAAGACGACGAAGAAGAATTGGGACAGTGCAGCTACGTTCCGATCGACCCATGCCAAGCAGTCATCGCCGCACTGCGGGTTGCGATGGAGGAGCGGTTGCCTCGCAAGTTCATCGACCTTGAAACCGACACTTACGTTCCGCACTCGGTCACGATGCCCGATGCCTACGCCCTGAAGAAACTTCCTGTCGAAAAATTCGCGGCGGCTGTTTTGCCGTTTCTTGAACCGGGCGAATCCGAGCAATGGCGATTGCGGATGGATTACATGGCGGCCCAGCTGCGCGAACTTTCTGTTGACTATGAGAAAATCCTGTTCGTCGTCAGCGTCGCCGATTGGCCATGGGTCCGCGAAGCTTTCAACAACAAATCGTTGATTTGCCCAACCAACGAACCTACAGCCGATCCTGAACACTACACTTGCAGCCGCGACTCTCTGTTTTTTCTGATGCGCGAAATCCCGTTCATTGCCGACCTTTACGAACGGGCGAGGCACGAACTGGAAGACGATGCCAATCTTTCGATCGACGGGATCAAGGAACTTCTGATCGAATCGCGCGAAGCGTACATTCGCGACTTCGGGAATCGAGCGCGAAAAATCACTCCCAGCCTGATGGCTCGGATGATGGCCTACATTCGCAACCTGACCCTGATCAAGCATCGACTTTCGCCACAGCTTGCTGACATTGTGATCGCGGCTCAACAGGTCGCAGGGGATGGCTACGCAGGAACGCTTCTGCACACAGCGAAGTGCTGGTCCTTTGACGACGATTGGGACCTTGAAGAATGCCGCATGGGAATCGATCGCATCGCTCTGCCGGATGGCTATGTGATGGACGCGGTCAATCGCCTGCCTGGTCCGCCGATCGTTTGGACTTCCATCGAAATTACACCGAAGCCGGATGAAAAAGTTTCCAAAGACTGGAAGCAAAAATGGAATCCGTATTCTCAATGCAGTTGGCCGCCAGAAGACGACTTGATCGAGCAGTTTCGTCGTACGGTTTTCGAAAGGGCCAGTGAAACGATGGGAGCCGACCTGGCGAAGACCGAGAAATTCTCTACCAGCGTCAAGGATGGAATTGATATTCGCGACACGGTTCGCAATTGGCATACGAACGAGATTTACGTCAAAGTCCTGCCGCCGAATCGCGGGAAGCTTGACGTGGCGGTGATGCTTTTCGATTCGCCAGCCGATCCGCGAGAATACCCTTGGCGAACGACCTGGTTCGCCGAACACAAAGACGAATCGACGCTCGCTTTTTACGGTACCGACTTTAAAGATAATCCTGTTGGTCCCGGAATCTGTCTGGCCCACTACGGCGGCGCCATGTTCATCTATCCGCCAATCATGATTCCCGATATCTGGCAGGATCCGAGGCTCGACTTTGCGACGACGTTGGAAGAACGGCTGCTTTCTGCGGCGTGCATGTATTCGACCTGTCGCCACGTTGCGTTGCTAAGCCCGGGTCCTCCGGGTCAAGCGTGGAAGAAAATCGCCAAACACTACAAAAAGACGCTGGTTCACCTGCCGCTTTCGAAATTTAGCGACTCGACCGTTCAGCAATTGCGAATGGTGCATGTGCTTAACGGCAAAGATGTGAGAAGCTATGCTTCGAATTTCATCCGACGCGTTTGAATCCACCCCCTCAGGAATTGTCCATGGATCCCCTCCAACTGTTTCATAATTTGATCAACCTCGCCGCCGCCGATCAAAAATTCACTCAGGAAGAAATTAGCTACCTGGTCAAGCACGCCAATCGGTACAACATTCCCAATGAGGAATTCGAAACCGCGCTGCATGGGATCATGGAAGGGACGCTGGAGGTAACCCTGCCAGAATCTCTTGAAGATCGAATTCACTTGATGAAAGAGATGATCAAGATGATGGCGATTGACGGCAATATGGACGACACCGAGAAACGTCTTTGCGCCCAGGCGTCAGCAAAAATGGATTTCACGTCCGGCCAATTCGCCGAGATTCTGGAACAGGTCATCAAAGGCGAATGAGATTACGCTTTTGAGCGACGCCTATCGAAGTTTGACGCTTTCCAGATATTGGCCGCCGCGAGTGGGCTGAGCGGGTGATTTAATTTCCTGCCGCTGGGCCAAACGATCGATCAGCCTTCTGCTGGTCCTGATCTGATTCGAAAAGTCCTCGGAGTCCTGTGACTGACTGGCGAGACGATTCACGTGGGCAAGCGACTTGAGATCTTCGAAAGGAATTCGCTGGTCGAGTAATCCCAAATCGTAAGCGTATTTGTCCGAGTGCCCGGGCAACAGGACTTGCCATGCGTTGGCGATACGATTGGGTTTGATTTCGTTGATGTGTCGCCGAATGTTCGTCGTGCAATTGTTGGTCAGCGTATTGTAAAATTCTGGCTTCGCCGCGAGCTTGTTCACGCGCCCCATCATGCTGGAAAACAACCTTTGGGCCTGAGCCGCGTTGGCAACGGTCGGGTAAGCGTACACGTTGTTGCCGCGAAAATTGGATCGCAAACGAACCAGATCCCTTTCGTCTCCGACCACGTACATCAATTCATACTGCCGGGCGAGCCCTTTGAACACGTTGTACGTTTCACCGACCTCTTTGCGAACTTCTGCCGAAACGGAAATGTAGCTCCCGTCGTCGAGCCCAAAACTTAGCATCGTGTGAGCCAGATTTGGCTGATCATCAAAAGGAACGACGATGTAGTCGACCGATTGGATCTGCGATATGTCAAACTCGCGATCATAGTACTGCGGAACGAATTCCGTTTCCGTGACGTACTGATTGTTCCGGATGTTATGAACTTTGATACGAGAGCCAGAAGTTCTGGCCCATGCAAGCCTCGCCATCTCCGGCGTCCAGTTTCGATCGTTCGAAGGATAAACCCGTTTAGAAATTGCCTGAACCGGACGCGGTAGGTTTTGCCGAGTCGCGCAACCAGACAGCAAGCCGATCACCATTAACGCGATAACCAAAAGGCCAGTTGGCGAAAGGCGCGCAAGTTCAGACCGGCGATAGCGATTCTGGCGAACGCAATTCCGGCGAACGCGATTCGAAAGGGATGGTGAAACGATGCAGCTCATGAGCTCGCTTGTACCGAAATTTGCGTCAACCCCCAAGTCGAACCTGCGATGACCTGGGGCGTCAATTGCACGACGCGAACTCACTCGCCCCCCAAAGCCGTCTCCCTTAGCCACCTTACCATCGGCAGCATCACCGCCATCATGACAAGGCTCACCAGCAACCAAACCAGCAGCCACGGCCCCCACCAAAACACTGGCTGACCGAAACTGGTCCATGTCTCCGGCCAACGCAGGATCGCTAGCAACGCCCCCATGCAAAGATACGGGCCAAACGCTAAATAACTTTTGCGAGTGATGATGAACAAAATGATCGCCATCACGACGGCGAAACCAATCGAATAGACGAACGCCGCCAGCCCAGCTTGCCAGCCAAGAAACGCCCCGATCATGCACATCAACGTCACATCACCGAAACCCATCGCTTGTTGACCAAGCGCGAAACCTCCGACGATCCGGATGCCCCAAATCAGGCCACCGGAAACAGCCAAGCCAATAAATGACGACACGAAACTTAATTTTTGCAGCGGACTTAAAAAGAACCAGCTTGCCACGATCGCGACCAAACCCACGATCAGCATCAGCAAGTAAAACCGCGTCAAACCAAACATCGATCGTTGCTTGATTCGCACATCGCAGGAACCAGCACGAGCTGGACGAACAATTGATGCCATGATCATCTTGCAGGACCCGAAAATTCCAAGGCCGAACTCTCGCAGTGGAATCACTTTCGGAAGCAAGCCCCAAACCCAGACGCAGTAGATGGCCAGGCAAGTCAAAAGTCCCTTGCTTCCCAGATACCAGTCCCCAATTTTTCCGGGCGATGAGAAATCAATATGGTCAACGATCGTGCCCGCCGGTCCGAAACTTTGAAGCGGAAGTCGACTTGCCGGAATCAAGGCCGCGATCACAAGTGCAATCACGGTTCCAGGCACCGTGACCTGGTCAGGAATCATCTGCTCATCAAAATCGATGAACGTCGCGACAAACATCAGAGCAATCAGAATGGCGTGAACCCAGAACCACGTTGTCGCCAAATCAGGGAACAGATTGGCGTCATCGGTAACAAGCGTACCTGGCTCCAGCCCGATCAAACTACCGCTTTGGTTCCAAAAGAAAAAAATCGGCAGACCGATCATCCAGCTGAGCTCAATCAGCAGCGGTCGGACCCAACAGCCTTTCCCGAGGATGGCTTCGTCCCGCTTCAATCGAAACCAACCAACCACGGGGATAAAATCTGCCCGACTTCTTGGCGAAAGCTGCTTCAATTTCTCGGCGTCCGCCTGTTCGCGAACCAGCTCCGGTCGCGCTTTCATCCAGGGCGAAATTGGACGATGCTGGCATATCGCCCACTGGTAGATCGCCCAATTGATTGCGGCACCCACGACAGCACCTGCGACTAAAAGCAAAAGAAGTTCGATCATGGGCAGCAATTACGCTTCGCAGACAGGCACACCGAACGCTCGTTCGATCTCAGCCGCTAGCAGTCGGGGGTTAACATTTAACGATTAGAAAAAGATTAACGCTCTTCGAAAGCCTCGTCGATAACGATTGGGAAGAATTATCTAGCTGCGCAGACTTTTCGTCGTACCCATGTCAATCAAAAAACACATCAAGACCTTCGCTTGGGCAGCGTCCATCCTTTTGGTTTGTGCGGCGTTTTATCGTGCCAACACAACCAGCTCGAATGAGCCGCCTGACTTGTTCCCTTCCGGAAATAACTTTGCTCCACCGGCATCGCAAGGCAAGGCTGCTTTACCGATTGCCAACACCGATGGTCAAGCAACTGATAGGCATACGCCGCCAACAGCCCAAGCACCAAACCATCCTCTGCTGAGATCAGACAAAAACCTTGAGTCTCTCAGCGTCGACGACATCGCAACTCTTCAGAACCTGCCAGCGATCTGTATTTCTGATCTTCCGGGACTTCCAGCCGAAGAGGCTGCCGATTGCCCGGCAACCGAGGAAATTTCGAAGCTGCCAGCCTATACGGCCATGAAAGCAGAACAAGCTTCAGGCACGACGCCAACAAATTTGGAGCCAAAAAAACAGTCCGAGTTTGCAACCGTTTACGAAAAGCCCGTTGAAGAAGCCCCGAATGCCTTGGCTGCGACAGCCGTATTCGACATGCCTTCGACTGCACTATCCAGTTCATCGAATCCATCAAGTTCATCCAATTCCAAAGGCAATGACATCGAACTCGCTTCGTGGACCGAAGAAGATTTCGCCTCCTACAACCCACATGCCAAAGCCAGCGCGAAGCGCCGCAACGCTGCCAGATTGGCAAGCAACACAAACGGTTCCGGACTGAAACCGAACGCCAAGCAGGAACTTGCCGCCCTTGAAACGGATCCTCATCTGGAAGCATTTTCCAGAACCGCATACCCGTCGGCTGTTGAATGTGCCAAATGTCACGAGCAAATTTTTGAAGAATGGGCATCGTCGAGTCACGCCTACGCTTCGATCTCGCCCATGTTTCACGTCTTCGAAGATCGTATCAACAAGCTCTCCTCGGGAACGATCGGCTACTTTTGCATGCGGTGCCATGCTCCGGTCGCCACCACCATGGGACTACGACGCGACCAACCGATCTGGGATGGGCCTCGCGTTTTCCGCGAAGGCGTCACTTGCGTTGCCTGCCACCGGGTAAAAACTCCCTACGGAAAAGTAAATGGCGAACGACACATGATCCCCGGCGGCCCGGAAGCTCCTGTGGTCGGCGGAAGCGACGGCATGGGTGTTCATCTGGCTGCAGAAAAGTACGCAGACTATTTCAAAACGAAAACAGATCCCGACTCAAAGAAGCCCGGTCAAGTCATTCACCGACGATCGATTCAGTTCGAAGAACTTTCGAAATCAAGCTACTGCGTTTCCTGCCACCAGGTTGCCGTTGAGCCCGGCATTAAACTGGAAGTCGTTTGGGACCAGTATCGGGCGTCGCCTGCCTATCGCGAAGGAGTTACGTGTCAGGCCTGTCACATGGGAGCCATTCCCGGTGTCGACAGTGGTTACACTTACGGACCTGCTGCCATCGTCGATGGAAAGGCTGTCAACCCGGAACGAAAACACTCAAACCATATTTTTTATGGGCCAGGCTATTCCATCGCGCATCCGGGACTGTTCCCTCACGACGTAAAAGCTGATGCGTGGTCGTTCAACGAGTGGCTGGCTTTCGACTGGCGAGCCGGCTGGGGCACCAAAAAGTTTGAAGATCACGTCGCCAAGTATCCGGGTTCGTATTTCCCGCCGCCTTGGGACAACATCGACGCTCGCATGGACGCTCGCGAGATCGTTGACCGCAATCTGAAAAAACTCGAATACAAGCATGATCTTCGCATTCAGGTTCTGGAGAACGGTTCGAAGCTTGACGGTCCATTCTTCGCGGACACGCCAAGGCTTAACGAACCATTAAGTTTCCGATACTGCCTCACCAACATTAATCCCGGGCACAACATGCCCAGCGGTTCACTTGGTGCTCAACCTCAAATCTGGATGAATACGGTTTTGACGGGCCCCAACGGGCAACGCATTTGGGAATCGGGATACCTGGATTCCAACGGCGATCTTTGCGACAACCATTCGCTGGACGTCCTCGCCAGAAAAGCACCGTTCGATACCCAGCTGATGAACTTACAGACCAAGTTCTTTACGACCAACGTAAAAGGAACCGATCGCGAAATGTACTTGCCAGTGCCTTTCGACCAGGATCAGCTGCCGTTTCTTCGCCCATCGCCTCAGCCAGTCACTGTCATCAATCATCCGGTTGGAATTCGAATGGAGGGACATTCATTGCCGCCATTGGGATCGCGAAACGTCAAATACTCGGTTCCCAGCCGATTGATGACTCAACCCGGGACCTATACGCTCAGCGTTCGATTGCGAAGCCGGGCAGAACCTATCTACTTCATGCGTTTCTGTGGCGCGACCACAGAAATGATCCGTTCCATGAACGAGTGGATCGCTGATTTCCATGAACAAACTGTCGTATTTGAAATCCATTGAAAAATCTTTCTCTCCATCGCAACTATCCGCTGATCGCTGCCCTCATGGGGGTAGTTGTAGTGCTGCTCTATTGGACTTCTCCCAAAGCAGGATTATTTGAACGGTCGACTTCGTCAGCTTTTGAAAGTTCCAACCTGCATCGCGCCCCGTTCGCTGCCGTGCCCAACGCGAAAGCTTCGTCGGTTTCGATTCCGGCACCAGCTAGTGCGATGAAAGCCGATATTAACGTGCCTTCTGCGACACATGTTGCCCCAAACCTTTCTTCTCAAGATCCAGAAACTCTGCAAAGGGTATCGCTCCCTCCGATCAAGTCGGGCTCAACCGAAGAAGCCAATCAATGGCATGCCCACACACCGCTGACCACTTCAATGGCAGGTTTGAACAGCACCGACCCAAGTTCAAGTTTTGCATCGACCGAGGTATCGACGACAGAAAAGCCGATCGAGCAAAATGTGGATTCTGTTGCCCAGTCGGCGTCACTCATTCCAGCTTCTGCAAGCGATCTTTTTCGACCGCTTCCTGCGTTCACTGACAAGACTGACGATTCGCAAACAGAGGTCATCACGACGGCATGGCAAAGCGAACTTCCGGCTCTCGACAACACAGAAGAATCCGTTTTCGAGGCAATTCGCGATCCTTTTCCAATCACTGATGCGACCACTGTCCCTGATGCCAGCCCGCCGACGGCCGCAACGGACTCGCTGTTCGACGAGCAGCGAATCGCGATGGCTCCGCAATCGACAGACAAACCCAAGTTCAGAAAATTTGGATCGCGCGACAACTCTGACACTGAAAAAGATGACGACGATGACAATGAAGATGAAAGCGACTCACTAACGCCCAAGCAGCCAACCGTGCTATCGGCCGCTGACCGTTGGAAACTGGCGGGCCAGCCGGGCAAAGGAGATCGCTACAAGGACGACACGCCTCTGCTGGATTCCTGTTCCATTTTCATCGAAGGCGCTCATGGAAATTTCTCGCCGACGCCGACCATGCAGGAAGTTCCCTACGATCCCACGGGGCAGATGAATGTTTATCAGGGTAAAAAACTGTACTCGAACCAGCGACCACTGCTGGAGCTCGGCAGACCCTGGTATCAGCTCGGTCCGATCAGTGAAGGTTCCTCGATCCTTGGAGCTCACAATCACGTCAACTGGCAGTACCTCCTGTTCGGTGACTTTCGAACCGGCATCGCATCAAATCGGCAAAACCGAGACACGAATTCGCTCGTCGCGACGCAGTTGAACCTTGTTCATCACCTGAAAATCACTTCAACAGAACGAATCGTTGCCGGCATGTCGCCCTTTGGCGCAGCACAGAATACTCGCTACGAATTCGACAACGATCGGGCCGTCTTTGAAGGCGATGCGGATTTTGATTTCGGATTTATCGAAGCCGACCTTGGAGCCATCGCCGGTGGCATTATGGGAGAAACGCTCCCGTTTGACTTGCCCATCGCCGTCGGGATCATGCCGCTGGTTTTTCAAAACGGAGTCTGGTTCGAGGACGCAATTCTGGGAGCGGCGGTCACGATTCCGGCGAAAAGCAGTGCTCGATTCGATATCTCCAACATGGATATCACGTTCTTCGCCGGTTATGACAAACTGGACAGCCCGGCATTTCAGGGAGACGATAGTGCCGCAAGAATCGTGGGAATGGCTGCCTTTATCGAGGCATTGAATGGATATTTCGAAGTCGACTACGCGTTTCTGGATGATCGATCCGGACTGGACCGCAGCTACCACAACATCGCGTTTGCTTACACGCGGCGTTACGGACGTTTCCTTTCCAATTCGACTCGTATCATCGTCAATGCAGGGCAAGAATCGGTGGCCCAGGACAACACAGCCGATGGAGTTCTGTTGATTTCGGAAAACAGTCTGATCACCGGTTCGCCATCGACGGTGGTCCCTTACATGAACATGTGGGCGGGTTTCGATCGGCCGCAGTCAGCCGCTCGAGCCGGAATTGCCGGTGGAGTCCTGCGGAACACAGGCATACTTTTCGAGTCCGACAACCTGACGGGGTACCCGACGCTTGACGCGAGTGCCAACGATACGTTTGGGATGGCTTTGGGACTGAATTTACTTGCCGATGAGTTCGCACAACAGTTCATCGTGGAAGCCGCGATGTTGGGAGTCATGGGCGATCGCAATCAGCGAATCGCTCAAGGCGACCAATACGGCGTCGGCGCCCGATATCAACTTCCGCTAAGCAACTCGGTCATCTTTCGAGCGGATGCCATGTACGGTTTTCTGCGCGGAGACAATGACGTCAACGGCGTTCGAATGGAAATGCGGAAGAAGTTCTGATCGGCACCTGACTAATTTCATGTCAATTTAGTTGGGATTATTCACGGTGCGTGGGCATCGACATGGAGAAAGCTTGTTTCATTTGGGTATTGTTCCAGGTTTGTGCCCGGATTATTCACGAGGCGTTGGCGTCGATTTGGAGAAAGCGTGTTTCATTTAGGTATTGTTCGAAGTTTGTGGTTTCGACAGTTCACCCGCGAGGTGAATTGGTGAATCTGCAAAAACTGTCTCCACTTCAGTGGAATCGCCTCAAACATCAAACCAGACGCCTGTCGTCGTGAATAATTCCGGTTGTGGTTTCGGCAGGTCACCCAAGACGTGAAATTAACGAATTTGCAAAACTTGCCTCCGCGTCCGGAGAATGCCTTCAAAGAAAAAACCAGACTCCTGTCGTCGTGAACAATTCCGGTTTAGTTCGGCTAAGCCTGTTAGTATGAAGCTAGACCGCCAACCAGTAATTGTTACGCCACCAAAGCGAGTTTTTTCGTATTCTCATTAGCTCGCCATAATTGCCGCCAAGTTTTTGGTTTTTCAACGAGCTTTGTATTTGTCGGCGTTCCGGTATACGTCCAGTTGAACGGCTTTGCGAACGTCAAATTGAAGTATTCAATGAATCGCTCCAAAGAACTTTTCAATTCATCGGCAGAACCAAAGCTGACTCGCTTGATCACCTTTCGGCTGATGGCTGTCAAAAAAGCAGAGCTGCTACCAGAATCTTTCGACTTCCCATTTCGCAGTTTTCTGTAGTTTGCCAAAAAAGCCACTCCTTTGCTCGCGAATTTGCGACTGTTTGGTTTGCGAACGAATAACGAAAAGTTTCTTCGCCGTTGATAGCGGTCGTCTTTGATGGCGGCCCCCGGGAAATGGACTAGTGCCTATAACCAGAGTTGGCGTTTTACAGCGTTTGTTGTTTTTTCCCGAGCAAGAATCAGATTTCAATGATTGCAATGAAAGGTTATTTGCAACTTCCAGCACTTGGGCGTTTTAGGCGGCAGCCTTTGGCCAGTTGACTTTGAGCAATATTTGGAAAAAATGCCTCTTCAGGTTGGCGGAAAGTTTGGCAAAAACTGGCCAACCATGCTGGCACCTGATGCGTAGAACCGCTTTTCGCCAGTTACTCTCAAACACACCAACTTGGAGAAACCAATGTCGTTTCGATTTCAGGCTCTTATCGTCGGAGGCATTTTGGCTCTCGTCGGACTTTCGATGTTCTTGCCCGCCACACCAGCTGTCGCACACCCACAACAAAAGGGCTCGGCTGACGCCGAAGTGACACACAAAGTTTACTTCGACGTCAAAATTGGCGACGAGGAAGCCGGCCGGATCACGATGGGGCTGTTCGGTAACGACGTTCCAAAAACTGCCGAAAACTTTCGAGCACTCTGCACGGGCGAAAAAGGCAAGGGCACGTCGGGCAAGCCATTGAGCTACAAGGGCTCCGTATTCCATCGCGTTATTCCTGACTTCATGTTGCAGGGTGGCGATTTCACTCGCGGCAACGGCACTGGCGGCGAAAGTATCTACGGCGAGAAATTTGCCGACGAAGCTTTCACAGTAATCCACGATCAGCCGGGAGTTTTGAGCATGGCCAATGCTGGGCCCAACACCAACGGTTCTCAATTCTTTATCACAACCGTGCCGACCCCACACCTCAATGGCAAACACGTCGTCTTTGGACGTATCCTTGAAGGTATGGATGTCGTCAAAGCGATCGAAGCGAAGGGTAGCCGTTCGGGAAGAACCCGTGTTTCAATCACGATTGCTGACTGCGGTGAGTTGAAAGAAGGAGCCGAAGCCGAAGCCGCTCCGAAAGCTGGTAGCGGCACGAAGCCGGCAGCGACACCCGCAGCTGGAAGCGGAACCAAACCAGCGACAACCCCCAAGTCCGGTAGTGGCTCCAAAAACTAGACTGGACTCAAAAACCGCTCTTCCAACCGAACCCAAGAAAACGGTGTCTTTCACGAGGCACCGTTTTTTCGTTGGCGGACTCAAACCTCGAACGGCCATTGGTGAACGATCACGCGTATCGATGGATCGATTTACAACACGCCGCACGGCAGCACCCATCGATTGCGGGCCTTCGACAGCCGCAGTTTCTTTGATCCCGGATTATTCACGATGCGTGGGCGTCGTCTTGGAGAAAGCTTGTTTCATTGGGCCATTGTTCCGAGTTTGTGGTTTCAACAGTTCACCACGACGTGAAATTGACAAATTTGTAAAACTTGCCTCCGCCTCCGGTGAATGCCTTGAAAGGACAAACGAGACGCCTGTCGTCGTGAATAATTCCGGATAAAATATCGTGCTGAAACAAATTACTTTTGTCGTACGAATAACGTCCCACTGGAGCCCCGATGCCAACCAACCCACCATTAAATCGCAAGCTAAGAATGGCACTGATCGGTGGAGGCCGAGGTTCATTCATTGGTCGAGTTCATGCAACGGCGGCCGTTTTGGACAATCGATGTGCCCTCGTCGCCGGAGCACTTTCTTCTGATCCGCAGCGCGCGAAAGATTCAGCCGAAGACTACGATATCGCTCCGGAACGCGCGTACTCCTCATACACTGAACTCATCGAAAAAGAGCTCGCGTTACCGGAAGACCAACGGATCGACTTTGTTTCCATCGCAACGCCCAACCACACGCACTTTGAAATCGCCAAAGCGGCTGTAGAAGCCGGATTCAACGTCATCTGCGACAAGCCGCTCACTTTTAATTTTGAGCAAGCCGAAGAGTTGGCCGCGATCGTTCAAAACTCAAACGTTGTGTTCGCCGTAACGCATAACTACACCGGCTACCCTCTGATCAGACAAGCCCGGCAAATGATTGCTGACGGAGATCTTGGTGAAATCATGGCCATTCGGTCCACCTACATTCAGGGTTGGCTGGTCGACAAACTTGAAGATACCGACCAAAAGCAGGCGGCATGGCGAACTGACCCAAAAAAGTCTGGAGCCGCGGGCTGCTTCGGCGACATTGCGACTCATGCCTACAACCTTGGCCGTTTCGTCACAGGTTTGCTGCCCAACGAAATCAGCTGCCATCTGAAGACTTTCGTCCCGGGAAGGCAACTGGACGACTACGGCCACGCGATGGTGACTTACGAGAATGGAGCGTTCGGCACCGTGACTGCTTCGCAGATCTCGCATGGCCGCGAAAACGACGTCACCCTGGAAGTCGACGGCACACTCGGTTCACTTTCGTGGCGACAGGAAAACCCAAACGAGATGTGGGTGCGCAAAAATGGCCAGCCTCATCAGCTTTATACTCGGGACCCCAACGCTCCGTACTTGAAACCGATCGCAGCCGAATCATGCCGATTGCCGTCGGGACACCCGGAAGCATTTTTTGAAGCGTTTGCCAACATCTACCGAACGGCTTTTGATAACATGTGCTTACGAGCAAGCGGTCAGGATTTCGAAAAGACGGACACCATTTACCCGAACGTTTGCGATGGCATCGAAGGAATGTACTTCATTCAGCAGTGCGTCGACAGCAGCAACAACGGCGGGAAATGGCTGCCAATGAAACATGAACTCGCTCGACGATAACGTTTTAACGAAACGAACGATCCTCAATTCGCGTGATCCCGAACTGACTTACACCGATAATCGAAACAGCAACGCTTCTAACGGACACTGATATGAAACTGGACTTTAGCATTTTCGCCTTGAGCCCCTGGATGAACGTAACGATTTTCGTCGTCGCCCTAGTCTTCATTTTGGTACTGATCGTCGTTTCGTTCTTTTTCCTGAACATGTTTCGCTGGTGGATTCAATCCGTATTCACCAAAGCTGGCGTCACGTTTGGTGACCTGATTGGAATGTACTTTCGAAAAGTTCGAGCCAGCGTGATCGTGCCCAGCAAGATCATGGCGGTTCAGGCTCAATTGAACGATTCCGAAATCACAACAAAATCACTGGAAGCCCATTACATGGCCGGCGGAAACGTGCCTCTGGTGGTTCGTGCTTTAATCGCCGCCAACAAGGCCAAAACGATTAAGCTTAGCTTTCGCGAAGCGTCTGCCATCGACCTTGCCGGTCGAAACGTTCTTGAAGCGGTTCAAACAAGCGTCTACCCGCGAGTGATCGATTGTCCTGCTCGTGGTTCAGCGAAAAAGTCGCTCGACGCGGTTGCAAAAGACGGAATTCAACTCAAAGTTCGTGCCCGCGTTACCGTCCGCTCAAACCTGCAGCAGCTGATCGGTGGTGCCACCGAAGAGACCATTATCGCTCGTGTTGGCGAAGGGATCGTCAGCGCGATCGGCTCAGAAATCCACACCTCGGTTCTTGAAAACCCTGACGTGATTTCAAAAACGGTTCTCGCTCGTCGACTCGATTCACAAACAGCGTTCGAAATTGTCTCGATCGACATCGCCGATATTGATGTTGGCGATAATATTGGAGCCAGACTCAACGCGGATCAGGCCGAGGCCGACACTCGCGTCGCGCGTGCTCGAGCCGAAGGTCGTCGCGCGATGGCGGTCGCTCAAGAGCAGGAAAACATCGCCGAAATTGAAGAGCAACGTGCGAAGCTTGTTGCCGCAGAGGCCGATATCCCGAAAGCGATGGCGGACAGCTTCCGCAGCGGAAAACTTGCGATCCTTGACTACTACAAACTCAGAAACGTTCAGGCCGATACGGACATGAGAAAGTCGATCTCAACGGCGGGCGAATCAAAGTCAGGCCCCAAACTTCCGGGCTAGTTAACCTCCGGTTAACATCGAACCAATTGACTTTCTGACTTATCGGCTTCCTGAAGCCCTATCAATTCGGATAAATCATGGCCAGAGACATCGAAGAATTCTTGCGCAGGGCAGCGGAACGTCGCAAGCAAAATCAACAGGGCGGAGGTAAGCCTCCGGTCGCACGTCCTGTCTCTCCGCCGCCACGAAAACCGATCACCGAACGCAGTGTCGTCGTTCCCGAAGTCGTCACGCCGCTGCCATCGCAACAACCGCGTCCTCTACCAAGCGAGACTCCTACTTACATCGGCAATGAATCCGTCGCCGATCATGTTCGCCGGCACATCGATGTCACCGACGTTACCGAGCATGCTTCTCATCTTGCAGAAGTCATCGAAAATGCTGACGAGCGAATGGAAGCTCATCTGGATAAAGTTTTCGATCACGATGTGGGCCGACTTGGAACAGGGCAGGGGACGACGGACGAACTGAATCGGGACGTTGCTTCCAATGCAATTGCAGAAGACTTGCTGGAACTATTTCAGTCCCCCAAGTCCATTCGCCAGTCGATCCTTGTCGCCGAAATCCTGAAACGGCCCAACTTTGACGACTGATTCCCGACCTCAGTCAGTGTTGTACGAATCGAACGGCAGCGTACCGCATATAGAATTGAGACCTTGCGATGCAAGGATCACTCATCGCTTAAATGCTGATTAAAGAAACCAACGATCGCAGTGGAGTACTTTTCCGCATCGTAGGCCAGCAAATCTTTGTGCATCGCTCCTTCAAACACGACCAACGTTTTCGGTTCTGGGGCCGCTTCGAACATCGATTCGGTTTCCACCAATGGCGTGTGCAAATCGCAATCACCACCGGCAATCAGAACCGGACAATCGAGTCGTTTCAGGTAATCGATCGGACGTAAATCGTCCGGCGTAATTCCCAGCCTGATCCACATTTGCAACAGCAACGTCGGTGCGAAAACGTGCTTCAGTGATCCGACTTGAATTTCAGTTCGGTTGTAAACCGCTTGGCTAATCGTCGGATAAACGGACTCCAGAACCAGAGCGTCGATTTCTGACGCGTCAGCGAGAAGAGCCGAAGCACCTCCCAATGACCAACCGACAACGCCGATTCGTTGATCGGGTGATCGACGTTTCGCGTACTCAATGGCCGCCCTCGCATCGTGCTTTTCAAGGTGTCCCATCGTGAGCTTTTCACCAGGACTTTCACCGTGAGCCTGAAAATCAAACATCAACAAATCAAAACCAGCGTCGTGCAGCAAACGTGCTCGACCGAGCATCGTTTGTCGATTGCCTCGAAGTGGATGCAACAAGACAATCGTCGCCGATGCATTTTCGGCTGGCACAAACCACGCAGCAAGCGATGATCCCGATTCACTTTCCAAAGTCAGTGTTTCAAAAGCAAGATCTTCAGGCGTTGAGACGGCTCGATTGGCAGGCCGCACCAGTTTTCCGGCCACGATCCATGAACTGACACAAAACGCCAGAAACAAAATCAACAGAACGACGCCTGTTTTTTTAAATAGTTTTCGCCAGTTCACGTGCCTTCTCCGTGAGATTCTTCTTGCCCTTTACTTTCCGAATCTCCCATCGCTTCTGCAAGCGTATGGCAATCGCTGTCAGCGGCTTCGCAAAGCTGCAATTCAAATTTCAGCACCGCCGTCATGACTTCGTTCCGTTTGACGGCTTTGAATTTCAACAAATTCGTCCCAAGCTTGACGGATTCATCAAATTGCCCCGACCGTCTCAGCACATCCACCAGCATCGTGCCGATCGTGGCGTGCTCCTGATCGTCATCGAATGGACGAAGCTTCGAAAGTAAGTCCGCGCTCCGCTTACGATAGGCAACCGACCGTTCACTCTCATCTGCGTCGTCACAAACCCACGCGGCTCGCAGCAAGGAAGTCCCCGCAATCTCCGCATTTCCCGCATTCAGCATCGCACATAGCTCAAACCGTTTCGCAATATCCGGAATCGAGTCATGATCAACAATCACACGATAAGGCTCTGAATCCACGATCGATTTCGTTTCGTCTGACTTGATCGTCAGGTCCCCCGAAACAAAATGACACTGACTGCACTCCTGAAGCCATGCGTGCATCGTCGCACGTTCCATCATCGCGGGACGCAGATCAAGATCAGGAGCACCGTTCGTGTTGGTGCTTGTGATGATGGAGCAGCTTTGTTCGTTGCCGCACACGCAACAGGTTTGAGTTTCTTCTGAATAGGTCGTCATGGCTTGCCGAAGTTGAAATAGGTTGGCAAAGTATAGCAGCAGAATTAACCCATTTCTTTTGGAATCAAAATGAATCCTTCCAGCCCAACTTCAGAAACAACATCCCAAACTCGCATCGGCTGGATCGGCACCGGAGTCATGGGACTGAGCATGTGTCGCAACCTGATGAATGCTGGTTACCCGATGACAATTTTTTCCAGAACCAAATCAAAAGCACAATCGCTCATCGATGCTGGAGCGGCATGGGTTGATTCACCAGCGGAAGTTGCGGCTGCGTCGGATGTCAGTTTTGCGATTGTCGGCATGCCTGAGGATGTCGAAAGCGTATTCCTTGGCGAACGCGGCTTGCTTGCGGGAGCCCAAGCCGGCAGCACCGTGGTTGACATGACCACCAGCAAACCTGAACTGGCGGTTCGAATTTTCGAAGCAGCCTCCGCGAAATCAGTGGCAGCGATCGACGCGCCGGTTTCCGGTGGCGACGTCGGCGCAAAAAGTGGATCGCTATCCATCATGGTCGGCGGAGAAGACGAAGCTGTTTCAGCCATCCTGCCGCTGTTGAACGTGATGGGAAAAACAGTCGTTCATCAAGGGCCCGCAGGATCCGGTCAACACACCAAAATGGTAAACCAAATTTTGGTGGGTGCTGGAATGATCGGAGTCTGCGAATCGATGTTGTACGCTTTAAAATCCGGACTGGATCTATCCACCGTTTTGCAATCCGTCAGCAGTGGAGCAGCCGGTAGCTGGGCGTTGACGAACCTTGGTCCGCGAATCGTCGAAGGCAATTTTGACCCCGGATTCTTCGTCGAACACTTCGTAAAGGATCTGAACATCGCCGTCGAAGAATCACAACGAATGGGGCTGAACCTGAGAGGCCTGTCGCTGGTCAGAGAGCTCTATTCGGCATTGCAGGAAGCGGGTTTCGGAAAACTTGGGACACAAGCATTGCAAAAAACACTGGCCAAAGATTCAGGTTTCGAATGGCCTGCATGAATTGAGTTCGCTTACTGAACCGAAATTAGGGCCAATCCAAAATGAATCCTGTCGATAAAGCGGCTGAAGCAATCAGAAACTGCGACGCGATTTTGATCTGCGCGGGCGCTGGAATGGGAGTCGATTCAGGGCTGCCAGATTTTCGCGGCAATGAGGGATTCTGGAAAGCGTATCCTCCGTTCGCGAAACTGAATCTGAGCTTCTACGATTTGGCCGACCCGAAATGGTTTCGAGACGACCCACATCAGGCATGGGGCTTTTACGGACATCGCTTTAACCTGTATCGGGACACGAAACCGCATATCGGTTTCGAAATCCTGCGGCATTGGTCTGGTCAGAAATCGTTTGGCAGTTTCGTGTTCACCAGCAACGTCGATGGCCATTTTCAGCAATCAGGATTCGACGCCGAAAAAATCGTTGAGTGCCATGGAAGTTTTGCGGGACTGCAATGCAGCGGCCCTTGCACGGAACAGATTTGGCCAGCGGACGGACTTTCTGTCGTTGTCGATGAAGATTCGATGCGGGCCATGGATCCGCTACCGCGTTGCCCACAATGCGGCGGCATTTCCCGCCCCAATATTTTGATGTTTGGAGACTGGAAGTGGGTTGGCGATCGCACGGAAGATCAGCAAGCTCGCCTGGCGACATGGCTTTCATCGATTCCCAACGGCGCACTCACGGTCGTTGAGATCGGTGCTGGTTCCGCCGTGCCAACGGTGCGACACTTTTCCGAAAGGCTGATCGAACGTAAAAACGCAAAACTGATCCGGTTCAATCCTCGCGAAAGCCACGGTCCCAACGGAACAATTTCGCTTGCCGAAGGCGGTTTGGCTGCGCTTCAAGCAATCGATACCAAACTGGCGACAATGTAACGCGTTCGAGTAACTCGCAGGAGTCGGCTACATCATTTTCGTGGTAGAATTCTGCAATGGAACTAAACATCGACCCCCACGCAATACAAAAATCGCTCCAGAAAGTAACGGATCAGATTCTGGATTTGCGAACCCCTGATGGCCATTGGACTGGCGAGCTCTCATCGTCGGCGCTGTCTACGGCAACCGCGATTTCCGCCATGGCGTTTTACATCGAAGCAACCGGCGAACCGGATTCCGAACTTCTGAATCAAGTTGACGCTGGAATTCACTGGCTTGCTGGACAGCAAAATCCAGACGGAGGCTTTGGCGACACCTCGTTAAGTCACTCGAACATTGCAACAACGATGCTGGCGATTGCTGCAATGCATGCTTGCGGACGAGCGGATGAGCATGAACATCAAATCGCGTCCGCGCAACGCTACGTCGATACGCAGGGCGGAATCGACGGTCTGAAAAAACGTTACGGCAACGACAAGACGTTTGCAGTTCCAATTTTGGCTCATTGTGCGATGGCCGGAATCGTACCGTGGAAAGAAGTTTCCGCTTTTCCTTTCGAAGCCGCCTGTGTGCCGCAGCGTTTTTACAACCTGATGCAATTGCCGGTTGTCAGCTACGCGGTCCCAGCACTGGTGGCGATCGGCCAGGCAAAATTTGTTAACGATCCGCCATGGAACCCGATCAGTCGCACGATTCGAAAGTTGTGCGTTACGCCCTCGTTGAAAGTTTTGGAACGAATGCAACCCGCCAGCGGCGGTTTTCTGGAAGCCGTTCCGTTAACCAGTTTCGTTTCGATGGCGTTGATCAAATGTGGACGCCACAATCACCCTGTGGTCGAATCGGGCATTCGCTTTCTTCGTGAATCATTCCGCGAAGAAGGAACCTGGCCAATCGACACCAACCTTGCAACGTGGGGGACCACTTTGACGGTGAACGCGTTCGCCAACAACAAAACTTTCTTTCATCAGCAACTTGCTGCAGAGCCCGAAACGTGGCGACAGTGCGTGGACTGGATCCTTTCGTGCCAGAACAAGACTCGCCACCCCTTCACCGGAGCCAACCCGGGCGGCTGGGGCTGGACGGACCTTTCAGGAGCAGTTCCCGATGCGGATGACACGCCAGGCGCCTTGATTGCGATTCGAACTTTGCACGATTCGACCGATCTTTGGTGTGAAGACGAAACTTCAGCAGAAATGGTTCGAAGTTCTATCTGCTCCGCTTCGGAAGAGGGAGTCAAATGGCTGTTGGATCTGCAAAATCGCGATTCGGGCTGGCCAACATTCTGTAAGGGCTGGGGAAAGTTTCCGTTTGACCGAAGCGGCTCCGACATCACCGCCCACTCCATTCGAGCTCTGCTTGCCTGGAAAACCCATCACGACAGCCCTCGTTTGACGAAAGCAATCGATCGAGGCTTTCGATACCTCGAACGTCAGCAGAGGGCAGACGGAAGCTGGCTGCCACTGTGGTTTGGTAATCAGGACACCGAAGACGAAATAAACCCTTGGTATGGAACGGCAAAAGTCCTTCTCGCCTACGCAGATGCAAAATTGTTCGATACCGAGACCGCAAAATTTGGTTTAGAATGGGTTGTTGAAAGTCAGAACGAGGACGGAGGCTGGGGCGGCGGTGATTCGCTGAACTGGGCCGCACTCCGAGCGACTTTCAAACCGGAGTTTACCGAAACAGAATTGATTGAAACAGAACCGAATCGCATCGACCGGTTGGGACACAGTTCCGTTGAAGAGACAGCGTTGTGCACTGAAATCCTGTTGCGATATTTGGCAGAAAGAAAGACACCCGACCCGTTTCGCAATCAAGTTGTGGCAGCAGCAAACGCTGGCATAAACTGGCTGATTACGGCAGTGGAATTGGAGTGCATTTCAATTCATTGGCCAATCGGATTTTATTTTGCAAAACTCTGGTACTACGAGCAGATGTATCCGCTAATTTTTGCAGCGGGAGCATTAACACAGGCATTGAACACCGTGACGGAATCTGGCACGTCGTCCACAAACGACGCGCCGGTGCCCCAACAGACCACCTACGCTAACGAATAATATTTCACACAAAGAGACTGATTTTGGTGGCTCCAACCGACACATCGACAACCGAAAAGAAGCCTCGCCGATCGCGGAGGCGCAAGACGGCTCACCTTAAAATGGTGCCCGACAATAAAGAGCTTCGCGAACACCTGCGAAGTCGCTGCCGAGAGATCGCAACGACGCTCGACCACAGCAATCCTCCGTCAAAGGATGAACTGGAAGCGATCTCGCGGAAAATTTTGCTCGACGAAGACCAGCCCGAAGGTTTCCTTGGCTGGATGATGGTGATTTTCTCCAGCGTATTCTGGGAAGATCAAATCAAAGGCATTCCACATTCGCGACGTCTTTTCCTGCTTCCCCACTGCCTGAAACACGCCGAAGGTTGTCCGGCAGACTATGACGAATTCGGCTTGGCTTGCAAAACCTGTGGCGCCTGTAGCATCGCGGACTTCCGCGGCGCCGCAGAAGAACTCGGGTACAAGGTCCTTGTTGCCGAAGGTTCGCCGATCGTTTTGAAAATCATTGTCAGCGGTCACGTCGATGCGATCGTCGGAGTCGCCTGCCTGAACGTTCTGGAGAAAGCGATCGACAAAATCATGTTGGCGGGAATCCCTTGCATGGCGGTTCCTTTGCTTTCAAGTGATTGCCGCAACACGTCGGTGGATGAGGACTGGGTCGAACAGATGGTGCGAGTGCCTCATGAAGAGGTCAAGCAACAAACCAACAGCTACATTCACTTGATGAGGAAGGCGTCGACACTGTTTGAGACCGACACGCTGGAGTCGCTTATCCCTCGCGTTCGCGGCGGAAAAACGCTCGCCGAATCCAATGGCAAGGGTGTCTCAGGGCTTGATCCTTTGGCCGCAACCGAAGCCATCGCCTACGATTTCCTTTCTGCTGGTGGAAAATATTCACGCCCGTTTATCACGCTGGCGGTTTACGACGCCGTCACCGGAGGAGCGGCTACGAAAACGGATGGCGAAGCGGTTATCGAAGGCTGGGATCCAGCGATCCTGCAAACGGCGATGTCAATCGAGACATTCCACAAAGCATCTCTGGTGCACGACGACATCGAAGACGCGGATTCGCATCGTTACGGTGACGACACGCTACACAACAAGTACGGCGTTCCAACTGCGATCAACATTGGTGACTACCTGATCGGAATGGGCTATCGGCTGGTCAGCCGGAACCGAAAATCGTTGGGCGCTGAAACTGCGGCCGACATTCTGGACACGCTGGCCGAATCGCATCAGCGACTTTCGGAAGGGCAGGGCACCGAGCTGATTTGGCGGGATGCGAAAGACAAATGTCTCAAACCGATCGATGCGCTCAGAATTTACGCCTTGAAAACAGCTCCTGCTTTCGAAGCGGCGATCATGAGCGGATTGCGTTTGGCCGGTCCAACCGATGCTTATGCGGATTCTGTTCGCGGCTTCGCCAGAAATCTCGGCGTGGCGTTCCAAATCCTGAACGACCTGAAAGACTGGGAACACGACGACGAAAATAAATGTACGCTGGGAGCAGATTTGCTTAATGGACGCCCGACCGTCTTGCTGGCTCTGGCATTGGAAGGGCTTAATGACAAAGACCGCGAAGAGCTGCTGGACCTGATTTCTGAAGACTGTGCACTGCCTGGCGAAAGACGGTTGTTGCGAGCACGGCATCTGTTTTTCGAAGCCGGTGTTTTCGAAAAAGCTTACCGTCTGGTGGACAAGCATCAGCAAAAAGCAGAAGAAATCGCAGACGCGATTGAACCCGATGAATTTCGCCGATTGCTTTACTACCTTGTCGATACGGTTCTTGACCGAACGACCGAAGTCAAACCGACGATCGATATCACGCATCTGAGCTACGAGGAAGTTTTGCCGATCGTGAACCAATAGCCCGTTTCGCGTTAGCAACATTCAATGCAAATAACTGTTCCGATTTTGCCAGCCAATTTTCTGACCCATGTCCAATTTTGCCGAATCGCCTCCTGTTGAGCTTGAGCAGCTGGTCAAGCTGTTCTTTCAAGAGCCGGAAACTGAACTGGGTTCTTGCTCAGAGATCGCAGCTACTGAAATGCCTGCGATGGCTGACCGACTGTTGAATCATTGCGAACACATGACCGTTACCGTAGAGGCGTTTCACGGCACCGAAGTCGATGTGCGCGTGCTTGAGGAACTGGAATCGGAATCGGAGCCACATTACTGTCGCAAAATTCTGTTGTCGCGAAAATCGGACGGCGGCGTCGTTCAGTTTGGAGTCGTTCGGCTGGACATGAGCGTCTTGCCCGAAGACGTCCAACAAAAGATCCGGGAAAAGAACATTCCGCTTGGCCGAATCCTGATTAGCCACGGCGTGATGCGAGACGTTCGCCTCGCAAAACTCTATCGGTTCGATGCGGGAACTGAAATGGCTCGGCATTTTGGTCAGCCAGTCGGCACGCCGTTCTATGGCCGCACGGCGTGGATGTTCTGCAACGGGAAACCTGCAATTGAATTGCTGGAAATCGTCAACCTTTGATTCGCTTGCTGCCGCCGAGAATGCAAGCAGGGCCATCAAGACGCATTCCCGATTACGGTACTATTTTCGATTACGGCTCTATTGTTCTGCGGGACGGAATCCTTTAAAGCTGCCTTCGGGCGTCCAACGCCAGCCGCCATCTTCTTGCAAAGTTTCCGGGGGCAAGGTTTTTGGGGTTCGGAGTAGGTGAATATCCGTAATTGGGATATCGCTCCAGCAGGCTATCAACCTGTTTCTGCATGAACTTGTTGAGCAAATCCCTGTTCTCACGAACGCCACCTCGTTCAGCATACAGGCACAGCCGAATCTTGCTCTCCTGTTCCGCCTGTCCACCGTCTTCAAAAAAGAGCGGATCTCTCATCGAAAGGACAACTGCCTTACCCGCCAGCCCGGTTGTTCGAAACTCAAGATCAAGATCTTCCTGACTGGAAAGCTCTTCGTACACTTTGCTCGCCTTGTCCAGATTCCTCTTCAAATCTTCAGAACCGACCCGAGCAGCCGCAGCAGACTGAATGTAGATCTCACCCAGCCGACATTTGGCACGAAGATTGTAGAGCTCCGTCTTGTTGACTTCTGTCACGGCGTCTTCCACCGGGAAATACTCGCCGACCGCCAGCCACAACAATTCCTTTTTTTCGAAATCATCTTCGGTCAGTTCGCGAGAGCCCCAATACGCCGCGACGTATTGTTCTTCAACAGAATCTTTTTTGGGCACCGTCTGCTGGTCAACAACGGGAGCTTCTTCGACACGTTTGTTCTTCAAACCCGAAAACTGTTTCGCAGTTTGCACCCCACCCCACAATGCCAACGCGGAAAGGACGCCTGCGGTCAAAACGTGAAACCAAAGCCTGTTCCGCGGCTTGGACCCGACGAGCGATTCCGTCTCGGTAAGGCGCAGATTCTTTTTGGCGACTGCTGCATCTGGAATTTCGCCAGGTTGCTGCTCAAAAAGAGTCCAATCAAACTTCTCGGATTGTTCGACTGACACCTGCTGCAACGACTTCAATAGCTGCATCGGGGACTGAGGCCGAGCGCCCGGATCCTTTTGCAACATCGCGTCGACAACACCGACCAACTCGTCGGGCAAGTCGACTCGATGACGTTTTAGTGAAATCGGAGAATGAGAGGTATGCTTCACGGCAATCGCCAGCGGTGAATCGCCATCGAAAGGAGGCTCGCCGACCAACATGTGATAGACCGTAACTCCCAGCGAATAAATGTCGCTTCGAATGTCGATTTCGCCGCCTTCGACCTGTTCGGGACTCATATACAGCGGAGTCCCAACCGTGATGCCAGCTTGCGTCAGTGACTTGTCAGGCTCGTTTCCAATTCGCGCCAATCCAAAATCAGCGATTTTGATCTCACCGTTGGCGGTAAGCATAATGTTTTCAGGCTTGATGTCCCGATGAACGACATCGCGTTCGGTGGCTTTCTGCAATGCCATCGTCGTTTGTCGCAGAACGCTCAAGGCCATATCAGGCGCTACCGCTCCGTACCGCCCCAGATACTGTTTCAGGTTTCGACCACGAACGTACTCTTGCGCGATAAAGTGCCGCCCTTCGGCTTGCCCGACTTCAAATATCTGAACGATATTCGCATGCACCAACGCAGCGGCGGCTTGTGCCTCCCGCTTGAATCGCTCGACATAGTCCTCGTTGCTAGCCAGATGCGGCTTGAGAATCTTCAGCGCGACATTGCGTTTCAACGACTCCTGAACTGCCAAATAGACGTCGGCCATCCCACCCGACCCAAGCCGCCGCAGCAATCGATAATCACCGATTTTTTGACCGGCGAGATCCGAATGAAGAATTGTGTTGCCCATGCATCGGCCAGCGACATTGGTAAGTTCAGTTTCGATCCGTCGAGAACATTATGTTTCACCATTGTAGTGAAGACAATGTCGAACGGTCGTACGCAGAGTTTTTCCCGGTGTTCGTGGCAAAATGAAACTTTTTTGGACCGGAAAATTTGGAGATTCCTGCGAATCCTGACCTTTTTCCAAAACCGGGACCTCTGGCATTGATGTAGGCCAACGCTAACCGTTCAACCGCAGCGACAACGAAAATCGATCGTTGGCTCACAGCGCCATGACATTGTCGCAGTTCAAGGAAATTCCCTTGAGACGTTTCAGGTCGCCTCCGCCGACTTCTGCGGCAGCGTAGCCAAAAAAGTTAATCTCGATCAGAGCCTTACGACAATCGGCCCAATCAACGTCTCCTTCGCCGATTTTTTTGAAAGCATTTTCGGCACGAGAGAACCCTTTGAGATCAAGTTTGATGATCCGCTTCCCCAGTTGGCGGATCCAGTCTGCCATGTTGCCGTACTTCCAGTGGTTTCCAATATCAAACTGCATTCCCACCAACGGCGAATTAAAGGCATCCACAAAATCGATCAGCCGCTGAGCCGTCTGGGTCGAGTCCCCATCGTGATCGTAGTGCATTTTGTTCCAAACATTTTCGATAACGATTGAGACGCCATGACGCGCCGCGGTCGGCAGAGCTTTTGAAATGTTCTCGATCGCGCGTGCTTCAATTTCTTCCGCCGTTCCGTCTTTGCCATGTCCAGCAACCAACAACACAGAAGTTCCTCCAATCGAGTCGGTCTGTTCGATTGCGTCGGTCAGATCCTTAAGGGCAATTTTTCGAACCGCTGGATCCGGGCTGGTATGCGTCATTTTCCAGTGCGAACCGCACACCGTCCCGTCAACTGGCAATCCGCTTCCGGCAATCGCCTTTCGCACCTGGTCGACATTCGCGTTGCAAAAACGCAGTGGTGAATCGAGTTCAATCGCATCAAAGCCGGCTTCTCTGGCGGCGATAAATTTGTCAGTCAGAGTGCCTTCAACTTTGACCATGTTGTACTTCAAAGATTTGAAGACGCGTCCTTTGAGCGAATGTTGAGCGTCCTGTTTTGCTGCGAGCGTGAAATTGGAACTACAGGCAAGCGTTGCCGCCGATGCAGATGCAGCCACGAAGGTTCGACGAGAAATTTTGTTCATGATTCAACTCCGAGAAAAAGGAAGCCATCATTGTAGTGGCTGTTTTTCTGACGTAGCCTCCAAATCGCATTCAGCAGAATGTAGATTTTTCATCGTCGAGACAAACTGCAATTTTGATAAAGTTTGGCGACGAACAGGCCGCGTTGTTCGAGGGTAAAGGATTGAAGGCAATATTCCGACGGGTAGCAACGGCGTTGACGGCAAATTCTGCCTTCAGCTTGCCAGCAAAACTTGGCAACGTTCTCTAAAATGCTTTACGATAGTGTGTATCGAAGTCGCTTCGAGCGACAAAGTTCAACGCATGATCTATCCGTGTGCCCAACCAAATCTCAAGTTGCGAACGTGCTCTCGTGGAACACGAATAGTTCGTAATTCGTTATCCAGCTTGGGCGATCAGCACTTCGTCAAGAATCATGAAGATCACAATTATCATCATCGCTTTTTTGGCCCTTGGGTTTCTTGTTTGGGCAACGCAGGATGGCAGCGGTTCGCGCTCTTTGGTCGACAACGCGCAGGGCGATCATGCATTAGTGTCAACTGCGGTCTCCGTGCTGCCGAATGCGAAAGAATTGACAATGACGCGTATTACGAGCAAGCCATTTCGAATGTCGCCTGCAGCGGCAGAACTTTGCTTGGTCAGCCCTACTCAGTTGCCGCCTCATGTTGATCACTATTGCCATATTTTTGTTAACGATATCGCAATTGGGCCGATGAATTCTGGTGACGAGACCTACAAACCCGGTTCCGTGATCGTAAAGCAGAAATTTTTGGACGAGTCAGCCAACGACACGCAACTGTTTACGATAATGCGAAAAATGGACGACGGATACGATGCCAAACATGGCGATTGGGAATATTCGACTGTTGGCCCAACTGGGACTGAACTCTATTCAAACGGCCGATTAGAATCATGTAAAAAATGCCACCAAATTTATAAAGACTCAGACTTCATTTCTCGCGTTTACCTCAGCTCGGACATGGGCAAGCTGGATAGCAGATGAGTGCGTGACTTCGCGGGTGTGCAGAGGCAGGTTGACCGGAGAAAGAATTTTCTTTGAATGTTGACCTGTCGGAGTCCTTTGAGTCGCGCCGGAGTTCAAACACTTTGTTCAAGAAACCCGAAATTACTCGGACGCATGCCACTGGTTTGTGATTTGATTTTCACTAACGCACACCATAAAGACTCCTTGCCGTTGGACGCTGCAAATAATTCCTCGCTTACGTACAATCTTCCCAAGCAGGTCACATGCAGCGACAAAGTTCAACGCGTGATCTTTCGATCCTTAAGTAAACGAATCAATTGCGATGCGAATACAAGCACCGATAGATTGCGATTCGCTATCCGGTTCAAGTTGAAAGCAAATGAAAACACACATTGCCATCCTTTGCTTGCTACCGTTTGTGCTCGTGTCTTGCGCGACCAATGGCCCGCGTATCTCGATGATGTCAGACGGAAATTTCGCATTTGACTCTCTTGAACTTGTAGCTGGAAATGAAGAAATCGTCTTAACAGATGCGAGTGCCTTGGCCACCATTAGATCAATTTTGGAAAATTCTCCACGAACGTCGAAACAGTCGAGCGAAATCAAATTTGACGAATTGAAAATACTTCGGCTGATGAATTCGGACCCCGAGGAGTCACGCATCTACATTGTCGACACAAAGAATGGACTCGCTCGCATTCTCTCCAAGGCTGTCACGCCGGTCTACAAAATTTCTAATGTCGAAAAATTCAATGAAATAATCCAAGGATCCGGCAAACCAAAACGAAACGCGGAATAACAGATGAGCCCGTTTTGGCTCTGGCGCGGTCCAATTGTTTACGTTTTATGGTTTGACTAAGACCACCACGCGGCATGAAGGCTTCGTGCCGCTGGAAGCTTCAAAAATTTCTATCGAGTCAGTGAATTTTTCGTCGTGTTCCAGAGCGGTGCACCAGCTTAACCGCCCAGTTGAGTCCGCGGCTGTTCATTGATTCCGCACAGCATGACCGCTAAGCCGAGCTGATCGAAGGCAATGGAGCCAAGCCATCGGCTCAGCTGGTATCAACGGCACTGACGGAACATCGTGCTCATCAAACGCGAGGAGATTTTGATTCGTTCTCTATTAAGCCGGGTGACCGATTGATTGTTGGTCCATTCAATTTTGACGCACCACTGGCCAACGAAAAACAGGTATCAACCGGAATTATTCACGACGACAGGCGTCTGGTTTGATGTTTGAGACGACTCTCCTGAAGTAGCGACAATTTTTGCAGAATCACCAATTCACGTCGTGGGTGAGCTTTCGAAACCACAAACTTGGAACAATGCCTCAATCAAAACAAGCCTTCTCAATTTTGACGCCCGCGCATCGTGAATAATCCGGGATCAATAACCGAGCACCGGCGATAGCCAGCGTTCGATTTCCTCAACAGAATCGCCTTTTCGTTTTGCGTAAGCTTCGACCTGATCCTTCGTCACTTTGTTGACCGCAAAATAACGGGACTCCGGATGGCCGAAGTACAAACCACTCACCGCCGCGCCGGGCCACATCGCATATGATTCGGTCAGCGAAATACCAGTCGCCGATTCGACATCCATGAGCTCCCAAAGCGTCGCTTTTTCCGTATGGTCAGGACAAGCGGGATAGCCAGCAGCTGGACGGATGCCTCGATACTGTTCCTTGATCAACTCCTCATGAGACAATCCCTCGGCGGCGCCAAAGCCCCAATCGATTCGAGCCCGTTTGTGGAGCATTTCCGCAAACGCTTCGGCCAGACGATCCGCGAGCGCGGCGACCATGATCGCATTGTAGTCGTCCAACTGTTCGCGATACTTTGCCGCCAACTCATCACAGCCGTGCCCCGTGGTAACCGCGAAACCGCCAACGTAATCCTCGCGACCACTTCCGACAGGAGCCACATAATCCGCCAATGAGCGGAACTGATCAATTCCCTTACGCTGCCACTGCTGCCGCAACATGTGAAATCGAGTCAGCTCTTGTGATCGCGTTTCGTCAGTGTAAAGAATGATCGAATCACCATCACTGTTGGCAGGCCAGAATCCGTAGATTCCGCGAGCCTGCAAAAGCTTCTCGTTCATGATTTTTGCCAACATGTTTTGAGCATCAGCAAACAGTTTTCTGGCTTCTTCTCCTACGACTTCGTCATCAAGGATTCTTGGATACTTGCCGTGCAGCTCCCACGACATAAAAAATGGAGTCCAATCGATGTACTCTGAAATCTCCTCAAGCGTGACCGTCGAATCATCAACCGAACCTGTGGACCACGACGAATTCACATCTGAACCCAACGTTTTAGTGCCCGTGAAAGAGGGCTTGTTGATTTCAACAGAACTCCAATCGGTATTGAATCGTTTTTCGAACGCCTCTTCATAAGGAATTAGCGTCATTTTTCGTTCTTCGTAACCCTCAACCAGCTTGGTCTGAAGCGCTACATTTTCGGCCATGAATTGTTTCTTCAGGTCCGGGTTCACCAAACGGTCGACAACACCAACGCTGCGTGAAGCATCCAATACGTGAATGACTCCGTGATCGTATTGCGGAGCGATTCGAACCGCCGTGTGCCTGTCGCTGGTCGTCGCCCCGCCGATCAACAATGGAATTTTCATATCAAGTCGCTTCATTTCTTTGGCGACGTAGACCATTTCGTCCAGGCTGGGAGTAATCAATCCCGACAGCCCAATCAAATCGACATTGTGCTTAACAGCCGCTTCCAAAATCTTGTCGCAGGAAACCATCACGCCCAAGTCAATGATCTCGTAGTTGTTACAGCCCAGAACGACGCCAACAATGTTCTTGCCGATATCGTGCACGTCTCCTTTGACCGTCGCGAGCAACACCTTACCGCGGAAACTTTGGCTCTCGAGGCCTGCAGCAAGTTTTTCCTGCTCCATGTAGGGCAGCAAATGAGCGACCGCTTTCTTCATCACGCGAGCCGACTTAACGACCTGAGGCAGAAACATTTTTCCGCTGCCGAACAGGTCCCCAACGATCGACATTCCGTTCATCATCGGGCCTTCGATAATCGAAAGGCATTTGTCGTACTTTAGTCGAGCCTCTTCTGTGTCTTCGACGACGTACTTGTCGATGCCCTTGATCAACGCGTGAGCCAACCGATCTTCCACCGATCCTTCGCGCCATGACAAATCTTCCTGGCGTTTCTTTCCACCTTTGCCGTTGGCTTTGACGGTTTCTGAAAACTCCAGCAATCGGTCGGTCGCATCCGGACGCCGATTGAGCAAAACATCTTCCACGTGTTCCAAAAGATCTTTTGGAATCTCTTCGTAGATTTCAAGCTGTCCTGCGTTGACGATCCCCATATCAAGGCCAGCCTGGATGGCATGAAAAAGGAACGCAGCATTGATCGCTTCGCGAACGACATTGTTTCCACGGAAGCTAAAACTGACATTGGAAACGCCTCCAGAAACCTTGGCTCCCGGACAGATTTCCTTGATCTGTTTGGTGGCTTCAAAGAAGTTCACCGCATAGTTGTCGTGCTCTGACATGCCCGTCGCGATGGTCAGAATGTTCGGATCGAAGATTATGTCCTCGGGCGGAAAGCCAACTTTTTCGACCAGCAAATCGTAAGCTCGTTTGCAGATCCGGACTTTTTCGTCGGTTTCAACCGCCTGGCCTTGCTCGTCAAACGCCATCACGACCGCGGCGGCTCCATAGCGACGAACCAATTTGGCTCGCTCGAGAAATTCTTCTTCGCCTTCTTTCAAGCTGATTGAGTTCACGATCGCTTTGCCCTGAACTGCCCGCAGGCCAGCCTCGATGACGCTCCATTTTGAACTATCGATCATGATCGGCACGGCGGCGATGTCGCCCTCGCCTGCAATCAGACGAAGGTACTTGGTCATCGCAGCTTCGCCATCAAGCAACGCGTCGTCCATGTTGATATCAATAACGGCCGCGCCACCCTGAACTTGATCGCGGGCGACTTCGATGGCTTCTTCGAATTGCTCTTCACGGATCAGACGAGCGAATTTTCGCGAACCGGTTACGTTGGTGCGTTCGCCGACCATCAAAAAGTTGGCGTCTTCACGCAAGGTGAGCGGGCGGGCTCCTGAGAGTCGAGTCAGCGGCTTGATTTCGTTTCGTTTGTGAGGCGCGATTCCCTTGACGGCTTCCGAGATCGCTTTGATATGAGCAGGAGTCGTTCCACAGCATCCGCCCACGATGTTCAACCAGCCTTCCTGAGCCCATTCCTTGATGGTTGCCGCCATCGGTTCAGGCTGAAGATCAAACTCACCCATTTCGTTCGGAGTTCCCGCATTCGGATGGCAGCTAATAAACGGCGTGGCGATTTTTGAAAGTTCTTCGATATGCGAACGCATGATGTCCGGACCAAGCGCGCAATTCATGCCGACGCTGACCATCGGAAAATGCGACACGGAATTCCAAAACGCTTCGACAACCTGGCCCGAAACAAAGGTCGAGCCGGATTCGGCGAAAGTACCTGAAACCATCACAGGAATCGCATTGCCGCTGTCTTCAAAATATCTGGCGATCGCAAACAGACAGGCTTTCAGGTTCAGCGTATCGATGACGGTTTCAGGAAACAGAATGTCAACGCCGGCTTCGACGAGCGCTTTGACCTGAATGTAGTAGGACGCTTCCATCTCTTCGAAGCAGGTGTTCCGAAACGACGCATCATTCACATCAGTGCTGATGGCGGTCTGTTTGGAGGTCGGTCCCATCGAACCGGCGACAAAACGCGGTTTGTCGGGAGTCAACGCTGTGAATTCGTCTGCTGCTTTCCGCGCGTTGGCTACCCCCGCAAAGTTAATCTCGCGAACGATCTCTTCAGGAAAATCAAAATCGCTCAATCCGACCAAGCTGGCTTGGAAAGTGTTCGTTTCAATAATGTCAGCGCCGGCTTGCAGATACTGGCGATGCAGTTCGGTGATTTTCTCTGGGTGGGTCAGCCCAAAAACGTCGGTGCAGTTTTTCAGATCGTGAGGCCAGTCTTTGAAACGTTCACTACGCACTTCTGCTTCGGAGAGCCCGAGCCCAAAAATCATCGAGCCCATGGCTCCGTCGAGCACAAGGATTTCTTTTTCGAGACGCTGGAGAAATAAGGCGGCGTTGTTGGTTGCAGTTGCGATCGACACGATATTTATTCGAGGGTTGTACAAAGAAACGGAGTCTTGATCCTGCAATCAAGTTCGTTCTTCCGCCATCGAATAGCGGGGGCCTGAATCACGGGCGAAAGATCGCCGCAAACTGGCTGCAAAAGAGGGCTCGAACGAATTAACTGCAAGCGTGGCGTCGTTACGAGACTTCGAGCGTGCACACGAAAATGCTTTTGCATATTTTACCTATCCTCCGTCGGAAGCAAGGGTTCTTTCACCGATGCTGGCATTTTGGCGCGGCATAGCTACCAATTTCCTGCTGCCAATCCCAAGATTTTCGGGGATTTGACGGCTTAAGTGAATTTGCCGACCAGACGCCTCAAGAGTCCCGTGTCCGTAGTCGATAACCTAATCCGTATAACCTCCCAAAACGTGGTGATTCGAATGAATTTTTCGACCAAGACTCAGATTACAGGCCCAAAGAAACAAGGCAGCAAGGCAGCGGTCATTCGCCCGATCAATCGTCGCGATGGCAAGCAATCGTATGTTCGAATTGATTCCAGCCATGCGTCGTCGGGACAGCCTAATTTTCGAGCCCAGCAACTGGAAGACTATGTTGCTCAGATTCGAAATCATTCGGAGGATATCGATCACCCAGACAGTATCAATCACTCAGACGATGCAACGTCGACTCCTGAGACTGCCCCTCAAACGCAAGCGTCTGCGGACTCCAAAATCATCGAAGACATTTCGGTTCAACAACGGACCAGCAATCTCGAATTGACTTCTGCCGAACATCTGGATGCTCTGCGTGTTGTCGCGAAAATTGACGCTGGATATCACTGGATCGCCAACAACAACCGCAATGCAGCACTCGAATCACTCATCATTGGCGACAACGTCGCCGCGCTTCCAGCGAACGAAGAAACAGAAGCCGAATCGAAACCACGACAGGCTTTGCAGCCAAAGAACCCCGAAAACACTGCCGACACAGTTTCGGCCAAACTGGTGCAGGACATCGCCACGGCGATCGCATCTGTTCTGACTGAAAATTCTGAAAAGCAACTTTCTGAAAAATTGATTTCTGAAGCTCCGCTCTCTGAAGAACGTCCGTCGCAAGCCGAAACGCTCAACGTCCAAGAGATCCATCGTGACGCGTTCGAGAAAGAACAATTTCGTCTCGAGCCAGAATTGCCTCGTCCAGGCTACTCGCTGCCCGTGATTGAGCACAGTTTTCCGACTCGCGAAGTCGCTTCGGACAATTCATCAGCAGAAGCAGAACCTGAATCAACGCGAATTTCTTTGACCGCCGCCGCATGGGATGTTGACGATTTCCGCTGGCCTGAAGTCACCGACAAAATTCTATCCAATGAATCGATGCTGAGTGCGTTGGCACAAAACTGCATCAGCATGCTATCTCCATTCGGCAAGACGATTGCGGTGACAGCTCCCGATCGCCATCGGGGAACATCGACTCTGGCCATTACGCTCGCTCGCCTGATTGCGGGCCTGGGCAACAAAGTCCTGCTAGTCGATGCCGACATCACCAACCCTTCCATGTCTCGCGAGATCGGAATCGCCGGTGTCAACTGGTTCAACGGTCAGGATTCCATGGAACCTGCTGGCGAAAGCATCGTTTACAGTCACGAATCTGGCATCTGCGTGATGGCTCAAAGCACGCCGATTGAGCGTTCGCAACCGCACGGCACGCCCGTCTACGACATGTTGGAACGACAGCTGGATCAGGTGCGTAGCGAATTCGATTTCATCGTGCTCGATGCGGGACCATCCCAGCAAATCGTTGACGAAATGAGCACCAACAGTCACCTTATTGATGCGGCGATGTTGGTCAACGATGACGTGCAGTCGCCCGCATTTGTATTCGCACGGGAAAGTCTCATTGAGTGTGGCGTCTTCAAATTCATCGCCGCTCAAAACAACGCCGTTTCAAGCCGAGCCGCGTAGCTCGGTGACACAAAACCTCGAAGACGGCAACCCAAAAGGCTCCAGTCGATCGGATCACCTGTCGAACTGGTGCGGCTGGACGTTACTGCTGCTGATCGTTGCGACCGGATTCGGGATTCGCCTGGACGCGACCAGCGAACCAGTTTGGCTGGACGAATGCCACACGGCATGGACGGTCGATACGGACTCTCCAACTACCGTCATCGAACGCGCCGCGATCGGAAACCAACCGCCGCTGTACCCGATTTCGGCGTGGCTGCTCAAACAGACGTTTGGGCTAACCGAGTTCGCGTTGCGGATTCCCTCATTGCTGTCGGGCACGCTTTTGATCCTGTTCGCAGCATTGTGGACTCGATCTTTGACTCGGGATTGGTCAGCTGCCATTCTTGTGGCCGCGTTAATCTGCTTTGACGGACAGTTTATTTATTACTCGTCGGAAGCCCGATGCTACGCCTTGCTGCAACTAACAGGGCTGTTGCAAGCGATTTGCTTCTGGCGATTGATTCATGCTTCACGATTGACTTGCGAAAGCGAAGCCTCCGATTCGGGTTCCAGCTTTGCTTTGTGGCTGGCTTGGACCGCTCTATCAATTGCCTTGCTGTACACGCATTACACCAGCGTGTGGATTCTGGCTTCGGAATTCATTTTCATTGCGGGACTTGCGATTGTTCGCAGAAAGCTTCCAACAGGTTTCGTTGTCGCCAGCCTGCTAACGACGTTCGCGATTGTCCCCTTGGCATGGAACGTTTCCATGGTCATCAAGCGACGCGATAATTGGGTTGCCGTTTCGTCCGTCGAGCAACTCTGGCTGGACTATGAACCGTGGTTGATTTACTGGATTTTGATACCGGCCGTTTTTGCGATCGCGGGATGGCTGATGAGCTCTATCGCTGGAGCTTCAACGACACGGAACACTTCAACCTCACCACATAACATGTATTTGCATTGGCTGTGGATTGGCACTTGGGCCGCGATTGGACCCGTCGGAATCGCTGTCGTTGATGCTCTGCAAATCGCTCCGATGGCGTTGGAACGCTACGCGATTGTTTGCTGGGTTGCTTTCGCTGTTTTTGCAGGGTTGGCGGTTAGCACTTTCCCAAAGAAAGTTTCATGGTTGATTGCTGTTTGCATTTTTGGAAGCAGCATTTTCGGAAACTGGTGGGTCAGTCAAAGTTATGAACTGCGACGATTGACTCCGTTTCGCGTTGAGGACTGGACCGCAACCACATCGCAAATTGCAAACACAAACTCTGGGCAGCCGATTTTTCAATTCGCAGATGTCATCGAGGACATTGATGCTTTGGAAGTTCAAGATCCGGACTTTCAGAACTATCTGAAGTTTCCGATCCTTGGCGCGGAGGCTTTGGCCGGTCAGCGAGTTAGTGAGACGCACTCGATAACGCCGCTGGCGACGCGAAACCCAAGGTTTCTGCCCGAGCATCTGGCCGCAATTCGTGAAGCCAATGGTTGCTGGCTGGTCGTTCGAGGCGACAACCGATCCTCGATCTGGATTGCAGGTGAACTTGAGTACTGGATGAAAGAGCGAATCGAGTTCAAAGAAATCATCAACGAAAGATTGCCGTACAGCAACGTGCACCTGCTAAGAGTTCGAACTGTCGATGACTGATTCACGTGCAACGTCGTTTACAAAAGCTTTGGCAAAAATCTGCCCGTGCGTGACATGTAGTCAGTGTAGCGATCTCCGAATTGTTCGATCGCGTCCTGCTCTTCCGCTTTCGTCAGCCGGAAATAAACCCAACACAGAAGTGGCAACGTCAGCATGGTCGCCAAGGTGGGCCAGTTGAGCATGCTGCCGAACAGGAACAGGAAGAAACCAGTGTACTGCGGATGGCGAATCCAACGATACAGTCCCGTCGTGGCCATTCGATTTTCGGAAACGGCTTTGTGAATTTGCCTCCAGCCGACGATCGCCAAAATGGCTCCTGCCAAAACCATCGTCTGACCGATTACGGTGCACCAGAACTGAGCCGTAACAAGCTGCTCACCCGTGTAGCCCAACAAAACTGGCCACAAGTGACCGTTGAAATGCGTCTCCGCAGCGGCCTTGGATCGCCCCAACAAATCCATGGCAAAGTAAGCCGTCAGAGGAACGCCGTACATCTCCGCATAAAGTGCGATGACCCACGCTTGTGCGACGCCTGCCGAACGCCACTCTGTTTTCCGGCGCGGACGAAGCAAGCCGTAGAGGAACACGCCAACCAACAGAACGTAGGCAATCACCAGTGCCCAGTTGAAGTATCCAATTCGAAAAACAGATCCAATGCCATCCATCAGGACCAAACCGCACGACGGAAACGCCGGCAACAAACGGCACGGCTTTCGAAATCAATCCTCAGTCTTTGGTTTGGCGGGCCTCCATGGTTTGGCTGGCCTCCAAATAGCGAATCAAATCCAGAATCTCTTCTTTCGAGAAATTATCCAGTAATGCTTTGGGCATGATTGATGTCGACGATTTGGCCATGTCTTCAACTTCATCCATCGGAATTTTCGTGACTTCCGTGACAGCAGCACTTTCGACCAGCTCAATCATATCCTTGGTCTGTTTGATGATGATTCCGGAACGTACCATCCCGTCATCGGTCGCGACGGTGTGCATGGCGTACTTTTCATCGATGTTCGCAGAAGGATCCAGTATCTCACGGATCACTGCGGCGCGATCACCTTTCCATCGCGAGTAGACTTCGTCCAATGCCGGCCCTACATTGCTGCCAATGCCGCCCTCACCGCCAACTTTGTGGCACTGTGCACAGGTTGCTTGAGTGAAAACCTGTTTTCCAGCTTCAACAGACCGGACGCTCAGATCCGTCTTAAAGTCATCCTTGAAATCATCCACCGTCCATTTTTTAACCAGCTGACGCGTGTTTCCGATTGGATCGACTGGCTCCTTCGGATTCTTCATCCACTTGTCCAGGTCTTTGACCACGACCATCACACCATACATTCGAGACCAGTGTTGCGGGAAGGTGCACACAAATGGATACTCGCCTGGTTTTCTTGGAACATCGAAAGTCAAACGGGTGGACTGGTTGGCTTGCACCATATCGGTCGAAAACAGCACGTCTCGAGTCTTGGGAACGTATTGCTTTCCGTCTTTGCCGCCCTTGGGCCCCACCGCAAGGCCATCCATGGCAACTTTCTCAAGAGTTCCCGGTTTGCAAATCACAAGGTTGTGAGGCATCAAGTCTTTGTTCTGTAAAACCAGCTGCAAAGGGCGTCCTGCTTCGGCAGCAAACCATTGCCGGTCGTACCGCATTTCTTCTTTTACGGTCAGCAAGCGAACAACGCGAACGGAAACTTCATTCATTCGAGCTCGATAGCCCGTGGCTTGGTCAGCGGGTAATACCGAAAGCAGCTCATCGGCCAACTGCATCGCTTTCACGAATTGTTTCTCATTCCGCTTTCCAACAGGAGTCGCTTCGGCTCGTGAAATTAAAGATTCGGCAACCACTTTGCAAGCATCGGGGTCCCGGCCGGATTCTGGCGTGGCCAACATGGTCTCGATCGCGGCGTCACGCAGTCGATCGTCGTTTACCAACTGTGAAAGCCTCGTAAAAGTATCTTTTGATTCAATTGAAATAGATCGCAACGCGTTGATTGCAGCACGGCGAACAGTGGCCGATTTTTCGTCACCCAGGTACTGGATAACTTGATCTCGAAAGCCATTTCGCACCTTCCGGTCTGGAATCAGTGCAATACTTCGAAGCCAGTCAAGCGATTTTGAATCGTTCTGACCGATCAAGGACTGGGAATTCCCGGACTTGCCACCCAAGTGCAGTCCAGCATAAGCTGCCGACCGCAACAAATTGTTAGAAGAATCTACGCTCGCGGTTAGCAAACTTTCTGCGGATGCCAATTCTTCAGCAGGGAGTTTGAGCAGCAATCGCGCAAGCTCGCGAGCCGTTTTGTTATTTGTTGGCTCATTGCCAATTCTATCCATGGCGGCGACCAACTCCTTCGCCCGAGAAGACGAATTCAGGGTTGCCAGCCCTTCGAGTGCGGACCTTCGTTGAGCGACTGGCATTCCATTGCGGATCAAAATCGCTTCGTAAACCGCTGCGCATTTTTTGTCATCGGTTTTCCGAGTCACAGCAAGCAGACGTTCGTTTGACAGACGGCTCAACTGATAGGCGACAACGCGAGGGCTGCGATCCAAATAAACGAGAGGCCGAGAAGTTCTACTGTCTTCCTGAACGGTTGTCGCGTTACTGTTGACCAAGCTGACTTCTGAAAGCAGACTTTCAAACTCCATAAATGGATGCTCTCCAACGTTCGACCATCGGATGCGTCCGACGCCATCCACTAGGAATGTTCCGTGAAGCGACTGATCGTTTTTTTCGTCAATCGCATCAAGCTGCTGAAACAGGTGGCGGTCCGGATCGGCAACAAAATTCTGAATCGGAAACGCGCCTCCAAACCCGATCAGCTGATCACGTAAATCCTGTTCGTTATCGTCGCTGACCGCCACGATCTTTGCGCCAGCAGCTTCAAAACGATCGGCAAGCTTCCCCAAAGCCGTCAGCTGTTCTGCGCAATGCAGACATCCACTTCCCCGGTGTAGAACCAGAACATAAGTCTCACCAGACAACGATTTACTGGAAACCAAACCCTGTTTCGTGTCGACAAGATTCCACGCAGGAACGTATCCAGCCGCAGCAGCCATCCCATGTCCAGCATGGCCATGATGATTGTTTGTTGGCATCGCCGAGGAATTGCTTACGACGAAAAATGACAGGATCAAAAAAGCAACGATCGATTTCACGTTAAAAACTCACTCACGAATCAGATTGAAGGATATCGGCATGGCGTGGTCGTCACGAAACATCTACTCCAGCACACGAAGCGTTTCGTTAAGCGTGTACTCAAGGTAGTAATCCATGTCGTACTCTGCCGCGTCGAGCGCCACCTGAAACGCTTCCTCGCCGTCGAGGAAACTGATCGCGCGGACGGCCTCGAGCCGAACTCTGGGATGCGAATCGTTAACCATTTTCTTCAAACGGGCCAGCGGATCAGAAAGCCCGTTCAACCAAAACGAAACGACGCGTGTCGCCGCCGCGCGAGCACGATGATCTTTCGAACTCAGCACTCGATCCAGTAACTCTTCATTCACTGTGGCATGCATCTGATGCACCCACAAAGCTTCCAACAGATGATGCTCAATTTCCGGATCATCATTGTCCAACTTTGAAACCCAATCTTCCAACGCTTTTACAACAACAGCTGAATCATGTTGGGCCAACTCCCGTTTCGCCTGGTAACGAATTCGATCCTCGTAGGTTTTCAGCAAATCCAATAGAGTTTCGATCGACGCACCTTTGATTTGCGGCGGCTTCACAAGCGGGCGAGACGGATACGTGACCCGCCAGATTCGTCCGTGGCTTTTGTCCCGGTTTGGGTCTCGAAGATTGTGCTGCAAATGACCGATCAGTGCGTTGTGCCAGTCAACAATGTAGAGCGAACCGTCTGGAGCAAATTCAACATCGACAGGACGAAAGTTTCCATCTTTGCACGAAACAATCGGAGGAGCCTCTGTCCCCCAAAAACCGGATCCCTGTTCTTTAATTTTATGATTCAAAACGGTACGTTCGCCAATGCAGTTGGTCACAAGCCAGTTTCCCTGAACGTCATCGGGAAAATGACTGCTGGAAACAATTTCACAGCCCGCCAGTGGACGAATTCGTTTTTGGTAAAGCGTTTTGAAGCGATACCCCGCAGGCTTTCCAACATACTCCTGAATCCTCCGGTCATGCGAACCACCAGGATGCTTCTGCGGGTACTCAATGCGTCCAGAAATTGGAGCCGCCCAGTAGCTCAGCCCGCCAGAAGCGTCGCCGATGAAATCTTGCCCCCAACGATCAAAAATGTGCCCCCACGGATTTGAAAAAGTAAGCGAAACGTGGACGCCAAACTCTTCCGTACGAGGGTTATATCTCCAGATACCTGCCTCCCCCAAACGCGACAAACCATACGGGCTTTCGACTTGAGAGAATTTGAACGTCCCCTCCTGAAAGTAGAGTTGGCCTCCGGGCCCCCACTGAAATGCCGCGATGCCATGATGCGAGTCCGCAGTATCGAATCCGACAAGGCGACGTTCGCGATGGTCTGCTTTGTCGTCCCCGTCAGTATCTTTTACGAACAGGATATCGGGCTGGACTGCGATATAAGCTCCACCGTCGCCAATCTCGAAACCGGTCGGCTGATGCAAACCGTCAGCAAAGACCTTGCATCGATCTGCGGTGCCATCTTTGTCGTCGTCTTCAAGGATCAGGATTTTATCGTCGAGTTTCGTTTTTGGTTTCCATTGAGGATACGACTGCATGGTCGCCACCCACAAACGTCCCTCGTTATCAAAGTTAATCGACACCGGGTTGGCCAATTCTGGAAACTGTTCTTCTGAAGCGACCAGCTGAATTTCAAAGCCGGGGGCCAGTTCAAACAGCTTCTGTTGCTCAGCGGCGGTCGCGTAGTCCAACTGACCAAGCTTTCCACGAGCCCGATTGGGATCGTTCGGAATTCCCACATTGGTCGTTGGCTCGAAAAAGGGCAGGGTGTTGCTGTCGTCAATCGGGTCTGGCATTTCTTTGCCAGCTGCAAGAGCCCACACTCGTGCCTCGCGGTTCGCTGTCATTTGATCCAAAATCGCGCGCTCACGTTCCATGACATCGCGATTGTTGTACTTCTTTGAACCGTCACGACCTGCCGTTCCGCGGCTTCCATAGATCGAGAATCCATTGACGGCTCGGTAGCGATGCCACCAATGAAAATTCTTGTCATCGACAACCGACTTAATTGATGAATCGATTTCGATGGCTTTTTCGGCAGGCCCGAATAAAACCTGATTAAGTGTCGGAGCGAACGCCTTGTAGCCTTCGTCGTTCAGATGAGCGCCGTTGAGCGTCAATTGCTTTTCGGTCGTCTTGAAGAGTTCCAACGTCGGGCGGAAAACATCAACGAATCCTACATCGTGTTGCCCCGCAAGCGATTTCAGTGTGTCCGTGTAGAGCCGCAAATTTTTATTTTGCGTTTCACCATTTGGTAAATTTGGATTGCCCGTATTCTCAAACGCGATCGGTGAAACGAACACCATTCGAGGCGGCTCATCTTTCGATTCGTCGTACCGCTGCTGTTTGGTGTGTTTGATTAATTGGACGATATCGCTTTCAAATTTTGTCAGGCCTTCGGGCCCATCGAAGGATTCGTTAAATCCAAAGAAAAATAAAATCACATTTGCATTGCTGTGTGACAAATGTGAATCGGGCGATCCAAAGTTGAGCGATCGAATTCGCTCCTGCGGTTCGTCGCCGGGAAAGCATAGATTTCGCACCGACAGTTCCATGCCAGAAAAACGTTGCTGTAGCGAGGTCTCCCACCAGTTGTGGTGCTGCATACGTTCGCCCAACGCATTTCCAACCATGCAGATGCGGTCGCCCTTTCGAAGCTGCAACGCAGCAATGGATTTTGATTTCGAAGTAACTTTTGAATTCGAAGCAATTTTTGAAGTGGAAACAGTCTTTACGGTCACCCCAACACTGGACCGAACACTGGTCTCTTTTTCTTTTGCTCGATTGCGTTTGGGACGCGGCTTGTTCCAGGGAACCTTTGGCTGACTTGGTTTGCTCGGATCCATGATCGGAGTGTCCCAGCCAGCCATGTCGGCAGGCTTCACATCAAGGCGGTAACCGAGGTTGCTGAATTTGGTCGGATAGTAAGGACCGACAAGGCTAACGTTTGCGTCGGCGGTAATTTTCTCCTCAAGCCCCATTGCCCAGAGGCAGCCATTGACCAGCATGCGGCGAAAGTCATCATCCAAAATATCTTCGGAAGCTCCTGAAGTCGTTGTGAAGACCCGACCTTCGGCTCCTGATTTACTTTTGTAAGTTCGAACCCATGCGCCGGGACACGGCTCTTTCCCTTCCATGGGTTTGGCGTCCTTCTTCATCGACTCAAGCGGTTGCGAGTGCGTCAGGACGAAGCTGTTTGGCATCGGATCCGCCCAGTAGCCGCCGGACTGAGCCCACGGATCTTTAACACCTCGCATGATGGGGTGATCTTTGGCTGCGTCAAGAACAACGTGACGCGTCGACATCACGTGATTCTTGCCGTAGTGCTTCACCCAAGTTTCACCAAGGATCTGACGGCCAAAGCCTTTTTCAAATTCTTCGCCTTCGTAGTTCGTGTCGTAACGAGCGAACTTTCGATCCGCAGGAATTTGAAACGCGTGAGTGGATGTCCTTAATCCGACCACCGGACCACCGCGATCAATGTAGTCCACGAAGTGTTGCATCTGCTCATCGGGAAAATTCTGAAAACGCAAAAATACGAACGCAAGGTCAGCGGTTTTCAGCGCTTCCAAGCCTGGCATATTGTTGTTGCCAGGTTCGATGTAACCTTCTTCATCAAGATTAAACAAAACCGTGCACTTGAATCCAAAATGCCTGGCCAAGACGCGAGCCATCGCAGGAACTGCTTCTTCGGATCGATATTCGTGGTCACCGGCGAGCAACACGATGTGTTTCCCGGCTCCGATGCCAGTAGAATCAGCATCATGAAAAACCAGTGGTTCGAATGGACTTGCTTCCTGAGCCGACAGTTCGGGAACGAAAAGCAACGACACGGCCAGCACAAACAACAAATATAAAAATCGCATGATTCAACCAAATTTTTGTAACGTTGAGCTTCCTGCATCGTAGTTGCAGGGAGGTCAAAGAATCTTTAAACAACACAAATTGTAACAGGTTGCGGCAACTCGGCAGAACAGAACCCACTGTCACGAAAGTCGGTTTGCTGGACCGCGATGCGATTCGGGGTGCGCTTTCATGTAAGCCAAAACCGGCAGTATTTTGAAAACCAGAAACAGCCACGGAACTTTTCACGACAGCCAAACGTCAACTTTGGCATCGAATTCGACCACCAGAAAGCTAACTTGTCATGTACCGAACGCCTTTGTTGTCTGCCACGATCCTCTTTGTCCTTGGGTTAACGTTTGGGGTCAGCTCCAGCGGGGAGTTGACCAAACTGGAAGGTAAGGAGGACCGCGACACGCTCTGGTCGCAAGTGCAAAAAGCCGAAGCGGAAGGCTTGCCAAAATCAGCCGCGAAGCTACTGACCCAAATCTACGATAGCGCCTTGGCGGATGATGATTTTGACGAAGCAACCAAAGCGTGGTGCTATCGGCTACGAGTCGAAGGCCGAATCAATCAGCCCGAATATCCTTACGTTATCCGCAAACTACAAGCGGAAGTTCCCAAACTACCTGACGACATCAAGCCACTAGCTCAAGTCATTCAGGCCAAGTGGTTTCTGAATTACTACTATCAAAATCGATGGAAATTTGCTCAGCGATCACAGACGGGGCAGTCGCCAAGCGACGATTTTGAAACATGGGATCTGCCGCGAATACTCAGCGAGATCGATCGCCTGTTGACCGACGCGCTCAGCGAATCAGAAAAGCTGAAACAGATCCCGATTGAACAGCTCGCAGACCTGCTCCAACGCGGCACGCTTCCCGACACGTACCGTCCTACCGCTTTCGATTTCATTGCCAATGAAGCCATCCATTTCTACGCATTGAACGAACAAATCACTCGCGAGCAAAACGCTTTCGAGATCGACTCCACCAGTCCCATCTTTGCCGATTCCGCAGAATTTCTTGCTTGGAACCCACCGACCGAGGACACCGATGCCGCGCCGCTTAAAGCGGTGAAGCTGTTTCAAAAATTGTTGAAATTTCACGCCGACGACGAAGATCAAACCGCATTCCTTGATGCCAACCTCAGCCGCCTTCGATTCGGACGCAAAACCGCTGTCGGAGGTGAAGTCGCCGTTCGATATCAGACCGCGCTACAGGTTTTCGCTGACAAAAACGCGGCACATGAACTTTCGTCGTTGGCAATCGCGTTGCGAGCAAGCTCGCTAAAAAGCGAAGACCAGCTGGTCGAAGCCCATGCAGCAGCCAGGACAGGAATGAAACGCTTCCCCGATAGCGTGGGCGGAAAACAATGCTTCAACATTATCCAGATGATCGAAGCCAAATCGATTCAGATTTCAACGGAACAGGTTTGGAACAAAGCCAATCCAGAATTGACCGTCAATTACAAGAACATTGAAGAAGTCCACTTCCAACTCGCACCCTTCGACTACCGAAAATGGAAATGGGGAAACGGCAATCCGCTCAACGATCTAAGGAGAAATCAAAATAAAGCCATGACTCCTGTGGCCTCATGGACTGATAAACTCCAGGTAACAGATGACTTCAAAATGCGAAAGGTTTCTGTCCCCGCCAAAGTGGATATCAAACCGGGGTGCTACATTTTGCGAGCCGGACTCAACCGGGACTTCTCGAAAGCTGGCAATATACTCTCGGCGTCGCTTGTTTGGGTTACCAACCTGAATGTCGTCTCTCGGAACACGAACAACAATTCTGTCAAAGGACAGGTTCTCGATGCCATCAGCGGAGGCCCTCTTTCGGATGTCGAAGTTTCCGTCTACAGCTGGAAACGCGATGGGCGAAACAGTGTCGAAGTTTTTGAAGGCACCACCAAAACGGACGTCAACGGCTTCTACAATTTTCGATCGAAGAATCAAAACCAGCACATGGTTTACTTTCGAAAAGGTCGAGACCAATTCGCGCTCACGGACTACGTTTACCAGCGAGCCCCAAGCACCGATTCGACCAGCCGAACCTACTTTTTCACCGACCGATCCATTTATCGGCCGGGCCAAACTGTTCAGTTCAAAGGCATTTGCGTTGCAGCGAATCGCGACAGCAACACTTACAGGATCGACAACTCGCCGGGACAAATTCGGGTTCAGTTGCTCGACCCAAACAATCAACAGATCGTCGAGAAAGCCTTTCGCACCAACGAGTTTGGCTCCTTTAGTGGTTCGTTCGCCATTCCACGTGATCGCGGAACGGGCCGAATGCGATTTCGCACCGCGGGAGGCCCCATGGGCTCCGCCCAGATTCGAGTCGAAGAATACAAACGACCCAAGTTCTTCGTCGAAGTAGAAAATCCGAAAGAGCAATCGCGTCTGGAACAGCCGGTCAATGTAAATGTCAAAGCAACAGCCTACACCGGAGCCGTGATCGATGGAGCCAAAGTTTCATGGCGAGTCGTTCGAACGATTCGCTATCCTCAGTGGTGGTACTGGCGTTGTTGGTACATGCCGATCTCCACCGATTCACAGGAGATTGCCAATGGCGAAGGCATCACAACGGTAGACGGTAACTTCAACATCGAATTTCCGGCGACTCCAGACCGGAGTGTAGATCGATCAAGCCAACCCGTTTTCGTTTACACCGTCACGGCGGACGTCACGGACACCGCGGGCGAAACCCGTTCTTCCACGCAAACAATCAACATTGGCTACACGTCATTGCAAGCCGATCTTGCGGTTGATGACTGGCTGGTCGCTGACAAACCGATTGAGTTCAAACTCAAAACCAGCACGCTCGACGATGAACCTCAAGCTGCAAAAGGGACGCTGACCGTTTACTCGTTGAAGAATCCTGAAACGGTGCAACGCAAACGTTTGATGGGCTACTGGGCGGGTCAATCGACGGACCAATCGGACATCAAGTCGTGGGAGATCGACAAAGCGTTATCCGTAGAGAAAGCAGTCGCAACCAACGACAAGGGGATGGCCAAACCTTCTTTCGAATTGAAAGCAGGAGCGTACAAAGCGGTTTTCGAAACGACTGACAAATCTGGACAAACGGTTTCCGCAGAAGTTCCCTTCCACGTCGTTGATTTGAAAGCAAGATCATTTTCAACTCGAATTGCCAACTTCTTTTCTGCTGAATCATGGAGTTTGGAACCGGGAGAAAAATTCAATGCACTGTGGGGCACCGGTTACGAAACGGGTCGAGCGTGGGTTGAATTCGAGCATCGCGGTCGGGTCATCAAATCGTTTTGGACAGAGCCCGGAAAAACACAGGCTCCGATTTCATTCGATATCGAAGAAAAACATCGTGGCGGACTCCAGGTTCGCATCACCTACGTTCGTGAAAATCGAGCTTACCTTGAATCAAGAACGATTGCCGTTCCCTGGTCGAATAAGCAACTTTCCATCAAGTGGGAACACTTCGTTTCGAACCTTACACCCGGCGGCAAAGAGACCTGGACGGCTGTCATCTCAGGTCCCGACGCAAAGAAAACGGCCGCCGAAATGGTTGCCGGCATGTACGACGCGTCGCTTGATGCCTTTGCCAAACACGCGTGGCCAAACCAAATCAAGTCCTTGTTCTATCGAGACTACTCACGAACGAATTTGCAGTTTCGCAATCAGATCCAACCACTGCAAGGCTATCACTTCGGCTTGAGATTGGCGTCCAAGCCAATTGTCGCGACGTACCGATCGTTCGATGGAAAGATCGTTGACCAGTGGTCTTCGCATTACAACATGTGGTACGCCTACGAAACATCAGGTGGCATGGGAGGACTCGGCGGCGGTGGTTACGGTGGAGGCGGTTTCGGCGGCGGTGGCATGGGCCTTGGGCGAGGAGCCATGCAACGTGGAGGCATTAGTATGGGCATGAACATGAGCATGGGACAGTCAAGAAGCTTCGCAGCTCCCGCCATGATGGCGGACTCGGCGATGCGAATGGAGACCGCTAGTGAAGCCGCTCCCATGGCAGCCTCAATGCCGCGCAAAAAGGGTGAAAGCGGCCCAGCATCGGGCGGCGCCCCAGCCTCCGCTGCCAATCTCGACCAAGTCAGCGCCAGAACGAACTTGCAGGAAACAGCGTTCTTTTACCCTCAACTGATGACCGATGAAAACGGCACCGTTCGCATCGAGTTTGAAATTCCAGAAGCGTTGACGAAGTGGAAATTTCTGGGCTTCGCGCACGATAAAGATCTCCGCACCGCGATGCTGGTTGACGAAGTGACCACCAGCAAGGATTTGATGGTTCAGCCCAACCCTCCTCGATTTCTACGTGAAGGCGATCAGCTTGAATTCTCCGTCAAAATCAGCAACGTTTCTGACGTGCAGCAAACAGGAAACGTCCGTTTGACTCTGGCTGACGCAACGACAGAAAAAAGCTTGGACAACCTGTTTGGCAACAAGGCTTTAGAGCAGGCATTCGATGTTTCAGCTGGCCAGTCGAAGAGCGTTTTTTGGAAACTATCGGTTCCGGACTACGTTGGTGTTTTGACGTGGAAGGCCGTTGGTGCCACCGAATCGCTTTCCGATGGGGAAGAGGGTTTGCTGCCAGTGTTGAGCAAACGGATCCTTGTTGTTGAATCACTTCCACTGCCCATTCGTGGCAACCAGACAAAAACTTTCGAATTCGATCGTCTCGACATGATCGATTCCAGTGATTCGCTCAAAAGCCAATCCTTGACGGTCCAAATGACTTCAAATCCGTCATGGTACGCAGTCATGGCATTGCCTTATCTGATGGAATATCCATATCAGTGCAATGAGCAAATCTTCAACCGTTTGTACGCAAACGCGATTGGTCAACACATCGTCAACAGCCAGCCAAAAATCAAAAAGGTATTTGATCAGTGGCGCGAAAGCGGAGACGCGCTGGACAGCCCGCTGGAAAAGAACGAAGACATTCGAAACATTTTGATCGCCGAAACGCCGTGGTTGCGGGCCGGAAAAAAGGAGAGTCAGGCGCGACGGGACGTTGCGAACCTGTTCGACAAAAACCGCATCAACAATGAAGTTCGACGAGCAACCCGTCAGCTTGCAGAACGACAATATTCTGACGGATCGTGGTCGTGGTTTCCGGGCGGAACCGCCAACGATTTCATCACGCTGTACATTACAACTGGCTTCGGCCGTTTGCGGCAGTTAGGTGTCGAAGTCGATGAAACAGCGGCTATCAAATCGCTGAATCGGCTCGACAATTGGATCAACAATCAGTATCAGCGGCTGAAACGGGATGACTTGCTGGACAGAAAAAACCTCAGTTCGACAACTTGCCTATATCTGTATGGTCGAAGTTTCTTTTTGAAGGACAAAGCCATCGCGGACCAGCATCGCGAGGCTGTAGATTACTTCCTTGGCCAAGCCAAAGAACACTGGTTAGGTCAAAGTAAAATGTCTCAGGGGCAACTGGCGATCGCCACCAAACGTTTTGGCGATGCGGTGACTCCGAAAGCAATCATGGCGTCGTTGACTGAGCGTTCCCAGTCCAGTGAAGAGATGGGAAGATTCTGGAGAGAATCTCGCGAATCGTGGTGGTGGTATCGCGCCCCGATTGAAACGCAAGCGATGTTGATCGAAGCTTATTCTGAAGTCTCCGACGACGCAGAGGCGGTTGAGGACTGCAAAATCTGGTTGCTCAAACAGAAGCAGACTCAGAACTGGAAAACAACCAAAGCGACCGCCGACGCTGTCTACGCGTTGCTGTTGCGAGGCAAGGATCGACTCGCGTCCGACCGCCTGGTCGAAGTTTCTTTGGGTGACATCAAGATTGAACCTTCTGACATAGAAGCCGGCACGGGTTTCTATCAGCAAAAGTTCGCGGGCAGTGAAGTGAATTCGAAAATGAAAATAATTGAAGTCAAGAAATCGGACGACGGAATCGCTTGGGGCAGCGTGCATTGGCAGTACCTCGAAGACGTCGCAAAAATCAAACCTTACGAAGGCACTCCTCTGACGTTGAAGAAGTCTTTGCATCTGAAAAAGAACACCAAGGCCGGGCCAACGATTACTCCCATCACGGGGCCGGTTGAGGTGGGAGACGAGGTAGTTTCGCGAGTCGAAATTCGCGTGGATCGGGACATGGAGTACGTTCACTTGAAAGATCAACGAGGCAGCGGCACAGAACCGGTAAACGTTCTTTCGACTTACAAACGTCAGGACGGCTTGAGTTACTACGAATCGACGCGGGATACAGCCAGTCATTTCTTTATCGACTACTTGCCGCGTGGCACTTACGTGTTCGAGTATTCTGTTCGTGTTCAGCATCGTGGCGAATATCAATCGGGAATCGCCACACTTCAGTGCATGTACGCTCCAGAATTCAACAGCCACAGCAACAGCGTTGCGATCGAGGTGAAGTGAATTGCGATGAGGTGATTTACGATCAATGCAATGCAGCCGAATCACATCAAAACGCTTATGACTCGCATTGTTCCATGAAAAATGGCCCGCAACTGTATTCACAATTGCGGGCCTTTTCTTTTTCGTCAAACTCGAAACGTTTCGGCTTGCCTACTCGGGCAAGTCACGTCCGGTTGTCCATGGAATACCGGCTTCGTCGACTGAATCCTCGAAGGCTTCCATCTCTTCGTCGATTAGTTGGACAAGGTCGGCTTCGATTTCACCAAACGATTCGACACCAATTTGGAACTGCTCTTTGGCAGTCTTGGTCGGACCATAAGTTCCTGACATCGCACTGAACATGGCACTGCGAACCCGAGAGCTAATCCCCGGCTCCTGCATCATCCAACGCTCTGACTTCAGCGGATCACCGCTCAGCTTACGACGATAATCAGAAAGTCGTTTCTTGATTTCGTTCGCTTCTGCGAGCAATTTGGCTGTCCCTTTAGGATGACCATCGATCGCACGAATCAAACCGTCGATCTGTTCGATTCGATCGCCAAGCGTCGACGAAATCGCTGTCAATTTATTCATGAACAAACCGATCTCTTCTACGAAAGCGAATACTTCCTTGCGGTCCTGAGGTTCGAGCGTCGGATCAACGATCGATTCAACTTCGAAGGAAACCGGATCGCCCAGCGAAGTTTCTTCGGCACCAACGACCTTGAAAGCTTCCGCAGAATACGTTCCCGGAGCGACCATTGGACCGAACCTTCGCGAACCGCCAAGTCCCTGATATCGCAAGTTCCACGAAGACTGATGGATTCCCTTGCTGCCCGAAAGCGATACTTTCGCAACCAGAGTTCCATCGGCGTCGCTGACTCGAAGGAAATACTTCGGAGCCTGTTCTTCCTGCTCAGCTCGCAACTCTTCGATCGAAGCCGTCGGAATGTCCTTGCCAGCCTTCTTCAAAGCTGCCTCTTTCTTCTTTCGCTTCGCGGCAAGCGACTCAAACTTTTCGCCGACATAGTATTTGAACACGGCTCCGTATTCGGGATTCTTTGCCGAATAAAACGAATCGCCCTGATAGCCCTTGGTGCCGCCCAGCGGATCCGCTGGCGAATACCAAAATGCGCGACGAATCGGAAACATGTGAAACTTGCTCTCAAACACTTCAGAAGTCGCCGTTTGAAGCATGCTGTAATCGTCCAGCACATAGAAGCTACGTCCGAACGAAGCTCCAACAAGATCGTTCTCACGTTTTTGAATCTCAAGATCACGGAACGGAATCGTTGGAAGCCCTGACTTAAGTTTGAACCAGTTCTCTCCAGCATCAACCGTTGCAAAAATCCCGAACTCTGTCGCCAGGAAAAACAGATCCTTGCGAACATGGTCCTGAACGATTCGCCAGCAGATATGTTTCTCAGGCAGATTGCCGACCATCAATTCCCAGTTCCGACCGCGATCGGTGCTGCGAATAACGTACGGCTTGTAGTCGCCAGTCTTGTGATCGTCGACACAGGCGTAAACCGTGTCCGGATCATGCAAGTCGGCTTTGATATCGTTGACAAAGAAATACTCTGGAATGTCAAAGATGCGATCGACTTTACGCCAGTTTTCTCCGCCATCTTCTGAGATCTGAATCAGTCCATCATCCGTTCCGACATAAAGCAAACCTTCCACGAGTGGTGATTCCGCAACGGAAGTAATATTTCCATGCTGCGACATCGCATACAAATCGTAAGCCGCATCAACGCTCGGCACGCTTCCCATCGTCGGCAGCTCGTATCGGTTGCGGTTTCGCGAAAGGTCAGGAGAAACGGTCTTCCATGAATCGCCTCGATCGTCGCTACGATGAAGGTACTGCGACGCGAAGTACAACCGAGTGTGAGAATGCGGGCTGATCAGAATCGGGGAATCCCAGTTGAAGCGAAATGCTTCTTGCCCTTTCGCAGGTTGAGGCTGAATCCCAATTGATTCACCTGTCTTGCGATCGTACCGTCGCAAGTAACCCTGCTGCGATTCAGCGTAGATCGTGTCCGGATCTTCGGGATCGATCGCCGTATCGTGGCCGTCACCGCCGACCGTTTTGATCCAGTCTGAGTTACGAATTCCGCCGACGTTCCTGGTTCGGGAAGGACCATATTGAGAGTTATTGTCCTGCGTACCACCGGCGATGTTGTAAAAGGGATAGTCGTTATCGACGGACACTTTATAGAACTGAGTCAGCGGAAGGTTCGGGCAGAAAAGCCACGTTTTGCAGTAATCGTAGCTTCGATAAACGCCGCCATCGCAACCAACCAAAAGGAAATCTGGATCCGTTGGATGAAAGGCCATCGCATGATTGTCGACGTGTTTGTAACGTCCTTCGACGCTGTTCCATGTCTTGCCGTCGTCTTCCGATCGAACCAGCGAGTTATTGGCTTGGTACAGGACTCCGTAGCGATGCGGATCAACCCAAAGTTCCTGGTAGTAATGAGGTCCTGTGCCGCCGGAAACGAAATCGCTCATCTTTGACCAGCTGGCTCCAAAGTTTTCACTTCGGTAAAAACCACCTTTACGACCCGGCAATTCAATCGTCGCGTAAACCACGTTTGATTTCTGAGGTGAAACCTGAAGAGAGATCTTCCCTTTGTCACCGCCAGGCAGTCCACTTTTCAGTTCGGTCCATGTTTTTCCGCCGTCGACCGATTTGTGAATTCCAGTTTCTGGTCCACAGTTGATGATTGCCCAAACATTTCGATGTCGCTGGTGAGTCGCCGCGTACATGATGTCCGGGTTCTTTGGATCCATCACCACATCCGTTACTCCGGTGTATTCGCCTGCTGACAAAACCAGAGACCAGTTCTCGCCGCCGTTGACCGATTTGTACAAGCCACGTTGTCCACCGGGAGACCAAAGCGGTCCTTGCGATGCTGCGAAGATGACTTTCGAATCACGTGGATCAACAAGGACCTTGCTGATGTGTTCAGAATCTTTCAGTCCTTTATGCTTCCATGTTGCACCCGCGTCATGGCTTACATAAACACCATCACCGAATCCGATGTGGCGTCCGCCATTGTTTTCGCCAGTTCCGACCCAAACGGTTGAATGATTGGAAGGATCGATCGAAACGCAGCCGATCGAATACGATTTTTGTCCATCGAAGATTGGTTTGAAGGTCGTGCCCGCGTTGGTTGTCTTCCAAACGCCTCCCGAAGCAACCGCAACGTACCAAGTGTTTGGCTTGACCGGATCGATGGCAACGTCGCCGATTCGTCCCGACATAAAAGCGGGACCGACACTGCGAAACTTCAGGGCGCCGGCGAGCTGACCGGTGTCGAGCTTCTTCTCTTTCTTTTCGTCGGCTTTCTTTTCTTCAGTGGATTTGGCATCGCCTTCCGCGGGCTCTTTAGCGTCCGACTTTTTGACTTCAGCTGGTTTTGCTTTTGCCGATGCCGCTTCCTTGGCTGCGGATTTTTCGCCAGCTTTCTGGGCAAAAAGAGGAGCCGCTGTGAACAGCAGCAACAGGGTAATCGTTCGAATCATGGAGTTCGCTCGGAGAAGTTCAGATTTATTTGGACACTTTAGAAATCTAACCCGAGTTTGCGTCTGAGGTGCTGTTACGTCAAACGGTTTTCGCAGATTCCCCGGATTTCATGGGTTTAGCACGATCGTTAGCGCGATCGTTAGCGCGATCGTCCTGTGTTAAATCCAACGATCGGCTGAAACAGCAGGCTGCTGGTTTGGTTAAAGACAGGTTTGGCCAAGGCAAACACATGAATGCCTCACAGGATCACGCGAGAAGGATCGAAGGGTGCCAGATCCACCAAAGTCGGCTTACCTTCAATCGCATCCGCCATCGCGACGGCGCTGCCAGTTGAAAGCTGCAGGCCGATTTTAAAATGACCGGTCGATACGAAGGCGTTGTTGAATCCGGGAAGACTCCCCATGTAGGGGAATCCATCGTGAGTCCCCGGCCTGAGCCCAGCCCACGTCTTCACGATTTTGTCGTTTGTGAGTTTTGGGACTAGCCTGCTCGCATCGTCAGCCAGCTTGGCAATTCCCTCTTCCGTTGTCGAAGGATCAAAACCGGCCTCCTCAATCGTCGCCCCGACCAACACATGACCGTCCGAACGAGAGACAACATATCGCGTTCCTTCGTTGACGATGGGTAAATCCAATGGTTCATCCAATCGATACAGCACCATTTGCCCACGCACAGGAATCATCTGAACGCAATCGACTAACGGAGCGGTAACTTGCTGAGTCCATGCTCCACAGGCGAAAACACAAACGTCACAAGCAACCGTTTCACCGTCGACGCGAATGGAGCTGATCGTTTCTGAATCCGCAACGATTTCGAATTCTGAAACGTTCGGCTTCAAAGAAACGGATTCTTTTTGGCATGCCGCGACAAGTGCATTTAGATGCCAAGGGTTGCAAATCTGAGCCTCTCCCGGCATCCACGCAGCGGAAAACACTTGCGATTCGCAAACCTTCGAAAGTTCAGGATGTCGCTTTGAAAGTTCGTCGCGAGAAATTGTAGTCGCTTCGATCTCGCGTTCCTGCCAATAGCCAATCGAACCCGCAAGCGTCGCGACTTCGCCAGGAGTCGTCGCCACATACAGCCCGCCACACTTTCGATAGCCGTTGTCGATTCCGGTATCGCGCAAAAGCTTCTGTGCCCACATCGCGTGCAAGTCATTGCTGGCGGCTTCCAGATGCTCAAGCGGATGAATGGCTGTCGAAGCGTTGCCCGGCAACAGAATCCCTGCACCAGCCCAGGAAGCTTCGCGGCCAAACTGCTGACGATCAACTAAAGTGACAACGTGACCACGCTGGGCCAGTTCCCACGACAACGAAAGCCCGATCACGCCGCCGCCGATGACCGCAATATTCAAGATGGCTCTCCCAACACATCCATGATTCGATTCACCAGAATGGCATTGGATTCACAGGCCAAATCATTTCTTAAATGGTCGACAACGTTTCGTAGATCAGATTCCTCGTCGATGTCGGTTAGAGGAGCCAACATCGCAACCGACAAACCAGCCGATTCGCATCGAACCAACGATTGCTGCAACACGTGTTCGGTGCTCCACTGAATCTCTTCGAAAATCTGTTTCGCCATCACGCTCAGCCCAACCAAATAGTATCCACCGTCAGTGCTGGGGCCGAAAACCACATCATGGTTTTCCAGTTGCTCAAAAGCTTCGTCGACCATCTCACAAGTCAATTGCGGCGCGTCGGAACCGACAACAACGACCGATGTTTCTTCGCCAGAAGCTTCGAACTTCTGCTGAAAAAACGAGCTCATTCGAACGCCCAAGTCACCGTCGACCTGCGGGACGAGGCTCCAGTCGGTTGTTTCGCTGACCGAATCCGCCAAAGCTACGAAACGATTTTTCGTCGCGTCATCATTGGGACTATACACGATTGTCCGATCCGAACCCGACTGTCCAAACCGACGCAAGTGAAAGGTTAGAAGTTCGAGGTAAATCTGAGAGGCGCATGAATGCCCAAGAGTCCGCGCCAAACGAGTTTTTACCTTCCCGGGATCCCATGCTTTCGCGAACAGTCCAATCGCCCGGTGGGAATGTTCTGCATGTTCTGCTTGCGTCAAGTGAAACGCCTCGAGATGAAGTGACACCACGTGAAATGTGATGAGATCTGGTTAGAATGAGATACTCTAGTATGGTGCCTGCTTCAGTTCTGGCAACCGACCGCTTTACCGAATCAACTGTCGTTATCGCCCTTCAGAAAAAACAGAGCAGCCATGGCGGAACCGAGCGCCAAAAACTTACTGGAACTCCTTGAGCGAAGCGGAATCGCAGAGAAAGCCATTCTAAAAGGGGCCTTGAACTCGCTATCTGAAAAAGCGGCTGGGCGCGTTGTCGGTACGAACGAACTATCGAGTCATCTGATTCAGTCTGGCGTGATCACTCAGTGGCATGCCGACAAACTTCTGGCTGGAAAATACAAAGGCTTCTTTCTGGACAAGTATAAACTGCTGGGGCATTTGGGCACCGGAGGCATGAGCAGCGTTTACCTTGCCGAAGCAAAGAACACGGGCCAGAAACGGGCGATTAAAGTCCTGCCCAAAAAAAAGGTCTCGGACAAAAGCTATCTTGACCGTTTCTATCGCGAAGGAAAAGCAGCCGCGAGCCTGAATCACCCCAACATCGTTCGCATTTATGACATCAACAATTCCGGTGACACTCATTACATGGTGATGGAGTACGTTCAGGGAGCTGACCTTTACGAAAGAGTCAAGGAAAGCGGCCCGATGGGAATTGAGGACTCTGTCGATGCGATCATCCAGGCTGCCAATGGATTGCATCACGCTCATCAAACCAAGATGGTGCATCGCGATGTTAAGCCCGCCAACCTGCTTCGAACCGACTCCGGAAACGTGAAACTCCTGGACATGGGCTTGGCTCTATTCAATCAGGAAGGTGAAGAATCGCTGACCGTCCTGTACAACGAAAAAGTCATGGGAACAGCGGATTACCTTTCACCAGAACAGGCCGTCAATTCTCATACGGTCGATCACCGCGCGGACATCTACAGCCTCGGCTGCACGCTATATTTTTTGCTTACAGGTCGCCCTCCGTTTGACAAAGGAACTTTGGCTCAGCGAATTGCGATGCATCAGACGCAAGAACCCGATTCTCTTGCGAAACTTCGCCCGGAATGCCCGCAACGCCTTGTCGACATTTGCAATCGGATGATGCGAAAGAAACCGGAAGATCGATACGCGGACTGCATGGAAATCGTGGCGGAACTCGAAGACTTTCAGGTTCGTTTTGCAGACGGAACATTGCCTGTTCACGAGCCGACGGAAGAAACATCAGATTCGACAGGAAATGCTGAGACACCGGCAGATGCGGAGCCTTCCAATTCTGAGCAACAAGAATTGAACGTTCCGCCTTTGACGGGAGGCTCTGATTCCGGCTTCACATCCACACTTCCGATACGACCGACGACCGGACCGATAAAGGCCCCGAAGATCCGACGGAAGAAACGCAAAAGCGTTCCGGCATGGTTGGTGCCGACGCTGATCCTGCTGATGATAGCCATCCTCGTCGGCGTACTTCTCGTGGTTGCCCAAGCAGTTGCGTAAAACGGTTGCGAAGCACGATTGCGTAATACAGTTGCGAAGCACGATTGCGTAACACCGAAGGCAGTCCTTTTAAAAACGGGCAACCCCAGCAACCAACAGTTGCTGCTTTTCTTGAGCCATCCCTTCTGCCTATCGTCAGCGTTCACTGGTCCGCAGCGAACAAACTAAACAATGAAACCCGCGCGCCCCGCGGCTTATGGTCATTGCGAGATGTTTCTTGAGCAAAGTGTTTGAGCTCCGGCGGGAGTCAAAGAGAAACCACACGCCAACATTCAAAGAGAATTCTCACCCCGACCAACCTGCCTCTCCCGCACCCGCGAAGTCAAAGACTCAAATGTTATCTGGCGTTTTTCAACATGTCGTATGGGCCAGCATCACAACAGATACGCCGTCCGATGCTAGTTCGTTGTATTTCTTGAAAGCGTCGGGCGTGGAAAGTATATAGATCTTGATTTGGGGGAACTCACGTTCTAGTGATTCTTCAACGTTGGCAATTCTATCCCAGCCATCGGCGATCACGATGGCCTCGGTTTTGCTGTCGATGAGTTTCCGAATTTCATCGGTCGTGATTTGATGGGTTTTGCGACGAAACCACAGTAGTCCGTTCCGATTTACAGTAATATCCAAAAAGGGTACCGGGATGATTCCATACACAGTGAATCCGAACCGAGAGTAGGTAACGGTTTTTAGTGCAGCAGAAGTTAGAGGTGCGGTAATGAGCAAGGCTGCCAGAACAAGAGCGATGCCGCGGTACCATCTTGAATCTGGGAGTCGAGTTACGACCCATTGAAGGGCGAACGCAGTTGCAGTTCCTCCAATCAGCAAGGCTAGAACTAAAAAGGACCGCTGCGAATGAAGTGGCAGGTACGCGTAAACAATGATTGAAAGCAAAAGCGCAACCAAGAATGCAACTACAGCAACCAGCACAGCCGTCTTTTGATTTCGAATTGCCATAAGTAGGATAACGAATTGCGATCTATCCGTGTGCCACGAGGACACGTCTGCAATTTGGGTTTTGGTTAGGCGCACGGATAGATCGTGCGTTGAACTTTGTCGCTCGAAGCGACTTGGTCACGCTCAATCGTAATCGATTTCAGAAGCGGTTGCCAGAATTTCGTGGCAACCTGAAGGCCGGATGTTCCGTCAGTGACGTTGATACCAGCGAGGACGGTGACTTGAATCCATCACCCTCGACCAGCTCGGCTTCTCGGTCACGCTGTGCGGAATCAATGAACGGCGGCAGACTTTGCAAAGCCGTTCAGCTGAAGCGTCTCGCCCATGCGCGATGAAAATCCACCGACTTGACAGAGATCTTTGCATCGTCCGGCGGCTCACTTGTGGCGTGGACGAAGCTGCGTGAATCGAGCCTTGCTAGGTGAGCCGAGTCGCGTGAGCGACCGGGTGGGCGTCGGAGTTAATTAGCAATCGTGATAGAAGGCACCCAATGACTCAGGTCCCGTGGCAAAGAGTCTTCATGCTGCGCGGTGGTCAAAATCAAAACACAAAACGGCAGCAAGTGGAACGCGTGAGAGCCAAAAACGGGCTTCTTGAACAAAGTGTTATCCCGAGATCATTTAGCAACAAGCTTTTTTTTCTTGCTTGACTTGGCTGGCTGCACAGCAACAACTTTGAATTTCAATCCGGAATTCTCTTGCAAGTATCGTGTAATGCCAAACAGGTTTTTCGTATTCGGATTGCCATTACGCCCCAGCATTCTCATCAGGCTCTTTCGCGGAATTTTGACGGCCTTACTGACTGACTCAAATCCTTGCGTTGCGTTAATGTAATCTCGCAGCAGTGTCTTGGCGATATCCAATTCACCACTGACAATTGCTTCCAATGCTTCCGTCAATAAGGCGTTTCGAAACGCCTTGTCACGTTCTGCACGTTTTTTTACCGTTTCTCGAAATTCTTTTGTTAGAGGCATCTATTTCTTACTCCGCGTTTTCGTTTTCTTGCTGCCGGTTTCCTTTTCTTTCTTTGCCAATTTTCGTTTGCGAGCTTTGTATTCATTCCAAAGCTGCTTGGCCTTGTCTACATCGTTTTGTTGGCGCTTCTTGGTTCCACCCCAAAAAAGCAATACCAACTCGTCGCCATCCATCGCGAAGTAGACCCGGTAGCCCTTTTGAAAGTCAATTTTCCTTTCACGAACACCCCCGCCAACAGATGGGCTATCGCCAAAGTTGCCCTTCTCCATTCGAGTGATAGCGGTAGTGACCTTGGCAGCAGGCTGGGCCGGCAATGAGTCAAACCACTCGGCGAACGGCACAGATCCGTCCTCGCGTTCATATTGCTCTACACTGGGCATTCGATAAATGGTAACACACGCGTTACCAATGTCAAGTCGAATCTTGGGGATGAAGCGGGACAACACATTGCGATCTATCCGAGTGGCCGTCGGACGATGTCGCAGTTAAGTAAAATCAAAAGCGTCACAACACCGGCACATACGAGGCGAGGATGATGTTTCCAGCCAAAGGGTGCGATCCGGCGGGTGCGCCTTTTTGGCAGCAGATGAGTCAGGACCTGCAGCTGCTGGGGCGGTCCAAGCGAACCCATGATGGATACCTCCGCGAAGTTCGCAAGCTGGCTTGCTTCTACGACACGTCGCCCGATCAACTGACTCAGCAGCAAGTTGCCGACTACCTGTTGTACCTGATCAACGACAAAGCCTTCGCGCCCGGTTCGCTAAATGTCGCTTACAGCGGCATCAAATTCTTCATGCTGCGCGGTGATCAAAATCAAAACGCAAATGGAACGCTTGAGATCCAAAACGGGCTTCTTGAACAAAGTGTTTGAGCTCCGGCGGGAGTAAAAGGGCAACCACACGCCGGCATTCAAAGAGAATTCTCACCGCGATCAACCGGCCTCTCCCGCACCCGCGAAGTCAAACACTCATATGCTCGAAGTCAAACGCTCAAATGCTAAGTCAAACGCTCAAATGCTATCCTGCAAGCGGATTGACTTGCCTATTCCTATCGGCTTGGACCGTCAAAGTCCACGTTGTCTCGCTATGCATTCTCACCGTACTCCTGTTCGAAAAACTTGCAGAACTCCTGTGTTGTCCAGTTCTCTGCGACACATTCATCCCACGGCAATTCTTCACCCATCCAGTTCGAGTAGTCAAAAATGTAGAATATACGACTTTGCAGGCCGAAACCGAAAAACGATCCGTCGCCCTCTAAAGCGAATACGAAGATTTGGTTTTCCAAGAGTTCATCGCCGCGCGTCGAGGGTTCAGCGTAAATCGCCTCAAGATGCTCTGAGTTAGTTAGCACGAATCCACCGCAATTCTGATAAGCCGTCGAAGCGGTAACGAACGAATCAAAAATATATTGTGCGGTGTCATCGTTGCCGCAGAGACGTCGTAACAAATCTGAACTTTTCGGTTGGAATGCAATTCCGTGAAGCTTGGCAACGGCATCCACAAGCGGCTTTACCATGCTATTCAACAATCTAATTTCATCATTCACGCAGAATAGTCCAAGCTGGATAACAAATTGCGATCTATCCGAGTGGCCGTCGGACGATGTCGCAGTTGATTTGATTTTAACTGCCACACGGATAGATCGCGCGTAGAGCTTTGATGCGGTTACCACCGCCTGCAGCCCTATGCAGATTCAATGGTTTTTGAGATTCCTCCACGAAAAAGTTTTGACAAACCAAAAAACGAAATCCAAGGCCAAATGAACTCGCTCAAATCAAGCGGGACACGAAAAGCAATTTGTTTAAATTCAACAACCGATCTTACCAGCAACGGCCTGATCGATATGGTCCGTGGCGATCCCCCACGTTGCCAACCCGCCAAGCACAATGTTCACGTACTCGCTCGACGGTCGAACGAACGAATCTCGAAGCTCTGCGTTAATCTCGTAAGTCGTCGCATCCACCACCGACCCATCCGGTCTGCCGACTCGAACTGGGACTCGCCGATAGACATCAGGAACTCCTTCTTTCATATCAAGCGATTGCCAGCCTGCTTCATCCCGAACGCTAAACAAGGCACCACGGATTGCCGCCCCGGCACATGGGACCACATCCAGCACTCCGCCGCGTCTGCGCTGGCCGTAGAAAGTAAATCGAGCCTGATAGTTTTCAAGGATTCCCTCGGATTGAAATTCCAGAAACCCGTCGTTTTGACCGCACTCGCGGCACCACTGGCTCAGGTCATCGAGATTGAGATTTGAACCGTAAGCGAAATACAACATGGCGATTGTTAGTGATTGAGAGATATCGACGAGGTGACTACCAAGGGATCGGGTACCCGAAATACTCCATTGAATCACAACAGATTTCGTTGAAGATTCTGCGTTGCTCGTCGGTCCATTCCTTCCACAAGTCTTTGCGTTTCAAAACGCCCTGTTCCGTTTGAGGAGAAGCATTCCCTTTGTTCCTGCTAACGAAATTCATTTCCACAAACCGCTCACATGCGGGTGAATCGTCCAGCTTCAAAAATAGCTGCAACGCTTTAAAAACTTCGCGACAGCTATCAGGATTCAAAAGCTGTTCATGCCGCACAAGGAAGAATCGATCTTTGTCTTCAAGTTCGTCAGCCCACCGAACGACGTCCGCGGCATGCGACCACGCAACGCAGTGAGTCGAAAAATCGCGACCGGGGCCAATCGACGCGTGCTGCATTCGTGAAGCCACAACTTCGATTCCGTTGCGAATAATGTTGACCAGAAACCAGTTCGGAAACAACATCGCGATCGCGTCAAACATGTCCTCACGCAACGAAGAAAACGTGGACACCGCCCGCACCTCAGCTCCCACTTGCGAAGTGTCCGGAAACAGCAGTTCGTAAGCTGTCTCGCGAAATCGAGCTTGAAATACTTCAGGCGACACCGACATTTGTCGCACCCGTGACGGGTCGTCTAGCGTTCCCTTCAAAAATAACGCCAGATCCCGCAACCAGTTATTTTCCTTGCCGTTTGAGTACACCTGCGGATGCGCGGCGATCGCTTTGGTTAGCACCGTCGTTCCGGATCTCGCTTGACCTGAAACAAGAATTAATGGCAAATCAGCGGGACGAATCGTCATTGTGTAGTAAAATCCAAACAGGCAGTGTGTCGATTTGGTCAGCCTAGTGCAAATAACTGGAGTTGATGTTTGACATCGTTCTTTGCTTTTTCCCGAGCGAGAATCAGATTTCAATGATTCCCATTAAAGTTTATTTGCAACTTTTAACACTAGTCTCGGCACATACACCAAAACGTTTATCGATCCATCATTTCCGGAATTCGAAAATGAAGCAAGCCAAGCCCGCCCTTCCAGGATTGTTTCTTCAATCGTTTCTAGTCCCTCTGTCGATAATCGTATCGCTGCTGATTTTCTCGTCGGACGGAAACGCCCAGGAAGCTCAAAAGAAAGCTTCCAAGTCAGAAATCCGCAACGTCGAACAAATCAGGAAATCGATCACCGAAGCTGGTAAGCTCTTTCAGTCAAAAAAGTTTACCTCCAGTGCTCGAACCATCACCAAGGTTCAGCAACGCATGCAGCGGATGACCCGACGAGCGACAGGAGAGTATCGGACTCTGCTGCAGGCCCAGTACGATCGACTTGAAAAAGCTCACAAACTGCTCACCGATCAAGGGCAACCGATGGTCGAACTTAGTCCTTTCCCGGAACCGGCTTCCAGTAAAAAGAACTCCAATACCGGCACCACCGGCGCAAGCACCGGCGAATCCGTGAGCTTTGTCAGCACCGTCGGCCCGATACTCAACGCCAAATGCGGCAGGTGTCATGTCAATCAAGCTCGCGGGCGGTTCAGTTTAAAAGACTTCAGCACTTTGATGGACAGCACGCACGTGACGGTCGGTGAACCTGACCTCAGTCATCTGATCGAAGTCATCGAAGACGGAAGCATGCCAAAGGGTGGACTTAAAGTTACTGATGGCGAATTAAAATCGTTGAAAGCGTGGATCGCGGAAGGCGCAAAATTTGATGGCCAAAACAAATCACAACCTCTCAATGAGCTCTCCGGCAACCGCGGCAACGCAACACCAGCGGCAGGGCAGGGCACCAGCGCTGGGCCAGCGATGATGACCATGCCTACCGGGAACGAAACGGTCTCTTTCGCGGCCCATGTTGCTCCGGTCCTGATGGAAAACTGTGGGCGATGCCATATGGCACGCAACAATCGCGGCAATTTCAATATGGCTCAGTTTCGAATTTTCATTCGCGGTGGAGACAGCGGTTCTCCCGTCAAGCCAGGCGACAGTGCCGGCAGCACTTTAGTCAAGCGACTCCGTGGCATCGATGGCGACGTGATGCCTCCCAGAGGAAAACTTGACGATGAAGTCATCGCCAACATTGCAAAATGGATTGACGAAGGCGCAAAATTTGACCCTGCAGACGCGGCGCTTTCCATGACGGCACTTGCCGCGAAAGGAAAGGCTAGCGGGTTGAGCCATCAGGAACTGGTGATCGCAAGGAAAAAGGAAACCGATCGAATCTGGAAACTGGCCATGTCAGACGTCGTGCCTGACAGGCTCGATTCGCCAAACTTTCACCTTGTCGGCACACCCACCGATGAAGGACTGGAACTCATATCGAAAGCGGCTGAATCGCTGGTTCCTGAAATTCAACGCGTACTCAATACCAAATCACGCGACCGTTTCATCCACGGAAACGGCACGATCTTTGTCCTGAATCGACGCTACGATTTTAGCGAATTCGGAAAAATGGTTCAGAAGCGTGAATTCCCGCGAGTCCTACGGGCATACTGGGATCACAACACGACCGTTGCGTACAGCGTGACGCTCCGTTCACCCGAAACGCCGATGGAAGACTACCGAGTTCTGCTGGCTCGAACTCTCGCTTCGGCTCACGTCGCCGATCTGGAATCCAGCATTCCTCGCTGGTTTTCTGACGGCATGGGATTTGTCGCCGCTGCCAAACTGTTCGGCAAAAACGGGCAAGTGCGGGACTGGGAACAGGACGCGATCGGAGCTGCGAAATCGATGAACCGACCGGATGACTTTATCAAAGGGCGTTTGGATGAAGATAAAGCCGGCTTGGTCAGCTACCTTTTTGTTAGCCATCTGCAATCCGACAGGCGTCGCTTCAAAAAGTTGATGCAGTCAATTCTTGGCGGCAAGAATTTTGATGAGTCTTTCGCATCCATATACGGATCGACTCCGGAAAAGTTTTTTGATGGCTACCAGAATCAATGGAATTGAGACACTCGTCTTCAAAAGCTACCGCGATCAAATAACGAATCTGAATTTAACGAGCCTGAATTCTTTTGTGACCAAGTTCTTTTTCAGGACCAAAGTCAATCGCGTCAAAACCTAACGCGACTTTTGCCCAGCCAAAGTCAATTGATCGACGATGTACTGCGCGGCGTTTGATTGAATTGAAACGGCAACGTCCACATTGTGCCGCCATTCAGGACGCTCGCGACGGTCCAGAACCAGCACTCCCCTGGTGAACATGCCCTCGGTTTCAACTTCGGCCCCCATCGCCTCAAATTCGAAAAGCTGAGGCTCAAGTAGAGCGAGCGCTCCGACGGCATCATTCAAAACGATCTGTTCCAGACCTAACTGTTGCCGATAGGCTCGAAACGTGAACGGCAACGTCTTTCGCAAAAAGTCACCGACTCGCGAGCTGTCCCGAGGCAAATCGTTGATCATCGCCATGCCGAATTTAACGTCCTGCGTAATATCCAGCGGCACGATGAAAGTCGTCATCCGGGACTTCAACACTTCGCGAGCGCTTTGCGGGTCGAAGTAAAAATTGAACTCAGCCGCCTGCGTGATGTTCCCTTGCGCCGTCAAGCTTCCACCGGCAACGATGACTCGATCGATCATTGGGACCAAATGAGGATCCCTTCGAATCGCTCTGGCAAGATTCGTTAGCGGTCCAAGACAAAGGATCGTGACTTCGTCCGGGTTAGCTCGCACCGTATCGATGATCAACTTCTCAGAAGCCGGAGCGTTTTGCAAAATCGAAACGTCAAAATCGGAATTTCCAAGCCCATCGTTTCCGTACAGAAACCGGGTGTCGACCGGCGGAGCACAATCGACTGGAGTCGCCATTCCGACTCTGGGATAGCGGGCTGGATCGAGTAGCGTCAGGATCGCCTGCAGGTTCTTGTTGGCCTGATTCGCCGCGACGCAGCCCTCAGACGCGGCAATTCCTACCACGTCGAACCGGTCGTCAAACAGCAGCATGCACAATGCGACGGCATCGTCGGTTCCCATATCGCAATCGACGATGACTTTCCGCGGCACAGCTAATTCCGAAATTTGAGGATAATTTTGATGGTATGACGACGCTCGCGACCGCAAAAAAGTGTCGCCTTGCGGCCTTTGGTCCGATTGTAGAACCGGGGAATTGGCCCAACAAGAGAAAAACCGAACTGTGGGCAGAAACGGCGCGCCGCGTCTGTTAAACTCAGACGATTAAACACAACCCCAACCTATTGAACAAAACTTGGAGCCCTAGTGATTCGCGAAGCTACACGACAGGTCACTGACGGAGAATCGTTGGACCAGGACCAGATGACCGAAGTCGTTGACGCCATCATGGAAGGAAAGTGCAAAGCCGGAGAGATTTCAGCGCTGCTGGTTGCACTACACGAAAAAGGTGAATCCGTCGAAGAACTTGCCGGTGCCGCCATGTCGATGCGAAAGCATATGACACCGATTCGCACCAAGCGTGCGAGCGTGGTCGACACCTGCGGAACTGGCGGCGGCCAGTCGGGAACTTTCAATATCAGCACGGCCGCTGCGATCGTTGCCGCTTCGGCAGGAGCATCCGTCGCCAAGCATGGCAACAAAAAATCGACCAGCAAAACGGGATCCGCAGATGTACTTGCCCAGCTTGGTGTGAATATCGATTGTTCAGCGAAAACGGTTGAGAAATGCCTCGATCAGCTGGGACTGTGCTTTTGCAATGCTCCGCTGCTTCACCCGTCGGTCAAACACGTCGCATCGGTCCGAAAAAAGCTCAAGCATCCCACGATCTTCAATCTGCTGGGCCCGCTGTGCAACCCAGCCGGCGCAAAATATCAGGTGCTGGGTGCCGGTAGATCCGAGACTCGTGAAAAGCTTGCTAAAGCGTTGGCGATCCTTGGAACGGAACGCTCCATCGTCGTTCACTCACGAGACGGCCTTGGAGAAATTTCCGTTGGCGATGTAACTGACGTTTCTGAAGTCATCGGAAAACAGGTTCGTACTGCGGAACTGATGCCCAAAGATTTCGGCATCGAAACCAGCAGTACGCTGATGCTGAAAGTCAACAACCCAGCCGAAAGCGCCGATGCGATCCGACGTGTGCTTGATGGGCACACCGGGCCAAAACGAGACATCGTAATCCTTAACGCTGCGGCGGCACTTTGGGTTTCTGGCATTTGTGATGGCTTGGCAATTGCCCTGGAACGTTGTGGGACGGCAATCGACAACGGACAGGCGAACCAAATGTTGGCCGATCTGGTCGAACTTACCAACAAGGACTGACGGCGGCGATGACGCGACTTTTTGAAGGGACTCAATGGGACGTGCCGCCTCGATGCGACCGCTGCGAGGAATTGGAATCGGACTGCGAATGCCCTCCGGCTCCTGAGCCGGCCAACATCGTCGCTCCGTCGAAACAGAAGCTAAAGATTCAGGTCGAACGACGCAAGCGAGGCAAAACCGTGACCGTGATTCGAGGGCTCGCCGCCGACGATGCGCGGCGGACGTTGCTGACGGAGCTTAAAAATATCTGCGGTTCTGGTGGCACCCTTCGCGAAGGCAACCTCGAAATTCAAGGCGATCACAGCGAAAAGCTGGGACAAGTCCTTGCGGAACGAGGCTATCGAATCTGAACCCGGATTATTCAAGAGGCGTTGGCGTCGACATTGAGAAAGCCTGTTTCATTTGGATGTTGTTCCCTGTTTGTGGTTTCGGCTGTTCACCCAAGACGTGAAATTGACGAATTTGCAAAACTTGTCTCCGCGTCAGGAGAATTGCTTCAAAGAGTAAACCAGACGCCTGTCGTCGTGAATAATTTCGGCTGAAGCTCGCAGTCAGCTGAATGATCGAGCCTTCGATTGATTCAGCAGACGGTCCCTTGCTACAGTCACGCCAGCGACGCAAAAGTGCACTTCACCAGACGCACTTTCCCTGACCGTGAAAACAGTTCCGCACTGGTTGCGGCATCAATTTTCAAGCCATCGAAAACTCGCACTTCCCCGTCATCGAAAGTAACTTCGACTCTGTCCTGCGATCCGCTACGGTACACGACGGGCACCTGAAAAATTGTGAATCCAATTCCCGATTGAGGAACTTCGACCTGTTCCAGATCGTTTCGCAGTCCGAAGAACATTAGCGTCTCACGATCGGAAACCAATTCATTGCGATCAAACAGATTAGTCGCAAACGACAATTCGCCACCGCCAACCTGAACGCCCAATTCAGCAAACCTCGAAAGGATATCTTCCTTCACCTGGCCCGTCATACCCGGCTGCTTAACCCCGGCATTTTCTGGCGTGTGAGAGTATGGATCGGTCGGAAACGCGCCGTATTCGGCGGCAGACTTCTCAGCACCAACTCCACGTCGCACGCTGTAATAATGTTCTCGCAACAACTGAATCGTGTCGGCATCGGCTCCTGATTCGACCGCTGCAGCATGATTTTCACCGACCGCCAAAACGAGTTTACTGACCATGTGCCAATAAATTGAACCGAGTCCTTCGTATCCGAAGAACGTTCCGGAACGACCGGTGAACTGAGCGTGCCCGAACACATCTTCAAAAACAGCCACGGCGTTCGCGCCATGAGCATCCGCCAAAGATTCGTATTTCGCTGGTAGCCCCTGAATCGCATCGCGAAGATCAGCTGAATTTCGAAAGCTTCCGTTGAAATGGACACCGCCATGAATGTCCTGACGGATGACTTTGGAGTTCCCGTCTTCCAACAGTTGTTGCAGCAATGGATTGGCGGCGATCGCATCTTCCGGCACCACATTCTTTTCCAGAAACGGTGGCAACTGCCTATCGGGGTAAAGCAAATAGCTGTCCTGATTTTCTCGATACAGCTTACTGCTTCGCAACGCGTCAAGCACATCGACCACCTCGGTTGGCTCAAGCAGACCAGCACTCAACACGGCGACCTGACCTTCCAACATCTCATAGAGGTGTTCGACTTCCAGCCCGTCAGCGTCCCACGAAAGAAGATTGTAAGCGTGATACAGTCCGTCTTCGCGATGATTGTTGCGGATCGTCGATTCAAGGTGCCGCAATGCGTTTGCGAAAAGCTTCAAACATGAATCACAATCAAGTGATCGAGTTTCTTCGCCAAGTCCGTTTTCGTAAAGCGTTTTACGATATTCGCTGCCGGCGATGGAAAGAGCTTCAACCATTTTCGCACGACTGTTCGCGCCGTGGCCATCCGCTGGTACAGCCTGCGTCATGATCTGGCTGATTTGATCGAAGAACATGGCCACGGGCTCAGACACGTCAAACGACGCTCCTTCGTTGGCAGCCAACCAATGGTGCAAAAATTTAAACCAACGATGAAGGTAACAAGCGGTCACCATCGACAACCCATTTCCAACCAGTGCATTATTGGCATCATTCCATTCAGGTCGCTGCGTGTTGAGCCAGATGCCGCCATCGGGAACGAAGTTGGACAGCTTCGCCAGTGACAAGGTCAGCAGTTTTTCAACAAAGGTCACATGATGAATTTTGGTATTGGCTCCCAGGAGTTTTCCGTCACTGCCAAGCCGTCCGACGCATTCATCGATCGTCGCTGCTCCTTCGGCATCAAAGTCAATCGTGTCGCGTGGATCTGACTTGATGGCTTCGAATTCCCGGATCCGATACGGCACGTTAGCGTGAACAAAGCTACGGCAGTTGAGCAGTTTTTCCAGCGACTGTGGCTCAAATCGACGAGCCCACTCGAGCAGTTTCAGCAAATAGATAATTTGGTGATCACCCCAGTAACCAATATTGGCCCACGGATCATCAGGAGCCGGTTCTTCCCATTCGAAACCGCGACTGGTCAAACGGTATGGATTGTAACCATCCGCCGTGGTCGCATTCGCAAACCGGCATATCATCGAAGGCAGGAACTTCGGAAACGAAAAACCTAACGCTTCCCAGTTCTGAAAAATGTCGCGCCAATTTCCCTGGTAGTTCAAATTGGTTCGACCGTTTTCAGATTTCAAGTCAATTGAAAACCGGTTCCACGGCCGAGTCGGATCGCCGTGGCGACGACTGAACGCCAAAGGCAGGTACTCGCGCGAAAGTCGAATCAAATCAGGATCCGACGTCGATTCAGCACGCTCGTGAAGTTCAAAAACCTCGACTTGCGATGGCAGTTGAGCAAGAAACGTTTCGTGCTGTTCAAAGACATCTCGATTTGAGTTTTTGACGAACGACCCAAAATCATCTGCATGGACAAGATAGTTTTCCAAAGGAACACCACCACGCATCACATTGAACACCGTGTTCGAGAGGTGACGATCGTTTCGTCGGCGGTTCGCTCCGCACTGCACAGCATCCGAAGAAGACAGGATTCGGAGAAAATCCATTTCGCTTGCCGATAGATCTTTCTCGATCTCGGCCGACGGATCCGCTTGTTCAGCAATCCAATTCTTGAGTTCGATAATGTCGCTGTGATCCTGAGCCAACTCAGCAACGACGTGCCACGAAACAACTTCGCCAGGCTCAAGCTGAATCGTCTGATTTGTCAGATAGGCTCCCGGCTTTCCGCGAACCACCGACTCGCATCCGACCGATTCAGCACGACGAAACGCTTCGATCTGCGAAGACGACAGCAAAGTAGAATTGGAATTGAGCCCCGTTTGCCAGACGACGTTCGCTTTCAAACCTTCGCTTGGTTCCGCCCGATCAGTCGGGATGGAACTAAGGTAAAAAATCCCCAGCCCGTTTTCTCCTACCAGTTCAGACTTTTTATAGGCATTGGCGAGGTTGCTGTAACGAGTCAAAAACTCCTGTCCGATGCCGTGCGGCAAAACATTCTGCAAGCCGTCAAGAAGCTCGAACTTTCGCGACTCGGACGCGGTGTTCTCCAGCCAACACGTTCGCACGAAACCAAACTTCTGACTGAAGCACCATCGGTACCGAAAAACCAGCCCCAGCGACTCGTTGACTTCCTCGAAAACGACTCGAGTCCCCAAAGAGGACTTGTAGAGATTTCGCCGATAGCGAAACGGCTCGTCTTGCCGCGCGCCGAAAGGCTCCCAACAATTCGACCGACCTGAACCATCGTCGGCCGACAAACGAACCAGCGTAAACGAACCGGTCAGGTGTCGAGCCGCAAGAATCTGATCGTCAGCGCTGTAGGGAAACAAAGCCAAATCAGGATTTTGCCGACCTGCCGTCAACGCTCCATTGCTGGCAACGAACATCCAATGGTCGCCCGCCCCAACAAGCGACATCCAGAATTCGGGCATCGAATGGCTGTTGGCGATGTAATGATACGAATCGCCGTCGAGGTTTTTATAGTCTTCAGACATTGTCGTTTCGGTTTCCAGAACAGCACCGTCTATGTTGGCTAAATTCATGCTTCGAGCTTTCCTCTTCGCTGTTCCAATTCAGCGCGAATCTCATTCGCTTTTGTCTCGGAAATTTCATAGGTCGACATAATGATCAAAGCTGCGATAGAAGTGATGATCGGAATAACGACATCACATAGCCGCAGGTAGAACAGCGTTTCGGCCGACTGCACAACGGGTTCGGTCGCGTCAGGTACAGGAGTAACGAATCCCGATGCCATCAACAGATAGCCGCCCAGCAATCCAGCCAGCGCCATTCCGACCTTGACCATCCACCAAAAAATCGCCCCAAAGACACCCTCACGTCGCTGGTGTGATTTCAGTTCGTCGTAGTCGCAGACGTCGGAAATCATGGAACCCATCAGCGTGAACAACGACCCCGTACCGAAGGCGACGAACGGACACGAAATTAATAACAGATAAGGCATGTCCGGGTTGTAGCCGATCCACTTCAACGCATAACCAAAGATCGAAAGCGAAATCGTGATCATGAAAGTTTGCTTCTTGCCAACTGCTTTCGAAATGAGAGCCGTCACAGGAATCACAATGATCGTGCAGATCGCAGTCAACGAACCCCACCAGCCATTAAGAGCACCTGCTGATTGATCGTTGCCTCCGAATATGTAATAGATCATCACGTAAAGCGCAAACGACACTCCAAGCTGGTAGCCGTTGAAAACCAGAAACGTCGCCGAGCACAATTTCAGAAATGGCTTGCATTCCAGCGACGTTAGCAAGTTGTTGAAAAACTCAGCCAGATTTTTGAACAAGCCTGAAACGACGGCCGACTCTTTTTTCGGCTGCGTCTCAACAATTCGCTCCCGACAAAAAATCGCCGGCACCATTCCCATGATGAAAATCATGCCGCCAAACAAAAGCCCCAATTGGCTCGCACCATCAATCTTGTTTTCAAAGCTGGCCATGATGCCCCAAATCCAGGGCGCCCCAATCCATGCCAGTTGGCCGACCGAATTCGCAATCGCGTGGAGCCGAGTCCGTTCGTGGTAGTCGGGTGTCATCTCGTAACCGAAGGCAACAAAAGGTGTCGCATAAACGGTGTACGTCAGGTAGTAGCCGATCAGGCCGATCAGAAAAAACCAAAAGTAGAAATCGGTCGACTGCCCGGCAGGGAACTGCCACATGCCTGCGAACACGATCCCTGCCAGTACGGCTCCGATCAGAATGTAGGGACGACGACGCCCCCAACGCGTCCGCGTGTGATCTGAGATGTATCCCATCAGTGGATCGGAAACCGCATCAAAAATTCGCGGAATGAAGCCGATCCAGCCGACCGCAACCGGGTCGATGCCCAATCCAAGATTCAGCACGATCATCATCGCCGGCAATGCCGCCGCCTGAAGATTGTTAACCAACATCCCCAACGCGTAAGCAATTTCTTGCGACAACGGAATCCGGTCTTCGGGAGCCGTTTCTGAAGCAGTCGTTTTCTGAATCATGGAATGATCTCTGAAATGGCAATAGTGGTGGAAGTCCGCCCGATCGTACCAGCTTTGAAACCGCTTTCAAGAAAGCAAAATTCAAGAAAGTCAAACCTGACACACATGATCAAAAGAAGCACTCGCCCTGAGCTTCGTCGACCGGCCATTGGGGCGCATCAACTCACAGACTTGCGCGAAACACTTCTCGGGTTACGTTTAGCACGCCAGTGGGCTAAAACCGCTATTGTACGCTTGCAAAATAACGATTGCAGCTTGGTTATTAAGACGGTCTCCCGACAAAGTATTTGATTGCGATGAAAGAGATAACGATTCAGGACATTGCTGATGCCGCCAATGTCTCCAAAAGTACTGTCTCTCGTGTCCTTAACAACACCGTTGCTGTCAACAAAGAGAAACGTGAAGCCGTACTTGAGGCAGCCGAAAGGCTCGGGTTCGAACCCAATGTGTTTGCTCGTTCGCTGGCCAGCGGAAAATCGATGACGATCGGCGTCCTGACGCAACTGATGGGCAGCCCCTTTTACGACACGATCTCGCAAGGCGTTATCTCAGGTCTGAGCTCAACGGACTACTCAGCCATTTTCGTCGACGGTCAATGGGAACACGATGAAGAGTACAACGCCATTCGCGCTCTCGTCGGACGACGGGTCGACGGACTGGTTCTGATCGGCGGCGATGTCACTTCCGAAGAGATCGCTAAAGTAAGCTCGAATCTGCCAACCGTGATCGTCGCGCGACAACTGCCTCAGGAACAACACGATTGCATCTTCGTCGACAATGTTGAGGGCGGAGAAGCAGCGACACGGCACCTGATCGAATGCGGACACAAACGGATCGCAATCATTCGTGGACTGAAACACCATCAGGACTCCATCGATCGATATCTTGGATACCAGAGAGCACTCAACCAAGCCGGCATCGATCTCGATGAAGATCTTGTCGTCGACGGCGACTTTTCTGCTGAGTCGGGCCTTCGAGCGATTCAAACGCTCGAGACTCGAGGCACGCCCTACACGGCCGTCTTTGTCTCGAACGACCAAATGGCTTTCGGTGCCAGACTGGCTCTGAATCGAGCCGGTAAAGAAGTGCCCGCAGATGTCTCGATTGTGGGATTCGACGATCAGCTTGAATCTTCATACATGGTGCCGCCCCTCACGACCATTCGCCAACCTGCTCGCGAGATGGGGGAACAGGCTGCCAAAGCGGTCCTTGCAATTATTCGAGGTGAAGCCTTTAAAGCGAAAGGGCTCAACGGCGAATTGCAACTTCGGGAATCCGTCGCAAACCTGAACAAAGCATCGTGAGCAACTTAAAGGCTGGAATTCGTCCGTCGACCACAATTTGACTGATGAGCAACAAGATCTGTCCGAGACCTATCGATCGCAGTGGACAAATCCTTTAAAAAAAAGCCGCATCAACGCACATTGCCAAGCTGCCAAGCTAAAGTTTGGACGATAGAAAATCGGGTCGTCGAAATTTTGGGGCAGTTGCTTTCAATCGTCATCCCCCACATAGTCTGCTTATCTTGACACCCAATTTTTGTGGCACTACGATTAATCCGCTAATTGCTTTTGAGAATAATTTGGCGACTTAGAATCGCTTCGAGGAGAACAAACTTATGACACATGTAGTTACCAAGCCTTGCGATGGCTGCCGATACACCGATTGCGTCGTGGTTTGTCCCGTCGAGTGCTTTTACGAAGGCGACACGATGCTGTACATCCATCCCGATGAGTGCATTGACTGCGAAGCGTGCGTTCCGGAATGCCCTGTCGAAGCGATTTTTCACGAAGACGATTGCCCGGACGAATGGCAGAGCTACATTCAGCTCAACGCAGACAAATGCGAAGACGCCGAGAACATCACCGAGCGTAAAGAGCCGTTGAAGAAAGACGAATAGTCGCCTGAGAAGGAAGTCGCGATTTGATAGGTTGATCGACACCAAAAATCAGCGATACCAAATGCGGCCGCAGACATAACGTGCGGCTGGCTTAGAAACAAACGATTGAAAACGGCGAGCATTGATTTGATGCTCGCCGTTTTTTCGCGCACCGAAAGTTCATTGCAGTTCATTGTTTAAGGCTTTGCCTCAAAGCAGCCATCGTCGCTTTTAGTTTCAGAACCTCGCTCAAAACTAAACCGGAACCTCATCCAACCACGACCACTTATCTTCGGTCGAACCGTCGAACAGCCCGAAGAATGCCGATTGCAGTTTTTCAGTAATCGGACCTCGACTTCCACAACCAACTTCGATTCCATCAACGCTTCGAACCGGAGTCACTTCTGCTGCGGTGCCCGTCAGGAAGATTTCGTCTGCCACGTACATCAACTCACGTGGCAAAGCCTGTTCAATGACCTCCATGCCCATCGACTTGGCCAGCGTGATAACCGAATCGCGAGTGATACCGCCTAAAATCGCGGCGGCCAACGGAGGCGTGTAGATCACGCCGTCTCGCACAAGGAACAGATTCTCAGCAGAACCCTCGCTGATCGTGCCCTTATCGGAAACGGAGATTCCTTCAACATAGCCATGACGACGTGCCTCGCCTCCGATCAACATCGCGTTCAAATAATGTCCTCCGGCTTTGGCCAAAACCGGAATCGAAGAACTGGTCGTGCGACTCCAGGATGAAACACAAACATCGATGCCGTTCTTGAGCCCCTCTTCTCCCAGATAGGCTCCGAATTCAATCGCCGCAATCATCGTCTCGACGGGAACATCCTCATTGGGAACGACCCCCAACGAGCCGGCTCCATAGAACGCCAGCGGGCGAATGTAAGCCTGATACAAACCGTTATCAGCGATTGTGTCGCAGCAGGCCTGAGCAAGTTCTTCCTGCGAAAATTTCAGCGGGATGCGATACATTTTTGCAGATTCGCAGAAACGTCGCATGTGGGCACCCAGCCGAAAGATCGCACGGCCTTCGCCGCCGTTGGTGCTGTAGCAACGGATGCCCTCAAAAATGCTGCTGCCGTAATGCAACGCGTGCGACATGACGTGCACGTTGGCGTTTTCCCAAGGAATCAATTCGCCATTCATCCAGATTGATTTACTTTTATTCATCAGTCATCCAAATTCATTTCCAATGGAATTATTCACGACGACAGGCGTCTGGTTTGCCCTTTGAAGCGATTCTCCGGACGCGGAGGCCAGTTTTGCAAATTCGTCAATTTCACGTCATGGGTGACTCGACAAAGCCACAAACCGGGAACAATACCCCATTGAAACAAGCTTTCTCCATGTCGACGCCCACGCATCGCGAATAATCCGGGTTCCAATGGCCTTGATCGCACCCGCTGACCAGCCGAAGATGGAATTAAGAATACAGCCGATCGACGTTATTACTAGCAGGAGATCAATGATGGGATTGGAAATGAAAGAGCTTTTGGAATCAATTCCACAGGTCGGCACCGTCGGCTGGATCGGCGTCCGCACCGGCCGGGAAGCTCCTGTCGCAGCCGTAGATTCGGTCGAAGTGTGCCTTGAAAATGGGCTCGTTGGTGATCGCTTTCAGGGAAAAGCGGGTGCCAAACGTCAAGTCACCTTCATCCAAAAAGAACACTTTCCAGTCATCGAAGGGATCCTTGGCTGCGAACCGATCGCACCGGAAACTTTGCGACGAAATATTGTTGTGTCTGGTATCAACCTGCAATCGCTCAAAGGCAAGCATTTTTCGGTCGGTTCAACTGTGTTCCTGGGCACAGGAAATTGCCCTCCTTGCGCGAAGATGGAAACCGCATTGGGAGCCGGGGGTTACAATGCGATGAGAGGGCATGGCGGATTGACCGCCAGCGTCGTTACGCCTGGAAAGATCGCCGTCGGTGACGAAGTAAAACTGATTGCCAATGTCGACGACGCTGGTGAATAGCTGCTTTTTGGTTTTTCTTTTCCACTACTGAAGTTCGACTGATTGGATACTGCTTTTCATGTTCGCCAGAATTACTGCTTTCGCCATAGTTTTTTCAACGCTGATTTTTGCTGTCGACGGTTTTCACAACTCGGCAAACGCTCAAGCCACATCCGAAAGTTCGACAGCGTCCGATCAAAGCTCGCTGGCCAGAACCGAAGACAAAACCGAAGGCAAAACTGAAAGCAAAATCGATGCTCGCACGTTTCGGTTTACTTACGGAGCTGCGTTGACAGAGATTTCACCGGGCACAAAAGTTCGCGTCTGGATCCCGATGGCGGTTAGCAACCATGATCAGGAAGTGAGCCTCGAATCGACGACGCTGCCGGCAACTTTTCAGGAAACAACAGAATCGAAATTCGGCAACAAAGTGATCTACTTCGAAGCGACTGCCGATCAAAACGGCGAAGTCCCGATGGAAGTCGTCTATCGCGTGACTCGACGCGAAGTCTCAAAAGCCAACTACGAGCCCGCGACGGGCGACTTTGAAAAATGGCTCGAAGCCTCCTCCTTGGTCCCCAACAGCGAACGGCTCAGGAAAGTCGTTCTCGGTGACAGTTCAACCGATGGCGAAACAATCGATGTGGCTCGGCGGATTTATGACGGCGTCGGCGATCACATGAAATACGACAAACCCGCTGATCAACCCGGCTGGGGAAATGGCGATGCCGTTTGGGCGTGCGACCGAAGGTTCGGAAACTGCACTGATTTCCACAGCTTGTTCATGTCTTCGGCTCGGTCGTTGAAAATCCCTTCACGATTTGAAATTGGCTTTCCAATCCCTGAAACTATCGGCTCCGGTGACGTCGGTGGTTACCACTGCTGGGCAAAGTTTCTTTCAGACGAAAAATGGGTTCCGGTAGACATATCCGAAGCGGACAAGAACCCGGAGATGAAAGATTACTACTTCGGAAACCTGACCAAAGATCGAGTCACCTTTTCGGTTGGTCGAGATCTGGAATTGCAACCTGCTCCAGCGGCGGGACCGATCAATTATCTCGCCTACCCATACGCAGAAATCGACGGGAAGCCACACAAAAAGTTCCGCAAAGCGTTCAAGTACGAGGACATTGCCTCTGGGTTGGAGGCGACGAACTAGTGCAAATAACCGGAGTTGACGTTTGACACCGTTTGTTGCTTTTTCCCGAGCAAGAATCAGGTTTCAATGGTGCCGATTAACCCAGATTAAAATTCATTTGCAACTTCCAGCACTAGCGAAACCAACGCCTACTCACTTCATCGCAGCACGGATCTTCTCCATGCGTTTTCGGTTGGCTCCAAGATCAGAATAGCCAACCCGGGAAGCGCTTCGAAAGTGCAATTCACTTTCGATCAATACGAATTCGACATCGTCAACGAATCGAAAAATTAGACTTGTGAATTCGTAGCACAGATAATTGCGTTCGCCGAAAGTAAGTTCTGCACGCGGAAATTCGTCGGCGATCACTTGCTTCAATTTTTCGATCGGCTTATCGATTCCAGATACATCGATCGGCTCAATTTTCTGGGACTCTCGTTCCGCCATCGTCGAAACACAGTTCGGAGATTCTGGCAGCGGAGCCAATTTGCCTTTTCGGACACCAAGCGTATCAGGTCGAGCCGCGGTCATGGAAAGCACCGTCAAAGTTGCAATGGCGATCAGGGTCAGGACAACAATTTTTCGCACCGCTCTACGACGAAACCCGCTGTAAGCCTTGGGCTGCCGTGTCGCTGGCTGCTGGGATTCGTTTTCAGTTTGGCTCATGGTTTTCGGGGGTTCGGAATGGCAAAGAAAATCATGCGTGACGCAACAATGAAGATCCTATCCGATGTTTCAAAAAGATGCTGGGCCGATTCTTCGAACCTGGACTCGCGTCACAGATTCTTTAGCAATGCAACCAGCAGCAAAACTACCAGGACCACCGAACCGAATGTGATCAACACTTTCAGATTGGCCATTTGATCTCGCGTCGACGACGCTGAGATGAGGTCCACTGACCAATCGTCCAAACAGGAATCCAGCTGTGCCTCGCCATCAAAAATTTTGATTTGCGTTTTCGTCGCATCAGGCTTTCGTTCGTCATCCAACACCGCCCCCCAGATCTTCACTTTCTCAGCACAGGACGGCCCCCACTTTTCATCGAACACATCCGGTTGCTCGTCGGCAGGGCGGACCCGAGCCTCGACCACGAAGCGAAATAGCTGCTTCCATCCTGGGCGTTGAATGGCAAATAACTCCACGGATTCGAATTCAGCTCTCTGCCCATAAAATCCGTTGCGATCAAGCCAAGCTCGAATATCGCTTTCGGTTGCTTTATTGCGAATCAGTCCAGACACAGCGAAATCGCTTCTCGTTAAGGGTTAGACACAAGGCCGGTTCATCTGTTGGTAGCACACCGAAATTGCGCCCTTTATATAACCCAAGTGAATTGTCATGGGCTCTCTCCAACTTTCTGTCGCACTGATCCGAAAAATCGACGATCAAGTCCGCTGGCTGGGAAAGATCAGCAATTCTAGAAAGCAGATTGACTTCGTGACGGCCCAAAGGCTCGAATCCGAATCGTGGCGTGAAACCATTACTCGCGAAGTCGCATGGGAACTGGATCTCGATCGAAAACGTGACTTTATCGTTTCGAATATGGCTCAGCTAAATGTGGAATTTTCCGCCATGCTGCCAGGCCACGAGGAACCTACTCAAATCGCTTGTGCCTTCTACAACGTCGAACTCTATCGTAAATCAGTCCTTCAGCAGATCGAATCAAAGGAAGGTTTCATTTGGTTGACCTCAGGCGAGATTTGCGATGGGATCTCCGAGATCGGAATTCCGCTGAATCCAATGATTGTCATCCTGAACGAACAAGCGAATGTGATTCAGCGATGGGAATCCGACGCGACGGGCGACTACCAGTAGTCGTCACGCATTTTCAATCGCTGCGTTATTACAATCGCTGCCTTAATACAATCGCTGCCTTAATACAAAAGCCAACTTAGCGGT
>CAYZPA010000003.1:123903-160446 GCA_964479855.1 uncultured Pirellulaceae bacterium
TACAATCGCTGCCTTAATACAATCGCTGCCTTAATACAAAAGCCAACTTAGCGGTTGCTAGCGAGTTGTTTTCGAAATTCGTGCTGGTTTATCTAAAGTCGTCGCTCGGTTGCTGTTTACGCGACTTTTGGTGATTGCTACTCTCTGCCGCCCGCAGCGGGCATTTCGCGCCCTCGGTCCAGAGACCATGGAATGAACAATCGAAAAATCAATCGAATCGCGACGACCGTGATGCTATGTTGCGCCTGCCAGTTGGCGTTGGCGATCACGGGCTGCCAGCCGCAGAACCGTAGCGGAATGGGTTTTTCGGGATTCGGAAACCGACCACTAAACAGCAATTCGCCACTCGGTGGCGGCGGACTCGCATTCAATAATCCGTTTCAATCAGGACCAGCAAGCTTTAGCAACAACAGCGGTGCCCGACCGCCAAGTCTGTTTGGCAATGGCAACCGACCTAACAACGGAAGCATTGCCGGAACCACAGGCACACCCGGCGTTGGCGCACCCGGCTTTCCTTCTCCCGGACTTGGACAAGAGTTCAATCGCATCAATCAGCAGTTGGGAGCCTTCGACGCTGATAACCAACAGCTCAACGCGGACCTCGCAACGCTAAAACAAAAACTGGAATTGGCGAACCAATACAATCAAACGCTCAAACAGCAACTTGCCGACACTTCTGATCGAGCGAACCAATCCGGCAACCAACAGCGAGCCAACGCTCAACAGTTCGCCAGCATGCAGCAACAGATCGAGCAACTCAATCGTCGCATCATGGAACAGGACCGCATGCTTGCGCAACGTCCCGCAGCCAACACGCAAGGCAATTTTCAAAACACGGGCTTTCGTGATACCGATCCGAATTCGCCATTTCAGAATTCGAGTTTCAACCGCAGCGGAAACAATGGTTCGGCAACTCTGCGAGCCAATAATGGCTTGATGCAAAAACTGTCGGCGATTCAAATCCCGGGCGGCAACGCTCAAATGGACGGCGACATCATTCGCATTGAATTTCCAACTGATCGACTGTTTTCCAATGGCAGCTATCGCATTCAGCCCTCGCAGCTTCCTGTTTTACAGAACATCGCGTCGACCATCAGACAATCGTTTCCTCGTCAAATCATCGGCGTTGAAGCTCACTGGGACGGAACACCGCTCAACCCGCCTGGAACAACTGCCCACCAGCTAACGTCGACTCAGTCGCTGGCGATCATCGAAGAACTCGTTCGACTTGGATTGCCTGAGCGACAAATGTTTGTGATGGGGCTAGGAAGCAATCGACCTCGTCACCGCCAGCAAAATGTTGGCGGCATCAGCCCAAATCGCCGTATCGAACTGGTCATCTATCCAGAAAGCTACGACGGAAACTGAACTCAACCGGAATTATTCACGACGACAGGCGTCTGGTTTGGTGCTTGAGACGATTCTGCTGAAGTGGCGACAGGTTTTTGCAGATTCACCAATTTCACGTCGTGGGTGACCTGTTGAAACCACAAAGTTTGAGCAACACCCCAATGAAACAAGCTTTCTCCATGTCGACGCCCACGCATCGTGAATAATCCGGGCTCAAGTATCAGCGGGCGGGCCACATCATCATTCCAGTTACCCAAACTGAGCCTGGCTAAACGGCTAAACAGGGTCCGGATCATTCATCTGATTCATTTCTTCGAAAACCGATCGATACGAATTGATCGATTCGAAGTACTGGATCAATGAACCATAGAACTCATCGCCGCCAAGCGTGGCACTGTCCCCGATCACGATCAGCTTCCGACGAGCACGCGTCAACGCAACGTTCGTTCTGCGATAGTCCTTCAGGAAGCCAATTTCACCTTCCGAATTCGAACGAACCAGCGTGATGATCACGACTTCTTTTTCCCGTCCCTGAAACCCGTCGACGGTCCCAGTTTCAATCTCGGCCAACTCGGAAAGCTCACCGTTTTCATCCTTGATACTGCGAAAACACTCCCGCAACTTACGAACCTGAGCCGCGTAAGGCGCGATGATCGCAATGTCTGAAACATCGACTCCGCATCGTAAAAGTTGCCGCACCTTAAAGACAACAAACGCCGCTTCCTGTTCATTGAGTTTGCTCAACCCTTCCGGTTCCAGCATTTCATCCCAACCGGCTCCTGCGGTGTCAAAAAACTCCACCGGCTCGGTCGTCATGGGGCTCGATTCAACGCCCGGCAAGTCCGTCAATAAATGCCCGACCACGTGTTCGTCGGCCACCAATTGTCCGTCGTAGAAATGATCCGATGAGAACCGCATAACGTTTTCATGCATACGATACTGTCGCGTCAGCAACCGCGTCGTCGAATCGCCATACAGGTTCATCAACCGTTCCAGCATGCTGACCGAATACCCTTTTGCAACGGCTTCACTGGAAAGCACCGTTGGTGGCAACTGAAACGGATCACCGGCCAGAATCAATCGGTCCGAACGCAACAGCGGCACCCAACATCCGGGCTCGGTCGTCTGACAGGCTTCATCCACCACGGCCGTCTGAAACCATCGGTCGCCAAGCATCTCCTCATTGAACGTTGTCGTCGCACAGACCACGTCGGCTCGATCCAAGATTGATTCGACTGCCTGCTTTTCGAGCAGCTTTGCATCGGCCAGCATTCGTTTGGCATCGCGGCGGAGTTCCTGCTTTTCTCCTCGCACTGGTTTTCCCCGAGTCCAACGTTCGGCTTTGCGGAAAAGTTCCTGAGCCTCTCGTCGCATGTCGCGAACGATCGACGCGTTTTCGTGATGTTCCGCCAGACCATCCAGCGAATGTTCGCGTAGCGTTTCGGTGACGCGAGCCGGATGTCCGAGCCGCACCGCTCGAACGCCTTCCGCGACCAAACGTTCCAGCAGATTATCAACAGCCGTGTTCGATGGAGCACACGCAAGAACTTTTTCCCCCTGAGCGACGCACTCGCAAATGAAGGCGACAACCGTCGTCGTTTTTCCGGTGCCCGGTGGGCCATGGATCAGAGCGATATCGTTCGCGGATAATGCAAAACGAACGGTTTCCTCCTGAGTCGAGTTCAACTGCGATTTAAATCGAATCGGAGTTGGATCCGAACTGATCGGTCGAAAATCAGGCTTCTTTTCACCCATCAAAATGTCTCGCAACTGCCCCAATCGTCCTTTTGACATTCGAGCCGTTTCAATGGCCGCAAGATGTCGCTGACGAGTCACTTCATCAGCCGTCAGGTCGATTCGAAATATCTTGCCTTCCGGCCAGCGATCGAGCGCAACTTCCAGCGAGTCATTTTTTCTGGCGCTCACGACGCCCGTCAGAGATTCACCATTGTCATCATCGCCAAATCGGGAAACGACGACAGGCGAACCGACTTTCAATTTGTGCCACGGCATCGGCCGGTTTCGATTCCGTCGACAAAACGAAACCAGATGGCGCCCGCCAAGCCCGCTGCGGTGATCCTCGATAGCCAGATCGATGATTGTTTCGCCGCTTCGTTCCGCATTGGCAGCGCCCAACATTTTTCGCCGCTTCGCCATTCTTTCGATTTCGGCTTGCGACTCGAGCGCAATGCACTCCACCATCTCGATAAAGTGGCTTTCGATTTCGACCGACGGCAGTTTGCTACGTCTTCGCGACATGCCTTAGCCTTCAGGAAAAAATTTCGCCACCGTCGCATCTCGAGGCGGCCTTGTGATCCATGACGTTAAGATCATGGCGAATAACGAACAAGCGATCATGGCCGTCACCGGCATCACGGGTTGCCCAACAAACGGAATCGTCAACGTGTATTCACGATCCGCGCCAAAGCTGGCATCGCTGAACAGGATCAACCAGCTTCCTGCCGCCGCAAGAATCCCAGACACGGCACCTGCGGCGGTAAGCCGTTTCCAATAAAGTGCCGCAAACACAATCGGGAACAGTGCCGTGAACCCTGAAAAGCACCACACGCCCAGCACGAAAACATTCAGCTGATACTGAGCCAACACATACGTGATCGCGACAATGAAAATAATGAAGCCGCGTGCGATCATGACCTGAGCGCGATCTGAAAAACGATCCTTTCCCAAATAATGCGTCACAATATCGTTGGTGAACATGCTGCCCAGGCACAGAAACTGACTATCCAGCGAAGACATAATTGCCGCCAGAATCCCAGCCGTCAAAAGCCCTCCCAGAACAGCCGACGTCTGAGTCTTGACAAGAAAAGGCAGTACCGTGTTCGGATTTTTTGCAACCGCCAAAGGAATTCCAACGTCTGGCGAAGTGGCCCAAACTCCGATCAAAACACAGGGCACCCAGACGATCATGATAAAAATGGGATGCATCACCACGGGCAGCTTAAACGTTTTCGCACTCTTTGCTGTCAACCAATGTTGGAACAGATGCGGAAACATTCCAACCGACAGCGGAATCAGCAAATAGCTGAAAAACTTCGTCTGACTCATACCAGAACGTGTCACAAACTTCTCGCTGACTTTTCCGGTCGCGTTTCGGAAGCTTTCCAGCAACGTTTCGCCTCCACCGATTTTGTCCGCCAACGCGAAAAACGTGATCACTCCCAGCACCATGAACACGATTGTTTGAAAAGCATTGGCCCACGCCGTCCCTCGCATTCCTCCAAGGAAAACGTAAATCAAAACAACGACGCAGATCAGGCCGCTACCCACCCAACTTGGCAGACCGCCATCGAAAGCTGGTTTCTCAGACGGAAACATTTCCGGAAACGCTCCCGAAGTCATCGTTTGAATCACGGCGCCTCCCGCCATGACTCCGATTAACAGGTAGGGAATTACCAACGCCACCAGAATTGGAAACAGCAGCAATCCAACCAGATCGCTATCCAAACGATCCCGGAAAAACTCACACTGTGTCGAATAGCCGTACTTGCGTCCGAAAGAATAAATTTTGACGCCAATCACGAAGAAGCAGAGCGAATGAACGATTCCGCTGCTTGACGCTAACATTCCGTAAACGCCAATTCCTGCTTTGAATGATTCGCCGGTCGAACCGACCAATGCGAACGCCGTCATCGTCGTCCCAAAGATGCTCATCAGAAGCAAAAACGGTCCAATCGAATGGCTGGCCAACAGGTAGTCCTTTTTGGAACCACTGAACAGGCGACTGGCAAAGTACCCCAGCAACAACAAGGCCGCGAGGTAAGCCATAATGATCAGGAGTCGGACTTGGCCATCATTGAACGCCAAAAGCGGCAATGCAATTTCTTCAATCTGCATCAGTTGGCCTCCGTCTGAGTCGTCTCGCTGTCATCGTTTCCGTCGATGCCATCCAATTCCTTCGGCCATGCAATGGTGCAGGCGATCAGCCAAACGACGCTTGCCGCAACCGATAGACAGGCGTGATAAAAGAGCCCAATCGGAAGGAAGCCGTAAACCAACGTATCATCAGTCCAGTACCACGAATCCTGGTGAGCGATCAAAAGAGCAGCCACCAACAGCCAGATCACATATTTCATAAACACAGCTTCCCGAGAGTTCGTTGAATCCCCCAGTCTATCCGATTGCTCCCTTCGATGCAGTGTGGCGGTGCGTTGAGCCTCACAAATGGGCAAGTCAGTCAAATCGTTCCGATTGTTTCGGCGGCATTCCCGGTTCCTTGCACAAATTTGGCACTCCAGCATTCACACGGTTTGTAGCTGACGACAAAATGAGTGTCGTCTTTCGAAAACCAAATCCGTTCCTTGAACCACCTGCCGGCTTTACCGATGAAAAAAACTGAATCAGTTCAAACTGTCAACCTGTTTCCTGTCACCGCGTTGCTGATCGCAAACCTGGTAGGTGTTCTGATCGCGATCGTCATGCTGTACGGCCTGCACAACAAAACGACCAAGCCAAAGCCGCCGAAACTGGACAAAATCGTTTCGGCAGACCGCATCGGCGAAATCAAACTTGATCGAGACCGCGTTCGCATCAACCTGATGACCATCGGCGAACGGCCAAGCGACATCCAGAAAGTCCAGGAGATCTCAATTTCGCAAGAAGGGTTCCTGAAAGGATTCTCTCAGATGCAAACCTTCATCGACGAAATGGTGGAACAGGGAATCGTGACTCGCAACGAACCGGCCAACGAATAGAGAAATTGCGAAAGCCAACCTGGTCAACCTTTTCAACGTGGTCGCCGAAGACTCGGTCGCCTCACAACTGTACCTGTCGGCCAATCGCAAAATTGGCTTGGCTGGCTTGGCTGACGAGACAGCATTGCGACATTGCGGCTATTGGTCTGTCTCGGCTAAAAAGCGGGATTTCAATCCTGAGCCGTTTGGGCGATAGCCCCGGTTTTGTGCGGGGAACCGTGGCTATCGCCAAAACGGCTCACCCTGCAATTGAGTTGTCACAAACCACCACTAATCGCTAACCGCAGGCTGTTGCTGAGACAGGCAATGAAACGAGCCAAGTCCGACCGACAGGTTGCGTGAAGGGAGCGGAACGATTTTCCGGCCTTCAAACAAGTCCGCTAACCGTTCTACCGCCGCGGAATCCTCCGGAACATCGAACTGCGGAACGATCACCGATCCATTGGTGATCAAAAAGTTGCAATAGCTGGCCGGAATGGTTCTGCCGCAATGCGAAAACGGTTTTGGAATCTTCAGCGGAACCCGTTCGACGTCTGGCAATGCCTTTTCGATCACGGATAAGTTCAGCTCCGCCGCAGATCGCCTAGGATCGTTTTTGTCTACCGCCGCGTAAACCAAAGTCGTGTCGTTGACGAAGCGAGCCAGTTGATCGATATGGCCGTCGGTATCGTCTCCTTGAAGCAATCGATCCGTTTCACTCTCGCCTGGCAACCAGACGACCCGCAAGCAACCAAGTCGCTCCCTAAGAATAGTTTCCGCGTCCCGTTTCGATTTTCCGGGATTGCGATTCGGATTCAGAACGCAAGACTCGGTCGTCAATAAAACCCCAGCCGAGTTCATTTCAATGGCTCCGCCTTCCAAGCAAAGTCCCCCGTCAACGTTTCGAATCCCAAGATGCGTTGCGATCGAGCTCGCGACTTTTTGATCGGCATCAAACGGTGGATACTTTCCGCCCCACGCGTTGTAGTGCCAGTCGACAGAAACCGTCTCGCCAATGTTGCGATCGACGACGAAGGTCGGAGCGTAATCACGAGCCCACGCGTCATTGGTCTCGATTTGCAAAACCGACACATTGTCGTGGCCAGCCAAAAAGGACTTCGCTTTTTCCAGTTCACTCGCAGGAGTCATGACGATTGCGGGCTGGTCCACCGCGATGGCTTTTACGAACGCTACAAATTCGGCTTGGGCTGCCAAAAGATTCTCAGGCCACGTTTCGACGTTGTGCGGCCAGCTAACCCAAGTGCCGACTTGAGTTTCCCATTCGGCGGGCATTCGAAATGATTCACGAGCCATCGTTCATCCTGTTTGTGATGCCTCCGTAAGCATCGATTCGGCGGTCACGAAGAAACGGCCAATGCGTTCGCGCCGTTTCGATCAACGACAGATCACATTCTGCCATCAAGCTGTCCGGCCCTTTTTCATTCGACTCACAGATCACGTTTCCGTAAGGATCCGCGATAAAACTGTGGCCCCAAAATTCGATATGGCCTTCAATTCCGACTCGATTGGGCGCCACCAGAAAAACTCCGTTTGCGATCGCATGAGATCGCATCATCGTTTTCCACGCCGACAACTGGCTCGCACCGAAAGCGTCTTTCTCGGGCGCCTGCCAACCGATTGCGGTGGGGTAAACCAGTATTTCGGCGCCGGCGAGAGCGGTCAGTCGGGCGGCTTCGGGAAACCACTGATCCCAACAGATGCAGACACCAATCTTTCCTGCGGAAGTGTCGAAGCTCTTGAAACCAATATCGCCTGGCGTGAAATAAAACTTCTCGTAGAAGTATGGATCATCCGGAATGTGCATCTTTCGGTAAATCCCGGCGATGCGACCGTCCGATTCAATGATGACGGCAGAATTGTGAAACAGGCCAGGGGCTCGCCTTTCGAACAGCCCGGCTACAATCACAACGTTTAAATCACGTGCCACGGAACACATGGTTTCTGTCAAAGGTCCGGGAATCGACTGGGCCAAGCGAAACTGTTCGTGGTCCTCCGATTGACAAAAATAAAGGGTGCTAAACAATTCCTGCAAACAGACCAGCTTGGCTCCGTTTGCCGCCGCTTTTCTGATCGCTTCCACAGTGGCCGAAATGTTGTCGTCCACGTTATCGGAACACGGCCTCTGAATCGCAGCAACGTTTATCGTTTGAGCCATTTTGACATTCCACCAAACTGCCATTTGAACCTTGAACCATCAGCCGTGAACCGGCCAACGGTTCTTCCACCATCATTTTAAGCCATGCCTGCCAAACCACCATACGGACTCTTTATCACGGGAACCGATACTGAAATCGGAAAAACGTGGGTCAGCTCGATCATCGTTAGAGAGCTGATAAAAGCCGGCCATCGCGTCGGTGTTTACAAACCGCTGGCCAGCGACTGCGTTTCTGATGGGCGAGAGATCGTTTCGGAGGACGCGGTTCTGCTGTGGGAAGCCGCAGGCAGACCGATGTCGCTCGACGCAGTATGCCCGCAAAGATTTCAAGCGGCATTGTCGCCTCATCTTGCAGCTCGCGCCGAAGGTCGGGAAGTCAATTCCGACTTGCTTCACAGCGGCTTGGAAGCGTGGGCCGATCACTGCGATGTTATCGTCGTCGAAGGCGCAGGCGGCTTGATGTCGCCTGTTGATGACGATTCTTTTTTTGCAGATCTCGCATTAGAGTTTGGCTACCCGGTGCTGGTCGTGGTTGACAATCGCATTGGCGCGATCAACCAGGCGCTACAAGCGTCCATCACAGCAAGCTGCTTTCGTGAGGGCTTGGATGTGGCCGGCATTATCCTTAATGATGCTCAAGCTTTCGAAGGCGACCCCAGCCGTGAATCCAATCAGCAACAAATCGCTCAGCGATGCATGGCTCCCGTCCTTGGTCGCGTCCGTCACGACGCCGAAACCTTTGAATCGAAAATCGACTGGATGGCGATCGCGAAACGGGAAAACGTGGCATCCTCACCGCAGTGAACAGCTCGCGGACTCTCCGCAGGGCCAAAAAAATGTCTCGCACTCGATCCAATGCCAACATTGAGGCTCACCGTTGGCTAACATTGGGTTTCGTCAGGTAAGGCCTCGCGGGACGGAAAACGCACCAACGGGCTCGATTCAACAAGCCCACTTCTTTCCACCGCGTTATGTTTCTTGATGTAAACCGACTGGACACCAGCAAGTGTCATGATGAAATTTCTGCCGCCATTTCTCTGTACGAGAAAAACCAACCCGTCGAAGCGATGGAATCTGCGTGGGCAGCGGTACGCTCGTTCAAAGACGATGCGACGGCAACTGACTGGATCGTTTTGGGCAATCTGGCTCAAAACTGCGGTCTGACGTCGCGGTGCCGAGCGGCGTACCGAATTGGCCATCAACGATTCCCGAACGATGGCCAACTGGCAGCGCTTTACGCATGGGAGCTTTCGGCTAGTAGCCAGAGCCAGCGTTGCATGCAGGTTTTGCAGAAAGGGATGAAGTCAGCCCCTGAATGTTTGCCGCTATTGCAAGCCGTCGCCTGCTACAACCATTCGCTAAACCGCTGGATGAAGACCGCTCGAAAATTCCACAAATCGGCGATCGCTCAAGCAGAAAATGATGCCTTCGTCATTTACATTCTCTCGCGCGCGGCGGCTCGACGAACCGAATGGAAACAATCGATCGAGCTAAACCGAAAAGCGTTGGAAATCGAGCCTGATTGGACGCGAGCCAAAATCGCGCTTCACGATTCCTATCTCTGTTCAGGTGAAACCCGGAAGGCGGGAGAAATCCTTCAGTCTGCCACAAAAAACAGGCGGCACATCTGGTGTGACTTTTCCGTTTCAACGTACCTCGAAGTCATTGGCAAACACGATAAAGCCATTCGACATCTGGAAAAGATCGTTCACTACTATCCGCCGAATTCGAAGATCATGAAGTTCTCCGTTCGGCAGCTGGTGTTGCTGTTGATGAAAGAAGACAAAATTGATCGTGCTCGTGAAGTGACCAGCCAGTTTTCGATCAAGGGTTTCGAAGAATGGGAAGACTATCTGACGGAAGATCAACGCAAAGTCTACATTTCGGTTCCAATGGTGGCTCAAACCACGAACCATTGCGTACCGACGGTCGCGGCGATGGTCGCCAAAGCACAAGGCTATGCAGCAACTGCTGCCAACATGGCGACAAAAATGGAAACGCGGCACGGCACACCGATGTGGCGGCTGATCGATTGCATGAAAGAGCTTGGGTTTCGAGCCACTTGCATCAAACCCGAAATCCCCTTCATTGAAAAAATGCTCGAACAGAATGTACCGCTCATCGGCGAACTTTCTGGAGTCTTCAATGGGCACGTGGATGTGGTTTGCGGTTTCAACTCGGGCCTGAAACTTTTTCACTTGCGCGATCCGATGCACTGGTACGGCTACAGCTTGCCTTACGAAGCGATTGAGAAAAAGTATGAAAACACATGCAGCCTGTGGGCGATGGTTGCCCCTGACAACGTCGGCAAGGTAGCCATTGAAGACGACTGGATCAATCGCGAAGCCGAAGCGTTGATTGATCTTGGCCGCGCCGTTGCAACGGGTAAACGCCAAGACGCCGAACTGGCTTTCAAGCAAATTCCCGACGATCATCCGCTCAGCTTTGACCGGGACGGCATGTCCCGACAGGTGGTTTTGACCGACGCTCAATGTGACCAGCGCATGGAAAAAGAAGTCGACTCCATCAGCGAGGACAGCGACCTTTCACTGACACAGATTCGTTCCATGCTGGCCGCCATTGATGAAACCAATTCGGACCGGATCGTTCAGCTCGCGAAAAAGAACGAAGAGCGACTTGGAAAGGGCTGGGTCAACTACGTCGAATGCACCGCTCTGCTTGCCACCATGGACTTCAAAAAAGCAGAATCAAAACTGGCCAAAATGGTGAAGCGTTATCCGGGCATGGAATCGGCATGGTCGCAATTGGGCGGCGTGAAAGCAGAACTTGGCAAACCCAAAGAAGCCGAACACTGCCATGCGATCGCGTTGGAGATCGCTCCCGAGAATGAGATCTTTCAAGCCAAAACGCTGGATCGGCTCCAACATAAACTTCCCTATCATGAAATTCTAAAGAAAGCCAAGTCGATCATCCGCAAGAACGCGTGGTCGCCTCGGGTTCAGTATCCCATGTCGACGCTGCTTGCTCGCAGTGGCGACGGGTTGGAGTACGAAAAATCACTGCAGGATTGCATTCGTTACTTCCCACGAAACGCCTACAACTACAACCAACTGGCAGGTTGGTACATGCTTCAGAATCGAGTCGACCTCGCTCGATCCGTCATGCAAGAGGGAAGGGCACTGGTTGGCGAAGACGAACTGCCGATTGCGGACTACGAAAAGTCTGCAGAAGAACGAAAAGCTGCTGAATCCGAACAGCAATCTAAATCAAAGCCATCTGAATCGAAACAATCGGCATCGACGACTTTGAACGAGGCCGACTCCAATGCAAAATCCAACAGTCTTTTCCAGCGTCACTACAGCCTGCTATTGGAGAAAGCTCAAACCGAACCATGGTCTTCGTTTCAAAAGACTCCTGAATTGACGGAACTAAAGTCCGCCAATGAAAAACATCAACTCACGTGGGTGCAGTGTGCGGAATTATTGACGTGGGAAATCGGCAACCTGCTGGGCGATCTCGACGGCGAATTCAAAACCGATGCGAAATTCAAAGCGGAAAAACTTGATTCCATCCTTCCTGCGAAAGTGCCTGGAATTGGCGAGCTGTTTGTGGGCTACGTTTTTGATCGCATTAGCTTTGCGGAAACGCCAACTCCGATTCTGGACGTTGCACTCAAGTGGTTCGAGAAAATCGCTCCCGAAAGCCACAAGTATCCCGATGTCCAATTTGAAAAATCGCTGCTCATCGAATATCAGTCGAAGCTCAACGAAGCGGAAGAAATGCTCAACCAGATCATTCGTGAGCACCCCTGTTTTGTGATTGCATGGTATCGACTGGGCCAACTGTATTCTCAGCGAAATGAGCAAAGCCGCGCATTTGAAATGTTCGAAAAGTGCATCGAACTACAACCGGGCTACTTCGGTGCGATCAGCGAACTGATGCGGCTTGCTCCCAACGTTGCTCCGGAGAAAGCTGAATTCTACGCGGATGCGATGGTGAATTACCTGCCTTATTCACAGGGATTCGCTTACGACGCGGCAATGCAAAAAGTCGCTGAGGATGATTTTTCACGCGGCATCCAGTTCATCGATTCTCGGCGAGAATTCCTTGGCGATTCCAAGCACGCGGCTACAAAGGCTCGCTTTTTGGCCGATTTGGGCGAACATTCAGCAGCGGTTAACGTGTTAAGCAACGCGAAAATTTCACCCGACGACGAATTTGCCGCGAACTGGGTTCGAGTCGATTGCTCCGTCGCGGAAGAAAAATTCGACGAAGCAGAAAAGTGGCTGGAAAAGCTTGAGGCCGAACAACCGGACGACGAATCGGTTGTTGATCAGAAAGTTCGCTTGCTGAGAATTCGATCCATTGAAGAAGCCAAAGCCTACGCGATCGAAAGAATCGAATCAGGAAAACCGTTACCGATCCTCGCTCACGTCGCGGTATCCGAAGAGAACAATCCACTCAAGTTCATCAAAGACATGCTGGAGAAAGTTCCTGAAAAACATCGAGAACTAACCGCGATGGCGTTCCACGAAGCGATCCTTCAACTGGACGATGCAAGACTGACGATCGGCTTCCTGAAGCATTGCCGCAAGACGATGCCTCACGTCGCTTCATTCGCAGAATCGCTCGTGTACATGCTGGGCATGGCTGGCAATGCAAGCGAATCTGAAAAAGTTGCTCAGGAACTCCACCAATCCGACCCCAACAATCCGCAGTGGATGTCGCTTCTCGGTTGGGCCATCCAGGACAGAGACCCGAAGGAGTCAATCAAGCTGCTGAACCGGGAATATGAAATCACAAACTCGGTTGAAACCTTGGCTCGACTGGCACGCGGTCATCAATTGAATAACGATCTGGCACGCGCCGAAGATACCTGGCACACAGTGCTGGTTCGAAATCCCAACCATGTACTTGCCCTGACGAATCTTTCGTACAAGTTTGGGATTACCGACTCCGGCATTGCCGCAAAATTTAACGACACGATTGAAAAGCAGCTGGTGCACCCGAGCGACCAATATTTTCTCACTCAGGCAGTCAAAATCGCCAAACAAAACAAGCTCATCCTTCCGGTCAGCTGGATCTCGCTGGCGTTGCAACGAGCGGAACAAATGGAAATGGAAGCTCCGTTTCTTGATGAGTCAAAACTTTTGCGACAGGCGATCTTTGCGTGGCTTAACAACTGGGGAATTAAAGACCTTCCATTCAAAGTTGGTTTCGTGAGTCGGATCAAGTCAAAAATGCTTTGGCCAAAAACCGACTGGATTCCCAATCCGCCAAGCTGAACCATTGAAAACTTTGAATTTCAGCATTGAAGAAATCACAAAGACGCCAGTGTTTCAATGTGCCCGCTTTGGATCAATTTTTCTCAAACGCGCCAATAGAAAGCCAATCGTTTGAGAAATGACAAGCCCAACACCGACGTGCGGCGGTGGCACCGAAGGGTTAAAGAATCCCCAATGAAACAAGCTTTCTCCATGTCGACGCCCATGCATCGTGAATAATCCGGGTTGATACACCAAGTTTTTGTTTTTTCGATACTGGATGTCCCAATCGTGCATTCAAGCTGAGCCAGCGGAACCGTTTCCTTGTCGTAGTTCGCCTGAACTTCGCGTTGATTTTTGCTGAAGACTTTTGGCTGCCAGCGACATCTGATTCTTTGTTACACATTCCGAAAAAGCCTTCGTAACAATAAGCGTCAATCACGACTGCCCTTGCAAACCCGACCGATGCTAAGATAGTTACACGCTCCCATATTTGAAGCTGTTCCTTGCCTGGAAGCAATCAATCGCAGATGCAGCCTCCACAACTAATCCTAGATTATTCTGAAGGAGTGGGCGTCGAAATGGAGAACGGCTTGCTTCGATGGCGTTTGAATTGCTCGGGAGAATCGCCTCAATTGGCAAACCAGACGACTGTCGTCGTTAATCATTCCGGCGAATGACCGCCAAGCGCTTTGACCACGGAACCACTACAGAATCGATCATGGAATCAGAATCAAGAATCGCGGCAGCCGCAGAACTGCTTAACGCGGGGAAACTGGTCGCCTTTCCAACCGAAACGGTCTATGGACTGGGCGCCAATGCTCTGGACGCTAACGCCGTAGCGAAAATATTTGAATTAAAAGGCCGTCCACGCTTTGATCCGCTGATTGTGCATATCGCTGACGCGGAAAAGTTGAACGAACTGGTTGATTCCGTTCCGCCAATGGCCCAAACGTTGATGAACGCTTTTTGGCCCGGGCCGCTGACTTTTGTTTTAAACAAACTACCTCATGTTCCCGATATCGTGACCGCAGGCTTGCCCAGCGTTGCGGTTCGCTGTCCGAAAAATCCAATCGCCCAAAAACTGATTCGAGCAGCCGACTTACCCGTCGCCGCGCCCAGTGCGAATCGCTTCGGCATGGTCAGCCCGACAACCGCTGATCATGTCAAAGAACAGTTCGCGTCACAGCTTTCGATGATCCTTGACGATGGTCCCTGTGAGGTCGGAGTCGAATCGACCGTAATCTCCTTCGCGAGCGAGGATCATGACCGCCCCAAACTACTGCGTCCCGGAGGCATTACTCTGGAGGACATCGAAGCAATCACCGGGCCGCTTTCGGTCAACCTGCATGAGGAAAACAAACCGACCTCGCCCGGCCAGCTGTCACGGCACTATTCTCCATCGACGCCGTTCATGATTGTGGACGATCTGTCAGACTTTGAATCAATGGAGGGTAAGCGAGTTGGTTTGCTTACGCTGCAACCGTCATCGTGTGCGTCTCAATTCGACGCGTTGGAAGTGCTCTCTGAAACTGGCGACCTGTCAGAAGCGGCGACTCGACTGTTCGCGGCGATGCGTCGGCTAGATGCACTTTCGCTGGACATGATTGTGGCTCAGCCTGTTCCTGAAGTCGGCTTGGGGCGAGCAATCATGGATCGCATCCGGCGTGCCGCATCCCGATAGCGGGATTGCGGCGGGTCAACTTCAACAGCAACGTCAAATCAACCGTTTACTCAAACCATGCAAACGTGTTTTGTTGAGTGCCGCTCATCACGGGCAGGGCAGGGGCGATCGGGGCAAATTCAGCGGAAACTCGTGCCGCAGCGGCGAGCTCTTTTTCTTCTGCCAGTTCCTGCATTTCTGACTCGAGGCCGTACATCTTCAAAAGCCGAGCGACGACGTCGGACGCGTGAGTCAAGCCAACTCGCGGTTGTGATTTTGCCTGAGGTGTGATTGCTTTGATCATGTCTTGCCCTTTCCAGTGTTTGTCTGGAGACATGATTGGTCGCGCCGGTGACACATCAGGTCCACCCGCAGAAAAAGAATCTGAAAATGTTGCCGGAAAAGCGAATCGGAACCACTGCCCAACGGCTCAAATCATCATTCGAACCACGCGGTGACCTAACGTGTCACAAATTTCGCGACGTGGTAAACTTCAGTATGCGATTCTTTCCCAGCCAATCCCGATTCTGCCACCAAGCCGGTTTGCTGCTAGCCTTTTGGCTCGCTTGCCAGTCCCTTGCCGTCGCTCAGGACGTGTTGCATTTGCGGCGAACCGATGGCAACGGAGAAACCAACCGCAAAGGCGAGATACTCAACTGGACCGGCAGCACGATCTCGATCAAAGGGTCCAGCGGGGTCAAGGAAGTCGACGCTGGCCGGCTGATCCGTATCGAAACGGCTTGGGATCCAAACTACGAAAACGGTGTCGCGGCGCTGGCGAAATACGACTATCCCGAAGCGAGCCAGATGTTCGAATCGGCTCTCGATGGCGAACAACGTTCATGGATGCAGAACATTTTGCATGCGAAATTGCTTCAGTGCTTTCTGGCAACGGAAAACTTTGGCAGAGCGGCAGAGCAGTTTTTAAACATCGTAAACGACGATCCGCAGAGTCGCTTTCTCAATCTAATTCCGCTGGTTTGGACATCGTCGCGACCCGACAGCTTACAATTGAAGCGGGCAAAAGTCTGGCTACGTTCGAATGAACCAGCAATTCAACTTCTGGGCGCAAGCTGGCTGCTGACCGAATCAGACAACTCGGAAGCACTAAAAACTCTGGACACCCTGACAAGCGATTTCGATCCCACAATCAAATCATTGGCCACGGCTCAACTCTGGCGTTTGGACAAAGTTGTGGCCGACGAGAAACGTATCGATCTGCGTATCGCAGAAGTAAAACGCATGCCAGAATCAATTCGCGGCGGCCCGTGGTATTTGATTGCTGAAAGCCAGAGCCGACTGAAACTCTACGACAAAGCGGTCGTCAATTTCATGCGGATTCCGATCAACGATCCTCAGCAAGGTGGACTCGCTGCCGCTGCTCTGTACCAGGCAGCATGGATCTTGCAGAATAAGCAACAACAAAATAAGCAACAACAAAACAAAGCGCAAACATTGCGCAACGAACTGAAGGAGAAGTTTGGTGACACTGTTTGGGCAAACTGATTTTTTATTCAACTCATCCGGACTGGCTCAAGCCGCTCCCGAAGTCGCCCAGTCGACGGGTTTCCTCAACATCATTTTTTCCGGCGGCATTGTCGGAATTCTGATCATCATCGTCCTGCTGACGCTGTCGGTGCTGTCAGCGTACCTGGTCGTCGACCACCTGCTGACCATTCGACGTAAGGATCTGATGCCGGAAGGACTGAGTGAAAACGTGCGGCAGCTTTTGGCCAGCGGCAATGTCGCCGAAGCACAGCAAGCTTGTCGCGAGAAACCGAGCTTCCTTTCGTTCGTTTTGATGCACGGAATCTCTGAACTGGAATTTGGCTGGAATGCGGTCGAGAAGTCTGTCGAAGAAGCTCTCGCCGAACAATCTGCTCGCCTGTTTCGAAAGATCGAATACCTTTCAGTGATCGGCAACCTCGCTCCGATGGTCGGCTTGCTGGGGACCGTCATCGGCATGATTGTCGCCTTCCAAAACGTTGCCGCGACGCAAGGCACCGCCAGCGCTCCGCAGCTTGCTGAAGGTATCTACCAGGCTTTGGTCACCACGGTAGGTGGCCTTTTGGTCGCCATTCCTTCCATCGGTGCGTTTGCCGTCTTTCGAAATCGGATCGACCAGCTTGTCGCAGAAGCGGCATGGCTTTCCCAGCATGTTTTCAGTCCGCTTCGTCGCAAAGCCAAACGGGCTCAGAAGTAACATGCAAATACCGCGTTACCAACCGGCTCGGAAATTCGGCTTCAATATGACGCCGATGATTGACGTCGTGTTCCTGTTGATCATCTTTTTTCTTGTCAGCAGTCACCTCGCGAAACAGGAAACCTTGCAGGAGATGGAACTGCCTGTCGCTGCGTCGGCGGACGACAATATCGATTCGGACACCGCGCGAGTCACCATCAACGTCATGGCCGATGGCAGCATGATGGTCTCGGGCAGTTCGCTTTCCAAACCGCAGCTATTGGGGATGCTCAAATCCGTTCGCGACAAACATGGTGACGAAGTTGAAGTTCGGATTCGTGCGAGCCGTCAAGCGGCTTGGGAGACCGTTGAACCGGTCATGGCAGATTGCGCCAAATCTGGAATCTTCAACATCGGAATTGCCGTCTATCGGAATCGGCAGGAGTAAACCATGCGTCGCCCCAGCCAACTTTTGCGAACCGGTGGTCAAACCGACATCGATTCAGCGATGACTCCGATGATCGACGTCGTCTTTCTTCTGTTGGTGTTTTTCGTCTGGACGGCCAGTTTTCAAATCGTCGAACAGGTCTTGCCCAGCAACCTTTCGCAGCAGGCAGGCACGGAAGACACTCAAACTGACCCGCCGCCGGAACCAGCAGACTTTGAAAACCTTGTTATAAAAATCGGTTTGCTCGATGGAAAACCGAACTGGAAGATACGAGACCAGAACTATTCGAGCGTCGAAGAAGTTCGCGACCAGTTGGTTGCAATCGCGGCGATCAGCACCGAAGCTCCAGTCATCCTGTATCCGTCCGGTGATGTGCCGCTTGAGTTTGTGATCGCAGCTTACGACACGGCAAAACTCAACGGATTTTCCACGGTATCGTTTGCAACTTCTCCAAAGAAACGTTGACCCGCCAATGAATTGCACACGCCATATCTCATTTATCTTGGTCGCGACCTGGCTTTTCCTGCCGAACCATTTGCAGGGCGGTGAACCGGTTGCAGCACGACAGGATTCAGATTCGGATCGAGGCATGGTGGTTTTTACGCCTCGCGAACAAGCGTTGGTGAAAGGCTTGCGTCGTCGAGGCTTGTATGACCTCGCGAAATTTCACTGCGATGAACTGCTAGTCGCGCCGACTGCTTCGTTGCCAGACATCGCCGCATTGACGGTCGAACAAATTCGCACTCAGACCAATAAAGCGTTGACAACCGAAACGGCAGATCGGCAACAGGAATCTGCAATCATTGATCAAATGGCAACCGCATTCGCCAGTCAACGGCGCGATCACCCCAGGGCCGTTCTTGTGAAAGTCCAGCAAGGCCTTTCACATCTCTCATTCGCCAAACTGTTGCGTCAGGAATTGGCCGGCCAGTACGGAGATGAATCTTCACGACAAAAGGGACTGGAGCATCTTTCGACCGCCCGAGCAATTTTCCAAAAGTCGTTTGAGTCCGTTCGTGAACTGCGAGACCGACAACGAAATCGGGCCGTGAATATTGACTCACTATCCGATGAACAACTTCAGACTTTGGAAACCAATATTCAGTATCAGCTTGCGATCACCAATCTTGTTAACGCAAAGTTTTATGATTTGGGAAAACCAGACGCGACGGAAGCGGCCTCAAAACTTGATTCTCTTAATCAAATTGATTCGTTAAATATGGTCGCAAAGCAGCTTGCGAACGTGCGGCGTTCAATTTCCGACACGAAAGTCCTTTGGTGGCAAACGTGGGTTGATGAAATCGCCTGTCAACGCCTTTTGGGAAATATTGACATTGCGGATACGATCCTGAAACGCCTTCGTAGTCCGAAGCGACCCTCTTCCACGAACCTGCCTTTGGTTGCCGAAGAAATTGAGCTGGCCCTTTCCAGTTCCGATGTGAAACGGATGCAAGTTTTGGCGGACCGCGTTTTAAAAACAAAAAAACGAAACGCGAATGTTGATGTCGCACTGGTTCGATTGCTGGTGAGCATTGGACGTATCGACGAAGCGGCGGCGCTGACGCAAACGATCGATTCTAAATATGGCCCCTATTGGGCTCGACGCGCCGAACTGGCTCTTCTGACTCGAGGAGCCAATCCTTCAAATGGCCGCGCCAATTCAGCGGTGTCCGCTGCAGAGGAAAATCAGCTACTAAGAGTCGCCGAAGAGGCTCAACGCAAAGGCAACCTCGACAACGCGATCAAAGGGTACCTTTCGGTTGCTGGTGGGCAATTTGCCAAAGGCGATGAAACAGGCGGATTGCAGACGATAGTCCGCGCCGGAAAACTGATGGAACAACAGGGCAAACGAATTGACGCCGCAAGCCTTTTCGTGGATCGAGCCATCAAAGCCAAAAAGCAACCGCTGGCGGCATCGGTTCACCTTCGCGGCTGTTGGAATCTGATTCAGGCAATCCAAAACAAAGACGAAAAAGCGGAAACAATTTCCTTTCGAGATCGACTCAACGAGCACATTACGGTTTGGCCAAAATCGGAATCTGCTAATCAGGCTCGATATTGGCTCGGATCGGAACTGGTTGGCTCCAAAGACTTCGATGCGGCTGCAGACGTTTTGCTTAAAGTCGATCCGTCCAGTTCTCATTTTCCTGCTTCCGTTGAACTGGCTCAATTCGCACAGCGTAGGATCCTGACGAAACTCGAATCCGACGGGAAAACAGTTTCGCAGACCTCGAAACGGATGCTGAATCAATGGGATCGCGTGTTAAAACGCTGTAGCGGCAACAGCAAACCCATGGTCGGTGCAGCCATGGCAGCCTTGGCAATCGGCTGGCGTTCCGAGCCGCTCGATCAGACTGTGGGCAGGATGAAACAGATCAGCTCAAAGCAACCTGTAAATTTGCCTGCCGAGTTCATTCTTCTGCTGGCGGTTGCGGAGGCTGGAAATTCAAAATCAAACCTGTCCGAACAGGATATCGAAAAAACGGTGCAGGAAGCATTCAAAAAGTCTCCGGACGATCGAATGTTGCAACGCGTGATTTCTATCATCGATCGAGCGATTCAAAATGCCACAAATGAATCTATGACGTTGAGCTTTGTCAAGCTTCAAATCGCGTCCGAAGCAGCGCGTCGTTCGCAGAGCCCCGTTTCGAAACGCAAGTTCCAACTGGCGTCCGCAGAAGCACTTTCGCGCACAAGCAGGATCGAAGATGCTCGCGCAATCTACGATGAATTGTTGGCCAAAAACAAAGACGATCTGAAAGCGAAGTCAGGGCTGGCTCGGCTTTTGGCGTCCTCCCCGGCGACTTCCGGCGAAGCGATTAAACAATGGCGGACCATCGCATCGCGGACGAAACCTCAATCCGGGATCTGGTTTGAAGCGAAGTACAACGTCGCGAAAATTCTCGCTACACAGAAGAAAAAAGAAGAGGCCAAAAAACTTTTGCAATACATCAAAGCCATTCCACCGGGCTGGGATAACTCTGATCTGAAGGAGCAGTTTGAGAGTTTGCTTCGGCGATGCTCGAATTGAATTTGCCGTTCAGCTGCAGTGGTGCATGCGGCGTCGATTTGTTCCCGATCGGCACCTGACGCGCAAAAAAAGCGGCCTCCCGATTCGAATCAGGAGGCCGCTTTTCTTTATTTCGCGTGGAAAGGAAAGAAGCTTATTTCTTCTTTTCAACGTGAAGCGTACGACGACGCAATCGAGGGCTGTACTTCTTGAGTTTCAGCTTTTCGCCGCCAGGCCGGCGACGAAGTGAGTAGTTGTAATCGCCAGTTTCTTCGCAGACGAGGTGAACGACTTCGAGTTTCTTTTTGCGACCGCCAGATTTTGCCATTTTAAAAGTTCCTTGTCTCTACGCTAATTTGCTGCCCAGTAAGCCCGAAAAGCGGGAAACGAGAATGTAATTCTGGGTCGAGCGGAGAAGTTTAGCAGAGCCCAGCCTCATCGTTAAGACGATAAAACGCCAAAAAAGCCCGTTTTCAGCACCTTTTGGCTTTCCCAACGACTGTTGAGGGGTCCATCCGCCTGAAATGCTATCGGCTAATTCCAGGCCGCTCTGGAGGAAATCGCAACCTCGGTCCCGATCTCGCTGCGAGTTTGCTGCGGGTACGAAGTTCTCGGAGCATCGGGCCACGCCGAAAGTTAGCGATCGTGCAGCCAATCAGTGTGAGGGAAAATCATCCCTCACGGGGCCTCACTGAGCTGACCAAGCGATCAACCGGAATTATTCACGACGACAGGCGTCTGGTTTTTCCTTTGAAGGCATTCTCCGGACGCGGAGGCAAGTTTTGTAAATTCGTCAATTGCACGTCGTGGGTGACTTGTCGAAACCACAAACTTGGAACAATACCTCAATGAAACAAGCTTTCTTCATCTCAACGCCCACGCATCGTGAATAATCCGGGATCAAACCCAGCTAACCAATTTCGTCGGTCGAGATTGGTCCGGTCGCGTGGTTGGTTTCTTCAGAAGAAATCAGGTCGACATCTGTCGAGTGGTTTTGTTCGTCGGACGTGTATTTCGAAATCGGCGACGGTCGCCCATAGTAAAAACCTTGCCCCAGTTGGAAACCCATCTCGACCAGAATGTCGTGGCACTCACGAGTTTCCACGCCTTCGGCCAGTGTCTGGATGCCAAGATTATTAACCATCGTGGCGAACAGAGCGACCAGTTCCTGCCGTCGCGGCGGAGCGCTTTCGATATTCATCGTCAGCTTCATATCAAATTTCAGAAAGTCAGGACGCACTTCTCCGAGCTCGACGAGTCGGGCTCGACCGACACCAAAGTCGTCGAACGCGAGCATGATTTCGTGGTCTTCGAGAAACGCACATAGCTCTCGCATCATGTGCATGTTGGTGGAGGCACCTTCATGAATCTCGAGCGTAATTTTTTGTTCAGGAGCCGCCTGACGCAAGAGCTTCAACGAGTCATAGAACTCAGGTCGATCGAGTTCTTTTGGATGCGTGTTTACGAAAAGGTTCGCATCAGATCCAAAGGCTGTGCCGATCTCGACACCGCGATGCCGAAACGCTTCGCTCAACTGAGCTTCCATATTTAATTGGGAAGCGGCTGAAAACATTTCATAAGGCGATTGCAAACCAAACAGGCGGCTTCTTCCGAGGACTTCGTATCCGATGCGAGACTGATCTTCCAGTTTTACGATCGGTTGAAAATGGGGATAGAGTCCACCATCACTGATCAATCGCTCAAACTGAATAATCGCCAAAGCTTGATCACAAACGTCTTCATGAATGGTGTTTCCTTCGGATTGCACACGGTCCGAACCAACTCGAAACACGATGGTTGCAAACTGAACGATATCATCTTCGCGAACGACAACGGCATCGTGAATCGGTTCGCCGTTGACGTACGTTCCGTTGGTGCTGCCGAGATCCCGAAGCAACAGGTCTCCCGAATCAGTAAACGTCAGCTGGGCATGATTCTTGGAGATACACCCCGTGGGCAAGCAGAGAGAAGATTCGCCTTTTCGCCCGACAGTAAACGGAGTCGAGTGAATTTGGAATTTTCGCAGTGGTTCTGTGTCCTCAATCTGTCCGGAAAGGAACCATTGAGAAGCGTTACCTTTCAAGGCACCAGCTGAATTTTGCTTGTCGCGTGTAAAAGACATGAGATGTACTTGTATTTGGCGGGATATGACTTTGCGCTGCAACAAATTGTCGACGCAAGGGATTTTCCTCCTGAAAAGCCCTATCTATGTAGCTCTCACTTTTGAAACACGAAGTCAATTCTCGAAAATTGCTCAAACTTTGTTTCGCAATTTGCAACCAACGGTTCGTTCGCAACCAACGTTTCGCAAGTCGACTTTCAACCTTCAGGCATGCGCTAAATCATCAAGTGTTCGAAAATCATCAGGTTTGACAGTCGTGTCGATAAGTCGGAATCTGTCAATCGTCTTTTTTTCTGCACATCGGCAACTATGACCTACGTTTTCAAACCCTTAAGCTCCGCGAATCCCAAGACGCTGAGACTCCAGAAGCACTTGACACGAAATCAGCATCAAAATGACTGACACTCTCGACAGCGCCACATTAAGCAATAGCCTGCTTGCCACCATCATGGCGGACGAATCGTTTCGCCCAACAGAACCTTCGTCTCTTGCTGACACCGGCATTCCGGTATCGCTGATTGAGTCCCTCATTATCAAACGACTCGCCAATGTCGGAGTGAGCAGTGGACGACAGCTGTCCAACGATATCTGTTTGCCGTTCACCGTCTTGGAGGAACTCTTTCGCACGCTTCGCGCCCGTCAATACATCGTGCACAACGGTTCGGCGCCGCTGAACGACTACATGTACTCTTTGACCGAAAGCGGTCGGGATCGAGCCACGACACTCAACAGCGCCTGCTCGTACGTCGGTCCAGCACCGGTTCCGTTGATGGATTACGTCCTCAGTGCGGAAGCTCAAACGATTCGTGCCGAATCTCCCAGACGATCGCATCTGCGAAACGCGTTTCGGGACATTTCCATCAATGAGACCTTATTCGAGAACCTTGGCCCAGCGATTAACTCAGGTGCTGGACTGTTCCTGTACGGCGAACCAGGCAACGGAAAATCGACAATCGCTCAACGAATCACTCAGTGTTTCGGACATGAGATCTGGATCCCGAGCGCCATCTACGAAGACGGGCAGATTATCAAATTGTACGACGCAGCCTACCACCATCGCGCCCAGGATGACGGAGACAGCCTTCTCAGCGCGGCCACATTTGATAAACGCTGGCTAAAAGTCAAACGTCCGACCGTTGTTGTCGGCGGTGAGATGACAATGGACTCATTGGAGATTCGTCATGATCCCGTCAGCAACGTCAGTGAAGCTTCTTTGCAAATGAAAAGCAATTGTGGATGTTTGTTGATTGATGACTTTGGGCGGCAACGTGTTGAGCCTCAGGAGCTTCTGAATCGCTGGATCGTTCCGCTTGAGAGCCGAGTCGACTTTTTGCAGCTTTCGTCCGGAAAGAAAATCCAGGTGCCGTTCGAGCAGTTGATCATCTTTTCGACCAACCTTGAGCCCAGCCAACTGGTCGACGAAGCCTTCATGCGGCGCATCCCGTACAAGATCGAAATCGCTGACCCATCGCACAAAGAGTTTCATCTTCTGTTTCGAATTTACTGCGACAAATTCAAATGTGAATACGATCCCGAAGCCGTCGAATACCTTTTGCAAACTCACTATGTCGCAGCAAATCGGCGACTTCGAAGATGCCACCCCCGTGACTTGCTAAGCCAAATACGCAACTTCTGCGTTTACAACGACATTCCAATTGAGATTCGACCTGAGTATTTCGATCGTGTCGTCAAAAGTTACTTCACGGTCGTTGTCGAAGAAGGTGCACCGAGAACACTCGCTCGAGGCATTAGCCAGTAACCAGTTACTTTTCCGTCCCTCTTTTATTCCCCCTTCCAAACTTTCCACAGGCATTCACCGTGTCAACTCACTCATCACAACCGGCCAGCGAAATCCTTGGCTATAAACTTGAAAATCGAATTGGCTCCGGCGGATTCGGTGAAGTTTGGGCTGTTGAAGCTCCAGGCGGATTGAAAAAAGCGCTCAAAATTGTCTATGGATTTCACGACGAAAAAAGAGCACAGACAGAACTCAAATCGCTTGACCGCGTCAAGTCACTTCGTCATCCGTTCCTGTTGTCCCTTGAACGAATTGAAGTCGCAGAAGGCCAATTGGTCGTCATCTCTGAGCTAGCCGACGCCAGCCTTGCTGATCTGTTCAACGACTACACGGCCAAAGGTGAACCCGGAATCCCTCGCGACGAGATGCTGCGGTACATGTCCAACGCAGCCGAAGCGCTAGACTACCTGTCGGTTGAAAAGTCGCTACAGCACCTCGACGTTAAGCCGGAAAATCTGCTAATGGTAAGCGGGCACGTAAAAGTTGCCGACTTTGGATTGATGAAAGACCTGCAAGTCGCATCGCAATCCATGATGCAGGGCATGACTCCCGCCTACGCGGCCCCCGAAATGTTCGATGGAAAGCCAACCGCAAGCAGCGATCAATACTCGCTCGCCATCATGTACTGCGAAATGGTCTCAGGGGTACGTCCGTTTCCGGGAACAACTCCGGCTCAACTTGCGGCCCAACACATTCACGGCAAACCCAATCTTCGTCCCGTACCTAAAGGTGATCAAGCCGCCGTCGCCAGAGCATTATCGAAAGACCCAAGCGTACGCTACCCATCCTGCCTTGCGTTCGTCGAAGACCTGAAGAAACAACGCCGCACCGTACGCAAAGCGTTACGCCGAACTGAAACAAGAAGAATTCAGGAATCAGATTCTGAAACCTTCCTGTTCAACGGAAAAGAAGTGAATTGTGACAACACCGAAATGGTGTCGGAGCGAAAGCTTCCCTTCAAAGCAAGCAGCATCGAAGTGGTGTCACCCCCCGCTTGCTCGCCAGAGGAATCACTGATTCGCCCCACTTTAATCGTGACCGTTGGCCAGACCGCCAATCGAGTCGGACAAAAAATCAAAGAAAAACTATATGGTCGCGCTGGTCATGGAGAAGCCGTTCCGTCCATTCGGTCCGTCTTTATTGATTCTGATCGCAACAGCCTTTCACAGCTTGGCGGTGAGCTTCAAACCACGGTCAGTCCGCTCGAAACGATCGAAGTCCCTTTGAAAAAGCCGGAAGACTACCGGGCAAACGCCGACGTGCATTTGGGCTGGCTCAGTCGCCGCTGGATCTACAACGTGCCCAGAACGTTGCAAACCGAAGGCCTCAGACCGCTCGGAAGGCTCGCCTTTGCAGACCACTTTGCAGAGATCTGCGAATCACTTGAAAAAACAATCAGTCAATTCGCGTTAGCGGAAAACCTCGCGAAAACTGCAGATGCCCTGAAAATGAACCCCGGCGATCCAAACTCGCCACAAGTTTATTTGATCTCTTCGATCAGCGGCGGGATTGGCAGCGGAATGCTCCTGGACCTCGCTTACACCATCAAACTGTTGATGGCCGAAAAAGGACTGCCTTACGATTCCGTCAACGCCATCCTGATGCATTCCGCCTATCAGCGATCTCGCGATCCCGGCCTTGCGGCGGCGAATGCGTTTGCGTTCCTGACCGAGTTCAGACATTTCAACGAGCTTGGATACCCCGGCGATGCGACACTTGGAATTCCGGAATTCGAGGACGAACCACCGTTCGCGCAGACCTATTTCACAGAGCTGGGCGACGATCTGAATCAGTCTGAATTTGATTCGCAGCTTGAATCCGTTGCCGAGTACGTCTCGCTGGCAACCACCTCGAAATGTGCCTCCTTCTTTGACACCTGTCGAAAAAGTGAATTCGATAGAGAGCATTTTGCTTTACGTACTCTTGGACTGTCGGTCACCGGCGCCGGGGATCCGGATTACCGACGCAACAACGTCAATCGCCTCTGCCACGAAGTGTATCGCCGCTGGATGGGCCTGTGTGACGTTGATGAAACAGGAATGAAAAGCAAAGCTGACGAGATACTGCGTTCTGCCTCCGTTTGCAAAGACAACATCGAGGATCGAGTTGCGCAGCAGACCACTGCGCTCGGGCAGGAAGCGGAATTAAAACAAAAGCTCGAAGAAGCACTCCAGTTCCCACCGCAACAGGTCACACACGCCGTTGTTGAGTGCCTTGACAATCAGTATGGAAAAATGGACCTGAAACAAGAACAGTACGATGACTCTACCTTGCTGTGCAATGCTCTTGATGAGTACGTTGCCGGTGATGAGGTCGTTGGAAATTCACTCCTTGCTCACGCTTGCGTTGCAGAACTTCAACTTGAAACTTTCTCTCTGGGGCATGTCGATGGAATCGTCAGCGAACTGACAAACACATTGAATCAGTGGCTGGATTTGTCGGAGCAAGAACGTCAGCAAGCTGCGTCGGAACAGCGACATGTTTTGAATTCAATTCACCAAACTTGCTCTCAAGGGCAAACGGTATCCCGCGAGGAAGTCTTCCGATATGCACAGCTTCGCAAACAGGAATTCATCAAGCATCGCACGACGCAATACATCAAAGTTCTCCTCAACGGACTTGTGCCGGTTCGAACGGTACTGTCGCAAATCGAAGCCAACCTTGAGATCTTCAAAACCAAAATCGATTACAACGAGATCCCTTTCGATACAGAAATCATCGAAAACACGTTCGATCCACAGCGTGCCCTTATCGAGCAAATCAATCGCGAAATGAGCGACATGATTGAAAAAACCGAACGCATGGTTTTCCATTCGCTGATCAACCCAGAAGGCGGCTATCAATCAGCATTTTCCAACGAAAACGTGCTGCGTTATGGCTTGCCCAACGAATTGTGCATTGCCGCGACCAAAGTGCTTTGCAATGTGAAAGAATCTCTCTCGTTTGAAAAAGTGATTCGGGAAAACACGCTCGCGCCTGAGCAACTAACGAAATGGCTGAGCGATCAAATCAACCGGGCCAAACCTTCAATCGATGACTGCGGCGGACAGATGCGAGTGCTGGTTGGACTGCCGACGAGTTCTGAACCCTGCCAGCTTCCGGACCTGATCGAAAACGGGTTTCAACTGAAAACGAAATCGATCCATGGAACCGACGGAAAGCTTGTGATCTGCTTCGAGGCCGAAGATGTTTCTCTGGCTGCGGTAGCGTTCCGTTTACTTTCAAAACGTCCTGACGCGGTTGAATTGGTCAAACGAATCCACTCACGCGACGATGTTGATTGGACGTCGCTGGACGACCTTTTGTAATTCAACCGGAATTATTCGCGACGACAGGCGTGAATAATTCCGGATGAAACAAGCTTTCGCCATGTCGACGCCTACGCATCGTGAATAATCCGGGTTCAATCGCCCAGCACGTAGGCGAAAATCAGCGGCGCAACAATCGAAGCGTCCGAATTGATCATGAATCGTGGGCAATCTACATCAAGTTTGCACCATGTGATTTTTTCGTTGGGCACCGCACCCGAATAAGACCCGTACGAAGTCGTCGAATCTGAAATCTGCGCGAACCACGACCACAGTTTGATGTCTTTTTGCAAATCCTGAATGATGAGCGGCACGGCGCATATTGCAAAATCGCCAGCAATCCCGCCGCCGATTTGAAAGAATCCAATTTTCGAATCGGGTTCCGTTTTCAAATACCAGTCAACCAAAGCCTGCATTTGAGCCGTTCCCGATTTGATTGAGTCGTGTGTCGTCAGCTTTCCTTCGATGACGCGTGCAGCAAAAATGTTTCCCAGCGTGGAATCTTCAAACCCGGGCGCATAAACCGGAATCCCTTTTTCATAAGCCGCCAACATCCACGAGTCCTCTGGCGGGATCTGGAAATGCTCTTCAAGCACGCCGGATCGAAACAGCTCGAAATACACTTCGGCTGGCATCAAACGCTTACCCGTTTTCTCGTTGGCAGCGCAAACCGCAATGAAGTTATGTTCAATGTGCCGCATCACCGATTCTGGAATGCAGGTGTCGGTGACACGATTGAATCCTTGCTTCAGTAATTCGTGCTCGTCCGCTGGCGACAGGTCACGATAGTTCGGGACCATTCGGTATTCATCTCTGGCGACCAAATTGAACACATCTTCTTCCAGGTTCGCGCCGGTGCAGGAAATGGCATGCACCTTGTCTTCCCGAATCATCCTCGCCAGTGACACGCCCAACTCGGCGGTGCTCATCGCACCTGCCAGACTAACCAGCATTTTCCCTCCATCTTCCAGATGCTGACGGTACGATTTCGCGGCGTCGAGAGTCTCTCGAGCGTTGAAATGCCTGAAATGCAGCTCAAGAAAATCTGAAATGGCGCCCTGCATCGAGTTTCGGCGAAATCGCCGCTCCTAAAAATAAGTGACTTGTCGCAAGAAGGAATCATCGACATGATGCCAAAACGCATCGTGTCTCTTTAAGGCAACAGCCCGCGCGGGAATTTTGACAGATAACGCAGCAAATAACAACAACTTTGACCGCAGTTCATTTGTTTGGCATTCTGGCATTTCATTTGCCTTAGCTGCTAACTCGCACCAATCCAACCAGTTCATTAAGACCAATCGCAAGCCATGCACGCAAGTCAACTCGCTCAAATCGGAAGCTGGATCGCCGTTCATTCCTCAAGTCTCATTTTCGGCAACAGCGGTCCCGATGAATTGGTTTCAGTCAACTACTGGACCGCATGTCGTTGCCGCCTGAACCGATGGCTAACGTCTTTGAAAATGTTCGAGGAGGACCTGAACACCCCATCGCCTTCGCACGATCCATGGCCCGCCATTGAGACCGTCGTCGAAGAGGTTTTCGTATCTGAATTCCTGACCCGGATCTGGTCGGCCTCTGTGTTAGCACATGACGAATATCAAAATTCTGATGAACTGTTTGGGTTGGCCCATTCAGTTCACATCGGCCACATCGAAGCACGTAACCGCGCGATGAGAGTACTGCTACATGGACAAGGTGACAACGAAGAAGCTTTCGATCGCCTGAACTTGCTGCGTCGAAAAATTGAACGGTGGACCGACCTGTTTCTTGCTCACAACCCCCGCCTGGAACACGCCAAAACGTTTGCTTTTGACGAAAAACGAGTCGACGACTTTGCAGAAGAGAATTCCGAGATGTCGCAGCTGGATTTCTCTCGCCGCAAGCAGATCCTGATGGCTTCGTTTGCCGCTGAAGTTCAGTCCCTGAAATCAAAATGGGCAGCCAACCCCGCACTGAATAAAAAAATCTCCAGCTCGATTCTGAACTGCTTTCCAGCGGACCGATTCGACTCGCTGGGACTACCAAAATCTTTCAGCATGATCCTGCTGGAAAAGACGCAGCACGACACGCAGCTTCTTGTCGATCGTCTGATCGAAATCGATGAAGAATCCGTCGAACCGAAAATTCACGCCAAGCCACATTTTCGGACGAACGACCTTCCAAGGTAGCATCGCTCTCGCCTCAAAATCCTTTTCCCTATCGCGTGGCCAGCATCAATCCATACAGATGCGGCTCGCAGGGAAGCCATGCGAATTGGACCTGCAAGAAACCGCTTGCCTTGAGCGAATATTCGATTCGTTGAGCGTCGCAAAGCTGCCCTTCCGATCGCAGGCCAACTTCTAACTGGTAGACCGCCGCGTTGACATCACCTTTCTCGTGCCCGGGAAACGCATCCACGATTGCCAGTTCACCATTTTTCACTAGAAGCTCCCTTAGCTTCATATAAATCGCTTCCTGCTGCATCACGTTCAGTTGGTGCACCAAATTGGTCAAAACGATCAAGTCAAAATCGTTTTCGAATTGAAGCGAATCCAATTCGGTCAACGGATCACACTCACACCACTCGATGCGATCGCCGACGCCAACACTGTCGACAGTTTCTTTCGCTCGAGCCAGTTGACTTGCCGTGTCCAGCAACGTCACCTTCGACTCGGGATCGCGATGAGCAAACGCGACTCCAAATACAGCTGAACCACAGCCGACTTCAAGGACTCGAAGACCTTTGCGAGTCCTGCCGACGTCCAAACCCTTCAGAGCGTTCAAGGCCGCCGGAGTCATGGTCCATTCGCGTGACGCCAGTTCTTCCTCCCAAAGTCCGTTATCCGCAATGGCTCCCGTTTTCAAATGGTGAACCAACTGGCGGAAATAACTTTCCCCGAAATCAAGAAATTGAGCCGGTACCAGTCTCGCCAAGGTCGTCAGTGCAAAGTCTTCTCCGAACTGATCCACCATTTCCGTTTGCACCAGAACCGGCATCAGCCTTTGCACCGAAGCCAAGTCCAGCGAAAGCGATTTGGCCAGCTCCGTCGCTGATTTTTGACCATCGGACAACGCTTGCAAAATACCGACTTCTGCAGCCGCGCGGAGCGAGTGCCATGCTGCGTTTCGTTGCTTGAGCTGATAAAGCCCGTTGATGGTTCGTTCCTGCAAGTCGCTCATAATTCCCTCAAAAGTCGTAGTGCCGAAGATGCATCTCTTCTACCGGCGTATCGCAGGGCGGCGACTTCACCCTTGAAAAGGTGGCTCTTCCAGCCAACCCACATAAAAATTCGGGCTCAAGTATTCTCGCCAGCACCCTTTTTAAATTGTCGCACGATTGGTTCAATCGCCAACCCAAGCCAATCGTTTTTCATTAAACTGAAATCGTTAACCTAATACCAGTCCACCTGTTTGATCGAACCAACCCATGCTCAGAATCAATCTGTATTCGCTTTTCGCATTCGCAGTCGTGTTCGCATTCACGGGACTCGCCTCGGTTCCATCGCATTCAAGTGCTTTGGCTCAGGACTTCAACGCCGGCGTTCCCCAGAGCCTGAATCTGCCCGACGGATTCTCGGCGCGAATCATTTACGAAGTTCCTGAAGCACAAGGGTCTTGGGTTTGCATCACGACGGACCCGAAAGGTCGATTGATCGCTTCGTCTCAATACGGAGGAATCTTTCGCATCACACCCGGCGACGGCGGTAGCGCATCCAAAGTCGAACCGCTCACCGCAAAGATCGGTCGAGCTCAAGGTTTGTTGTGCGCCTTCGACAGTCTGTACGTCGTGGCCCACCGCGGCGATGGCATGCCACCCGGCCTATTCCGTTGCAAAGACACCAATGGCGACGATCAATACGACGAAGTCAAACTTTTGCGTAAATTCGAAGGAGGAAATGAGCACGGTCCGCATGCGGTGTTGCTCAGCCCGGACAAAAAATCGCTGTACATCTGTGCTGGCAACATGACCAAAATTCCAGACCCGGAAACCTCCCGTGTTCCCAGAAACTGGGGCGAGGACCAGTTGATCGAACGGCTTCCTGACGCGAACGGTCATGCCGCAGACAAAATGGCTCCCGGCGGCTGGGTCTGCAAAACGGATCCGGATGGAAAATCTTTTGAATTGGTTTGCAGCGGATTCCGAAACGAATACGACACCGCTTTTGCTCCCAATGGCGAACTGTTTACGTATGACGCCGACATGGAATGGGATGTGGGGTTGCCGTGGTATCGCCCCACCCGAGTCTGCCATGTCGTCAGCGGTGGCGAATTTGGCTGGCGAAACGGCAGCGGCAAGTGGCCAAAGTACTACCCCGACAGCCTTCCACCGGTTTGCGAAATTGGTCCGGGGAGCCCAACCGGCATCACCTTTGGAACCGGAGCGAAATTCCCGGCAAGGTTTCAGAATGCTCTTTTCATTTCTGACTGGAGCTACGGAATCATCTATGCGTTGACCATGAAACCATCCGGAGCTTCCTGGACCGCAACTGCGGAAAGGTTTTGCTGGTCCAACGCATTGCCCGTGACAGACTTGACGATCAATCCAACCAATGGAGCGATGTACTTTCTGATCGGGGGACGCCGCAGCCAATCAGCGCTTTACGAAATCACTTACTCGGGCAACGAGTCAACCGAACCCGCGACCGACTTTCCGGCTTTGACTGACTTGCATCTTCAACGTCAGAAACTGGAATCCTTCCATCAGCCGACAAGTGATCCTGAAGTCGTTCGGGAATTAAAAAAGGCACTCTCGCATTCCGATCGCCACATCCGATACGCCGCTCGAATCGGATTGGAACATCAGAACAAAGAAACATGGGCCAGAAACTGGTCGGACGACATGAACGCGATGGAGATCCTCGAATCGTCCATCGCACTGTCGCGCACTGCAAGCGATTCCGACGAAGCCTACAACCAAATCGTTTCCAGTTTGAATTCGCTCGATTGGCCAATGCTGGATCAGACACAACGTCTGCATCTGTTGCGAAGCTACGGTTTGGCAATCATTCGATTCAAGAAGTGCGACGACGAAATGAAGTCAGGAATCAGTAAGCTGGAATCCTATTTCCCTTCTGGCGATATTGAACTCGATCGCGAACTTTCCAAATTGTTGATTGCTGCTGATCTGGATGACTCCCAAACCGTCGCCAAAACCGTCAGACTTTTGCTCGCATCTGAAACGCAAGAGGAACAGGTCGCCTACGCGTGGCATCTGGCGGCTGCTGACAACGGCTGGACTCCAGAACTTCAGCAGAAATATTTCACATGGTTTTTGGATTCGAGCAATTTTCTGGGCGGCCATTCCTTTGGCGGCTACATCAGCAACATTCGCAAGATGGCGGTGGCTCGACTTTCTGAAGAAGATAAGGCTCGACTTGGCGATCTGATCACACGTGTGCCAGAGAGAAGAGATCCTTACGCGGATCTGAAAGCTCGTGACGTGGTGAAGAACTGGACGGTAGAAGACATTCTTCCCGTCACCGATGCAGAGCTTCAGTCACGCGACATCGAAAACGGAAAGAAAATGTTCGCGGTCGGTAGCTGCTACAAATGCCATCGAATTTCAGGGCAGGGCGGACGTGTCGGACCGGAACTGACCGCCGCAGGAAATCGATTCAACACGAAAGACTTGCTAACAACTTTGGTCGAACCCAGCAAATCGATTTCTGATCAGTATTCAGCCACCGTCTTTGCAATGGAAGACGGAGACACGATCGTTGGTCGGGTCGTCAATCTTGCTGGCGATGAGTACTGGGTTCAATCCGATATGGTTGATCCTGACACGATGGTGAAGATCAAGGTCAAAGAAATTGAAGAGATGAAAGAGTCTTCCATTTCACCAATGCCCGCAGGCCTGCTCGACACCATGACCCGCGATGACATTCTGGACTTGATCGCTTACATGCGTTCCACCAAGTAGCATGGCTTGATGGTGGCTTATCGGAAGTCGTGATATCCCAAGTCTTCGACAACGTATCACTTCCGGGTTGGCTGCTGTAGCTACGACTGTTGCGGATACAGATGCTGTGCAGCGCCCTAACGACCGGCAATCGATTCTGTCTGAAAATCGGTTAAAGTGATATTCGTAGTCAACATCGCAGTAATTTGTTGCCTGATCGATTTTCAAGGAACTTTCGATGGACGAACGGGATAGTCAAAATCGCGTCGAAGCTATTTTCGTTAGAGCGAGAGACGTCCCCAAATCGGAACTGGAAGATTTTTTGAGCCAAGAGTGCGCAGGCGATGAAGAACTTAGAGCAGCAGTTGAAAAGCTCTTGCGTCTAAACCAGCGACTTAAATCGGAAGAGCAAAAATTCGCCAACGATTCCGCCGAAGGGACCTCTGATCTCGAACACGAACGGCAGGCAGGATCTGCGGACCTCAACCTTTTGTTCGGCATCATCGCGTTGCAGATGAACTTTATCGACCGCGAGTCACTAATTCGCGCGATGAACCAGTGGGTTTTGAACAAGACGACGCCCATCGAAGATATTCTGTTATCCAATAAAGACATTGATGAAAGCGCGAAAGCTCTGCTAGTCGCGCTGGTCGCCAAACACCTCGAACATCATTCGCACCGCCCTGAAGAGAGCCTAAATACGCTCAGTTCCATCGGCGAACTAAAACAGGCGCTGGCCAACATTCAGGATTCCAGCCTGAGCCAATCGTTGCTGCATCTTGGGTCAGGTTCAGGATCAAATTCTAACTCGCCAACCATTAGCCTTGGAGAACAATCAACCGTTGGCGGCAGGTTTCGCGTCCTTCGACCTCACCGCGAAGGCGGACTCGGCTCTGTCTCGATCGCAATGGACAGCGAGCTGAATCGCGAAGTCGCGCTCAAGGAAGTGCTCCCCAAGTACTCGCATTTCGAACCCGTTCACGATCGCTTGCGGATTGAGGCCGAAATTACTGGCGGCCTCGAACACCCCGGGATCGTCCCCGTTTATGGACTGGGGAATTCCGATGACGGACGCCCGTTTTACTGCATGCGATTCATCAAAGGCGATAGCCTGAAAGAAGCTATCGAGCTTTTCCAGAAAGAAAAAAGTTCGCTCGATGAAACGGAACGCAACCTGAAACTGCGCAGTCTGCTCAGACGCTTCATCGACGTTTGCGATGCCGTCAGTTACGCTCACAGTCGCAGCGTTCTGCATCGCGACCTCAAACCCGGCAACATCATGCTGGGCAAATATGGTGAAACACTGGTCGTCGACTGGGGGCTCGCGAAAGCCGGAACCGCTCAACCCACACCCGCATCAACTGAGTTTCCGATTGTCCCGAAATCTGGAAGCTCTGCCGCGCCGACGATGGCGGGCTCCGCGATCGGCACGCCAGAATACATGAGCCCCGAACAGGCGGCCGGGCGGATCAATGAACTTGGTCCTTCGACCGACGTCTATAGCCTCGGAGCAACATTTTTCTGTTTATTGACGGGACAACCTCCGATCGATGGCGAACAGGTTTCCGAAAAGCTGGAAAAGGCCAAGCAAGGAAAGTTTCCTCGTCCTTCTGAATTGGACAGCTCGATCCCCAAACCGCTCGAAGCCGTCTGCCTGAAAGCAATGGCATGGCAACCGGAGGATCGTTATCAATCGCCGGCCGGAATATCAGACGATATCGAACGCTGGCTGGCGGATGAACGAGTCAGCGCTTACCCGGAACCATGGCTTTCTCGCGCGGCTCGAACACTGCGAAAAAATCGTACCGCTGCAATCGCCCTAACCGCTGCCACCGCGATGGCGATCGTCGGCTTGATTGGAATGAACCTGGTTAGCAGGTCGAAGAACATCGAAATCCAGGCGAAGAACACGCAAATCGAAAGCGCCAACAGTGAACTGAAAATCGTCAATGAGGAGCTTTCCGAATCCAAAGACGCGATCAAGGAAAATTATCGTTCATTCCGAAGCCTGACCGCAAAACTCATCCAGAAAGCGGAACGGGACCTCAGTCAAACCCCTGAAACCATCAAGGTTCGCGAATGGCTGACCAGTCAAACGCTTGAACTCTTTCGAAAATTCGAAAGCGAAAATGAAGACGCTGACAATGAACAATTTATCGATTCAGAAGACTCCAAAATTTGGCTCGCTCAACTTTATCGCTACGAAGCCAATGCGATCCGTAACGCAAATCGGGTCGACGAAAGTATCAACGATTACGAAATTGCAACGTCCATCCTGAGAAGTGTCGTTGCTGACAATCCCGACAGTGCTCCCGGAATCGGATTTCTGTCCGAAACTCTCAGGGATTATGCGAACACGATTGGTTTGACTGGCAAGACCGAATTGGCGATCAGGATGTCTGAAGAGGCTCTCGATCTGAGCGGAAAATTGCTGGCCAAATATCCCGATTCGATCAACTGCCAACGGCTCGAAGCGACCAATTTGATCGATGCGGCAAGCCTCATAGCGGACATCGATGCAACCAAATCAGCCCTTTATACCGACAGAGCGATCCAGCTTTCTCGCCCCATCAACGAAGGCGACAACGTCGTTCCAAATGACGTCAGGACAATCATTTTCGCGCTCATGAGAAGATCGTTTCTGGACAGAAAATCGGGAGCGATTGATAAAGCCAAAGAGTCCGCTGACGAG
>CAYZPA010000004.1:0-138191 GCA_964479855.1 uncultured Pirellulaceae bacterium
CTTCGGAACCGAGGGTTGGGGGTTCGAATCCCTCCGGGTGTACTTTTTGAGGCGCGAATAACCGAGGGTGCGAAACGCTCTCAGTTTTTTTGTGCTTAATTCCCTCTCGCCGAACGACCCACTAATGCAGAGAATGCATTAAGCAAGAGCGAATTTACACGCCAATCATGTTCGATTGAGCGGTTATTAGTGGACCTAGAGGCGATGAAAGGGCGTTGAGCAATTAACTCCTCTTGGAATCCAACGCTTCCAAGTAAGCCTTTTGAAGAAAAGTTGCGGCCTGTAAGACGTTTTCAGCCAGAATGTTGATTTCTCAACAATTCGCTCGTCTCCTTTTTGTATTCTCGCTGGACGACGAATTACCATTTACTGAACTCAAGCCCACCTGACTGAAGGGTATGCTTGCACTCCCAGCCCGCGATCTCGATCGGATAATCGGGGGCTTGAACTTTTGGCTTGTTGCTTTCTTGGACGGTAGTATCGCAATTCTTGCCCATCTCTCAGTACGCTGGGACTATGAATTCGAAGCAGTTCCCGGGAAATTCCTTTTCAGCTTCGGTGTGTCGGACGAATGAGCTTGGTCTTGCTGAATTGAGATAGCGAATAATGTTTGACGCACAAAGTGGTCCCCTTCGCAGCCAAGGATGGATCGGAAGCCGAACCGGGTTAATCGCCGCCCTGTTCGATGAGTGCTTCGGCTTCGGCGCGAATTAGATCCAGGTCTTCATGATTAACGTGGTTCGATTCCAGCCATTTTTCACCTTCGCCAAACAGCTTCCTCGCCTCTTCTTTTTCGTCGTTCTGCCATTTGGCCATTGCGAGAAAGAACAGCTGGAATGCGGTAGCCGATTCAGCACCTTGCGCTTTGTAAAGCTGAATCGATCTTTCGATTTCCTTAATCGCCGCGTCCCAGTTGCCCACGCGATAGTGAGCGCCACCCACAGTCAGCGTGCTTTCGATGCTGTTTGGGTTTAGTTCCAGAGCTTTCTTTGCGATTTGAAGTGCCTTTTTGGGACGGGATATCGCGCCCTCTTTTTTGAATATCAGCATCTGTGCGAGACCGTTCAAAGAGAGGTCGTAATTCGCGCAAGCGACCTCGTATTTCGAGATCTCATCGTCTGCTTCGTCTTCGCGACCCATCTCGAACAGCAACTGAATCAGGTTCCTGCGGAAAAGACCATCGATCTCAGCCAGTTCAATGGCTTTACAAAATTTTTCTTCGGCGTCAGCATACTGTTTCCGCTGCATCAACTCGTATCCATACCGATTTAGCGCCTCCGGGCTTTTGGGAAGCTTTTCCGACGCCTCCTTGGCAAGAGCAAAAGCTTCTTCTCCCTTACCGCGATCTTCGAGCAACCTGGCTAAATCGACGTAGATACTTGATTGCTTCGCGTCGATCTTGAGAGCCCTTCGATAGGCTTCTTCGGCACCTTCCAGGTTTCCATCCATATGTAAGAGGAAGCCAAGCCTGTCTGAGACTCTCCAATCCTTCTTCTCCAGCGCCTCTCCCTGTTTGCAAAGTGCGATTGCTTCGTCGCGTCTGCCCAGTATGGCAAGACTTAAGGCGCAGTTGGAATAACTAACCGTTGCCTCCTTTGGCCTCCGCTTGATCTCCTCTTTGTAGTTTTCAATCGCCTTTTGAAAATTCTCCTGCCGGTCATAGGCCAGCCCAAGTTGATTGAATAACCATGGAGTCGATGGATCCAGCTCAATTGCCTTTTCGTAAACTTTGATCGCCGTCTCGCGATCCTTTAACCGCAGTTGATCTCCGATGCGTTTGAGGGATTCACCAGTCAACAAACCAAGTTCGCTGGCAGAATCGATTGCAGCAATCAGTTTTTCACTCTGTTCCAACTTTTGATATTGGTTGAGCAACCCTGTCAACTTGAAGCTTGTCGATTTGATGATTGGATTGTCCGGAAAGTTCTCCTTGAGATTTCGAAAGCACGAGATTCCAACTTTGGCTTTGGCGTCTTTCGAAAGTAGTTCTTCAGGATCAAATGTATTCAGGGCAGCAACGTATCCACCTGGCTGATTCGGCCTCAAAGCAACGGCGATTAACGCGTGCCTGAGCGATTCGCTGCGAAACTCCGGTTCCTCCCCTTCCTGTAACCGTGACGCCAGTTCCAGTTGAGTCCAAAAGTCCCCCGGATTCTGCCGAACCGCCTGCCGCAGCAAATCGATACCCGCCGTTCGAAAATCGCCAAGTCGCAATTCTGAATCGGTGGTTTTGATCCGGAACTTTTCGATATTGCGGCCTGCTACAAAGTAGTTCAGTTTTGTCATGGCTTCAGTACCTGTCCTGAGCAAAAATTCAACTTCGTCGCCTGGTTCAAATGCTGCGTCAAACAGAAAAGCAAGACAATGCCGGGTATTCGTTTGCATCAAAGCGACAGGTCCTCTTGTGTCGTCGTCGATAATACTCGCGTAATCCCGCTGGTTTCTGTAGTCGGAAAGCACTTGCTGACACGGGACTGGAATTTCCTTGCCCCCACGCTTGATCATCAACTGAGCTTGGACAAGCGGTACGCCATCGGCATCGCTGTTCCGGGAAAACGATCCCGATTGCCCCGGAATCAACTCAAGTAAAACTGCAGTCAGACGTTTTTCCTTTGGCTTCCATGATGCACGCAAAACTTCGTATTCGGGATTGGGTCCTCCCGCTTGCAAACAACCGTCTGGCTGCTTTTGGTACGTCGATCCAAATTTTGTTGAGACGGAAGTATCTGCCGGGACGATCCAGTTGGCTTGCGATTCGAGAAATTTGAAAAGCTGGAAACGATCCATGTCGGACAGTGCCTGCGCGGCCAGCACGATTTCTTCGTTGATTCCTTCTTCAATCAGTTTGGTCGCGTTTTGTTGAAGTCTCCGGAAATCGGATTCGGCAAGCGCCTGCCGATTTTCCTGCCGACGAAGATTGTCGTCAGCCTGAGACAAGACTTCGCTCAAATGTTCGCTTTGTTTGCGATCGCGATCCGCGGCATTTTCCGACGTGAATGACCAACGGAAACGACCAAGGCTTTGATCTTCCCATGGTCCCCGGGCCCGATCACGGTTGGAAATCCAGATGCGAAATCCGTCCGGGCTGTGAATGGCATCTTTCAAAGCCCAAACAGCGGCATGCGGATCACCCGCGCCAATTGTGACGTTCCACGTGTCTGCAGTGATTGGGTAGTTCCTCCAGGAATAGTCGGCGCTTGCGTATGCGAATCGCAACAGCGACTTTTTCCCCGGATTCCTGCAAGGCGCCCAATAAACGGTCAACCCTCCAACTTCGAACACACCATTAGCGTTATTCACGGCTCTTCCGGGTCCAAAATTTGGAAGCGAGGGGTGCAGCAACGCCTCAAGTCGAAGCGCAGAAATTTCTGTCGCGTCCGTTTCAAACTCCAGCTCGTAGCCTGCCCAGGCATTGTCGCCGCTGGCAAGGATTGATTGGTCCTCGAGAACTTCTAGCGTGTCACCGCCGCGCGACTTCAGCTCAACAGCATCAAGCGTCTTCCACTTGGCCATGCTCCACTGTTCGATTTCTTTCGGCGATGCGAGCAGGCGATTCCATCGGTCGATCGACGTGAATACGGCCGCACGCTGAGTCGGCCTCAATGATTCGAATCGTTTCAGTTGTTCTTCGATGCTGCCTTGCAGACCAATTCCCCAAGTCGCAAAAACAGATTCGTAGGTTTTGACCGGATCGAGAGCGACAACGTTGACGCGATTGTCGATTTCGAGGTCTTCCTTCGACCCGGTCTCCTTTGCGTCACCATTTTCGGTAACAGCGTTACGCGTTTGATTCTCCCAAGTCGCTGCCTGTTGCTTTTGGAATCTGTCCTGAACCAGTTTTCGCAATTCCATCTCTTCCTGTTTTGCCCGGTCCAGATCCGAAAGCAACTGCAAGTTGGCAATCTCGGTGTTGATTCGATCCTTGAGTTGATTGACTTCGGATTTCAAATCGGCATCTTCGAGACTTGAGAATTCGGTCAGTGCGCGATTGGTTCCCGCCAACGCTCGCTCAAGGTTTGCCCTGGCAGGAGCACTTTCAGCGTCAAAGTTTGCAAGGCTGAGCGCCGTTGCCAGTTCAGACCTCACCTTGTTGGTGGCGATTGATTTCTGCTGTTGCTCTTCGCGAACACGTTTCTCTTCCGCCACGCGAATTTCGTTTTCTTTTGCCGAGACCCACAGATAGCCGCCGCCGGCCAAGCCCATCATCAACAGAATCGAAGCCGCTAACGCCATCATCACACGACGACGTTTTCGTTCCTCAGTCGCGCGGGTATCGGCCTCGACTTTTGCAATCTCTGCAGCACGAACACGAGTCTCAATCGATTCCAGATACTCGCTGATTCGATTCGACAACGCACCCGCGTCGCGAATTCGGTCTTCCGGTTCGGGCGCGAGTGATTCCTTAACGATCGAGACGAGAGATTCGTCCAACGCCTGGGCTTCCAAAGCTTCGAAACATTCACTGAGTTTGGCACGTGATGCTTTGCGAAAGACATCCGTGTGATCCTCGCCGGTGTAGGGCGGATTGCCGGTAAGGATTTCGCAAAGGATCGCTCCCAGCCCAAATACATCACTGCGTTCGTCAAGCCGATCAATCTCGCCCAACGCTTGTTCCGGAGGCATGTAAGCCGGAGTGCCCATCACGCTTCCCATTTGCGTTTGACTTCCGGCAGTCCCCAAGCCGTGTCCCGGAGTGTCGCTTCCGAGGGAACGGATCGTTTGAATGATGCTGTTCTTGGTTCGATTGTCGTAGGCTTTTCGCTCATCAGCAATTCCGCCTTCGGTCAGGACTTTGGCAAGCCCCCAGTCCATCACCTGAACTTCACCGAAGGCACCGACCATGATGTTGGATGGTTTGAGATCGCGATGGATCACGTTTCGCGAGTGAGCATATGCCATCGTCTGGCAAACCTGCTCGAAGATCCCCAAGAATTTGGCTCGATCCTCTTCAGGCGATTTTCGATCTTCCAGCAACGCCGATAGCGTTTTGCCTTTGACCAGTTTCATCGTGAAGAACGGCCGCTCGTCCTGAAACTGGCCGAGTTCATAGACCGGGACGATGCCCGGATGTTGCAACTGACCGCCGATCTGGGCTTCTTCGACAAAGCGCTGTATGACAGCAGGCTTTTTGCGATGTTCGTCAAGCAAGACTTTGACTGCCAGATCGCGTCCGAGGTCGGTATCCCGCCCTTTGAGAATGGCTCCCATACCGCCACGAGCAATCTCGCCCTGAATCTGAAAGCGACCATCTTCCTGCTGCGGCAGTTGTTCGGAACTTGGCCGGATGATCGGGTCGGCACCTTCTTCGGAAGTCGAATCGAGAACGACGCGCGGAAGCTCAGATTCGATGGTATGACCCAGCAGTTTTAGTACGCTCGGTTGTGAGCAATGGGGCGGTGACTCACTTTGATTGTCCGCAAAAAACTGGGTGGCTGCGATTTCTGCCGGCGGTTTGGACAGGAAGCCGCTGGCTTTTTCGTGTGCCGCCAACATGACTTTCAGTTGATGGCCAAGTTCTTCGTTTTCAGAATATGATCGCTGTACGTACGCATCCCGTTCGGCCTTTGAGCTAATTCCGATTGCGGTTTCAAACAGGACCGACAAGTTTTCTGATTGCTCTTCCATTTTGCACCCCGACAAAGCATGGCTTGATTGACTAGCAAGATACAGTGCGAAATCGCGGCGCCCGTTCCTTCACAGAAAAAGAAAAAATTTTGAAATCCCAGCGATTGTTACGAATCCAGCCGTGAAAAGAGCCATGCTCTGGCGAATCGCCAATGGCGTTCGGCCGTGGATTCAGAGATTTCCATGCTTTTCGCGGCTTCCGCAATGGTTAGTCCAGCAAAATAGCGAAGTTTGACCAACTGTGCCTTTTCAGGCCAATCCGTTTCGAACTGCTGCAAAGCCTCGTCGAGAGCCAACAGATCAACTTTGTCTTGGTAGATTGCTGGCTCGACGATTTCCAAAGGGACTTTCCTGAGGTCTCCACCTCGCTTTTGCGTTTTCCTGAGTCTTGCGTTCTCAATCAGGATTCTTCGCATCGCCTCTGCCGCTGCACCGAAAAAGTGGCCTCGACTTTTCCACTTCTGCTGTTGCTTCTGATGAACCAATCGGAGATAGGCATCATGAACCAGTAAAGTTGGTTGGATACTTGGCGTTTCTTTCTCGTGAGTTAACTTTTGCTTTGCCAATCGCCGCAGCTCTTCGTAAACCACCGGCATTAGGTCGGCAGACGAGAGTTCGCCCAGTTCAATTCTTTGGAGCATTTGGGTGACGTCGGCCATGACAAGAGTTTAACACAATTGGTTTAGCAGCGTTCAAGAAGCGTCGGCATCAATACCAGGATACCGGAAAGCTGTTTCGCCGAGTGTGCGTCTTATTCGATTTTAGAGCAGTGGCCCACGGTGCGAATTGTCATGTGACCTGACTTCCGTTCGTTGGCCAAGCCAAGAACAACGGGAATGCGATCTATTCCAGGAGATGTCCGTTTTGTTGTTAAAAGTCTGAATTGGCCTCACGTCAAAAAGTTCTCTGAATGTTAGCCAAGCGGCAAGCGAGCCCGAAGGATAGCTCGCGTTAAGCCGCTGATATTTACTCAACCTGCTCCACTTCCTTGCGTGTTCCCGCAGGGAGCCCCATGGGGGATTTTTTCGCCAGCGAATCCTTTCCACGCACCAACGCGGTCATCAACTTCGGCAGATCATCGCAGTCAGAAATTCTCCGGAAGCTTTCCTCCGCCTCCAGCAACGCGAACGACAGCCAACGCGTCGCCTGATTGGTCTCGGCGCGAAAACGCGTCACACGACCAAGCTTGTTTCGCGTGTTGCGATACGAATTCTCAATGGCGTTGGTGCTCAACAGACTCCGATAAAGCGTGCTCAGCATGTTCAAGCTGTGCAATGTCAGTAGGTCATCGCCTGAATCCGCAAGACTCCTCAATGCCTCGGCACTCTCGCACTTGAGAAAAAGCTTCAGCTCTTCGACAACCTCCACCGCCACCTGTCGTCGCGATTGATTCTGGCTAAAAGAAAAAGTTAATCGACAGGATATGATTCATGCCATCTTGTTGTCGATCGACGAACTGATTCAGGTAACCAATCTCAGTTCTGAATTTTGAGTTCGGACAACGTTTGTAGCCAAACCCAATGAACGCTCGATTTTGGTCGAGTCCACTATTGGCACCCCAATCCGTATCGTTGAGGTTGAAAAAGACTTCGTCCCACATGACGAATGAATATTCCGGACAACTCGACAGAATCCGTTGCCCCCGGACAAGTTGCCGCCAGCGCAGACCAACATCATCGCCAGTTTCCAACCAGCGCTGCTCAAAGCGACTTCTGTGTAGAAATTTCCAGTCTCCCAACGATGGCGTAGCCGTCCATTGCTGCCAGAATCGATGCTCATCAAAATTGTTTCCCAGCACAGGGGCTGTCTTGATCCAGCCGTAGCCGGCCCAAACGGTTTGCGTGTCATCGATCGCGTAGCCAAGTCCTGGTCGGATGATACTTTGGTTGAACCCGCTCGTATCATCTCGCAAGCGATAGTGCGCATCGAACCACCAGCGTATTGGGTCTTCATCGTCGAGCGACTCAAATTTCCCGTTACCAAACGCAGCAAACCATAACCCTGTGTCGTCAAGCGTCTGGGCATTCGTGACGCGAGAGCCGCAAAAGGTCAGCATGATCAAAATGGATGCTGCGAGAAATCTTGACATGTGCTCATCCGAAACGTGCTATTCTTTCAACCGCCCTCTTGCGTGCGATATTGGAATGTTCGACAAAGTGAGCTTTGGAGATTAACGAAAATAGGCATCATGCAGATTGTGGTGCTTCGGGCGGTATGACAACACTTTCTCCGGATGAGGCATTGCAGTATTTGATTGATGGAAATCAAGCTTTTCTTGAAGGCAAGGTTTCAAATCCTCCTATGGGAAGTAAACGACGGTTAGAGCTGGCGAAAGGTCAATCACCTTTCTGTGCTTACGTTACGTGTTCTGACAGTCGCGTTCCCCCAGAATTGTTGTTCGGTCGCGGGCTTGGCGAGCTCTTTATTATTCGCAACGCTGGGAACACAATCGACACCGCAGCGATGGGGTCAATTGAGTATGCCGTGGCGGTTCTGAAGGTGCCGCTTGTCGTCGTCATGGGGCACGAAAGCTGTGGTGCCGTCGATGCGGCCAGAAAAGTCGTTGAAGAGGACGCCCGTTTTCCGGGAGCCATCGACGATATGATTCATCCAATTTTGCCCGCCGTCTTGGGTGTGAGAGACAAGGAAGGAAAAATCGATCTTGACGCTGCAGTCCGTGAAAACGTGCGACGCATCGTATTGCGACTGCGTGAGGAATCTGATCCGATTATGTTGGAACCGCAAAAGCAGGGCAAGCTAAAAGTGGTCGGTGCATATTATGACCTCGATAAAGGTCACGTGGACTTTTTCGATCAACCGAACTAATGCTGCTTTCGATTCGATGGAATCATCGGGGGCAGTTACACACTGGCGACGGTTAACACATTGGCGGTGGCCGGGATGTTCCAGTAGCGATCAAGGACGCAGAATTGATCGATGCGAAGTAATTCAATATGCTGCAACGCTTCGCGGAATCGATCACGCAGCCACTGAAACCTCTTTGATTCTATGACGATCCAGTCAGACAAAGATTGCCCCAAGATTCACCGGCTGATTTTGCTTTGGCTGCGGCAAAGGCAAGGTGGGTCAGGTGAGGCAATTTCGAAACGAAAAAAGCCCACGATGAAATTCCATCGAAGGCTCTAAAAATTCGAGATTAGTCCAAACCGCTAACGCAGCAAGCACGTGACCTCATCAGGCACTTGCAGTGTGCTTATCGATAATTTCCTGAAGCTTTACTTTCGGCTGAACGCCTGTGAGCCGCTCGACGACTTCACCATCCTTGAACAGGAGCAAAGCCGGAATTCCAGCGATGCCGTACTTGATTGCCAGATCCTGAGCGTCATCGACGTTCAGTTTGCCGACTTTCGCAGACGAGTTTTCGGTTGCCAGCTCTTCGATGACCGGGGTAAGCTGTCGGCAAGGGCCGCACCACGGAGCCCAGAAATCTACCAACACTGGTTGATCTGATTTCAGGACTTCCGAGTCAAAATTTTCGCTACTAAATTCAGTCGCCATAACGTTCTCCGCATTCAAAATAGTGCAGCATAACCTGCAGTTGTTCTTGCAATTTGAGAAGAGATTCTATCTAACCCCAATGCATCGTCAAACCGAACGCCGGTCAGCACTCAAATACCACGATATTGTCTTGATTTGAGCACTGTATCTTCGACCGACACTTGTCTGACGCAGGATTTAGTCGCACGAAGACTGCGAATCTTACTTTTGCCTTATTTCATCCCGCATTATTCACGATGCGTGGGCGTCGACTTGGAGAAAGCTTGTTTCATTGGGATATTGCTCCAAGTTTGTGGTTTCGACAGATCGCCCACGACGTGAAATTGACGAATTTGCAAAACTTGCCGCCGCGTCCGGAGAATCGCTCAAAGGACAAACAAAACGCTTGGCGTCGTGAATAATTCTGGCTCATTCTGGAATTCCAGTTTAAGCCCGATTTAAACCCGGATTACTCACGAGGCGTAGAAAAAGAGAAAGCTTGTTTCATAAAGCAATTGTTCCTGGATTTTGGTTTTGATAGTTCACCCACGACGAGAAATTGACGAATCTGTAAAACTTGTCGCCACTTCAAAAGAATCGCCTCCAAGAGCAAACCAGATGCCTGTCATGCCTGTCGTGGTGAATAAATCCGGAATGAGCTCTGGAGGTTAAGCAAGGGCTTTGGCGATCAAAGAGCCAAGAACGCCGCGGTCAGTTGACGGATTGTCATTGGTCACTGAAGAACAGGCGAGCCCAGGCAATCGAAAGCCTGCCGACGCTCGGATCGACAGAATCCTGTGCCGATAAGTCAGCTTGTGTCAGAAAAACTTCCGCGTCGTGCAAAGAAGCTTATTGGGTTGGCTTGTCAAGCAAACTGTCGATCGCGGCTTTCAGTTTCGCTTCCATGTCTTTCGAGGCTCCGACTTTGACGAACTGAATTTTGCCAGCGGCGTCGATGATGACCGTCTGCGGAATGGCTTCAACCTTAAAAACGTCGGACAGATCTCCATCGTCCATCGCGACCGTTAGATCAAGCTCTCGTGACTGAAGGAATGACTCAATTTTGCTTTTGCTTTCGCTCTGGTTGACCGCGATCAAGGTGACTGCAGAATCAGGATAACTGTCGATGACTTTCTTGACTCCAGGCAACGATTTCACACACGGGCCACACCACGTCGCCCAGAAATCCAAAACGACCACTTTGCCTTTAAGCGATTTCAGTTCGAGTTTCTTGCCATCAAGCATCGACAAAGATGCCTTTGGTGACTTGCCAATCAGTGGAGAATCTGAGCCGAAAATTGCCGAATCGCCCTGCCCTGCTCCGCCCTCATCGAGTTTCGGTTTTGGTGCAAGCTTGGCAACCCAGTCGGACCATGGAATGTCGGTCGCTTCGGTTGCGAACTTTCCCATTCGAATTTCAAAGATCTGTTCGAACGGGATCACGCAATCTCCCAGCAAGTTTGACCGCCCAACTAGTTTGTCGTCTTCCCACCGCTGAAGCGTTAACGTGACACGACGACCACCACGCATCAGGACTTGGGCAACTTGAGATCTACTTTCCGAAACGGTTTGAACTTCTTCGTTCGGTACGCTCTTCTGTTGCTTTTCGAGTGAGGTTTGGGTTTCGTTTTCGGGCTCGGCTTCAGTTTCTGAGTCGAGCAATGACTGGATCAGAGCTTCGGTGTCCAGCCAGATGATGCTTCCAAGAATCTCACGCGGGTATCGATTGACCGAATCGTCGGTACGAAACATGACGTGTTCATCGTTCACGGAAACAATGTTGCCACGTGCGAGGTCGAAGTTGGTGGCGCAGAGGATCTGGGCGGGAGGATTCCGTGCTTTCAACCTGGGGATGGTCAGGAGCATTTCTTTACGCTCACGATCGATGTATTCTCCCGAAAGGAACCCGTCAGCAAGTTTCAGATCATCAAGGGTACAGGAGATTCCCATGTTCCACATGTCGTTAAGTTCAAAGCTGACGCAGCGTCCAAATCCGTCGGCAATTTTTTTACTGAAACACTTTTTGCCCCGTGCGTAGACGACCAGCTTTTCCTTTTCGATTTCGATTTTGAAGCGAACCGCCTTGCTGCCTTTTTGCTTAATGTTTTGCCCCGGATTCTGACCATCGGAGGTCGCGTTAACATAGAACTGCTGTCCGTAGAGCATGATTCCGAATGACTGGTTTTTTCGATCCTTGATTTCACCTTTCTTGTTCATTGAACGGCCGCATTGAACGGTTAGGATGCCGTACTTGTCGATTGGCCAATCCAGATCAAATTCGAATCCCCCTCGGCCCATCAAGTCGGGATGTCCAATGGTGCCGCTTTTTTTCAGTTTGAATTTTTCTTTGCTGAGTTTTGCGTTACCGCTCTTTAGCCAGCCCGAATCAGAGAAGTCAAGTTGCATCGCGATCCCTTGAGATCCGAATTCGACTGCCCGAATTTTCGAATTGGGAATGACTCGGTTCTCAAAAAAGGAATCGACGACGATTTCGTTTTCGTCGGCAGATCGGAATCGAACGGGTAAAAGATCCCGATTGTTCAGGAATAATGTGTCAGGCCATTCGTCTTCCGCTTTATCCGCGGATTTCTTTGGCTCAAGGATGACTTTTGCGTTAACGTTTTCATCACCCATGACTGAGTTGGCGAAAGGGACGGCACGAGTCGCACCTGTTACTCGCCAGAACAACACGTTTTCATCTGTTGGAGATCCGCTTTCAAGTCTTCCCCGGAGTCTTCCGGCATCAGAAATTAGAATGTGATTGAAGGACTCGTTGGAGGTTGTTTCGGATTTCGGATTAAAACGAAGCTGTTTCAAGCGATCTGATTTAAAACTGACCGGTTCGCTGGACGCGTCCGTCTTTATCGTCACTGAACTGGAATCGATCGCCACGATCGAGCCAATTGCTTTCTCGCCGTCCTGAAATCGCAGCGTGTCGCCATCGACCTGTTTAAATTCAGCATCCGGATTGAACTGGAACGCGCCAATAAATTCTGCGGCCGGGATCTCAACGCGTTCACCATCTTTTGTTGCGGTCCACGTCGTGCCGTCAAAAGAAACAATTTCCGCGTTAATTGCATCTTCTGATTTTAACTGAACGGAGGTGCTGGACGGATCAAAACCTGCGGCGGCGCTGCGGATGCCAAGCGACTTAATTTTGAAGTCTCCGTTTTTGTTTTGCAGGAAAATTCCGGGAGCCGCTTTCTTGCCGGTTTTGTCGATGGAAGCCGTTGCAAGTTCGGCTCCCATTTCATCGTGAATAATGACGGTGTTGTTTTTTTGATCCCAGTGGATCAACAATTTCAACGATTTGGACGTCTCATCGAGTTCGACAATGACGATTTCGAAGTCGTCGTCATGGCTGAACACAATTGAGCCGTCCCATGATTCGAGTCGCGGAACCGAACCGAGGCTGCGGGCTCCGTGAGGTATCTGCAGTGCTAGAGCGAAATCAAGTTTTTCGTCCCAGCCGAGTTCGATGTCGATGAGGCAGGATTCGGGAAGTTCACTTTCGAGGTAAAGATGAATGTCATCACGCGTGGCGACCAATTCACCGTTCTGGTTGGGCTGCCAATATCTCTTTTCGCCCCGTTTCGCGCCCCATCGTTCGAGGTCGATCTTTCCGGCGACGAGCGTTTGAGATGTTTTTTGGTTGACGATAGACGCGACGTGTGACCGATCAATTTTGATCTGTCCCGATCGGTTGGATTGAATCGTCAAAGCGTTTTCGTCCAGCGACAGAACGTCAGCAAGAAAGACTTGGCCGTCAATCAACTGAATCGCAAATGGCTCCTCCGATTTTTCAATTTTTTTGTTTTGCTTGATGGTGCGAAACGACTCGAGCCACTGGGTATCGATTTCCAGGGGTTCACGAAACAGCGTGGACTCGAACAGCAGTCTATTTTCATTGAAACCGATTGGACGACCCGGAAGCCGGTCACCGCTCTTCCAAATCAGTTCGTTCTTTTCCTCAACCACGGGCGTTGTCTTGGAGGCTTTCGACGAGTCAATCGCGTTTGCGGCGTCAATCGCTTTTGCGGCGTTACCCGAGATCACGACGTCATCCGCAATCACGACGTCATCCGCGATTGCGACGCAAGGTTCAAGGCCAACCAGAAATAGGCTAAAGCAACAAAGCCGCACGGCTCGCAACGCGAAATTGCTCAAAGTAAAACCGGTTTTGTCGGAGCTGTAATTCATGAGCGACTCAAGAGTGTTTTTCTACCGTTCGTAGATCGGCAAAAATCGATAATTCAACGCCAAGGCCAGCAGCGACATGCTGGTTGAATATGCTCGTCCGTGCTGGCTATTTCCAATGCAGCCGTTGTCGTCCTGCATGTTCCGCAAGAGTCGAATGGTGTTTCGGTTCCACTGCTGCCACGATTTGTAGTCGGCCTGAAAAAGAGCCTGAGCTTTATAGTACCGTTCGTAAAACGGCCAGCTCTGCTGGGCTGTGCTGTCAATGGAGTCTTGCAGAAACTTGGTGGTGCCTTCGAAGTCTTTCCAGTGTTTCCGTTTTCCGATCGCGAACACCAAACAGGCGATTGCAGAACGAGCTCCTGATCCACCGAGCCCGCCCATGCCGCTGTACCCAACATTTCCGGTGGAAGCGGAAGTCATTTGCTTCATGTATTTCAGCGCCCCATCAATCGTCGTGTCCGGAACTTCGACGCCCGCGTTTCTGGCTGCCAGCAAGCCCATCAAAACAGCGCCGACGACGGATGTGTCTGCAGAGTTATCGTTGGGCGAGTACCGCCAGCCTTTCGATGGATTTTTCTTCTGCGAAGTCACCGCCAACTTTACCGCCAGTTCAAGGGCCTCGCCGATTGAGCGTTTCTTGGAACTGTTGCTGCCTTCCCAAAGCATTTCGTCGTCAACGACTCCATAGGCTTCTGATAAAGCCAGCATCGCAAATCCATGAACGTACATGTTCCCCGGAACGTATCCCGTTGATTTGTTCTGTTTCTTGATAATGAATCTCAACGCGGCTCGAACATTGCGAGCGTACTTGCCGAAGTTCGGGTCTTCGCCTGTGGAAAGAAATGCCATCGTCGCCAAGGCTGCCACCCCCGCAGATTCGTCGCCGTGTCCACCCCCGCCTTTACCCCAGCTCCCGTCGTCGTTTTGCTTTTTGGCCAAGTATTCCGCCCCGCGACGGTAGATGTTTCGAACTTCTGCTGGGATGCCGGTGCCTTCGCGAATTTCCAGAACATCAGTTTGAGCCAACAAAACGCCGTGGTTGGCGGTTGTCGCAATTGCGGTGACGAAAAAGACGAAAGCAGCCAAAGCCCTCGTCACAGTCCCTTTCGAACAATCACCAAAAATTAAGGAAGCCAATTGAGTGCTCCTTCTACAGATTCACCGACAAAGTTCGCCATCTCTTCTAGGGCATCAAAAACACCACCGAAAATGCCAAACATGGGGTCAGCCGCAACGACGACATTTCTTTGGGCGACGGCGTTGTCTCCAAACAGGCCTGCATAATTTTCAGCTTGTTTCAACGCAATTTTCAGGACCAGGTATTGTTCCTTGGATAGTAGTTCCTGCATCTTCTTTTTGTTGTGTTTGGAACCCAGATACAACGTTGCCATATGTTCGTATTGCCACGTGACGTCGTAGTCTTTCTTGAGAAAAGCGGGCCGAACCAGTTTGTCGAACTCTTCAAGCTGTTCGTCAGAAATTGCAACTTTTAGCCGCATCGCAGCAACAAAGGAATCTGCTCTGGCATTCCCTTTCGCAAGAATCAATTTTTTGCGGTGTTCTTCCAGTCGTTTTCGTTGATCTTCGGTCAGTACTTTTTTGATCGTTCGAGTCCAAATCGCAACTTTTGAATAGTCCCCTTTCTGAACGCCTCCCATGAACGAGTTATCAAGCATCTGCATCGTTTGGGCATCGATGTCTTCAACTTTGTTGACGACAAATCGCTTTCGCTTCTTCTTGCGTTTCTTTTTTTTCTTATTCTCTTCATCGTCTTCGTCGTCGACCTGAAAATTCCCAAATTGTTGGATCTGTTCCTTCCAACCTTTGATGTATTTTTCCAAAGCTTTTTCGACGGCCCCTTTGGACGCGACTTTCAGTTTTAGGGCCTGTTTTTTATCCAGGCCGCAAAGGTCGTCGATTTGCTTCATCTTCATGGAAAACTCTTTTGTCAGCATGAATTTTTTGGCTGCAAAGAGTTTTCGTTCATCGACCCGCCATGGATTATTTGTGAAATCCTCGTCGTCTTCAAATTCGTCCTCGTCGTCATCCTCATCATCTGAGTCTACGTCTTCCTCCTGGATTTCAATCGCGAAAACAACGGCTTGTGGGGACGCGATCGAAAAACCTGCGGATAACGAAAGCAAATGGAAAGCGGAAAACAGAAAGACCAAGATAAATCGAATCGAAAAAGTCATCGTGTTTCATCTCCACTTTCGAGCTTTTCAAAATACGCATCCAGGCCGCTTCGGTATTCCTCTGGAAGGTCGCGACCTGCCTTGCCTGTCGCCTGTTTCGTGTTGCGTTTGACAACTTTGGAGAGCTTTTCTTTCGCTCCTCCAAGTCTTGCCAAAGCTGATCCACGCCACGCGGCGCCTGAACGGTTGCCACCACCAGCATTCGTTCCACCGCCTCCGCTTCCCGAGCCACTGCGTTTGGCGAGTAGCAGCCATTCGATGGCCTCTGTTTCGGCCGCGATCGCATTTGGTCCCGTGTCGGAGTCTGTTAGATATTCCCATGCGTCAACCATGGCGTAGGACGCGTTAGTAAGTTGCTTGATCTCTTTGCCGAACTTTTCATCGCCTTCGGGTAGGTCACGAATCTGTTCAATCACATCGTCGGTTCGATCAGCGAGCTCTTTCTGAGTCAACGACAACGCATCGTTTTGCTCTTTCGCAATATCCCCTTTCAACTGAGGTTTGGCTTGTTCGAACGAACGGGTTTGGTCTCGTAGTGCAATTTCTTCGGTAAGGATCTTCATGACTTTCAAAACAATCGATGGTGGCAAACTGCCACCCTTGGAACCCTGTCAGGTCCCGCCGGCTCAGCCAGGCCCTACTAACTGTTCCGCCCATCGGTCGAACGTGTCCGCAAGAAATTCCGCTTGAGCGATCGAAGTGCCCGGTTGGTTCGATGCAATCCGTTCTGCGACGACTCCTGTTTGTTTGACCGCTGAAAGGTCTCGCATCTCGGCCAGAACGGTTTTGAATTTTCCCTGTTGAACGCGGTTGGAATACGCTTCCAGATCATCTTCGATAATTTGAAGGGTTGCCTCGTGAGCCCGTTGACGCTTCGAGAGTCTTTTGGCTCGTTCGACAGTGGCTGGCTTGACTTCGGTTGTTTTTGCTCCAAACGCTTTCAGTGTCGATTCGTTAACGTCGCGAGCCATCACCAGTTCGCGACGCGACATCGCTTTGAGCCTTTTTACAAAAGTGCTTCCTTCCAGATTCGAAATCAGTTCCTGTAGCTCATCCATCACAGCTTCGAATTCAGCCAGAAGTTCCTCCTGCGCGTCGACCGCCTCGTCCATTTGTTGTCCTGCCGGACACGCTCCAGACTTCTTTTTGTTTGGGTCGTTCAGGGTAACCGCGGGCAAAGTAAATTTCGGTTTTGGTGGCGGAGACGCCTCGCCGACTTCTTCGGCGTCCTCTTCGTTGGGGTCCTCAACATCCATCGAGGATTCCTTCATCGAAATCGAAGGGGTCTTTGGAGATTCCGAATTTGGATCCTGTTTTTGTCCGCCATCAGATTTTTCACTTTTCAGCGACGGGTCATCCACAACCGCTTTGGGAGTTTCGTTGGTAGACCCGTCCTTTGAATCGCTTCCTTCGGCAGACGTTTGTGACTGCTTACCATTTTGTTGATCAGGAGAACTGGCCTGAGTGTTTCCGGGTTTGCTTTCGCCGTCATTCGCTGATTGTTGACCCGGTGACGAAGCAGCTGCCTGAGCCGCTTTCTTCAACAGGTCAGAAACAGATGGCATTCGGTTCTCATGAATGTCCTGCAATCGTTCCATCATTTCAGCAAGCGTTTCCAGATGGTTGGAACTGAATTGATCGTTGCCGGCTGCGTCCTCGATTAGCTCTGTGCCAGATTTGGTCAACGCGGAAAGCATGCGAGCCTGTGCTTTTTCAGCGACGACCTGAGATTCGATCTGACGCCGAGTCTCGGGACGATCAAGCTCTTCAGGCGTCATGTTTCGCAATTCCATGTTGCGTTTGTAAAGCGTCCGTTCCCGCTCGTAGTTTTCGATGCCTTTCTTGAGCCAGTCGTTCATTCGGTTTGTCAGCCAGACCGCATGATCTTCTTCTGTCAAAACACTGATCGTGTAAGGCTGCGAATAGACTCGTTTACGATTCGGCAAATAGTCTTCTGCGTAGACTCGCAATCGAATGGTTTGCGGTTCGATCTTTTGAGACCTGGGAGAAAACGTCGCCGTCACTTCATCAACGCGAGTGGCATTGGGATTGCCCGCGAAGACGATTTTTTCACCTGCGGCGGGTTCTGCCGCTGAGTTCGCATCGGGTTCGCCAGTCCATTCCAGACCAACGGTTTTCAATCCGAAATCATCCGAGGCATCAACGGCAAAAGAGAGAACTTCCTTTTCCATGATGACGCGTTTTTTGTCCAGTTCACGACAAAGTAGCGACGGTGCTTCATCTTCCGCCGAACGAAGCTTCAGTTTCAGCGGCGTTTTCGCGGAAAGCCCAAGCTCGTCGCGCCATGAAAGTTCGACTTCGCGATCGCTGACAATCGGAATCTCACTGGTTCGCATCAAACTCTTTTCTACCGACACCTGTTTGCCGTCAAGTAACGCCGAATCGAGTGCTCGACTGGCGCCCGCTTCCAGAGAAACATTGCTGCCCGTCAGAAAAGAAAGCCCTCCGCCTCGAATCTCTGTGCGTACTTTTTCGGTTCGCTGCAAGTAGTCGGGTAAGTCCACCACAGCCGTTAAACTGACCAGCTCGGGCCGCGGATGAGGCTCAACCTTGATCGGCTTCAACACATCGCCGACGCGGACCTTGATTTCGCCGGGCTCCTGAAATGGAGGTAACTCAAATTCGAATTTTCCATCGGTCTGTTCTGCGGCAATCTTGTGGCTGCCAATCCACGTGGTTGCTGATTCGGGATTCCATCGAGACTCTTCGGTCAACACGGCCGCAAAATTTGTTGGTTCCGATTCTGGCAAGATCAGTTGGTCAGGAAGTGATTCGAGCCGCGTAAATGTGAATCGTTCGACGTTCTTCCATGGCATCAACCATCTTGCGAACGCGTTTCCACTGGCATCGGGAACCGAAAGGAACGTTATTGCAGCAATCAGTAACGGAATGCCAGCGATCAAAGCCCAGCGTCGGTGTTTCGCATAGGGAACGTCGCTTGAGAAATCCTTGTTCTCTGTTTCCCTTTCCGCTTGTGCGAGTGCCGCTCTGGTTAGCGATTCACTGTTGTTTTCAAAGTTGGAATCGTGAACCAGCTCGATGATGCCCAGCAAATAGTCGCCCAAGCGAGGGTGATTGACCTTGAGCATGCGAGCCACTTGCTCGAGACGTCTGCTTTTCCAGATCCATCGATGGCAAACGAGCGGCAGCCAAATCGCGAGGCCGATAGTTCCTGTCAACAGGATGACCGTGCGTTGCAACGCCGTGGTGTCGTAAAAACGATCGAGCAGAAACACGATCATCCATGAAAGCACCAGCCCAAGCGCCGCGGCGCACAATCCTTCGACTAACTTTACCGTCCAGATACGCCGCTGGTACTTCACCAGTTTTGATTTCATTTTTGGCGGTAATTCAAGTCTGGCTTCTTCAATCGCACTCATGTTAAATGCCTGTCGTTTATTCCAGAGTCGGTTCGTTTAACTTTATATATAACACTAAATCATTCCGGCGAGTTTTCTTCCAACCCAGAAACAGGAAAGCAAGCACAAAATAACGCCAGCAAGGATCGGATTTGCCCAAATTCGAAGTCGCTTGATTTGTGCTTCCGGTGATTTCAGTTTCTGAATCGATTCGATCAGTTCAGCTGCCTTATCGGCCGTGACCATCTCGCCCCGAGTCACCAACGCGATCTCCTTTAGCGAAGTTGAGTCTGCGGGTTTACCGATTCGTTCGCGTTCCAGCCCCTGGACACTGATCGACGTCTGCAATTGTGCCCCTGATTCTTCACAGCTGACCGTCACCTGGTGAGGACCGTTTTCTTCCGGCACAAAGAATCCCGAAAACAATCCCCATTGGTCCTCTGAAGATGCCGCTGATAGCTTCACGTTGTTTGTGTTGCCTGAAGGTGCAACGATTTGTACCGATACGTTTCCTGACTGAAGCGGTTCGCCAGAAATCGACATCGCGTTGGCGTTAAGCGTCAACGTCTGCCCTGTCTTGGGTCGATCGGGTGAATAGAAAAGCCGCAACGCGTCGCCACCAGCCATGTTTCGCTGGTAAGCCATCCATCTCGCGACCTGACCCCAGAAACGATAGTGATACTTGTCCTCGACTCCTTCACGCCATCGCCACGCTCCATCCGTTCCCATGAACAGGATCTTACCCGCTCCAAACGTTTTGGTAACCAACAATGGAATCCGACCGTTGTCATTGGATTCGGTAGCATGAACAGCAAGAACTTCTGAACCGACTTTGGCGCGAAGGACCGGAGCGTACCACTGAAACCCGGGCAGACTTCGCCAGACAGAATCATTGGCCTCTGTGGAATCCGCGAGCTTCGTTAACAGGCTTCCGATACCGGCTTCGGTCAGCTGAAATTTTCCGGGAATTCGATTGCCCCAACCCTTGGGTTGCTGAAGATCAAACAGGATCGGGAAAAGGGGCTTGAGATCAGATTCAAAAAGTGAAATTTGCCGTCCGCCAAATCCGGGCATCAGAATCAAACCCGTTGCCTGATTTTCGACGACGCCTCGAATCCTTGTGCAGTCTTCCAGCGACAGCTGATCTTTTCCGACCCCGACGTCTCCAATCAGAATGACGTCGTATTTCAAAAGCTCTTCATCCTTTTGAGGAAACTCTTTCAGGTAGTCTTTGCCACCGCCAACAGATTTTAGCGAAGGATGGAACAGGATCGATTTAACGTCAACACCGGGATCGCGAACGAGCGCGTTTCGAAGATAACGATACTCCCACCGAGGCAAGGATTCGACGATCAGGACCTTCAAAGATTCCTTTCGAATCGAAATCGGAGCCTTCAAAGAATTGTTGTTCTCGATCCGTTCTTCGGCGACGACAGGACAATTCAGCTCCAATTCAAACTCGCCAACCTTTTTTGGGCGCCAGACAAAAGCACTTTGCAGCGTACCGTTAGCTGGAACCGAAAACGTTTCCTGCAGAAGTTCTCCATCAGTTGACTTCAGCGAAACATTAACCGGAATCTCACGAGCCATCGTGCTGGTGATCGTGAAAGGAATTCGAGTCGGTTTGTTGATAACGCCGAAGGTCGGTGCGTCCAGACTGGTGACTTCCAAATCCGGCAGTGCTTCTTCGCTTCCGGCCTGAATCGCAAAAACGGGAACGTCTTTCATGCGCAGTTGAGTCGCGGATTCGGTGGGCACACCGCCGACGTTCCAGTTGCCGTCTGACATCATCACGACGGCTCGCAGATTGTCGTAACGTTCATCCAGTCCATTCAACGCTTCATTGATGTCGGTACCTTTCTGCGCGTCGGCCAAGGTCGAAGAAAACGGCTCGATCACGACGTTGAGCCGTTCACCGTCTGCATTGGGTTGCGTCAGCGGTTCCCAGAATTCGGGCTGCGTCAGGCTTTGGATTGCTTTGGCCCGCGAAATTGCCGCTGCGGCCGGTTGGTCCAGGTTGATGACGTCTTGGGTTGTCATGCTGTTTGATTCATCCCAAAGAACCAGAAGCGTCGGTTCTGACTTTGGAAGAAACTGTTGCAGCCACTCGGGCTGGCAGGCGACCAGGGCAACAGTGCAAATCAGAAGAAAACGCATCGACTCAAGGAAACACTGCGACCGCTTGAAACCGGTACGTTTAAGTGCGACGGCAGACACGATCGCGCCAGCGATCACAATGAAGATTGCAAACACCGTCATCAATGGCGTCAGTGAAACGGAAAACCATTGCGAATCGATCATGCGGCGGCCCTCCGTCCTGAAGGCGAACCAATCGTTACAGCTGCGGAATCGGATTCAGGTTTGGGCGGCAAGCAAAGAATGGCTTCGACCAACAGGGCCAGCCCAGCCAGCACGATGAACAGTTTCCAGATCTCGCTGGCCAGAGAAGCATTGTTGGTCAGTTGTTCATCGACGACATGGTAATCCAATCCCGAAAATAGCTCGTCCAGCTCCGCCCGATCCATCAATTCGTTGCGGTCTTCAACGGTGCAGCGATTGAGTGCGACCAGTTGTTTGTCATCGCCATAAATTCCCGCTCGCAGTGAATTGTTTTCTGCCAATCGCAGCGAATCGTTTTCGTTGTCGGCCGTCAGGCAGGTGAGCTCATTGGCCAACTGGGCCGGAGTCGTTCCGGCCTCGAACTGTTTCGCAGCTCCCAACGATTCGGCCCCGGCAGCAATCATGCGGTGGACCATCGCAAACAGAGTCACCCCTTCGCGGCCCAGGTTGGAATGCGTCGCAGTGGGCCAGGTGCTGAGAAAATAAATGTTGCCAGTGTCGTTGTTGCACTGAGACAGAATTGGAGTTTCGTCTTTCAGCTTGGCCAAAACTTGAAGTTCGCCTTCGGCCGCGCAGTGTCGATAGACTCGCAATGCGTCCACTGGAAGTGCGGCTCCGTTTCGAGTTTTGGCCAGCAATCCGGAACGATTGTTCCAGTAGCTAATCGCTTTGCCCTCGGAATCGAACTGGCTCCACTGCTGCCAACGCACACCAGCGAAAGAGCGATCGTCCGGATTCGCAGGAGGCATGAAGAGCACCGTTCGGCCCATCTCGGCAAACTTTTCGATTTGCTTGGCAGTCACTTCGTCGGGCAAGTCCGTTTCCCAAACAAGAATCGCTGTCTCCTGCCAATCAATTTCACCGACTCGATCCAGAGCAACGACCTTTGATTCGTAAGCTGATGTTGCATCGATCGAGGTCGAAGCAGCCAGCGAGATCGCTCGATGAGTGCGGGCAGAATCGGAAACGATGACGGTCTTGCGAGGCAAAGGTTGAGCAAACGCAAAGTGCCAGGAGTTATCACTTGGGCTCGCATCGAGCGGCAATTCGACTTTGCCCCAACCGATCTTTAATTCCGGGTCGATGGGAATGCGATGTCCATTGACCGACGCCATTTCCCCTTCGATGTCGACCTCCAGTGTGGATCGGAGACCGTTGATGTTGAAAGTGACCGGGATTGAATCGTCTGAAAGCGTTGGATTGGCGGATCGTTCGATCGTCAAATCGATGACCAGTTCAGATTTGCCAAGAGAATCCACGCGATCGTACCGAGTCAGCGTCAATGAATGGTTGGATTCGACTGGCTGAGCGAAATTCAGCAGATGAAATCTCACGCCTTCCAGTTTCGAGAACCCACTATTGATCGCTTTCCAGCGAGTGTTTTCTGGCCGCCAATCGTTGGTCCCCGAATCGGAACAGATCCAGACATCGGTTCGTCCTGTCTGATTGTCGTTGATGTAATTCAGCGTCGTGTCGAGCATCGTCGCCAGGTCCGATTCCGCTTCGGTGGGTTCGGCTGCGGGCAAGTCCAATAAGTCTTCGGGCTTGCTCAGTTCGATTGGCTTGTCGGAAAAACCGTCGACCAGAACAATTTCCGGGTTGCCTCCAAGGGTCGCGAGCGCCTCGGCAATCTTTTGCTTTCCCAGCGAAAGTTTTGTTTGTCCCGTTTGCAGTCGCTGTTGTTGCATGCTGGCGGACCGGTCCAGCACGATGACGACGGTTTCAGGCTTTCCACCAGTCAGCGAGCCGACCCAGCCGGATGACAGCGGACGAGTGATGACAAAAATCAATCCCGCGATCACCAGCATTCTCATCGCCATGATCATCCATTGTTTCAGCCGAGCCATCCCGCGAGACATTCGCTTCGCGGAAAGCAGAAATTGCATCGCGCCCCAGTCCAGGGTGCGATGACGACGCTGATTCAGCAAGTGAATCAAAATCGGAATCAGCACCAGCGGTAGCGCGAATAGCCAAATTGGATTTAGGAATGTCATTTGGTTTTCATGGTGTGTGTTTCATGTTTGCATGCTGCTTAATCCAGCAGCGTGAAGCAAATTTTTGTTTTGAACTCGGATTATTCACGATGAGTGGGCGTCGACATGGAGAAAGCTTGTTTTTTCATTGGGGTATTGTTCCCGGTTTGTGGTTTCGTCAGGTCACCCACGACGTAAAATTGGCGAATTCGCAAAACTTGCCTCCACGTCTGGAGGATTGCTTCAAAGTGCAAACCAGACGCCTGTCGTCGTGAATGATTCCGGTTGAAGTTAGTCGTTGCCTTCAATCAGTTGACTCCACCAATTCATGATCGTTTCGGTGATCGGCGGTTGCTGTTGGTTGTTTCGGGGTAGCGTTCCTTTCGGGAATACTTTGACGGTGACGCTGCGATCTTTGTCTTGAACTTTGACCAGTTTCACCCGGTCTCCCGACATCGGATCGGTTCGCAGTTCCCACTCTTTTTCGTAGACGCCGATTCGGTGAAATCCGTTGGGCATATTGTTGAGGCAGGCAATGCCATCTTTGTCTGTGGTCTTCATGTAAGGATGGCCATTTGCCTGAAAGTAACCTGTCAGGTCGATGCCATCTTGCTGCATTTTCCACAGTTTGCGTGTCGGAAATGACTTGCCCAGAATCTGGCTGCCGCCGTTGAACCAATATTGATTTGGATTGGTTGCGACGCGTACGTTTTCGACCGGTTCACCATCTGGATCGACCACCTTTACTGTGACCGATGACGATTTGTTCATGGCGAGGGTCGTTGTCACTTTGCTTCTGTCCGACTTCACCATTTGCGGTGTGGCGGTAAAAGCCTCGATGGTCCCCTTTAACCGGTCCGGATTATCAATAGGTAGAGCTGCCAGTACGTCTGCGAGCTTCGGCTTGGCGGGTACAAATCCATCACAGATCGGAATCATCTGAATTGCTTCATCTGCGGGAAGCGACTCAAACACAAACGTGCCGTCTTCAGCGATCTTGGTTTCATCAGACCACCAGAGGGAATTCCACGCATGCGAATTTGGCTTTTTAACCAAGGTTGCGATAACAAACCCATCCTTAACGGGTCGAGTGACCGTTTCATTCAATTTGCCTTCGACACGGCAGCCGACGGACAGTTCGACGTCTTTCAGTAATAGGCGGCTTTTGTCACCGGGTTCGATTTTAATCTCTTTACTGAAAAAGGTCGGTTTGTCTTCCTGAAACCAAGCAACTCGCATGATGCCGCTTTGCTTTTTCATCACGCTGGAGACAAACATTCCATTTTTCTTCAGTTCCCATTTTGATCCACCATCGAAACTGGTGACGGCATGAAGATTCTTTTTCAGTTTTTCACCTGTGGCTGCGTTTATCGCCGTGAGTGCGATTCGGAATCCTCTTTCGAGCATTATTTCGGCGGGATCGTCGTCGACTGAATGATCTTTTCGGTAATTAACGAAGTCGGGGTGTTCAACGCTCCATGTCATTTGGGCTGTTGTTTGTTCATCCGAGATCATTTTTGGATAGGGCATCACGGCAATCCCTTCCGCGTCCGTTTTGATGCGAGGTGCTTTTCCAAAAGCTTCTTCGCTCCATCCCCAGTGAGAACTTTGTTCTTCTTTCGATCGCAATCCCGTGCAAAATACGGTCGCTTCTTCGACAGGAAAGCCGTCGGGATCAACCACTTTGACTTTGCACTCAAGCACCTCAACGTCGGGCTTGTCTGCACCATCGCGATCGTCTTGAGCCGTTGATTCATTTGAAGCCGTGCAAAACGCAAGTGCGACAAGAACGGCTGCCCAAAAGCAGATGTTTCTGGTGCTACTGTGTTTAAACATTTGCATGATGGCTAACTCCTATTTTCGTTTCGGTGCCCGTTCCAAAAGAAACTTTGCCAATACATCGCCGTAATGCTGGTCGAGTCCCAATCGTTGATAGTCAACGGCAGCGTCTCGCATCACGGTTTGTAAATCAACCAAATACTGTTGCATCGCTTTTCGATAGTCGCTGGCGACGATGCTCGGGTCGGCCAGAACCGGAGCACCTCCTTCGAGGTCGCGGAAGCGCATCGGTCGGTCGAAATTGAAGTCGATTTCCTGTTGCTCTAGGACATGAAATACCACCGCGTCATGTTTCCGAAAACGTAGATGCTGAAAACAGTCGCTCAATTGTTTGGGTTCCACGAACAGATCCGACACGATGATTACTAACGCCCGCTGACGGATGCGTTCGGCTGCTTCGTGTAGCGCCGAGACCAATCCTGTTTCGCCACTCGCTTCAACGGTATCCAGTTCGTCCAGAATCGTTTTCAGATGCGAAGAACTGCGTTTGGGAGCGATCTGTTTGTCGAACTGTTCGCCCGCACAATACAACCCGATCGCATCGCCCTGTTGTGCCGCCAAGTACGCCAGCGTCCCGCAAAGTTGTTTTGCAAAATTGAGTTTCGTTTGATCTCCGGCGCGGTAATTCATCGAGCCACTGGTATCCATGATCAAGCACAATCGCAAATTCGTATCGGCTTCGAATTCCTTGATGTAGTAGCGATCACTCCGTCCGTAAGCTCGCCAATCCAGTCGCCTCGTGTCGTCGCCCGGAACATATTTTCGGTATTCTGCAAATTCCAGGCTCGAACCGCGATGCGGGCTGCGATGCATTCCGGAAACGCTGCCCAACATCGGCATCCGCGAATGAAACGGAAGCGCTTTTAATCGCGCGACAACTTTTGGCTCAATAAACGAATGCATGTTTTACGGCAAAAGAGATTTTGATCAGCAAACAATCAGCGACGTCGGGCATCTGAACCTACGTTTCTTTGGATAGCTCTTCCACCAAGCGTTGAACAATGTCACGACTGCGGAGGCCTTCTGATTCAGCGGCGAAAGTCGTCAAAACGCGATGCGTCAAAACAGGTTCAGCAACTTCAAGGATGTCTTCCAGGCGAACCATGTAGCTACCGTGCAGAGCAGCTCTGGCTTTCGCGCCCAACACCAGATACTGAACGGCTCGAGGACCCGCACCCCAGCCAACAAGTGGCTTGAGCCAAGACGGCGCGTCTTCCGAATCGGGTCGCGTGCGACGGACCAGATCAACCGCAAATTCGTAAATGTGATCCGGAACGGGAACTCGTCGAACTAAAGCTTGAAAGTTTGATACCGCTTCGCCGGAGAGAATCGAATCCAGTTCCGCCATCGCGGCACCAGTTGTCCGTTTGGCGATCTCGATTTCTTCAAGCCGCGAAGGGTAGTCGACTTCGATCAGAAACATAAAGCGATCCAGTTGGGCTTCGGGAAGCGGGTAGGTGCCTTCCTGTTCCACCGGATTTTGAGTCGCAAGGACGAAGAAGGGTTGTTCCAGCTCAAAGGTCTTGCCGACAACGGTCACTCGATGTTCCTGCATCGCTTCAAGCATCGCGGCTTGCGTTTTGGCAGGAGCGCGATTGATTTCGTCCGCGAGCACAATGTTGGCAAAGACGGGGCCTTTGACGAATTCGAATTCACGTCGTCCCGAGCCCGAATCCTGCAGGATATCCGTACCCGTGATGTCCATCGGCATCAAGTCAGGTGTGAATTGGATTCGGGAAAACTCAAGCGACATCGTTTGCGCAAGTCGGCTGATCAGAAGTGTCTTGGCAAGTCCCGGAACTCCCATCAGCAACGCGTGACCTCGAGCGAAAAGGCAGATCGCGAGTCGCTCGATCACGTCTTCCTGTCCGACAATCGTTTTGGCAAGCTCTGTCTTAAGCTGTTGGAATACTTTCCCCAGTTCATCGATGCCGGTGACATCGTCTTCACCAAGTTGAACTGCCTGCTTCTGTTCGATCGTTGACATCTCGTTCCCGTTCTGTTCCACCAAAGATTCGATCACATTGTCGTTAAGTTATTTTGTCAGTCGGATGATCGATTGCCAATTGACCCCGGATTATTCACGATGCGTGGGCGTCGACGTAGAGAAAGCTTGTTTCAATTTGGTATTGTTCCAAGTTTGTGGTTTCAACAGGTCACCCACGACGTGAAATTGACGAATTTTCAAACCTTGCCTCCGCGTCCGGAGAATGCCTTCAAAGGAAAAACCAGCCGCCTGTCGTCGTGAATAATTCCGGTTGACCTAACGCACCCGTCATTTCATCGTAGTAGATTTAAGAGCCGTGTGCGAGCAACTTTCGCTGAATGTATGTATTTGAAAATGGTTCGGGGTCGGTGTGAGAATGCAGGATTTACTCGCAAGCATGTTTTGGAACCCTGTTGCTGCGGACGAATGAGCACCGCAGGCAGGCGAGCGAATGTGTGTTGCTTGCCCACTACGCTTTGGAGGGCAGGTCGGAAAACACACAATCTCGATTTTGAAGCGACAGTTCCGGCAGGCGATGGAAAAATTTCGCTGCGAGAAAGTTGCCACCTTTCCCAAACAACTATTGACCACATCAGGATGAAACACACCCTTTGAAAGCTCAGTTTATGTTTTCAAATCTACTTTTGCCTGGCTGGCTTGATGAAAAGTACTCCGTACTGGACGACGGCGCGAAGCTTATTTTTTTCCAACAGCGTGCGCAGGGATGCCCATTGCCGTTTCGTATCCAGCTTACCGTTGATTTTCAGGTCGGCAGGAATGGAGCCGTCAATTAAAGCAGCGGTATCAACTGCGACTGGGACGCCAAGTTCTTTTTCGATTAAGACGATTGTCTCGAACAATGATTTATTCTCGATTTGCACGATGTTGCGACCGCTTGTCGTTTCATCTGGCAAAACTTTCGCGTCCATTTTGGACTTCAAAAGCTTGCGAAGTTCCGCGTTGCGTTTCTCGAGATCGTCCGATTCAGCGAACATTTCACGTTCGTTGGGTTCTTTGATTTTGGTGAGCAAAAGTTTCTTCGGGTCAAGTTCGTCGGGACGTAATTCGAGTCCCAGCGGTTCCAGGGTCAGCAGTTCAATGCCGCGAATTGAATGGCCAGTCGCTGCGACAGCGACCGGCAGTGAAGAGTCCGCGGAGAATCCAGCTTCGTCGAGCCCTGTGGTGTCGAGCTTGATTTCTGGTCCGATCCACCTCGACAGATTCGATGCCATTTCGCTTAGTTTTACCTTCGAGTCGAGATGCCACGCGATGTTGAAGTGTTGATCACGAGCCCGTTCGAGATAGATGATCGCCGGAAGCGGTGTGAGTTTTTCTTCGAAAGCCTTTAAGCTGATTTCTCCGACAACAATTCCATCGGGACTAATCAGAATTAAGGTGGGGTGAGAGTCGATTCCGTACTCTTGCTCAGTTTTCGAATCGAAATCCAATAGCACCGTGAATGGCAATTCTTTGCCACCCCAATGTTTTTTTCTGATGTTGATTGTCTTTTCATCCATTTCTTCCAGTGACTTCACGCTGCTGTCATGAATCGCAATGATTTCGAATTCGCTGCGGTGATCAATATGGTCTTCGTATAAACCGATTAAGCCTGGCAGACTGCCGGCAGTGCATGGGCCTCACCAATGTCCCCAGAATTCGAGCAATACCCATTTGCCTCGGTATCGTTCGAGATCGAATTTGTTTTGGCTTTCCGTGGGCTCAAAATCGAAACCTCTCGCTTCGGCAATCGTCAGTGCTGGAGCCGGTTTTCCGATCAGGCGTTTCTTGGGATTCATCAACATTGGTATTTCACCCAAGTCGTACGTGGCTTTCCCTGCGGGAATGTCGATGGTCGTGGTTTGTTGCAAGACGTGCGTTCCGTATAGAAAGAGCGTGTATTGTCCTGGAGGCAATCCGAATTTAAGACTTCCGTCCATTGCGAAGTTCTGAATCAGGAAATCTTCTCTTTTCGGGCCGGGGGAGACGACCGTATTGGTCCATCCGATATCGTCCAGTTCGTCGCAAGTTAGTTTTCCAGTCACGGTGACCGACGGTGCGAGGGTAACTTCAAAATGCCGTTCGTGATCTTCAGCACCGGCTTGAACGATTGCAGTCTGTGTTCCGTCAGCCGATTGAATCATCACGCTGCGTTTTCTTTTCCAGTTGTCGATCCGCATTTTTACGTTGCCGTCATTATTCGTAACGGCTCGTTTGTCTTCACTCGCCACCACTTCGTCGACGATTTGGCCTTCAGCGCGATTTTCCCAAAATAGGCTGGCAATTGCACCTTCGACAGGCTTTCCATCAGCGCCGGTTACGCGAATTGTGATTTCATAGGAATCAGCAAAAGTCGTTCTCGGCAGAAACATTAGTCCCGCAAGAATCGTGAAAACCAAAACGATGTTTCGAAGCATTGATCTCATTGCGTTCTTGGTTTTTATAAGGGGAAGGCTGTTTCATTGAAGCAGATTGTGTTTTCAAAGGCAATCGTTTTCGATTTTCGGATATTGACCCGGATTATTGACGATGCGTGGGCGTCGACCTGGAGAAAGTTTGTTTCATTGGGGTATTGCTCCAAGTTTGTGGTTTCCATAGGTCACCGACGACGTGAAATTGACGAATTTGTAAAACTTGCCGCCGCGTCCGGAGAATCGCTCAAAGGACAAACCAGACGCCTGTCGTCGTGAATAATTCCGGGTTGAAACAGACTCGTGCGTGAGGCGATCGTTGCATGGCGAAGGTGATTTTTTACCCGTTCACCAACAAATGCCGATGTTTCTTTTTATATGTCGCGGAGTGACACCAAGAGTTTCGAACCTTATTCGCAAAATGTGGTTTAATAAAGGAGTGCTACTTTGACCTTTATTGAACACTAAACGGAAATGATTTGTTGATGAATCAAACGGGAACGATCGCATTGTTGGCTGCATTTCTCAGCATGCTGGTCAGTTTCGTTGGGCAGGCTGTTTCTAACGAACGGGCTGCTGCGGACGCTCAAAATTCGGCTGTCACCGACACGACCGACGCGAGCGACATCGTCACTATTGAGACCATCGATGGCCAAACCGTTTCGGGGAACTTGGTAGAGGTGGCTGCGGATGGCGAACTGGTTGGGAGTGGCATGGGCGGTTTGAACATTCAGCAAGTGCTCTCAATCGCTACAAAAACGGCCGTCCAAAAATCGAATGCAGAAGTGCAGCTGGTTCTGGTCGACGGCGGAGAATTGGGCATTTCCCAGCCAACGATCGATGGCGAGTCCATGGTTTTCGATTCTGAAGTAGGAGTCGGTTCACTTTCCGTTTCTTCCGTTCGTGCTGTTCTACTTCGCGACAATGCATCGATTCGAAACGCAATCAAAAAGGCAGAGCCCGACAAGGACACCGTGATCGTTGACTCTGGTGAATCGCTTGCGGCGGTGGCTGGCGTGCTGGAATCGCTTACTGCCGACAAGTTGCAATTGAACTACAAAGGCAAGTCCCGCAAGATCGCTCGCGAGAAAGTTGCCGCAATCGTGGTGGCAGACCTCGGGCTCCGATCACCAGCTGGAACGATGGCGACCGTCACGCTGACCGATGGTTCACGCGTTCGCGGATCATTGGGCTCAATTTCAAAAGAGAAAATTCAGCTTGAACTGACTGGAAAACAGAATGTCTCGATCGGCCGCGAGTTCCTGTCTCGGTTGGACATCGATTCGGACAGTATCGCGTTTCTATCCGACCTGACGCCGGTCGAAGTTTCTGAACGGCCTCAGTTTACCGTTGAAAGTCCATGGCAAAAGAATTTGAGTGTTGCAAGAAATCCGATGCGGATGCGAGTCGGCGGTCAGTGGGTCCAGTTTGATAACGGAATCGGAGTCCAGTCTTTTTCCCGTTTGGTGTTTGCGAACGATCGCGGGTTCGGACGTTTTCTTTGTGTCGCGGGAATCGATGGAGAAACCAATGGTCGAGGCGACTGCGTGATGCGCGTCGAAGGCGATGGAATCACGCTGTGGACTCAGCGGATACGGGGCGATGAAGAAGCCGTCGAGGTCGATGTCGACATTTCAGGAATCAGCCAGGTGGCGCTGGTCGTTGAGCTGGGTGAGCAGTTCGATTTGGCTGATCACGCCAATTGGGCTCGAGCGAGATTTCTTAAAACAGAGTAGCTGGTTTCCAGCGTTTCTTCTTTTGTGAGGGACAGTCATGAGAAAGACTACGTCACGGTTGGTGATTTTCGCTGCGTTCCTGTTGGCGGCGTCTGTCGCCGAGCACTTGCCAGCGGATGAGCTTTCCGACAGCGACATGGCTCGTGTGCGCGAGCTTGAAAAGCAACGTGTTTCAGCGATTGATCGCGTGGTTGAATCAGTGATCGCGATCTACGGATCAGATCGATCCGGTGGCGGTTCAGGAGTCATCATTCATCCGTCGGGAATCGCGTTGACAAATCATCACGTGATCATGGGAGCCGGTGTTGAAGGCTGGGGCGGAATCTCTGATGGCAATATGTATAAGTGGAAACTGATCGGGACGGATCCCGGCGGTGACGTTTCAATCATTCAGATGGAAGGCCGTGATTCGTTTCCTTTTTCGCCGCTCGGCGATTCTGACAAAGTTCGCGTCGGCGATTGGGCATTGGCGATGGGGAACCCATTTATCCTGACCGAGGATCAGTCTCCGACCGTGACGCTGGGGATCGTGAGCGGTGTCAAAAGGTATCAGCCCGGCGCCGGTCAAAACCAGCTTGAATACGGTAACTGCATTCAGGTTGACAGCTCGATTAACCCGGGCAATTCCGGGGGGCCGCTTTTCAACTTGTTTGGCGAAGTCGTCGGGATCAATGGCCGCGGTAGCTTTCAGGATCGAGGTCGAGTTAACGTGGGGTTGGGGTACGCGATTTCTTCCAATCAGATAAGAAATTTCATTCCGGAGTTGCTTGCGACGAAACTGGTCGAACACGCGACGCTCGATGCCAACTTCTCAAATCGCGATGGCAAAGTCGTTTGTTCGGATTTAAATCTGGATGCTCCGATTGCTCAAGCTGGACTTCAGCTGGGGGACGAACTGTTGGAATTCGAGGGCGTCAAAATTAAGACCGCCAATCAGTTTACCAATCTGATTTGCACGATACCGGAAGCATGGCCGGTATCGCTTAAGATTCGGTCCAAGGAAAGCGGCGTTGAAAAAGAGATTCATGTTCGAGCGTTCGGATTACCCTATGCCAAGCCTCGCGTTCGCAAGGGTGGCAAGCCGAAAAAAGATCAGTCTCCTGAAGAAAAGGCGCAACGTCGCAAGCAGGAAGCGATGATCAAACTGTTGTCGTCACCGCCGGGGAAAATTCGCTTTCCAGATATCAATCAGGACTATGCAAAACTTGTCTTGAGCGAATGGAAACAGAAGCACTTAGCCGACCTGCCCGAAAAAGATGCGAGCGACAAAGGTGGCTGGAAGTTGATAGATCAGCATTTTCAAGCCACTGAATCTGGTGATCAACTGTCGGGTGAGCAGACCGTGACGATCCTTCGTGACGGAAGATTCCTGATTGAACATTCGGGCGCCGACAAGGTTCGCTATGTCTTCGATGGAGATTCATTTTACAAAGCGGCATTGCTAAAGCCCTTCGAGCGAATGTCGATGGTGGAAGCGAAAACGACTCCGATTTTGATGGACGTGTTCGGAATCGCGGCACCGCTTGCTGATGAGCCATTTTCTGCGTTGGGGACGGTTCAGATCGATGGAAGTGATCGGACCGGTGGCGATGTCGCATGGCGTTTGCGAATCAATGATGCGGACGAGGATCCGACTATTGTCTGGATTGAGATCAATCGAAAATATGGCACCGCGGAAACATCTGGTTGGCTGAAAAAGATCTCGGCAGACAGGGATTGCGATGAAAACGGTGCGGTTCTTTACGACCAATTTGAATTCAGCCATGGATTGGCGGTGCCTCGAAATCGTTCGCTGGTGAGCGGTCTGGACGAAGCCGTTACGGAGCGGCTGACGTTGAAATCGGTTGAATGGGTTGATGAAATTGACGATTCGAAATGGTTCGACGTTCTACCGGGAAAGGAAGATTCCAATTCGCATTCCAAGTCCGGTGGCGAAAGCGAAGGCGATGCTGACCAGGACAAGGAGGTTGGCGTGCAGAGCGTTTCGGTACGCTCAATGTCGAGTCAATTGGTGGCTTTGAAAGCGTTGTCCCAAGTCGACGAAACGGCTTCTGAATCTGTTGGATTTTTCCAATCCTTGGTCGCGGAAGCTAACCCCAAAATGGTCAAAGTGTTCGGGGCTGGTGCGGGGCGTGTCGATGGCTTTGCGACGGGAATCATCGTCAGTGATGATGGAAAGATTTTGACGACACAGGGAGTATTTCTTGATGGTAGGCAGGTTCGCGTCGTCACCAGCGATGGTGTTTCGCATGTCGCTTCGATCCTGAAACGAAATCGGGTTTCCCAATTGGCTTTGCTGAAAATTGAACGTGGTACTCCTGACTATTTCGCGCTTTCCGACGAACCCGTTGGCCAAAAAGGTGACTTCGTGGTCGCGATGTCCAACGCGTTCAAGGTTGCGGATCACGAGGAACCTCTTTCCGCCACAGCCGGAGTCATTTCGCTCAGGTCGACGATCGAGGCGTGGCAAACGAAGCGAGATTTGGCTTATGCGGGAGAGCTGGTTTTGATCGATGCGATTACCAGCAATCCGGGCGCGGCCGGGGGAGCGGTCGTCAATGGTGATGGGAAGCTGGTCGGTATGATCGGGAAGCTGATCAATAGTAGCGAGACGAATACTCGTTTGAATTATGCCGTTCCGTCTTCGACGTTGCTGAAGTTTGTTAAAGGTGATCTTGAAGAGAAGGCTCAAAAAGCTTCCGCAAAACCAGCCGGCAATGCAGATCTCGGTATCGTTCTGTTCAAGCTAGGCGGTCGAACGGATCCGGCTTACATTGATCGGGTGCGACGAGGCACGCCGGCTCGCAAAGCGGGTTTGAAACCTGATGACATGGTGGTTTCACTTGGAGGAGAAACCATCAAAACGGTGAAGGACTACGAAAACGCGATCAAACTTCTGCGTCCCGATGAAGAGGTTTTTATTATTGTGAAACGCGGGCGTGAGTTGCTGCGAATCGCGATTACACCGACGGAGAAATCAAAATGAACGATAGAACTGTCGAGCCTGCCGCTGGAAATATGTTGCACCAGTTAAGGTCAATGTTGTTTGCCGTTTCGTTGCTGACAGGTTCTCTGTTTCTGCTGGACGGCGCGTCTGTTGCGGCTCAGGAAACCAAAACGGACGCCTTCGAAACGATGATGCTGACATCGAAAGCCTTTCGTGCGGCGGTCGAAAAAGTTCGTCCATCACTGGTTACCATCGAATCCTACGGCGGTGTTTCTGCGGTTCAAGGGCGTATCGGCGGGATTCGAAAACAGGGAGAGGGCAACACGACCGGAGTTATTATCTCATCGGATGGTTACATCGTGACCAGTACTTTCAACTTCATTCAGCGTCCACCCGTGATCACGGTCATCACCAGCGATGGGCAGCGGCGGACGGCTCAATTAAAAGGCCGCGACGATATCCGAAAAATCTGTTTGCTGAAGATTGACGACGTCGACGACTTACCGGTGCCGCAAATGATCGACGCGAAGGAGCTTTCGGTTGGCCAGTGGGCAATTTCGGTCGGGGTTGGCTACGGCGACATGAGCCCAGCGGTTTCGACAGGAATTATCAGCGCCAAAAATCGAATTGGTGGTCGAGCGATTCAGACCGATGCCAACATCAGTCCTGCGAATTATGGCGGTCCTTTGTTGGACATCGAAGGGCGCATGATTGGTTTGTGCGTGCCGATGAATCCTCAATCGCAGGCCGTTGGTGCGGGCGTCGAGTGGTATGACTCGGGGATTGGTTTCGCGATTCCAATCGATGCCGATTCGCGAGTGATTGAACGGCTGAAGGAGGATGGGGTTCGAATCACGCCACCGTATTTGGGGCTGAAACTGATGCCCGTGAAAGGCAGAAAGGGACTTTGGGTCGAAAAGGTGGTTCCCGATTCACCAGCGGATCAGGCAGGCATTCAACGTGAAGACTTCATTCGTGGAATTGATGGCGAAGAGGTCGCGGACATGTTGAAGTTGCGGCAGATTTTGAATCGTTTCGAAGCGGAGGACAAGATCAAACTGACCGTTTGGTTCGAGGAAACAAAAGAGGTAGAAGACGTCGACGTGGTCGTTGGCACGCCGCCCCAACCGACGTTGGAAGGTCCGACGCTCGAGCCGCCAGAAATCAAGTAGCGTTCCTATGAAGCAATCGGGACAGGTGTCGCCTTTTCGAGTCGCGATGCAAAAGGGACGGCAAGCCGCATGGGCGAATCGTTACGCGGGCGTGTGTCTGTGGCTGTTTGGCTGCGCCATCATTGTTGGCTACTACAATGTCGACGTTGTAAAAGTCAGCTTTGAAGCGCTGGGCAAGTTCAAGACCGATTCGGGATGGGCATTTGGGATCGTCTCGACGGCAATCTTTGGGGGCTTTTTGCCCGTTGTGTTGCCATTGGTTTTTGGTCAGCGACCTCCGAAGGGATTTTTCAGTCTGCTTGTCAGCAACGTATTGTTTTGGGGCTTCAAGGGCTTCGAAGTTGATTTGCTGTACCGAATGCAGGCGGCTCTGTTTGGTGACAAGGTTGACGTTTGGACCATCGCAGCCAAAGTCTTTGTCGACATGGTGCTGTACGCTCCACTGATCGGTTTGCTTAATTGCGTGCTGTTCTACGTGTGGCGAGACAACGGCTATTCGATCGCGGCGACTCGAAAAAGCCTTGGCGAAAGATGGTACGTTCGCAAAGTTCTTCCGGCGTTGATTTCGAACTGTTGTGTGTGGTTGCCTTCGGTGATTTTTATCTACAGTTTGCCGCAAGCGTTGCAATTACCGGTTCAAAATCTGATTTTGTGTTTCTGGGTTTTGATTTTGGTGTTTTTTACTGACACCGATACTGATACCGAAACGGAGAGGCCGTGAACTGATGAGCCGTTTGGGTGATCGCCGGTGATCGATCGGGGGCCACTTGGTTTATAAATCGGAATTATTCACGACGACAGGCGTCTGGTTTGCCCTTTGAAGCGATTCTCTGGACGCGTAGGCAAGTTTTGCACTTTCGTCAATTTCACGTCTTGGGTGACCTGTCGAAACCACAAACTTGGAGCAATATCCCACCCAATGAAACAAGCTTTCTCAATGTCGACGCCCACGCATCGTGAATAATCCGGGATAAAGTTTGTTTTGCCGATCGACCAAAAACATATCAATCGAACTCCCCCTCTCCCAAAAATTCGGCCGACGTTTGAAACTGAGGCAACGTCAGAGCGTGGCGGAGTCCGACACAAGAACTGCTGGTGGCGTTTAGCCACCGGACCCGGTTTACTCTGCCGGTTCAATCTTGACCTTCGCTTTGAATTTGCCGGTCCATTTGTAGCCTGAGTTGTTGACGTAGTTGTCGGCCATGGCGACTGCCAAATAGAGCACTCCTGATTTCTTGGCGATGAATTCTCCATCGGATCCGACGCTAATCACGGTGCCCGAGTTTCCGATTCGGGCCGACAGTGCGCCGTTGTTGATGCCGTTCCAGTTGCCCTGGTTGGGTAGCCCGTCTGGCGTCGAGGTTTTGCTCCAGTTGGTCCACTGCACCACACCGGTCGCACTGATTTTAATGCGGTCACCTTTGCTGACGCGAATCTTGGTGCTCATCGGTTTCTTTTGAAAGAACGTGTCTCCGGCGACCGAAAAGTTTTTGCGAATGACCTGCGATTTGCGAACATCGCCTCGGTCAGCTCGTTTGATGTCGGACAGCATGATTCTCAAGTCGCCAATTTTGCTTTTGACGGAAAACTGCTGCTGTTGAATCTTTCCAATCATGGAAAACTCAGGCGTGACGATGGTGTCGCCCGTCGAAACTGAAGGAGCAGCCGAATCTTCATTTTCGTCCTCGGACTCCTCCATGATGGCGGTGATTTCTGCTTCAATTTCTTTTAGGTGTTTTCTGCGTTCCGCGTCTCCGCCGTCGTCAAAACCGGAAATGAGTTCTCCGATGATGGAGCCCATGGCAACGAGTTCCTTGTGGGCTGATTCGCGAGTCTTGAACTCGCGGTCACCGAGTTGTTCGACCAGTGTTTGCACTTTGGATTGAATCTGCGGCAGGCTAACCAGACCCGGGCGGAATTCGGTTAATCGGCGAATGGGGATAACGAGCTTCCCAAATTCGGTTTCGACGTCGATCGAAGCGATGCTGACAATGCCGCTGACGACGGTGCCGTCCCACATTTGAAAACGCAGGAACTGATCATCGATTTCGGGTGCCGGAACGACCGCAGATTTTGTATCGGTGACGATGTCGTCGGACGTCTCTTCTGCGGACTCCTTGTCCTGTTTTGCTTCATTTTTGGCCTGTGCTACTTCATCCGCTTGAAAGGGGTTGGCGAACGCGACTGATGTAAGGCCATTGATTCCAGTGGACGCGAAAGCGGTCAGCAGGAGAGTTACCAGGAAAGTTGAGAAAGCACGCATGGCAGTTCCAGATCATCGGTGTTTGAGTGAATCGTTCTATTTTGAATCATTCGAACACTCATGTGTGAGAAATCTGCAGCCATGGTACAAAAAAATCCGCTTTGAGCCTCCGACCATGGGGTGGAAGGTGGCTTAGGCGGATTCTTGTGACCAAATTGTGGCCGTGCAGAAAGATGCTCAACTGCCGAGTCAAATTTTTGGGCTGGCTTACTCGTCGTCGGATTCTGGTTTTCGACCCGCAAGTTCGCGATCGATCATGAACAGACCGCTGGGGTTGTCTTTGACCATTCTCAGTTGGTCAATGACGGCAGAGGTTGCCGCTTCTTCTTCGACTTGTTCGCTAACGAACCACTCGAGGAAGACGTCGGTCGCGTGATCGGATTCCTGACGAGCGAGATCTTTGAGTTTGAAGATGCACGAAGAGATATGCTGTTCGTGTGACAGCGATTTTTCAAACAGGTCCAGCGGATTCGTATCGCCAACGGTCGGCTTGGCGATCGCATCAAGATCCACTTCGCCGTTACGCTCAAGGATGTAATTAAAAAAGCGATCGGCGTGGGAAAGCTCTTCCTGGTATTGAAGTTTGAACCAATTCGCGAATCCGGACAGCCCCATGCTGTCAGATTTGGCCGACATTGCGAGGTACATGTAGGCGGAAAATAGTTCTTCGTTGATTTGCTTGTTCAGCGCATCGTTGATCGTTTGAGACAGCATTTATGGGCTCCGATTTGGGTGTGTCGGGGTGTTTTGGGTGAAATGTGAACACATGGGGCGTTTGACGGCGTTTGACCCCGGGAAGTTACCGACAAGGGGCCGGGATTGGCAACATTGAATCGACGCTTCCAGAATGTATTCGAAAGAATTGTGCCGAGCGGTGTGTCGGACGTGGCGAGACTGAGTCTCATTACCGTTTAAAGTCCGAAGTTTCCCGAGGAATCGCAGATTTTTGTCTTTTTGACGGCATGTGGACCAGATGTGTCCGACGGGCTCGGATAATGGAGCTGTGAACTTGAAAGAGGCACAGTTGATACGTAAATCAGATTGAGGTCGGGGAAAATGGATCAGAAACTAATTCGTCAAGCCATGGTGAATCACGACGACTACGTTCTTGAGTTGAAGTATCGCGACCGCAAGAAACAATTGACAACCCGCGTTGTCAGCCCGATTCGGTTCATGGGACAGGACCGATTTTTGGCACTGTGTCTGTGTCGCGAAGAGCCACGGATGTTCTGCATCGATTTCTGCGAAGACATTCAGCTTCGTCCAGCATGGAACTATGTCATGCCGGTCGAGATGGAAGAGGTCGCCGTCGCGTCGTAGCGATTTCGGAAAAGGCGACCAGGCGACCAAGCGATCAAACACGAGCGGCGAAATTCCGCTCGTGTTCAATCAATTTTTCCATTCAAGTTTCGACAGGATTCGCGTCCCGATTGAATCAGAATGCTTCACGACGACAGGGTTCAGGTTTGCCCTTTGAATCGATACTCCTGACGCGGAGGCCAGTTTTGCAAATTCGTCAATTTCACGTCGTGGGTGACCTGTCGAAACCACGAACTTGGAACAATGCCCTAATCAAAACAAGCCTTCTTAATTTTGACGCCCGCGCATCGTGAATAATCCGGGCTCAAACGGGGCTCAATCTTGTTCGCAAAGCCGCGATCGAAACACGGGCTGCACTACCTTCTCGCGGTGCGGCGTGATGAAGATTTCTTTCGTGATCCGCTCCAACTGGAACGGGATTCGCCCGAACGTGAGTTGCCAGATCGAGATTTTCCTGAGCGGCCAGATCGTCCTCCGCGAAAGCGTCCACGATTTCCGGAAGATCCAGAATTGCCCTCTTTAACGAACTCTTCTTCAGGATTTTCGATTCGCAGTTTGTTGCCAATCAAACGCTCAATCGCCCTTAGTTCATCCAGTTCGTCGCCGGTACAGAACGAAACCGCGATGCCTTCGGCGCCGGCACGGCCTGTTCGCCCGACACGATGGACATAGCTTTCTGGCTCGACAGGCATGTCGTAGTTGACGACATGAGAAACACCATCGATGTCGATTCCACGAGCCGCGACATCGGTCGCAACCAGGACAGAAGTCTTACCATCGCGGAACGCCGTTAGAGCGCGTTGGCGTGCGTTTTGGGATTTGTTGCCGTGGATCGCTACCGCGTCAATTCCCTGTCGAGCCAGGTGTTTCACAAGATTGTTCGCACCGTGTTTGGTTCGAGTAAAGACAATGGTTTGATCAACGTTTTTGCCTTTCAGGATCGTGCACAAAGAGGAAACTTTATTGTTGCGATTGACGACGCGAACGGACTGTTCGATTCGCTTCACGGTGGTGGTCTTGGGCGCGATGTTTACCGAGACCGGGTCTCGCAACAGGTCGTTTGAAAGTTGCCGAATTTTTGGAGGCATCGTGGCTGAAAAGAACAGCGACTGACGTTCCGAAGGCAGTTTGGCAATGATCTTTTTGAGTTCAGGCAAAAATCCCATGTCAAGCATTCGGTCTGCTTCGTCCAGCACCAGCATTTGGACTCCGTCGAGCCGGATGTGCTTTTGCTGCATAAGATCCAATAAACGGCCTGGCGTCGCGATCAGGACATCGACCCCTTTTCGGATCGATTCGACTTGGCGATTTTGCGAAACGCCACCGTAGACAAGCGCTTGATTAAATTGCAGGTGCTTTCCATAGACGGCGAAACTTTCGCTGATTTGAATTGCGAGCTCACGCGTAGGAGCCAACACTAATGCGGTTGCCGTTTTGGGTTTCAGCGCCGGATCTTCGTGTCCGATGTAATCAAGAATGGGGATCGCAAAAGAAGCTGTTTTTCCGGTGCCCGTTTGAGCACATCCGAGAATGTCCTTGCCTTCGATCGCGGCGGGGATCGTTTGAGCCTGAATCGGAGTTGGCGTGTTGTACTTTTCGTCGGTGAGTGCTTGTTGGATGGGAGCATACAGCTCCATCGATTCGAAGTTGTCCAAGATTTAGCTTTCGTAGTTTGGTAGAGATTTCGAGCGTAAAATCAGCGACAGATTTGCGGCAACGGAACTGCGTTGGCCATTCTTCAGGGCTTCATAGCTCGATCGGCAATCGGAGGGATATGCCTTGGTTTCCGGATCAACAAGAAAAATCACGGAATTCGTCGCGGGGTGCGACTACATTTCAAAACGGAAGTCAAAAGAACGCTGCCGTGCGATTTGCAAGTGGACTGTCTGTCCGCTTCATGTTCTGCAAACCAGGATGAAAAGAGTGAACGAAAATCGCTCGATCTGTCCGATACAGTACACGCGCACTAGTGCAACGCCAACCTTAATTCCTCAAAACAGCCCAACTGGCGTTCAGTTATCGAAGTTAATGAGCCATGAGCTTATCCGGAATTATTCACGACGACAGGCGTAAAGTTTGCCCTTTGAAGTGATTCTCTCGACGCGGAGGCAAGTTTTGCAAATTCGTCAGTTTTACGTCTTGGGTGACCTGCCGAAACGACAAACCTGGAACAATAACCCAATGAAACAAGCTTTCTTCATGTCGACGCCCACGCATCGTAAATAATCCGGGCTTATAATCGGCTTCGATGTTTCGATGTTCTCTTGTGTTTTGGCACCCTGAATTGAAAACGACGACTTCCTGATGATCTCGATTGCCAACCTTCAATTCAGCTACCCGGGTTCGGCGTTCAGGCTGCAGATTGACGAACTGAACGTCGCTGACGGGGAAAAACTGGCGGTTATCGGCCCAAGCGGAAGCGGCAAAACGACCTTGCTGAATCTGTTATCAGGGATTGAAACCCTTGGAGCGGTAAACAAACTAACCGCCGGGACCATTGTTGTGGACGGAATCGACCTTGCTTCTTTGACTGAAAACCAACGACGGGACTTTCGCAGTTCGCGGATCGGTTTTGTGTTTCAGCAGTTTGAGTTGTTGGACTATTTGAAAGTCGCAGACAACATTGCCCTGCCCTTTTTGATCAATCAGTCACTCGCATCAAAGAAGGAAACGATGGCCAGTCGGGATCGGATTTTGGAACTGGCAGAAGGGATGGGGATCGGTGACAAGCTTGATCGATTTCCGCAGAAGCTTTCGCAAGGCGAGAAACAACGCGTTGCGATTTGTCGCGCTTTGATTGCCGAACCGAAGTTGATTCTGGCGGATGAACCGACGGGAAATCTGGATCCTGCAAACAAGCAGCGAACGCTGGATCTTCTGTTTCATCAAGCGGATGAAAGAGGTCAAACATTGATTGTTGTGACTCATGATATGAGTTTGGTCAGCGGCTTTGATCGCACGGTTGATTTTGCGACGTTCCACGCGGGAGCGACCGGATGAGCGGAACTTTAAGGCTGGCGATCCAGTACATTTTCTTTCACAAGGGTCGATCGCTGATTTTGATGAGCTGCGTTTTCCTGACGCTTGTGCTGCCGGTGTGCCTCGGGATTCTGTTGCGTCAATTCAGTCAGCAGATTGTGGCTCGAGCCGAATCGACTCCGGTTGTCATTGGTCCTAAAGGCAGCCAGCTGGATCTGGCTTTGCAAGCGATTTACTTTTCGCGAAGTGATGCCGAAGCGTTGCCTTACAGCGAAGTCAAAAAAATTAGAGAAGGTGGAATGGCAAGCCCGATCCCACTGCATGTGAAGTTTACGGCGCAGGGCTTTCCGGTCGTCGGAACGTCGCTGGATTACTTTCCGTTTCGTGGTCTTGAAGTCGAATCAGGACAGTCGCTGGCGATCCTTGGCGATTGCGTCGTTGGATCGACCGTTGCAAGGGAGCTGGGGATCAAGCCGGGCGATCAGTTGTTGACCGACCGAGGAAGCGTGCTGGATTTGGCGGGCGAGTATCCGTTGAAGATGAACGTCGTCGGTGTCCTTGCTGCAGCGTCGACCGCGGATGACAAAGCGATATTTGTGGATTTGAAAACCGCGTGGGTGATTGAGGGGCTTGGCCATGGTCATCAGGAGCTTGAACCGCCGGATGATGAAGCTTCCGAAGACGAAGATTCGGTTGATCACGACGATGAAAACGGCGGGCTCGTGATGGGGCAGGACGGTAATCGGATTGTTGCCAGTGCGGCGGTGTTGCCTTTCACGGAAATCACTGACAAGAACCTGTCTTCGTTTCATTTTCATGGCGACGACAATAAGTTTCCCATTACTTCCCTGATTGCGGTTTCTCCTGACCAAAAAAGCGAGACGATCCTTGAAGGGCGATATCGTGGCGACGCAGAGGTGGCTCAATTTGTTCGGCCGGCGACGGAAATCGAAGAGCTGATGGCGTTGGTTTTTCAGGTGAAAAGGTTCTTTGACGCCAATGCGATCCTTGTTGCTTTGGCGACGCTGGCGCTTTTGGGATTGGTTGTGATGTTGTCGCTCCGATTGCGGGCTCGAGAGATGGAAACCATGTTTCGCATGGGATGCAGCAAAGGGACGATGTTTCGGATTCAGGTTTCCGAGTTGGGAATTGTATTCGCGGCGGCGCTGGTGCTTGTGGCATTGGCTTCGGCAGCGATTTGGTTTTATGCGGACGAGGTCGTGCAGCGATGTCTCAGCGGTTCAGTTTAGCTTTTACTGGTTTACTCATTCTGGTTGGTTTGTTGGTGTCGGGTTGTACACCAGACAACCGTGCCAGCTTGACTGACGACGCGACCGATGCTGGTTTGCGCGGGCGGGTGGCGGTTACGAATTACCCGCTCTATTGTTTCGTCAAGCAAATTTGTGCAGCCAATGCTGACGGAAACAGCAATGCAGGACCCGTGAAGCAGGTCGTCTACATCGGACCGAAAGCAGGAGACGATCCCCACAGTTGGACTCCTACGAGCGATCAGGTTCGAGATTTGCAAAATGTTGATTTGATTGTTTGCAATGGTCCCGGGGCGGTGTTTGCGAATTGGATGAGCCGAGTCACTTTGGAGGAATCCAAAATTTGCAACACGACTGATGCTGTAAAGCTGGAAGAGTTCGTGAAGGCGACAGATTATCAATTGGTGCATTCGCATGGACCCGAAGGAGAGCATTCTCATGCGTGGGTGGTGGCGCATTCCTGGTTGTCCCCAAGTGTGGCTCGCAAGCAGGCAAACTTCTGCGTGAAAAAGCTGACGGAGCTTTACGGCGAAAGTGAAACCTTCGACAACGGTCATGCCGGTCTGGTGAAACGGTTTGACGAACTCGAATCGAAGCTTGAATCGGTCAAGGCTTCTGCGGAGAAGGTGGTTTTGACGGCGTCGACTCCGGAGATTCTTTATTTGACGAAAGCGTTGGGATTGCCGGATCGCTATCTGGCGTGGTCGGAATCGCGCGGTGCTGAACAGGCGGAGCAAGAGATCCGCGAATTGCGCCGTCGTTCAGGATTGGAAGACGGCCGCAAGAAAGTCCTCTTGTGGACCACGCCGCCAATTCCTGAACTGAAAGAAGTCGTTAAAACACAATGGGACGATGTCGCCGAAATTTCACGGATCGATTGCTATTCCGATAGAGACTACTTCGAGGAAATGTTGGACAATCTTGACCGTCTTGAAAAAGCGATCCTGTGAGCGATTTTGCCCAAGGCAAAAAGAAGAGCGGTGACCCCGAATCGCGATTGCGAGTCTTTCCAAGGGTGCCGTCGTTTGGATTGAAATCTCTTCTGTTTTCCGTGGTGCTCGTTTCCGCTTGCTTGTGGTTCGCGACTCAGTACGGAAAAGTCGAAGGACGGTTTGAAATCATCGAGTGCGATTTGGTTGCTTCTGCTGACGGTCACCTTAATGGCTCGTTGCAATGGCGGTACAGTCGGGTGAGATCCGACGGCGAATTGGAGCAGGCCGACACAAGTTTGCCTGTTGAGAACTTGTCTTCGGTGAAACTTTCGCGGGTGAAAGCAGGAGATCAATTCGTGGTTCGGTTCAGGCTGGACGACCTTGGGCCAATCAAAAAGGAGAGTGCGACTGTCATTTTCATGACAGAGAAGTTGGGGATTCCCAAAGACGAGATTCTTGGCTTTATTCAAATGGATGGCTGGTCTGAGGCGATTGTGAAAAGCAGGAATCCTGAGCCCAAGGACGGTTGAATCTTGGCGATGAAAACGTGTGAACGACGCGATTGATTCCATGGCTATCCGGCTTGTTGATTTAGTCCAAATCGAGATCTTTGTTTCAGCCGTTTAGGCGTTTGGGCGATAGCCGCGGTTAACGACACTTCAACCGGGGCTAACGCCCAAACGGCTCATAAAATTGACAAGTCGTATCGCGAGGCGTTTACCTGCCAAGTCAGCTTTGGTGGCAAATTACCATTGACCAAATTGTGCCCGGGATGACAATCATTGCGGCTATGGGGACTTTCTGGCTGTCCCTTCCTGCCAAGGCTCCTTAAGCCGCCACGATGGTACTTCACCGTTCTTTTGCCTTTAAATAATCTATGACTGCCGAAAAATCGTTTAAGGCTGATGCCGATTTTCTCGCTTCGCATTTCCAGACTCACTTACTTGGAAATGGCGAAGGAAGCCGTGCGATCGTGATCCCTGCACTTCAAGGCAGAACGATGACGACTTCTGCGAACGGAGATGATGGCCGCAGCATCGGCTACATTAACTACGACGCATTCGGGCGCGAGACGCTCGACCCAAAAATCAATCTTTATGGTGGCGAGGATCGTATTTGGATATCGCCTGAAGGAGGCCAGTTTTCGGTTTTCTTTGATCCAGATGTTCCAATGGATTTCGAGCATTGGCGGACGCCAAAGTTTCTCGATTCGGAGCCTTTCGAGGTTGTCGAAAAAGATGACCAGTCGATCACGATGAAAAATTCGACTTCGATGATGAACATGAGCGGCTACACGTTCGACATCGAAGTTCGACGAACCGTTAAATTGCTCTCGAAAGACCAGGTTGCCGGTCACCTGAAAACCGAAGTCGATGGAGTCAACGTTGTCGCTCATGAGAGTCACAATCAACTGACCAACACCGGATCGGCGACATGGCAAAAAGAGACCGGTTTGATTGGGCTTTGGTCGTTGTGCATGAGCAAGCCTTCGCCGGGTGCGACTTTGATTATACCGTTTCGCAAGGGTGATGAATCTGAGCTTGGAACGATTGTTACCGCCGACTATTTTGGAAAACTCGATTCGTCCCGGCTTGCTGTCAACGAGTCATCGGGGCTGATCTTCCTGCTGGGAGATGGTGAATTTCGCAGCAAGCTGGGACTGTCTGAAAAGCGAGCGAAGCCGCTGCTGGGAAGTTGGGATCGCCAACGCAGTGTTCTGACCGTTGCCCAGTTCAGTCTGCCTGAGCACGCACCTCATGGTTACACGAATAATTTGTGGGAGTATCAGGATGATCCTTTTGCTGGTGATGTAATCAATGGCTACAACGATGGCCCGAATGAGTCTGGCGGAAAACTTGGCGGATTTTACGAGCTTGAAACGGTGAGCCCTGCCTTGGCTTTGGCTCCCAATGAGTCGTACACGCATCTTCATCGCACGATCCGCCTTGAGGGCGACAGAACAAAACTGGACGCGATCGCCAGAGCTGTGTTCGGCGTCTCGTTGGAAGAAATTGAAAATCAGCTGGATCCGCTTCCCACGTAGCTTGCGACGATGTTGATCCATTGCGATGATGGAACGGTCTTTTGTTCCGGGAACCGCAAACAATGTCGCTCGTAAAAACTCAATTTGAATCTGGTGTCGCTACCGTCACGCTTTGTCGAAGCGAAAAAAGAAACGCGCTGAGCCGCGAACTGTTAAGTCAGTTAAGTTCAGCGGTGAAATCAACGTTGACGAATTCTGAGTCGCGTCTGTTGGTGCTGAAAGCGGAAGGTTCGGTGTTCTGTGCCGGCATGGATTTGGCAGAGATGCAACAGCGAGCCAGTTCTGCCGATGGCCCGCAGGAATGGCTGAAGGACTCGCAAGACTATTGCGATTTGTTGATCTCGATTTATTCCGCTTCGATTCCTTCGGTCGCCTGTTTGCAAGGTCCGGTTTTGGCGGGTGGCGTCGGCATCGTTTTGGCGTGTGACTTCGTGTTGGCTGCGGAAAATGCTTTTTTTGCTCTGCCAGAACCTCAACGTGGAATTACGGCTGCGATGGTGACGCCGTTGCTGGCCCATCGAATCGGAGCCGGTAGGGCGGCTCATTTGCTATTGTCCGGGCAGCGTTTGGATGTCGCTTCGGCACAGCAAATGGGGCTGGTTTTTGAAACGGCTGATTCGGACGGCCTTGATGAAGCGGCGTCAAATCTGGCTTCGTCGATCTTGAGCGGATCTCCCGATGCGTTGGCGATCACACGGCAGCATTTGGACGACGTTAGCGGGGGGAATCTCGTTCAAAAGCTTCGGGAGTCGATCGACGTTTCAGCGAAAGCGAGAGCGACAGAAGACGCTCGCGAAGGTTTGGCCGCTTTTTTGGAAAAACGTAAGCCGTCGTGGCAGGAGTAATTCTGGCGAACAAGCGGGTTATTCACGAGGCTTTGGCGTCGACATGGAGAAAGCCTGTTTCATTCAGGTATTGTTCGAGGTTTATCGCTTCGACAGTTCACCCGCGACGTGAGATTAACGAATTTGTAAAACTTGTCGCCGCGTCAGGTGAATTGCGTCCAAGGGCAAACCAGACGCCTGTCGTCGTGAATAATTCCGGCGAAAAAGGCCGCACTTCTGTCTCGATTCGAACAATCGTGACCAATATGGGTGATTGGGGCCGCAACTTCCTTGAGTCCTTGCGGTTTGCAACCTTTAATTGAGAGCTGACATTCAACCAAATCTGGATATTTGATTTTCAACATGATACGCATTCATCGCTTCTGTTTCGCAATCGCAATTTTTCTGACCTCGATTTCGCTGTGCGCGAGCGGGTTCGCTCAAATCGACCGAAAGGACAACGGCAAGTTCAATCAAGTCGATAAGTTTCGGCAGTTGGAAGAAGTGTTGCCGACGCCGGGAGCCTATCGGACTGCTTCGGGAGCGCCCGGCCATTTCTATTGGCAACAGAAAGTCGACTACGAGATTGCGATCACGCTCAATGATGCTGACCAAACTCTCGACGGTACCGAAAAAATTAGCTACACGAACAACAGTCCTGATTCGTTGACGTATTTGTGGCTTCAGCTTGACGGAAACATTCACTCGCCAGATTCGGCCGCCAATCGAGCACGTACTGCCGGGCGTTTCGGTCGCGGAACTCTGTCCTTCGATCGCATTCCCGTTTCCGCGATGCAAAGCCTGTTGGCGAAGGAAGTCTTTGATGGTGGTTTCAAAATCACCGATTGCAGAAGCGTTGAATCGAATGAAAAACTGAAACACACCGTCGTCGAAACGATGATGCGAGTCGATTTGCCCAAGCCTTTGGCAACCGGAGAAACATTCGAATTCGAAGTCGCATGGAACTACGAAATCAACAACAGCAAGTTTGTCGGCGGTCGTTCAGGATGCGAATACTTCGAAGAAGACGAAAACTATATCTACGAGGTCGCCCAGTGGTTTCCTCGACTGTGTGCTTACACCGATACAACCGGTTGGCAGCACAAGCAGTTTTTAGGTTCGGGCGAATTCACTCTGGAGATGGGTGACTACGTTGTCCAAATTACAGCGCCTGCCGATCACGTTGTTGCTTCGACTGGCGTTCTGCTCAATGCGGATGAAGTGCTTACCGAAGTGCAGCGCGAGCGATTGAAAGAAGCTGCGTCGACTGAAAAGCCAATGTTCATCATCACGCCAGACGAAGCCAAAGCAAATGAGTCCAGTCGTGAGGAAAAGACAAAGACGTGGATTTTCAAAGCGGATCAGGTTCGAGACTTTGCGTGGGCTTCATCACGTAAATTTATTTGGGATGCGATGCAACACAATATGGGCGAGAAGCCTGTGATGGCGATGTCTTACTATCCCAACGAAGGCGAACCGCTCTGGAGCAAGTATTCGACTCACGCGATCATCCACACGCTGGAAGTTTACTCGCGATATACGTTTGACTACCCTTACCCGGTTGCGATTTCGGTGAATGGGCCAGTCGGCGGAATGGAATATCCCATGATCTGTTTCAATGGTCCTCGTCCCGAAAAGGATGGCACTTATTCGAAGCGGACCAAGTACGGTTTGATTTCGGTCATCATTCACGAAGTCGGTCACAACTACTTTCCGATGATCGTCAACACGGACGAACGCCAGTGGACGTGGATGGATGAGGGGCTTAACACGTTCCTGCAATTCCTAGCGGAACAGGAATGGGAAGAGAACTATCCATCGCGTCGAGGTGAGCCGAACGATATCGTTAGCTACATGCGTAGCAGCAATCAGGTTCCAATCATGACGAACTCCGAATCGATTTTGCAGTTCGGACCGAATGCTTACGCGAAACCTGCGACTGCTTTGAACGTCCTCCGCGAGACGATTTTGGGTCGAGAGTTGTTTGATTTTGCGTTGAAAGAGTACGCGGTTCGCTGGAAATTCAAACGTCCAATGCCAGCCGATTTCTTCCGTACGATGGAAGATGCTTCTGGCGTCGATCTGGACTGGTTTTGGCGTGGCTGGTTTTATACGACCGATCATGTTGACATTGCCGTTACCAACGTTCGCCAACTGAATATCAGCACCGGAGATCCGGAAGTCGAAAAAGGGATTCAAAAAGAACTGCGTGATGAGGAACCGGTAACCAAATCGATGGAGCGTAATGCGGATCTTAAAAAACGCACAGCAGATTTTCCTGAGTTGAAAGACTTCTATAACGACTTCGATCGTTTGGATGTTACTGAAGCGGATCGAAAGTCTTACAAGTCGTTCCTTGAAAGCCTTGACGATGAAGAGAAGAAGTTGCTTTCTGAGAAAAGGAATTTCTACCTGATCGATTTCGCGAATGTGGGTGGGTTGGTCATGCCGATCATCTTTGACGCAAATTACGAAGATGGCTCATCTGAACGATTCGAAGTCCCTGCCGAAATTTGGACTCGTGACAATGAAAAGGTGACACGGATGATCATCACTGAAAAGGCGGTCTCCAGCATTACGCTTGACCCGCAACTTCAGACGGCTGATGTTGATCTGAGCAACAATCATTTCCCGCCGAAGATTACGAAGTCCCGATTCGAGATTTTCAAGTCCAGCCGAGGCAAAAACGACATGCAAAAGGCAGGCTTGGGGGAGAAAGAAGAAGGCGCCGAGGAATCGGAAAACAAAGAGGAAGAAGAATGATTGGCCTGATGACCAAATCTCTAACTGAATCCTTGATTCGAGGGACATGGCTAGCGACGGCAGCGATCGCGATGCTGGCTTGCGGGCTCGTTTTCGCGAGCAATGTAGACGCGGCGGTTACGCTGCACCCCTACCATGTGACTCGAGCCGAAGTCGAGTACAACTCGACACGCCAGACTTTTCAGGTTGCGCTCTGTGTGTGGCCAGAAGATCTGCAAAAGGCGGTTTCAAAAATCGAGGGTAAGGCTGTCAATGTTGATTCAGAACCGGAAGCCAATTTGAATTTGTTGATGAAGAAATATGTCGCCTCCAAATTCAGATTCTTGCCTGCTGTTGCTTCTGACGAAAAAGCTGAGGGAACGGAAACAGGAACCGCTGGCAAGGAAGATTCGGCAGCCGAGCCCGAGCCCAAGCCAGCTGAAATTCGTTGGGTGGGTTCTGAGGTCAAGATCAAGCAGGCGTGGCTCTATTTTGAGATTGATGCTTCGGCGGGAACGGAGTGGCAAATTGAGAACCGACTGTTTCTGGAATTCAATGAAGACCAACTGAATCAGGTCCAGATCCGTAACGGCAAACAATGGTTTTCGAAAACGCTCTCGGCGACGTTGACGACGGCGAACTGGTCGCATTCGAAGTAGCGAAGGTGCCGCCTATTTAGCGGCGTCGGAAGCTGCTTTCTTTTTCTTTTCCGCGTTCAATTCCCTGTTCCATGCCGACCATGCTTTCTTCGCGTTGTCGGGGGACCAGACAATCCAGTCCGCAAATTCCTTTGGGAGCTTGAAGTCTGCGGTTGCGTCGTCGATGGATTCTTTCTTTTGGATGGAATCCTTTGACCATGCTTCGATCCACGCCAGAAAGTCGCTGTATTTATTGATCGCGTCAGTGTCAGCTACCGGACCGTGGCCAGGGATGACCGTCGTTTCTTTCGCCTGTTTGATTTCTTCAACATAAGTCGACAGCTTGCTTGGGATCGCGTCGCCATAGTTTGGGAACATGCGATTGAAGAACAAGTCACCTGTCCAGATGACCTTGGGGTCGACCAATTCGATTGTGACGTCGCTGGAAGTGTGACCGGAATGCGGCTTGATGTTCACTTTGCGATTTCCAAGATCCAGCTCGTATCCATTTTTTGCGTCGACCTTGTTCAGATTTTTGAAGGCGTTGTCTTGCATGCCTCGTTGTTCAAAAGAAGCCTCCGCTGCTTTGGCAGTCGCATCGGTAAGCCAAATGTTCGGAGCATGTCCATCGACGAAATATCCGCTGTGGCCTGCCGTGTGATCACCATGGAAGTGAGTCGAAACGACATCGGTTGGCCAGCGACCCGTCATTTCATTCGCGGCCTTCGCGAGCCATGTTGCACCTTTGGGTGTCATGAAAGATTCGATCGCAAGAACGCCTTTGTCGCCCGCAATGATGCCGCCATTACAGACCGTTGTGAAATCGCCGTCTTTTGAGAAAGGTGTTGAGATGACGGCCCATGCGCCTTCCTCAATTTTTTCAATCCGTCCCCATTTCTCAGTCGCAACAATTTCGCGATCTTGGGAAACGCCGGTTAGCATCGAACGAAACGCGATGGGGGCGAACTGGGACAGTCCGAACATGAAAGCGCCACAGGAAGAAGAGCATTTGAGAAAGTTGCGACGATTCATGGGATCTGCTTTATAGGATTTAGGAATGTACCAATAGAAAAATGAATTGACACCAAAAAGCATCACTCAATTGCGTCGCATTGTAACGTCATGCCTTCAGTCCGCTGAACCGGTTACAGAGTTCTGTGAACCAGGTAGCAAAACGTCGCCAGCAGCACTAACAATGCCGCCGCAATCCATCGAAGGCGGCCCCGATACAGTCCACGTGTCAACTGCATGCCACGCAAGTAGCACCACGCAACGCTCAACAGCCCCAGCACCGCAATTCCTGTGGTCATCGCCGTAACTAACCGGCTTTTGATTCGATCCTGTTCCAATATTCCGAACAGACGATCATGAAGCTCGGGCGAAACACAAATGTGAATGTAGCCTCGATAGTAGAGTTCATATTTTTGACCAAGACGCTTGGCATCGTCCTCGTTGTGAACTTCCTGAAAGGTGTGGACGCGCTTTCGTTTTTGAAAAACAAACTCTTCTTCGATCGTATCATCGGTCAATTCGAGCCCGAGTTCGTCTGATCCGAAATGATTCAAGGCCCACGTTTTGATGGCTTTGCGGGCGGCCGGATAGAGTGCCTTGGTTGCATCACGATGGATGGAAAAATCGCTCGTTTGGACGACGAATAGTTCTCCATCATCCGTGATCTGAGGCTTGTCCACGGTTCCAGCGGATGTCGTCCATGCTGGCAATTCCGAATCAACAGGCGTCGGCGGCGTCTGCGCGACGACCGGGCTGGTCATGGTCATCGCTGCGATGATTGTCAGAGTGGAAAACGAAATCATCAAATGATAGTTCGGGAAAGAAACGATAAATCGGTTGATAGGAACCTTGTTCACGAGGTTCCAGTGATTCGACTGGCCAATTCAGCTTTGACGAACCACTATTTTAAGGCCGAACGTTGTCAAACGTTAGAACGAGTTACCGACTTTGTCAGATTTTCCTTCCGGACCACAGAGCCGGTTCCGTTTTTGTGGGCTGAGCCATGGTGCAGCGATTTGTACTGAAACTGAAACCACGACCGCAAAAAGGCAGTTGCCAATCAACGGCAGGTTAAGAATTTGGCTCAAACCCGCTGCCCATACAAAGCAAAGTCCAACATTCCATAAGCTCAGTCGTGAATTGCGTATCGGGTCAGCCTGACGCCACCAGCGAATCACTCCAAATAGTGTCGCGAAGAGAATCAAGTAGGACGGGATCAGTGGTAAAGGCGAAGTTCTGACGAGCGATTCACCAGAGTATTGAACGAAACTGGCGTGGGTTAAATCGACGTGGAATGTGTTGGCCGACGCGATAGCAACGATCCCGCCCAGCAGCCCAATTCCTGCGGAAACGAATCTGCCAAACGGAGCGTCTCCCCCAGAATCATTTTCCCGGAACTTGGCCACAGAAAGAATTCCAATGCTCGTCACGACCGACGCCACGCACATCCATGCGTAGAAAGCCCAGCCTGAAATCACAGGTAGGGTCTGAGATTCGTAAATCGCAAATCCCGCAAAGCTCAGGACAGTGCACGAAACGATTCCCAAAATTGCTGCACCTAAAAATTCAACAGCTCGATCGGAGCCCGGTTGCGACTCGATCCAGTCGCGTAGCTTCCTGTTTCGGATGCTCGATTTGAAGGACTTGCGCTGCTCCCTTTCGATCTCGGACTCGCCAGCCCAAAATCTCATGAGGTACCACGAAGCGTAAGCGATTCCCAAAACAATGGCGATCGACGGTAGCAGAACAGGAGCCGAAATGACCAGCCAGGTCGCGAACATCAACATCGCTAGTCGTGCGGGAGTCGCTACAGGATTGCTCGCCATTTTTTGCGAAAGAGAATCGCACTTGCGAGCAACCTTCTTGGCGAAGATCCTTTTACGCTGCGAAAATCGAAGCCCTTTTTTGGGACGCAAATCTCTGCCTGGATTCTCGATCGGAGCGAGCGATCCACTTTCGAATTCCGTAGGCAAAATGTGTACGGGCTCGATGCCAACGACGGTCGTTCGTTTGGCGAGTTTCTTTTCCGGCTTGGGTGATTCGATTTTCGGGGATTCGATTTCCGCAAGTTCGGGATTGTCTGGTTTTGAAACTGCCAAGCCGCCCGATTCGTCGCCGTCGATATTCCGAGGCGGAGTCGTCTTTCTTAGTTGCCGTTTGCGATCCTGTTCTTTTTCGTTGATCGAGGGTTCGTAGTCAGAGAGCGCGCCAAAAACGATTTCTGGCATTTGCGTTTTCGCGTCTTCATTGCTGATCAGAATTGGCTCAATGCGAGCACCTGCCGTGACGCTTTCTGTCGGAAGGTTCACGGAGGTGTCGGCCGAGAATTCTGGCTTGGGAAAGACGCCGACCGAATGCAAGGACAGCAGTTTCTGTCGTTCGCCGGAAAATTCTTCCCACGGCATCGCTGCCATCAAAGCGGAGACGTTTGAGTACCGGGTTCCGGGTTCTTTCGTCAGACATCCTCTTACGACGGTGCGATAATCTTCCGGAACGGCGCTCATGTCGGGAGCGTCCAGAAGGTGCTTGTACATAATTTCTTGAGACGTCTCGCCATCGAAAGGGACATCGCCAGTGAGTAGCTCATAGAGGATGATTCCCAGAGCATAGATGTCGACTTCTTTTCCGTAGTCACCTTTTGAAATTTCCGGTGCCATGTAGTGAACGGTCCCCACCGTTCCCGTCTGGCCCGACTGGTGATTGCAGGAAATGAACTTGGAAAGACCGTAGTCTCCAATCTTGATGACGTGAGCATCGTCGTCACGGAAAACATTCGCAGGCTTTAGGTCTCTGTGTACGATTCCGCGATGATGCAAGTAGGCGACGCCTGAGGCGATGGAGGTGAACCACAATTTGAGCAGCGGGATCGGCAGGCCGCGAGGATGGTCGTCAAGGATGTCCCGTAGGCTGGGGCCGGGAACATATTCCATGACGACCCAGCTTTCGTTCGATTTACTGGTGCGAATGTCCCACAGCGAAATCAGGTTCACATGGCGAATGTTCAGGCACTGGCGAACGCCGCGAAGCTCGATGTCCATGTTGCGCTGAATCTTTTTTAACGCGACCTCTTTCCCGGCGTCATTGAGCGCAAAATACACCTCGCCGAATCCGCCGATGCCGATTCCGCGTTTGATGGTGTATCCCTGGAGCGGTTTGGCTCCACTGGGGTAAGAGAACTTCATTCAGTTGCTTCAGTTGGGGCAAGTGACTGAGGAAGTGAAAACGGACCGCTCCATTGTAGCCTGCTGCAGGGGCAAACGCATTGGACCGAAGAACTTTGCTGAGTATCGCACCGCTTCACGCCGCAAAATGCAGTTTCAGGGCAAGCTAACAAGCCAACGAACTAATGAAGTGCTTCGATGCTAAACGAAAAATCCTGACCTTCGACCCGAGAATCAGAATGTAGCTCGCCTTCCATTTCTACGGGCTTCCCATCGATTGTGAAATTGGCGAATGATCGACAGTGCCACTGGCAATCCCTTCGAATCAGGATGACTTCGTGTTCCCAGCGTGAGCAGCGAATGTGTGACTGCGGGTTCGAACCCAGGATGATTGTCTCGCCAGCGATCAGGACCGCATCGGACCAAGGGTAGGTTCGGTTGCGAGACTCGAAACTGATGACTGCGGTGGAACTCCATGGGTGCGGTTTGCAGTATCGCAGCGAGACCGATTCACCCATCTCGAATGTTCGGTCGCTGGTGAGCAATTGCGGTTCGATGACGTCCTGTTGATCGATCGAAATGGGACCAACTGGGTGCAGCAAATGGCCAGATTCGACCGACTGAATTTTGGCATGCAGCTGAAAGATGTCACCACAGATCGGAATGCTGACATCGTTTTGCTGAATGGATTGTCCGATCGTGTTGACGGTGTCAGCACAAACAAGAAACCCGCCAACTCCATCCACCCAAACCATGAATCTCAGCAACGGCTTGGTTAGCGGGCCTGTTTCAGGTGGCTCGTACTGCGAATCAAAGTGATGTGAGTCCGAAGGATTCGGCATGGGTTCAGGGTGACCTGCGTGAATTGACATGATCGAACGTCCAAGTTGCTTTCATGATAACCGATCTGCTATCGTTGAATTGGATTCGACGTTCATCCCCTGATCTTGGCAGGAATTGAATTATTTTCTGCCCCGTTCAATCCCCAGTCTTTGGATTGCCATCGGCGTCATACCGCATCAGGCCGAAATAGATGAACGACACCACGCTGATTGGAATCGCGATGAAGGTGATGGGCATGAAGATGCCAACCGCACTACTGATCAGAATGAACAGAGCCCACACCCACCATGTGTCACGCAGAAAACCCTGGTATCGTTTCATCGCATTCCTATCTTTTTACTCGGGCGCTGTTGCCAGCAATTAATGCTTCGACTTCAGAAACAGTCGCCATGGTTGTGTCGCCCGCCGTCGTCATCGCCAAAGCTCCGTGGGCGGCACCATATTCTACGGCCTGTTTGGCGTCTCCCGTGGTAAGGAAACCATAAATAAGACCGCTCGCAAAGCTGTCTCCACCACCGACCCGGTCAAAAATTTCCAATCTTTCACGATGAGTCGCTTCATTGAGTGTGCCGTCGCTCCAACACAGCGCGCCCCAGTCATTGATGGTTGCCGTGTGGACGGTTCGCAGCGTGGTCGCGATCGCTTTGAAGTTCGGGAACTGGCTGGTCGCCTGAGCGATCATTTTCCTGTACCCTTCAATCGGAAGCTCCTTCATTTGATCGCCAAGCCCTTCGACGTGAAGGCCAAGGCAAGCAGTAAAGTCTTCTTCATTCCCGATCATCACGTCAACGTAAGGAGCCAATTCCCGGTTTACTTTTTGACATTCTTCTTTTCCGCCAAAGTCTTTCCACAGCGAACTGCGAAAGTTCAAATCGTAAGACGTAATCGTGCCGTGTTTCTGAGCAGACTGTAGGGCTTCGGCGATGACTTCGGGCGTCGTATCCGAAAGTGCGGCGTAGATACCGCCGGTGTGGAACCAGCGGACTCCGAGTTTTCCGAAAATATGATCCCAGTCGATATCGCCTTTCTTCAGTTGCGATGCCGCCGTGTAGCCTCGATCACTCGTGCCCAATGCGGCTCGGATTCCGAATCCTCGTTCCGTGAAATTCAGACCATTGCGAGTCGCCCGCCCGACGCCGTCAAAATCCATCCACTTAACGTAGTCCATGTTGACTCCACCAGTGAGAATCAGATTCTCCAGCAGTCGCCCGACTTCGTTGTCCGCAAACGCAGACACCAAAGCGGCTCTCTGGCCAAAACATCTTCGAAGGCCACGAGCAACGTTGTATTCTCCGCCACCTTCCCAGACTTCAAATCGGCGAGCGGTGCGAACGCGTCCTTCACCGGGGTCGAGTCGGACCATTACTTCGCCGAGTGACAGGATATCGAATTGGCAAGAATCTGCGGGCTTGATTTGCATGGAGTCAGTCCGTGAAAACGGTGGTTGGAGTTCAGTTGTATGAAGGAATCTGAGGAAATTTCAGAGCGGTAAATTCTAGTTAAAATCGACAACCCAGAAAGAAGTCAAAGACAGGTTTGATTTGTTTCACCAACTGAGAGCGTTCAGGGCGGAAAAATGGAACCGGAATTACTAACGACGACAGGCGTCTGGTTTGATGTTTGAGGCAATTCTCCTGAAGTGGCGACAGTTTTTGCAGATTCACAAATGCACATCGTTGGTGAACTGTCGAAACCACAAACTTGGACAATGCCCCAATCAAACAAGCCTTCTCAATTTTGACGCCCTCGCATCGTGAATAATCCGGGTGGAAACAGTTTTTGGGTTGAAAAACGAAGGATAAGTGCATGCTGCTTGATCCTATCCGACCAAGCGATACAGTTTAACACCGGAATGCCGCTTGGAACGGTTAGTCCCAATCTGCCATCTTTTGAAACTTGGACCGGAAGTTCCCGGTTTTTGAATAAAACCAAACAACACGACGAAGAACACTCCTACGGAATGTGCCGTAGGTAACCGCAGGATTCGCCTGTAGGGTTTGAGGCACGTTCCAATTCTCGCCCACAAGGATACGTCGATGAAAACTTTCCAATCATCCATCATCGTTCTATTTGCCAGCCTCGTACTGTTGCCTGCCCTTCCGCAGCAGGAAGCGGATGCTGCGCCACAGATTTTTCGCCCGCGAGGCAAACTGATTCAGCGGCTTCGTGATGATTTGAACGACGGAAAGCCGCTCATTCCACCGCTGTTTGGCGATGCCGAACCGGCAGCGAAGAAACCGAAAACGACGGCAAAAAAGCCGACTCTTGCGAAGAGTCCGCAAACTGGCAAAACTGGCAAAAGGCCGACGCCGGCTACCAGAGAAGATGTCGAAAGACAAAGACGTAAGGCTCCAACTCCAGCGATAGGAAATGGCGTTAATTCCAAGCTCACCGATCAGCTTCCGGCCGAGCCTTCCTCGGTGAAAACAATAGGGTTCGGCATGATCGTCCGAAAGGTGGCTGATTCGTTTGTGGTCACCGATGTGGCTCGAGGAGGCAACGCTGCCGCTGAAGGTGTGCAGCGCGGAGACCGAATCGTCGCGATCGGCGGTGCCGAATTGATGTCCCTAACTGAGTTCGAGGCAATCGCTGACGCAATGCGTGGTGGAGATCGAGTCGAATTCGAATTTGACCGCAAAGGCAAGAAGAACAAGGCCATGGTTCAATTCGGAACTCCTGAGCCTCCAGCTGCGGATTCCGATGTGGCTCCGTCACGACTTCCTGCAACGCCGACTCCCGTAACAACTCGCCGACGTTTACAGGATACCTATGTTCCAAAACCGGAGAGCAGCGGATTGAGGTCGATTCTGGAAGTCGAACCAGCTGCCGGTGCCGGCGTGAAGCCTGTCGAAGATTTTGACTTTCCTGCGCTCAACGGTCCTGGGTAAGAAGTTTGTAGTCGTTGTTGCAATTGGCGCTACAATTAGTGATGCAGACCGTCGCTTGCAATCACGGTAGGCATGCTTCATCATCAAGTGCTGAATTCCTTCAGCCATTGATGAAATGCAATACTATGAGTTCCCGGTCCGCGATCGTTGCCTGCTGTCTGTTTGTTTTGGGAATGCTTCAGCTGCAGATCGCTTCTGCACAGGAATCGACGGATGAAAAACCGTCGACAGACGCCGTCTCGGCCAGTCGTTTGCCAACCGGGCGACTGCTGACGCCAGCCGGAATTTCGACCGAGCTCTATGGACGTCCCAACGATCTGGCATTATCGCTCGATGGTAAGCTGCTTTTCGTCAAAGACTGGAAAGCGCTTAGAGTTCTCGACGCCAAATCGATGAAGCTGCTGCAAACGGTCGACAGCCCGGGAAACTCGTCGCTGACAGGCATCGTGGCGGCCGCCGATGGTCGAGTTCTGATGTCCAACGCAAAAGCATCGGTTCATGTTTTTTCCAATGATGCAAAAGCCAAGTCCCAGCCGTCCTATCGGTTGCAAAGATCGATTGATTTACCTAAGGAATCGTTTCCGTGCGGAATCGAGCTCTCGGCCGATGAAAAATTTCTTTACGTTTGCCTGTCGAAGAAAAATACGCTCGCGATTGTGAGTATTGAGACGGGCGAGCTTGTTAAAAACGAAGCCGTCGGAGTCGCACCTTTCGACGTGGCTGTGCAGGGCGGTCGAATCTTCGTCAGCAATATAGGAGGTCGACTGTCAACAGAAGCGGATAGGACCGCTCCTTCTGCTGAAACGAAGGTCGTCGTCGACAAGCGTGGGATCGCCAGCACCGGAACGGTTTCCGTGATCGATGCCAGTTCGCATGAGCTGGTCGATACCATTGATGTCGGTCGGCATCCGTCTTCGATTGGGACTCTCGGAGAACAAGTCTTCGTTTGCAACACAAACGAGGATGCGGTGAGCTTAATCGATGTCGCTGATTTTTCAGTTGTCAACCTGAATGTTAAACCGTCGAAGCGGCTTCCTTTCGGTTCAATGCCCAATGGTGCAGTCTCTTCGCCCGATGGCAAGTATTTCTTCGTCGCTTTGGCTGGCAATAACGCGGTCGCAGTCTTTCAGCACAACGCCGATGCCAGTCCGGCCTTGTTGGGCTTGATCCCGACCGGTTGGTACCCGGTCAACGTCTGTTGCAACGAAGACAATCTGTTCATCGCAAACATCAAAGGCGTCGGCGCTCGATCAATCCGCCGAGACGAAGCCAAAGGACGCAACTCGCATGATCACAGAGGGACTGTCCAGCAAGTTTCATTGGCACAGGTTGCGGATGCAGATCAGCTGAAGAAGTGGACGGACACCGTTTTTGAGAACGGCCATTTTCCCCAGATTCTTCGTTCCATGGCGTCGCCAAATGCTGGTTCCGCGACGGCGATTCCTGTTCCTGAAAAATTGGGCCAACCAAGTACGATCAAGCATGTGATCTATGTGATCAAGGAAAATCGAACGTTTGATCAAGTGTTCGGCGATGTGAAGGAGGCCCGCAGTGAACCATCGTTGTGCGTTTTTCCGGAAGAGATCACGCCCAATCATCACGCCCTGGCGAAACGATTCGGGTTGCTTGATAACTACTACTGTAACGGAGTCCTCTCTGCGGACGGTCACTCATGGGCGACCGAAGGAAACGTGACGCCCTATCTGGAACGTGCCTTCGGTGGTTTCGCTCGCAGCTACACTTTCGGCGACGATCCAATCACTTATTCGTCGAGCGGTTTTCTTTGGGATCGGTTTTTGGATGCGGGTTTATCGTTCCGAAACTACGGTGAATTCAACTACTCGAAACCTCCAGCCGGATTCAAATACCAGGAAGTTTACAGGGCGTGGAAAGCCGGCGAGCCGATCAAGTTCGAACACAACATTGGTGTGGAACGAGTTCGAAATTATTCGTGTCCAGACTACCCGGGTTGGAACATGTTGATTCCCGACGGGTTGCGAATGGATCGTTTCATGAAAGAGTTTCGCGAATTCGAGGCGAAAGGAAATTTGCCGAATTTGACTCTGATCTATTTGCCACAGGATCACCTCGGCGGAGGAGTCACGGGACGTGCTCATATGGCCGACAATGATCTGGCGATAGGTCGCCTTGTCGAGGCGGTTTCCAATTCAAAATTTTGGCCCGAGACCGCGATCTTTATCAACGAGGACGATCCGCAAAATGGCTTCGATCACATCGACGGTCACCGTAGTCTTTGTTTGGTGGTCAGCCCCTTTTCAAAGTCCGGTGTGAATCACAGTTTCTACAATCAGACCTCCGTGCTGCGAACGATGTTACACATGTTCGGGCTGCCGCCGTTAAACCAACAAGACGCATCGATGCCGCTGATGCGCGACTGTTTTACGGTAAAGGCTTCCAATGCTGAGCCATACAAAGCGATCCCGGTTTCTGTTGAACTTAACGAAGTCGCAAAGCCGAAATCGGATCAATCATCCCTGGAGAAGAAGTGGCGTCGCATTTTGGCGACGGTTCCGATCGAACGCACAGGAATGAAGACTGAAAAGGATGAAGCCAACTTGAATCGTTTCATCTGGCACGAAGCGAAAGGCTGGGAGACTCCGTTTCCGAACGAATTTTCAGGAGCACATGGCAAGGGGCTGAAAAAGCTTGGGCTGACGATCGATTCTTCAGCCATCGAAGATTGACCGAACGCGAACCGGCTTGTTGAACTAATGAGCCGTTTGGACGATAGCCCCGGTTGAAGCATGGTTAACCGAAGCTATCGCCCAAACGGCTGGCATGAAAACTCGATTTGGACTGAGTCAACAGGCTGGAATGGAAGGGAATCTTGCCGCCCAACTTGTTTTGTCCCAAATTGGTGAGCCCGTTCACTCTGGCCGAGTGTTGCAACACCCGTCTCTTCGATTCCGCTACGATACGTCTACGACCTAATCCAGATATCCTTTCTTGTGAACCGCCATGAACGCAACGATAACGCTTCGAATGATTTTATGTGTCTTTCTGTTGACCATCGTCTCGGTTGCTTCCGCTCAACAAACGGAAAGTAATCAGGCTGCGGACGCCAAGGCGGTCGCTGACGAACTGGCCTGGAAAGAAATCAGTTTTGATTCTTCCGACGGATTGCAGATCACAGCAGATCTTTACTGGATGCACGACGATAAATCGAAGCCATTCATTGTGCTGTGTCATCAAGCGGGTTGGTCGCGAGGCGAGTATCGTGAGATCGCGCCTCAGTTGAACAAGCTTGGTTTTAATTGCATGGCGATCGACCAGCGGTCTGGTGGAGCCGTCAATGATGTCGCCAACGAAACGGTAAAACGTGCGACGGTTGCCAAGAAAGATACGGGCTTCGTTGCCGCCGAACAGGATATGATCGCGGCGCTGAATTTGGCCAAGCAGGACTACGCGACTGGAAAAGTGATTCTCTGGGGTAGCAGTTACAGTTCGGCGTTGGCGTTGCGAATCGCTGGCGAGAACCCTGACCTTGTCGACGGCGTTCTTGCTTTCGCCCCGGGAGAATATTTCGCTCGATTCGGCAAATCGAAAAAGTGGATTTCCGAGTCCGCAAAAAGTATTGCCGATCCTGTTTTCATCACCTCTGCGAAAAACGAATACGCAAATTGGAAATCGATCTTTGAAACGATTCCAGGTGAAACGAAAGTCAAGTTTGTTCCGACGACCAGCGGAAACCATGGCTCCCGAGCACTCTGGGCGAAGTTCGACGACAGTAAAGACTACTGGCAGGCCGTTAAGGAATTTCTCGCACAGTTTGATGCATAGGATTCCAATCGCATCCTGCCTGGCCGGATTGGTTTTCGGATAAACGAATTGCAATCTATCGGTATGCCGCGAGTGCCCGTTCGTAATTTGAATCTTGGTCGGGCACACGGACAGAGATCGTGCGTTGCAAACGCGAAGTCAAACACTTTCTTTTTATGTTGCAAGTTTGCCGACGGTGGGCAGCAAGACATGAGACGCTCTCCGTTCCCAAATACTGCGTATTGCATTGAGAACAACATATTTTCGTTTGTCGGGGATTTCTGTCATTTCGGCAGTTGCGGTCAACCAAAAGGCAAAATTTAGAAACACAGCCTGATGGTTTGCAGATATTTCACAGTGAAAATCCATTGTGCTGTAGTCGAGTAGATCCGAAAGGAGTTTTAACTGCTCATTGGCTGTGCGATTGGCAAGCATGAACTTTGTGGGAATGTCACCAACGAATTTGTCGCCAAAAAAAGCGTTTGGAACATTTATTGGACGAAGAATGAAGCTGTTGAATTCGGTAAGCTTCTCCGCAGGCACCCACAATTCCAGATCATTTCGATCGCCTACACATTGTGGTTCATATTGTGACACGTATTCGTCGTCAATTTCAAATTCCGTAACGTATCCAGCGAACGGATCTTCTTTCGTATTCCAGTTTCGGGAGATTGCTTCCGCATAGGGGAGATTCAGTACCGGATAGAATATCGGCTGATGCGGGAGGCGCGGTGGAAAATCAACCATCCCGGTCTCGTAGATGAGGCGTAATTCATTCAGTCCAATTGGCCGGTAGAGCTTCATGTTCGAGAATGCGCTGCAGCGAATTGCGATCTATCGGTGCCATGAGAGCACGTTCGCAACCTCGGTTTTGGTCGGGCACACGGATAGATCGTGCGTTGAATTAACAAGATGATGACAAAATGCTTCTGAGGAAAAAAGCTCACTCCTGAACCCGTTTGGCTTTCTGGCGACCATTTTGCACCAGCGTTAGCGATTCACACTTTCCATTTTCGTCAACGTTGAATTCGATCTCCGCTTTAACGGCTTTCAAAAACCACGTCGTTTCACTCGCTGGAAAAATTCGAAGCGGATCCTGTCCAGTCAGTTGAACCGTCAGTTGTTTCGAGTTCGAACGGGTGGTAGCAATGTTGATGAAAACGTCGGGAGTAAACTGATACCTGCCGATGTATTTCGCTCGAAGCTCATCGCTGACTTGCACTGTTTTACGAATGGGGCGTTTCTTGGGTTTCCGCTGTAGTCTCAGTTTTTTTCCTGCCATTAAAGCCATGATCTGATTGGAAAGGGTGTCGATCTTGCCGGCGGAAGTATTGCACAGCACGACCAGGGCTCGATTGTTTTTTCGGTCAATTTGCAACATCGAGTGATAGCCTCCGGTGCCGCCATTGTGCCAATGGATTTTGTTTTTGCGAATCATCCAGCCGAATCCCATGGCCTCTCCACCCCATTGAACGGCAGGACGTTGCTCTTGCCATGCCAACTCAATGGCTTTACCGGTCGAATTGTCAGGCGGCGAAAGATTGGCTCTGGCGAACTTCAGCATGTCGCCGATAGTGCTGCGAATCCCGCCCGCTCCTGCCAAAGTCGTGAAGTCCCAATTGGGCACCTGGTCAAGCGACACGTCGTGTCCGGGCGCGAGTCGTTTCTGCTGCGAATCGGAAAACGTAAGCGAAGTGTCCCCCATCGATAACGGCCCCGTAATCCTGTCCGCCAACAATGATCCGTAGTCGCTATCCTGCTCTTTCGCGATCAAATGCCCCAGCAGTCCGGCACCAAGATTGGAATAGACATCGACGCTTCCGGGTTTGGATTGCAGTTCGATGCGATTTAGGAACTCAAACAATTGCTGCTGGGAATAGTCAGCATACGGATTCTCATCGTCAGCAGGATCCAGATTGTCCGGCATTCGAGGCAGCCCGGAAACGTGAGTCGAAAGATGAGTCAGTGTCGCTTTCGCAGAAGGGTCCTTGAGCCATGTCGGCATCTTGACGCTTTTGGGCAGAAGTTTCGATACGTCCAGATCAGCGGTCACAACTGTTCGTTCGATCGCGTCGGCTAACAGGATTCCAGTGAAGACTTTGCTGATTGATCCGATCTCAAAAACGGTATCTCTGTCGGGGCTGGACTTGTTGACGTCACTGATTTCGCCAATCCCGATCACGAGCTCTTTGTCGCCATCAATCACTCCAATCGCAACAGAGCGAAGGATATTTGCTTCAACGTAAGGCGTTACGAGTGCCCTGATTCTTTCGTCGAGCTGACTCATGTTTGCTGTATTGGTCTGCGCGAAGATCGCGTTTTGAAACAGTAAGGAAATGGCGAAGGTGAACACGAATCGCATCTTGGTTTCTCAGCCGGAATTATTCACGACGACAGGCGTCTGGTATGACCTTTGAAGCAATTCTCCGGACGCGGAGGCAAGTTTTGCAAATTCGTCAGTTTCACGTCCTGGGTGACCTGTCGAAACCACAAACCTGGAACAATACCCTAATCAATAAGCTTTCTCCATGTCGACGCCCACGCATCGTGAATAATCCGGGCTCAGAAAGAAAGGCAACGAAACTTGAAGTGATTTGCAGCGAAGACAAAAACTTCGCTGCCGAAATCAACCTGGTTTACTTCTTCTTTGAGTAAGTAATTTCCATCACTTTGAACTTTTCACCATCCTTGGGATTCACGTGCATGCTCATGACGCGTTTGTCTCCTTTGTAGCAAGTCGCCAGCGTGTGGGTCAGCATCGTGCCATCCATTCCTGGAGCTTCGCCAGTGTAAGTGATGGTTTCGGTTTCCTTGTCGTAGCTGCCCGTCATTTGCATGATGGATGGGCTCAGTGAGTCGATCCACGAGCCGACATACTGTTTCTTTTCGGCGTCGTATCCGTAAGTTCCGTGTCCCTTAAAGTCCATACCGTTCATCTTGCCTTCGAAATCAACCAGCATCCAGAATCCACCAAGCATCCTCGATGTTTCCGTCCCTTTTGTGATTTCCGGCTCGGCCGTTGGATCTGCCCAAAACTTGATCTCGCAATCCCATTCTCCAACGTCTTTTTTGAAGATCTCAAGTTCTGGTCCCGGAGTCGGGAGTTGAGCTGATGCGGTCTGCGTGACCAGCAAAAAAGTTGCCGTAATCGCGACTGCAAAAAGTACTTTTAGGCTTTCACCAAGACCGTGAGTTGGGCAGATAGAAATTAAGCGATTCATTTTGATGTCCTCAAAATTGGTAGGCGACCGACGATGTTGACGGTTCGCGGGTTGCAAAACAGTATAGGTACTGAACCGGAATTGTTCACGACGTCAGGCGTCAGGTTGCCCTTTTAGGGGATTGTCCTGAAGCGGCGTCAGGTTTTAAGCGGCGTCACAAAGAGACGCTTTTTCGGAGTCAAAATTCAGGCCCAACAATTGATCCACTGGCAGCAGGAACCACGCGACCAGGATGGCATTAAAGTGAAATCCGAAATCGATAAACGTTGTCAGCACTCCCAGATAGAATCCAAACAGCGCGAAACCGATTGCATAGCGAAACCAGCGGTTGAAAATGCAAACGATGCTGAAGCACTCGATCACCAGTGCTCCCGTTTGCATCAGGGCCGTTAGTCGCACGTCCCAGAGCAGGACCTTGCCGAACGGTGAAGGTTCCCAGCCAAATAGTTCTGTCCAAAGCTGTAGAGAGACTCCGTTACCCCAGCCGAATCCACTGGTGGCAATTTTTGTGAATCCGGCAAGCGAATGAAACCAACCCAGATAAAAAATGCATAACCAGAAAACCCACCTTGGGTAGATGCGGGCGTTCCAGAATCTGGACTCAGCGACCGCGCTGCGAATTTCACGGTGTCGAAAGTGGAACCACATCGCGTGAATGATCAACAGCCAATTCGTCACGTTAAAGATGTGTGCCCCATTGGTCAGGTTCTCCATGCGGAGCGACCACATCAACGTGAACGCCACAACGGTAGTCCAACAGGAATAGGGAATCGCAACGCGAGCCGCCCAAAGTGCGGCGCTGACCAACAACACGACGCGAACACCCGTGAAGAAGGTGGGGCTAGCCAACAGTGACGCCGGCAGCCACGCGAAAGAGGTCGCAGGAACCTCACGTTTTGGGCCTGTGTCGAACTCGATCGGAGTGCACGCCACAATTACCGCGAAAAGCAACAGCAGCCATGTGGCATATTGCCCGAAACGAGGATTTGATTCGGCAGTTAGCCAATCGCAAAAGTTACTTATCCGATTCACTTTGCCGCTCGTTCAGAAAAATGGACCTCGGCTGTGCGAGTAACGCTTTCGGGGCAAGTTCCGTTGCAGCAAACAACGGTTTGGCGGATCAACACGTAATTGTGTTTCATGTTTGAATTCGTAGCGACGGAGCGAACGTGTTCAACGACCTGATCGATTCCTGGAACTTCACCGAAGGAGTGCATTCGTGGTTTGGCTTCGATACCCATGCCGAGTCCAGGCGGGTTTCCGTCGTAAACGAGATGCAAGCCAAAAGGCTCAAGGTCCAGTGCGGTTCCGTTTTCGTCGGTTAACTCATAAGTGCAATACTGACTGGGTTGGTCGCAAAACATCGGTGAAACGGTGATCGGATACATCTCGCCGACAATAAAAGGAGCCAGCAAATTGAACGCGACGAAGACGCCGACGGCAATCAGCTCGGCTGAGCGACGCTTCTTGGCTTGCTGCGAATCGGTGTGCGGTAAGTCAGAGTTCATTTCTAAACGATGCGAAGTCAGGAGCGTTCAATAAGTCGACTGTTGGCTATTTGGTTAACAGTTTTACACTCAGATCGACTCTGCCACAATTTGCCACTGAACTGAAACGAGCGGTTTGATCGAGGGGGCAATCTATTTCATGGCAGGAGATGACTGAAGATGACTGAGGGCTTCTTGCTGCTGCCTGTCACGTCGGTTCTGATGTAGTCCGGAATTATTCACGACGACAGGCGTCTGGTTTAATGTTTGAGGCGATTCTCCTGAAGTGGCGACAGTTTTTGCAGATTCACCAGTTCGCGCCGTGGGTGAACTGTCGAAACCACAAACTTGGAACAATGCCCCAATGAAACAAGCCTTCTCAATTTTGACGCCCGCGCATCGTGAATAATCCGGGGTAGTGCGTGCGAGCACGAATTTGCATGTCGTGGCAATTGTTAACGGAACATTTTTTTAAAGAGTAAACAGATGAAAAAGCAAGCGATGTTGCTTTCCGGGTTCTTTTTCCTTGGCACGATGCTCTCAATCGCCGAGGCGGTTGTGGCTCAGGATCGAATCACGGGAAAACCGTTTGCGACGCGCAGCGAAGTCATTGCTCAACACGGGATGGCTGCCACCAGTCAGCCGCTGGCGACACAGGTGGCGATCGATATTTTGAAAAAAGGTGGAAGCGCCGTTGATGCGGCGATTGCGGCCAACGCAACCTTGGGGCTGATGGAGCCCACGGGCAATGGGATGGGTGGAGACCTGTTTGCAATCGTCTGGATTGAATCCGAAAAGAAGCTGTACGGGCTTAACGCGAGCGGTCGATCGCCGAAAAGTTTGACGCTTGAAAAACTGAAAGCTGAAATCGGAAACAAGGACAAAATTCCATCGCTCGGTCCCCTGCCCGTCTCGGTTCCGGGTTGTGTTGACGGCTGGTTTGAATTGCACAAAAAGTTTGGCAAACTTTCGATGGCTGAAAACCTTGCGCCCGCGATCGGATACGCAACCGAAGGCTTTCCTGTTTCCGAATTGATCGCCTATTACTGGAACCGAAGTTCATTCCTGAAGAAGTACCCTGGATTTGCTGAGACGTTTTTGCCCGGCGGAAATGCGCCGAAGAAAGGAGAAATCTTTCGCAATCCAAACCTGGCCAATACGCTCATCATGTTGGCCGAAGGTGGTCGCGATGTTTTCTATCAGGGGCAGATCGCGAAAACGATTGACGCTTATATGAAAAAGCATGGCGGATACCTTTCGTTTGAAGATTTGGCGGATCACAAGAGCGAGTGGGTTGAACCTGTTTCGACGAACTATCGTGGCTACGATGTTTGGGAACTGCCACCTAACGGGCAAGGGATCGCGGCGTTGCAGATGTTGAATGTCCTTGAGGGGTATGACTTTTCAGCGATCAAGTACGGCAGCACGGAGCACATTCACTATTTTCTGGAAGCGAAAAAGTTGGCTTTCGAAGATCGTGCTCGACTCTACGCCGATCCAGATTTTTATGCTTCTCCGGTGGATCGTTTAATCTCCAAGGAATACGCAGCCGAAAGACGTAAGCTCATCGGTGATGATGCTGCGATGCGATACGACGTCGGAATTACCGAAGGTGACACGATTTATCTTTCGGTAGCTGACAAGGATCGAAACATGATTTCTCTGATCCAGAGTAACTATCGCGGCATGGGTTCAGGAATGTGTCCCGATGGTTTGGGTTTTTGCCTTCAGGATCGCGGCGAGTTGTTCGACCTGATTCCCGGGCGTCCAAATTCTTACGCACCTGGTAAACGACCCTTTCACACCATCATCCCTGCCTTTGTGTCCAGGGATGGAAAGCCGTTTTTGAGCTTCGGCGTTATGGGCGGTGCGACTCAGCCGCAGGGACATGTTCAAATCGTTATGAACATTGTTGATTTTGGGATGAATATTCAGGAAGCCGGTGACGCGCCGAGAATTTTGCATACCGGATCATCCCAGCCAACTGGATCACAAATGGCAGATGGCGGCGTCGTTTCGTTGGAATCAGGATTTGATTCACAGGTCATTGCCGATTTGAAGTCGAAAAAACATACTATCAAACCGACTGTCGGCGCATTCGGAGGTTATCAGGGAATCATGTACGATGCCGAAAATGATGTCTATTTTGGCGCATCTGAGTCTCGCAAGGATGGACATGCGGCCGGTTATTGAGGCCAGATCCGAGTTCGGATTTTGTCCTTCAGAGTTGGATGTTTGAGGAGATAGGGAAGCAGGCAGAACCTTTTGTGCAAGGAATGGTCCTGTTCAACGATCACGCCTGTTCGAATTTGAACGGTTAGTGGTAAAATCGAATCTCCTTCTGTCACTGTTCAGGTCCCTCAAATGAAAACCGGGCACTGACGGATCATCCCCACTTGGGCCTTCCCTGATGATTGATATTTCCATAATTGCTCGCGACCTGAATTTGCCCCCTGAGAAAGTTCAACGAACGGTTGAATTACTCGACGCCGGCAACACGATCCCTTTTATCACGCGTTTCCGAAAAGATGAAACCGGTGGCCTGAACGAGCAGCAGATTCTGTCGATCAAGCGTCGTGCGGGATCACTGCGAGCGCTCGCGGAAAGAAAAGCATTCGTTCTCAAGTCGATCGAATCACAGGGCAAGCTGACCGATGAACTAAAGGTCGCTGTCGATAAAGCTTCGACCAGCCGTGCGATTGAAGACGTCTACCTGCCGTTCAAGCCAAAAAAGAAATCGCGGGCTCAGGATGCACGACAGAAAGGGCTTGGACCGCTCGCAGAAGATATTTTCAACGGAGTGTCTCCGGAAGTCGACTTGGCGACGCGAGCAACCGACTACGTCCGCGTTGATAAAGGGTTGAAATCTGTCGACGAAGTGATCCGCGGTGTTGGCGACCTGTTGGCCGAGCGTTTTGCAGACGATGCGGAACTTCGGCAGCAGCTGCGGAAAATGATTCACGAATCCGGCAAGCTTACAGCCCAAACGACGGTCAAAAAGGAAGAACCAGCGTCCGACGCGTCAAAGTCTGGCACCTCAAAGTCAGCGGATGCCGCTCCGAAGAAGGGTGATCAGCCGAAGGCCGTTTCCCAAGAAGCCGTTTCGCAAGAAGCCGTTTCGCAAGAAGCCGTTTCCAAAGAAGCCGATTCCAAAGAGGGCGAATCAGAAGCTGCCGAGCCAAAACCGGTCGCCGATGCTGAGAAAGCGGAGGTAACGGTTAAGACGATGCCAGCCAAAGATGCTGCCGCGGCTGAGTCATCCGACGAACCAAAGCCGATAGCGGAGGTTAAGCCAGAATCAGAACCAGAACCAGAACCAGAAACAAAGTCAGAAGCGCCGAAGTCTTCAGAGGATAGTAGCGAGCCAGCCGCGAGTGAATCGGCCGCCAAGGCGAGTGAAACCAAGCTGACCGAAACCAAGCCGGCTGAATCCGCCTCTGACGAAAAAGCCGAACCTGTTGCCAAAAAGAAGAAGAAAAAGAAAAAGAAGAAAGCGGTCGACGATCCGTTCAAGGACTATCACAACTTCAAGCAGCCCATCAAAAAGTTTCCTCATCATCGGGTTCTGGCGATCAATCGCGGTGAACGTGCGGGCAAGTTAAAAGTCAAAATTGAATGCGACGAAAAGAAGATTCAGTCATTCGCTAACGAGAAGCTGATCGCGGACGACCATCCGTTTGCGGAGCATCTTAAAACCTGTTTGCAGGACGCGCTTTCGCGGTTGATTTTGCCGAGCCTTGAGCGTGAGATTCGGCGCGAAATGACGGAAGCCGCTGAAAAGCATGCGGTCGAAGTGTTTGCCAGTAACTTGCAGAATTTACTTCTGCAACCACCGATCAGAAATCGCCGAGTCCTGGCGATTGATCCGGGTTACAAGCGGGGCTGCTCTGTCGCGATCATTGAAAAGAATGGTGATTTGCTGCATTCTGATCACGTCTTCGTGGTCGGGAATCAGACGCGTCGCGATGAAAGCAAGAAAAAGGTTGCGGACCTTGTCAACCAATACAACATCGAGCTGATTGGTATCGGTAACGGAGCCGCCTGTCGCGAAGCAGAGCAGATGGTTTCGGATTGCATCGAATTGCATTTGAAAGATAACGCTGCGGTTCGCTACGTGATGGTCAATGAAGCCGGAGCCAGCATCTATTCGACCAGCGAAGTCGGACGCGAGGAGCTTCCCGACGAAACACCCGCGATTCGCAGTGCCGTATCGATTGGTCGACGTCTGCAGGATCCGATGTCGGAACTTGTAAAAATTAGTCCGGCTAACATCGGTGTTGGAATGTATCAACACGATGTCAAGGCAAAACACCTTAGCGAATCGCTTGATGACGTGGTTCAGTTTTGTGTGAATCAGGTCGGCGTGGATGCCAACACTGCCAGCCCTTCCCTGCTCCGATACGTCAGCGGGCTCAACGCGTTGACCGCGAAGCGACTTGTCGAATTTCGCACCGCCAATGGTGGATTCAAAAACCGTCAACAGTTGAAGGAAGTCAGCGGATTTGGAGACGCCACGTTTGTGCAGGCTGCCGGCTTTCTGCGGATCTCAAACGGCGACGTTCCGCTCGACGCGACATCCATTCATCCGGAAAGCTATCCCGTCGCCGAACAAATCATCAGTCGCGTAAACTCAACAGCGGAAGAACTTTTCCCTCGCGACACTCGAGCAGTTGAATCCGCTGCCGTCGCTGTCAAAAAAGAGCTCTCGGCGGACGAGTCGGTTGCTGCGGAAGCTTCATCGGCTGAAACATCGACGGTTGATGATTCGGCGTCTGAAGCACCTGCGGGTGAAACATCGACGGTTGAAACGCCGCCTGTTGAATCGGCGGTGGAAGCAAAAGAATCGGAACAACCAACCGAACCTACTGAGCCAGCCATTGCATCGGAGGTTAAACCTGCGGCCGAGACTGCGGTGCCCAGTAAGGAAACAACGGCTTCTGCCGATGCTGCGAAAGTTCCACCGCAGAAATCAAATTCGTATTCAGCGGAATTCGCAGAAGCAAGGAAGAAGCGTCGTGAAATCGTTGATCGTATTTCTGCTCTCGATTTTGAAGCTCTGGGTAAAGAAATCGACGCGGGTCAATTGTTGCTGACCGACATTGTAAGAGCCTTGAAACGTCCCGATTGGGATCCGCGCGAGAAAGCTCGCAAACCCGTCTTCCGCCGAGGAATGATCAAAACTGACGACCTAACTGTTGGCATGCAATTGGATGCTCAGGTTGTGAATGTGGTCGATTTTGGTGTCTTTGTGGACATCGGGCTCGGAGAAAGCTGCCTTGTTCATGTCAGCCAACTTTCGAATCGATTCATTGCTGATCCTCAAGTCATGTTTGCCGTTGGCGACGTAATTCGCACTTGGGTTTCTGAAATTGAGCCCAAAAAACGTCGTGTGAAGCTGACTGCGATTCGACCGGGGACAGAACGTTCAGCTCGTCCGCCTCGAAGTCGCAAGCCTGCTGGTGAAAAGAAATCGGGTTCTCGTTCCGGGACGGGTTCCGACAATCGCAGACGCGAACGGGGTAACAAGCCCGGCGGTAAGCCGGGTGGAAGAAATGCTCGCGGACATTCCGGGCACAGTAAAACCCGCTACCAGAAGCCGAAAGCGCCGAAGGTCGTGAAGCCAATCACCGAGGAGATGCTCAAAGGCGATGCTCCGATGACTTCATTTTCGGATTTGATTCAGTTTGTAAAAAAGAAACCCGAAACAGATTCAAAAGGCGAATAGAGACCGCCCCGATTTATTCACTGAATGCTTTGTCGACACGGACCCAACCGACGAAAAATATGGACTTTGACGATCAACTTGAACAGGCCATTCAACGCGGCCAACAACGTAACGTAAAACGACAGCAGGATCTGAAGAAGGAGTCGCTGGGCGCGGAAGAGCTCAAGCGTCGCCATGACAGTTTTCGCCTGCATCTTTCGGATTACATCGAAACTTCACTGCATCGGCTGGCCGAACGCTTTCCAGGTTTCGAATACGAGATCGTCTACGGCAGCAAAGGTTGGGGTGGATCAATCCACCGGCAGGATTTGACTCGTGGTCCCGACGGCAAAGCAGGATCGTTCTTTAGCCGGTTGGAACTTTCGGTGCGACCGCTCAACAGCTACAACGTCGTTAACATTGTCGGCAAGGGAACGATCGCTGACAAAGAACTCTTCAGCTGGAACTACTTCAAGGACATCGAAGACGCGACGTTCGAAGAGTTCGAGCAAAAGTTGGGCAGTTGGATGATCGCCTTCGCCGAACAATTTGCGGCGCGGTAAGACGGGGCTTCCAACTTGATGTAGCGCGAGAGTTGTCGGGTGCTACGGTCGCGTTGCGTCTACGTAGCCGATGTCGCCAGACTTCGGGCGACGCCTTCTGACATGTCTGAACTCTGGTGAGTTCAGCTACGACTGAATGAACCCGGCCGCTTACGCGTCTCGGCTCACCGAACGGCTGGCCGCTTGATTGAGACGAGAAGTCACACGTCAAACACGTTGACGATCTGAGCTCTGGCGATGTCGCCAGACGCGACGAAATACCGATTTGCCGTTGGGGATTGCGTATCGATCTGATTGCGCATCGATGTGATCGTGCAGCGGAATGATTGTTCCTTCGTTATCGTTCCGTTTCTGTTGCACTCATCTGAGAACGTTTTGCCAGTGCGACGATCACCAAACCTGTTGCTGCGATTGGCAGACCTTCGAACGTAGTCCACCACCACGGCATTCCCGCTGTCAGGTCAATTCCCAGCATCGTCAGTCCAATGCCAACGTGTAGCCAACCGAAAAGTGTGGCCAGTTCAATGTATTGGCCAACGCGACGACCGACGACAAACATAAGTGCTCCATGAATGCCATAGAGCAGCGATGTTGATCGAGCCAGATAGAAGGTGAGCGGCGCGTCCGGAAGCTCGCCCAGTCCAAGCCACTGATGGATGGCCGCCATTTGCGAACCCGGCAGCAGGACAAAAAAGAAAGCGACCATCAAGCCGCAGCCGACGATGGTTAGCAATAACGAAAGCATCTTTTCAGCTGTCTGAGGTTTCATTTTTTACTCGGGTATTGGTTAACCGAAATGATTCACGACGATAGGCGTCTGTTGCTTTTGGTTTGCCCTTTGAGGCCGCTTCTCAAGCGGCGGACAAGTCTTGCAAATTTGTCCATTTGGCATCGTGGGTGACTTGTCGAAACCACAAACTTGGAACAATACCCCAATGAAACAAGCTTTCTCCATGTCGACGCCCACGCATCGTGAATAATCCGGGCTAAATCGTGGAAAGGAGCGGACTTGCGGCGAAACCCAATTCTTTCGATCCGCTGCCGAGCTGAATGGACGGTTCAAAACACTAATCCCGCTTTCGTCCCCAGCCTTTTTCCGGGCCGGCTTTGGCCGAGAGGCTCTTTTGGTCGACCAGCATTTCGACGCCCGAAGTGCCCAGTAATTCTCGCAATCGACCGCAAACTTCCTCACTGACCGCGATGGTCTTTTGTGAATCAAGCTGGACTCGCATTTTATTTTCCAGCACCAATTCGACTTTTAACTGACGAGGACCCGGATAGCCGCGAATGATTTCATAAGCCGTTTTCAATCCTTCGTGTCCGTGCTTGGCTTGGTCGATTGAGATTTTCAAACCCGTCGTCATCGTGGATCCAAGCTCATCGATCGGAATCAGTTTATCGACAATCAGGTTTGGCTCATCGCCTCGGTAGTCCAGTTTTCCTTGCACCACCACGACCGCGTCCGGCTTGACGAATTCACCAACGTTGGCGAACGTCGATGGCCACGCAATGGTACGGATCGCGCCGTCGACATCCTCCAGATCGAACATGGCATACTTGGTTGGATCGCTGGGGCTTTTCTGATTCTTGGTGTGAGCCAGCCGCAGGGAAGCGATCATGCCACCCATGCTGACTTTGTCCCGGTGCTTGCAGCCTTCCAGTTCACTACTCTTGTGCGAACAAAATTGCTCGAGACGATCCGCATATTCCGCCAGCGGATGGCTGGTCAGGTAATAGCCAAGGACTTCCTTTTCGTAGACCAGTTTTTCACGTTCTTCCCACTCGGGAACGTCCGGCAAATCGGAAGCCGCAGACTCCTCCGCTTTAGCCGGTTCGGGGGCGCCAAAGAGATTCATCTGGCCACTCTTTTTGTCGGCCTGCAGTGAAGAACCCGCCTGGATGGCTCGATCGAGCGCCGCCATCAATTGAGCTCGATGTCCGCCGAAGCAATCCATGGCTCCTGCTTTGATCAAACTCTCCATCGAGGAACGACTACATTTGCTCGTTTCGACGCGCTCACAGAAGTCAAAAATATCCTTGAACGGCCCGTTCGCACGACGTTCGTCCACGATCGCCTGAGATGCCGAGCCACCACAACCTTTGATCGCCGACATCGCGAAGTGAATATCATTGTTTTCGTCCACCGCGAAATGCACATCCGAAGTGTTGACCGTCGGGACTTTCACGTCGATCCCCATTCGATCGCAGTCTTCCATGTGCTCGACCAACGAGTCCTTGGCGACAAAGTTTCGTCCGGGAATATCACCCGTTAGCAACGCCGCCATGAACTCCATCGGGTAATGACATTTCAGGTAGGCGGTTTGGTAAGCGATCAACGCGTAGGCAGTTGAGTGGCTTTTGTTGAAACCGTAGCCGGCAAATTTCAGAATCATGTCCCAGAGTTCCTGGGCATCCTTCTTCGAAAGACCCTGCTCGACGGCACCTTTCATGTAGCCTTCGTAATTTTGAGCGATCAGTTTCTCTTTCTTTTTACTGATCGCCTTGATGCAGGTGTAGGCGGAAGCCAGCGGGATCATGCCGACGCGGTTCAGGATCCGCATTACCTGTTCCTGGTAGACCATGACGCCGTTGGTTTCTTCCAGAATCTCCTTAAGCAAATCCAGTTTGTATTCAGGTTCTTTTCGACCGTGTTTGACATCAATGTACTGGTCGACCATGCCGCCTTCGAGCGGTCCTGGACGATACAGAGCCGCCGTCGCGATGATGTCCAGGAAGTGGTCCGGTTTCATTCGCTGTAGCAAGTCGCGGATACCACCGCTTTCCATTTGGAAAACGCCTTTGGTTTCGCCGCGTTGCAATAATGCGTAAGTCGGTTTGTCGTCCAGCGGAAAAGAATGGATGTCGATCCGCTCGCCGCGTGTTTGTTCAATGATGTTCACGACGTTGGAAAGAATTGTAAGGTTGCGCAGACCAAGGAAGTCCATCTTTAGCAAGCCAGCGTCTTCGACATCGTTCATTGACCACTGCGTAATCACGTCGTCTTTTCCCGCGACCTTTCCCAGCGGAACGTAGTTGTCCAGAGGCCCTTCCCCGATCACAACCGCTGCGGCATGCGTTCCGATGTTTCGAGCCAGACCTTCGAGCTTCTTTGCGAAATCAATCAGTTCCGTGATTTCCGGATCGCCTTCGTAGACGCTTCGCAGTTCGTCGCTTGTTTCGAGCGCTTTTTCAATCGTGATTCCCAGCACGTCAGGAATCATTTTGGTGATCTCGTTGACGCGGGCCAGCGGAATGCCGAGAGCGCGGCCGACGTCTTTGATGGCTGCCTTCGCCTTCATCGTGCCGAAAGTACCGATTTGAGCAACGGACTCCTCGCCGTACTTTTCTTTCACGTACTGAATGATGTCGCCACGACGCTCCTTGCAGAAATCGATATCGATATCGGGAGCTTCCAGGCGATTTTCATCAAGGAATCGCTCGAACAGCAAATCGTATTTGATCGGGCAAACATGGCTCAGATACAACGCGTAACAAACAATCGCTCCGACGCCGGAACCACGAGCCGTCGTTGGAATGTCGCGAATTCGAGCCTGTTCGACAAAGTCCCAGACGATCAAGAAGTAGTTCGCGAAGCCAAGTTTATTGATGACTCCCAATTCACGATCCAATCGCGCCTGAACGACTTCGGAAAGTTCACCTTCGGGAGTCAGCATATCCGGCGTGTTTTTATATCGATCCTTCAGCCCGTTTTCGCACAGCTCGCGAAGTTTTCCTTCCGGAGTGACGCTTTCGGGTAAATCGTAGACAGGGAAATATCGCTCGCCCAATTTCAGTTGAATGTCGACGCTATCGGCAATTTCTTGCGTTCGCGAAACGGCGTCTTCCATGCCTTTGAAATTGCGATACATCTCTTCGGGAGGCCGAAGATAAAACTCGTCCCCCTCCATGCTCATCCGGTTCTGATCGGTGCGAAATCGGCCAGTGTTGATACACAGCATCACGTCCTGCGCGGTAGCGTCCTCGCGATCGACGTAGTGACAATCACTGGTCGCGACGACAGGAATACCGACTCGGTTTGCAACTTCGACGGCGCCTTGCAACTGCTGCCGCTGAATTTCGAGCCCGTTGTTCATGACTTCGACGAAGTAACGTTCGCCAAAAAGGTTTCGGAACCATTGAGCGACTTCGATGGCTTTTTCGATGTGGTCCTCAGCGCCATTTCCACCTGCAAGAACCGCCTTGCTGAACTCACTGGAAACGCAGCCGCTCAAACAGATAATTCCCTCGGAGTGCGCTTCCAAAAGTTCCTTGTCGATGCGTGGCTTGAAGTAAAAACCTTCCAGTGCGGCAGAGGACGCCATTTTGATCAGGTTGTCGAAACCGGTTTTGTTCTGGCACAGTAGTGTCAGGTGGTAGCTGGAATTGCGTTTGCCGTCGCCTTTGACTTTGCGACTTCCGGGAGCGATGTAAGCCTCGTATCCGATGATCGGATTGATATCCTTGCCCTTGCAGGCTCGATAAAATTCCAACGCTCCATGCATATTGCCATGGTCGGTCAGGGCGAGCGCCGTCATGCCGTGATCTTTGGTCCGCTGAACAAGCTTTGGAATCGAGCTGGCACCATCGAGAAGGCTGTAGTGGCTATGGCAGTGGAGGTGCGTGAAAGGGCGTGCTGACATTTTCGGTCCGTCGAGAGGATTGATTTCGAGCAAGATTTTACGAGAAAAACGTGCTTTATTCCACGACTTGATTGGTGTGGTTTTCCAGATCTTCCACCGTATTCAGAAAATCCGTCAAAAACGGAACGGGGATATCCCCGATGTCGAAAATTGATGGCTCTGCCGTTTTAAGGCAACCTATGTTTCAGGGTTCACCCACATAGGGCGGTTTTCGGCTATCCGAACCGAACTGTGGAATTGGAAATTTCGGTTAACTCAAAATGGCTCGCAAAAAATCACGACGTAACAGGAAACGCGCCAAAAAGAATAGCGTTCCCCCAAACGAAGCTTCCGTTGTCAAGCAAGACAACGGAACGGCGAGCGCTTGCGCGAATGATGCCGCGGTGGTTGTGAAAGAAGAAGTCGAAAATGTTCAATTGGATCTGGAAAATTCCGATCTGAAAAAATCCGATTCGTGTGAACAGGAAATTCATCTTCAGGATGATTCCACTGCAGAGGATCGCACTGTCCAAGATCGCGCAGATAAAGTTCTTGAGGAAATCAAACAACTATTCGAAGGAGATGAATCATCGGAATCGGTATCCGAGCAAGTCAAAGCAGACGCCGTGTCACCGGAAGCGGTAGAAGACGACAAGTCGTCGGCTGTGGAGGCAGAAACTGAATCGAATACGGTCGAGCCCGAAACGGGCATGATCGAGTATGTCGAACCAGAAGCTGCATCGGCGTTGGAATCCGAATCACTTTTGGATTCATTGGAGTCGAAAGACGAGATCGCTGACGAGCTTGAGACCGATAAAAACACCGGCTCGGCGGAGCCCGAAAACGCTAAAGCTGCGGATTCAGAAAGCTGCGACTTCGAAGAGCTCGGCACTACCGTATCTCGCGATGACAGTAGCTCACCGTCACAGGTCGCCAACGATTTTCTGGCTCCCGAACTGGTGCGTTTGCTGTCTGACTTCGAATCGCGAACGGAGTCCATGCTGAACAGTTTCGAGGCGAGATTTACGGACATGTTGCAGCGGGCGGACGTGTTACCGCAGGTGGCCACTTCGACGGAAATCGCTGGTGGCAAGGACGTGGACAACGACCACCAAGAGCGTTCGCAATCCGGTCAACCATCAGAGATGGATTGGGATGCTCAGAAGAAAGCGATGCTGGCCGAGTATGGCGGCGACGATATCGATGATAGTGACCCTATTTCGCAAGCGAGCTCTGTCGAAACGACTGTTCCAGTATCGAGTTCCGACACAAAAGAGCAGGTCGAATCGGAAGAGCAAGTCGAATCGGAAAAGCCATTGAAATCGGAAGAAACTCTGCGAGTCGACGATGACGCGATCGCGGAGCTTAAAGAAAAATTGACTTCCAAGTTGCGAGAAGCCGAAATCGAATTGTCGATCAATCGAGCGAAAGTTGCTCAGCAAAAAGCAGCCATTGAAGAGCTGCAAGCCGACCTTGAGCGACGCGAGGAAGCCTTGGAGAAGAAACTTGCTGATACGGAATATCACAAAGGCAAGACCGGTGTCATTAGTCGCTGGAAACGTCAGTTCTTTGGTGGCGGTGGCCGCTAGTACAAATAGCTGGAAAGCAAAAATCAGATTTCAATGAATCCCACCAAAGGTTGTTTGAAACTTCCAGCACTAGATGTCAATAAAAAAACGCGGCCGACGTGTTGGTATCGACCGCGTTTTGAAGTGCAATTCCGCGTCATGGACGCGATCGAGCACGAAAGTATTTTGTGACTGCTGGCAGGTTGCAATGCTTGGCCGATGATGCGACGGTCAGTCAAGTGGACCCTGCCCAATGCCGCGTGGCATCATCACCAGATGAACGGCCAACCCGCCATGCCCTTGTTGATCGCCTCTTTTTCGCCCCGTGACGAGTCCAATTATTTGGGTTCCGATTATGCCGCTTTTGGAAAGTTCGGAGGCCACTTCTGGCCGCCGCAGATTGAACGAAATTCGGCGTCATCCCTCTTCTGGCTTGGCAGCCAAATTCTTCCAAGCGGCCAATTGAAGTTCTTTCGAGTACGCGTTTTCATGGTGGAGAAGCCTTGCGAGTCCAGTTGCTCAGGATTGGCATCGCTCCGACAAGGTGGGTCCGCCATAATGGTGCCGGATCAGGAAGTCAGCATGGATCGCAACCAATGTCGAAACGTAAACGAAAAAAAACACAAAAGCAATCTGAAAGCGATGCTCCCGCGAAGCGAAAGCGTGATTTCACCGCTCTTAAATTTTCCCTGATTGCGTATGCGCTGCTTTGGCTGTCGATGCCGCCGGTAGGCTTTGCGTGGTTCGGCTGGATTGCAATGGCACCGATCGTTTGGCTAATTCAGACACCGCAATCACCAACGAAAGTGCTCAGGCAGGTCTGGGTTGCCACTTTAATCTATTGGCTGGTGACGCTGCACTTTGTCCGGCTCCCGTTTTGGGCATTGTGGTTTGGCTGGATCCTGTTGAGCGTTTATCTGTCGGTTTATGGTGTTCTGTTTGTCGCAGCGGCAAGGACGATGGTGCATCGATTCAGGATTCCGACCGTCATCGCAGCGCCGGTTGCCTACACGGGCATGGAGTGGGTGCGCGTCAACTTTTTGACCGGGTTTGGGATGGTTTGTCACAGCCATTCGCAGTACCAGATTCCTGCGAGCATGCAGGTGGTTGAGTTCTTCGGTGCTTATGGATTGACTTTCGCGATGGTGATGGTTTCAGCAGCCATCGCGGTGGCAACCAGATTTTGGAAATCAAAACCGAACGATGGTTACGACGTGGTGCAGGGTCTTTCAACTTCGCTTCCAGCTCGAGCGTTACATGCCGCCATCGCAGTGGCGGTGATCGCAGGAGTTCTCGTCTTCGGAACAATGCGATTGGCGAAAGATGCGAGCTCGCGAACTTCGGCTGAGGAACATCGATATTTGAAGGTCGCTCTGATTCAGTCTTCTCACGACAAAAAATTTGAGCCCGAGACAATGGAAGATTTGGAGCGAAAGTTCAGCAACCTGCGGAATATCACTCACACCGCCCGCTTCGAAACCGATCATTTGGATTTGATCGTCTGGCCAGAGGCAAGTTTTGGCTATGACGACTATCTTTCCGGGCTCAGCGGAGAATACACCCAGGAAGTGCTGCGTGAGGCTCAGTTTATGGCTTGGCAAGCTGCCGCCGGAAAGCCTGCTCCATTCAAGACTGCCGAACCCATGTTGGTTGGCACGTTGACTCGAGATCCAAAGAACAGGCTGGCTTACAACAGCGCGATTTTGTTTGATGAGGAAGGCCAAGTGCGATCTCGATACTACAAGAACCACCTCGTGATGTTCGGCGAGTACTTTCCGCTTGTGCAAGCCATACCTGGCATCAACAAACTTTTTGCGAACTTTGGTTCGTTGAGTTTCGGCGATTCATTTACCGCGATGGAAACTGGTGGCTTTACTGTCGCTCCGAACATTTGCTTTGAATCGACCGTGCCCCATTTTATTCGCCGGCAAATGAATTCACTTGAGTCGGACCCTCGCGGTGTTCCGGTTGATGTGATGGTGAATCTGACCAACGATGGTTGGTTTATGGGGACTAGCTGCCTCGATTTGCATTTGGCTTGCAATATTTTCCGCGCTGTCGAAATGCGAAAGCCGATGCTCGTTTGCTCGAACACTGGTTTCTCGGCTCACATTGATGAGTTCGGCCGGCTGATAAAAGTCGGGCCACGTCGAAAGGAAGCGGAGCTCATTTGCGACGTCAGAATTCCGCTTCATCAGGACACGATCTATCGCAGTTGGGGAGCGTGGTTCGCTGCGGTCTGTGGCGGGCTTGCTGTTCTTTCGGTTGTTGTTTCCATCGCAGCGAAGAAGCAGTAGCGGGCCCTCGAAGTTACATGGCCGGAAATTGCAAATGCCTTGCACGGGAAACGTTAAATCTGATTCTTGCAGGTGAAAGACCGTCGCAAGGAGTTGAAACTGAACTGAAGTTGTTTGCACTAGGGAGAAACTGTAAGCCCAATATCAGGTGAACGTAAGCGGTGTGTAATTCGGTTATCGTTTTGTAATTTCTTGGATATCTGGCGAATGAGATTTGCTCTGGTCGCACTTCCCGGCAATAGTGATCGGCAATGTAGAGGGTTTGTTTGTCACGACGCCAAATTTGTTTGGCAACGAATTCTTTAACCACGCAAATAGACATCTTCCTGTCGGGAACGCGCATGTTTGAGTTGGTCTTCATTCTGGTTGTTTCGGTTTTATTGTTGGCAGTTGTCGGAGCAGTCACCTGCTTTCGATGGATGTTGGGATCGGGATCGGAAAATTCTCCCGCAAAACAGTCGCCCCGCCCTGCCCCGCGACCGACGGTCAAGTCAGATCTTGTCGCCGCGAATCGATTGTTGAAGTATCTCCATTCCATCGGAGAAATTCACGCTCAGGAATTTTCACGGTTGCGTAAGTCGCTCAACAAAGCTGGCTCTCTTTCAGCAGCTGTTCCAGAGAACGAGAAGAACCCGGCAGAGATGCCCGCCTCCAACTCCGCCGAACTCTCGAAACCAGAAACGGCGGAGCTGGATGCGGAGACTGTCGCGTCGCTGCCGCTCGAATCGGTCGAACCAAAACAGAATTTTCAGCAAGAAATTCCCGTTGCCTCGATGGCTTTGGAGGCGTCAAAAACCGAAGTCGCAGCTACGACAGACAAGCCAGCTCCCTGGGATTTGCCGGATTCTCCTGAGCCACCGCCTCGCCGAACGTTCGGCGAATTGATGGCCGGGTTCATGGAAGAAAAAAATATGCGCTGGGGTGAATTGACCAGCGGAATCCTGATTGTGCTGAGCGCGGTTGGATTGGTGGTCAGTTTGCGCGAACAGCTCGGGAATACGATTCCCTATTTTTCATCGATATTGTTTTTGCTGATGACGGCCGCGATTCACGCCGCAGGAGTCTATACGTTACGCAAATGGAATCTGCGAAACACCAGCCGGGGGGCGTTGGCGATCGTTTTGCTTTTGATACCACTGAACTTTGTCGCCGCTTGCGTTTTGTCTGGAGGGTCGGGAGACGAAACGCGCCGCTCGATCTCTGACCCTTTGCTTTGGCTCGCGGTTGGAATCGGGATGGCCGCGTTTTCTGGCTTGGCGTGGCATTCAAGCAAATATCTTCTCCGTCGTGGATACTGGCCGATGGTCATTGCTGTGATCGGATGCGGAGGCGGAACGCTGCTGTTGGGACGCTTGATTGAAACGACATCGGCGAGCATCTGGTACCTCGTCTATTCATTGCCCGTCTTATTGAGTTTTATTGTTGGTACCTGCTTTTTCGATGTGAGTCAGTGGCAGAGGGTTCGTTGGTCGCGACGTGCGGCCAATCGACTGTACCTTTTTCTTGGTATCACTACTTTCGCCGCGCTCTGTGCCAGTTCAATGGCGATTGTGCGTGGCGAATCGAAGTTGTTTGCCGTTGTATCGCTCACACCAATCGCTTCGGTTATTTGCATCGTTACCTGCTGGCTGGGCTCGACGCTGAAACGCGGCTCACACAAATGCGTCAACCAAAAGATGACCGGTTTGTCACTGGAAGTGCTGGGCTTCGTGCTACTTGGCATGTCAATTCTGACTTCGCTGAGCAATCCTTTCACATTCTTTATCAACGGAATTTTTGGTGGGATTGGATTGCTGGTGATGTTCATCCACCAGCGAAATGAAAAACCAATTGGGATCGCGTGGGCGCTGCTTTGCATGAGCCTGTTGGCGGGCATGAGTTTGGCGACCAGAGAATTTTCGGTTGACGTTTGGACATCGTTTGGCGAAATCAAATCTGCGTGTTTGAACGGACGGACCGGACTGAGCTTACTTGTGGCAGGTGTCTTGGTCGTTGCATTTCATGGTGCGACGCGGAATGTAATTCCAAACACCGATAGGCGAAAGTCATTTATGCTCGCTGGCTGGCTGTCGGGAGCCGGCTTACTTCTGGTCGGTTGCATCGTTGCGTTGGTCGCGAGCCTTGTGAATCGAGATAGCGTTTTCGATGTGATGACTGCCAGTTGCCTGTTGGGCGTCGCTTCGGTTGCTTGCATTGTCGGCTCGCTGGTTGGCCGAAGGAGGAAGCTGCACGATTTTGGACTGGGCCACGTTTCTGGTGTGTTGCTGTTGGCGACTTTGGCTCATGGCCTGCTTTGGAATCCCAGCGTCGCAGAATTTGTCGCGAGTTTTAACAGAGGTAACCGCGTTCTGAATTGGGCCGGCGTGGCCGTCGTGCATGGTTTGGTGATGGGATTGGCCGGATGGTTTTCGAGCCGAAAAGGTGCGTTGATTGGTCAAGGGAATTCCGCGAAGTCAGCAAGCTTGCCAAATCAATTTGGAGCTTGGGCGGCGGCTACAACAATTCTCGGGTCGATCGGCCTGTTGGCATTGGTGCCGATGCAGTCCGGTTGGGCGACCGCGTTTGCTTTGCTCGTTTCACTGAACTGGTACTTGATCGGACGGGCTTTCCAAAAAAGATCTGTAGACAAACAGAATACATTGGCCAGTGTGTTTGTGCTCTCCACTGGTCTGGTCGTCGGTGTTGGTGTCGCAGAGTTGGCGACTCGTTTTCCAGGTGTTCCAAAATTGGATTCGCTCGCTCATGGGCTGGTTCAGTCGATTGGTTTGGCAGTTTGGGCGTCCGTTTGGACGATTGGAATGATTCTTTTGAATCGAAAAGGGAAGGCGGTGGTTCCGTCGCAGTTGGGGTGGATCAGGAAAAACAGGATTCGCGTCGAGCAATGGGTTTTGTTTGGCGTTGTTGTGGTCATTGCGAGCCTCCTGTCGGTTCGGTTGTTCGACGGAGCTTCTCAGGAACTCTCTCGACATCTTCAGTCGTTTACTGCTGATTCTGTCGGAATGTTTTGGGTGTACCTCGCGATCGCAGCGGCGGCGATCGGGACTGTCATTTCAATTTTTGAAAAACCGAACCCGGCCAAAGGTGTGGCTCTGGTTGTGATCTGGTCGCTGGCTTGGGTGGCCCCAGCTGACGCGTTCGCTGGATCGAAATCGGTTGCTTCTGCAATTCGTTGGTTGCTGCCGATTGGTGGATTGGTTGGAGCTTGCGTGTTGGCTTTTCGAAAACGCGTGCTGCCAGCATGGACAGGATTGCGAAACGGTTGCGGGATCGCTGGACCATCACGATGGAGTAAAGGGTCCACGCAAGCTCTCATTAACTTTGGATTGTCCATTGTTGCAGGGGGCGTGATATTGATCTCGACGGTCACTGTCTCACAAGTTCTGGTAAGCGGTGCGGACGCTCTGGGAGGGCCGACCTCTGTTTCATGGTTCAAGAGTGCGTCGGCTGAAATATCATTCGGTCTTCCAGTCGCAATCGTCGTTGCGACTTTTTTGCTGCTGGCGATAGCTGAACGTCGGAGCCTGTTGGCAACGCTGGGTTCCGTCGTTTTTCAGTACATCGTGCTGTTGGCTGTCGTTCTGTTGTTTGTTTCGCCTCATCCAAAACTGGCGTCCAGTTGGTTTATCAATATCCTTCAAGTTGTGTCATTGGGGATGACGGTTTACGGATTCGTCTGGTGGCGAATGCGGGATCAGATTTCGCCGGTTTTGAAGGGCGGTAAGAAATCCGAGTTCGGGATCGTCGATCAACTTGAAGTCCATACCCTGATCAACGGATTGCTTGTGTCCAGTTTGGCTGTGCTTGTGATGGTGCGGTTTTACTCGTATCCGGGCCAGCCAGGAAATTGGATTAGTTCCGTAGGAAGTTTGCTTGGCCTGGCCGCGTTGGCTTCGTTTGGGGTGCTGGGAGTCAAAATCTGGAACACCAGAATCAATCGCGCGATGCAAGACGTTCCTGCGACGGTTGCTTCGCCGCATCGAATTCAACCGTCGAAGCTGATGATCGGCGTCTTGATCGGTTGGATGGGAATACTGCTGGTGGCTCTGTTGGCTGCGGGCACGGATCGCTTCTGGGACGGCGCGTCGTTTATGCCATGGCTTTCATTTAGAGTGATCGCTGTCGGAACGCTGGTGGTGGCGATCGTTCAATCGGTATTTCTTGCGGTGCCAAAGCTGGCTGAGAAACGCGAAGCAAACCGCGACTTGCAACGGTTGAAAAATGCGTGGCCGGTTTCAATCGTCGCTGCTATCGGGTTGGCGTTTGCCATCCGAGGTGCTTTGTTTGATCCAACGACGTTCTGGTTCTATTTCACTTTGATCTACTGCTTTGCCGTATTGGCTGTCGCGATGGGTTGGCAGTTGAAGGCTGCGAGTGCTAGTTTTGTTTCGGCGGCAGTTGCCGTTGCGGGCGTCACAATGTTGCGCATTCGTGATCCCCACGGCTGGTTCACCCAGCCCCAGCCTTACGGGTTGCATTTGACTGCGATTGCAGTTGGAGCGGTTGCGATCGTATGGTTGGCGTTATACCTGTTTCAACGGAAATCAAAAAAGGAACCCATTGCGCGCACGTTCGTGGCCATGCCCAATATGGCTTCCCTGCTGGGTTCCGTTTGGGTTTTCGCGGCGGCCTCGTTTCAGGTCGTATTGGAGGTCGGCGATTTCGGTGGTGTGAGTTCAATTGCCAATCCGCTGGGTATCGCTGCTTTCATCACGATGTTTGGATTGTCGATCGTGATGGTTTGGAATGATCGAGCCAGATTCAAGCTGATCTGCCGCTGCCTGCTTTCAATGGCTGCGATGGTGATGGTGCTGGCTTACATGATGCCGAGCGTGGAGCGATCGTTTGAGCTCTGGTCGGTCGCGATCGCGTTTGGGGCGTCGGTCGTTGTACTTGTCTGGAGCCTTGTCTGGTTCAATCGAAAATGGCTCAGCGCGACCGGTCGAAAGTTTGGACAGACTCGATTTGCGGCATTTGAAAATCGAGTCGGCCAGCAGCTTCCGGCGATTAGTTTGATCGTGGGAAGCGGGATACTGCTGATTGCACTGGTCGCGATATTTAATGTTGATGCTCGTTTGCTGCGTTATCTGACCGCCGCTTCACCGTTTGTGTTGGCGATATCGTTGGGGCTTCAGTCCGATCCAAAGTCTCGGCGTTGGATCCAGTCGCTAAGTCTTGCTTGTGTGACAGCGGGCGTTCTTTTTCTTGCCTGGGCAGACCTTACGCCTGATGAAATTTACAGCCCTTCGATTGTAAAGTTCTTAATCAGGACACTGATCGTGTTGGCTGGATTGATGTTTGTTTATGGCAGCCTTGTGACTCGTTGGGTTCGAATCGGGGATACGTGGCTTGCGTCGCTCCGGGAGATGGCAGGCTGGACCTGTGGGCTGGCGATCGTTTCTTTCGTTGTGTTGCTTTTTGAAGAAGCTTCCGAGTTCAATCTGCAGGGAGGATCCGGCGCCGGGATTGCGGAATCATCAGCGGCTGCAATCCTTGTTTTGGGGATGATCGTTGGCTTGATCACGATCGCAATACGACCTGAGAATGATCCTTTTGCATTATCGCTTAAAGGGCGAATGGGTTACGTCTATGCGGCCGAGGCCGTCGCGGCGGGTTTGGTGGGGCATGTTTACCTGTCGATGCCTTGGCTGTTCCGGTTTGGAATCCTCGAGTATTGGCCCTACGTCATGATGGCGATTTGTTTTGCTGGTGTTGGCGTTGCGAAGGTTTTGGAGAAACGAAATCTGGTGGTGCTGGGCCGCCCTCTATTTCAAACCGCGGCGGTAATTCCATTATTGGTCGCTGGAGGAATCTTCGCCGTCAGTTCCCGCGTCGATGTGGCAGTGGTGATGCTGACCGTTGGGATGGCTTATCTGTTGATCGGCTTCATCCGGCAATCGGTGCTAAGCGGTGCGGGAGCGATTGTGTTTGGCACGATCGCGTTATGGATCTTTCTGGAGTCACGACTTTCGTTTATCGAACATCCGCAAATGTGGCTGATTCCGCCGTCAGTTGCCGTCCTGATCGCCAGTCAGCTGGTCGGAAAATTACTGGACTCAAAACAGCTGACAACCATTCGCTATTTGTGTGTCACCGTCATCTACGTAAGTTCGACGAGCGAAATTTTCATTAACGGAGTGGGCGAGAAGCTTTGGCCGCCAATCGTGCTGGCAGTCCTTTCCGTTTTGGGAGTCATGCTTGGCATCATGTTCCGGGTGAAATCGTACCTCTATCTGGGAAGCCTGTTTTTGCTCACGGCGATGATCACGATGGTGGCGCATGCTCATCAGCGACTGGAGCACGTTTGGCCATGGTGGGCCTTTGGTATCGGGCTGGGCATCGCGATTCTTGTGATGTTTGGCGTCTTCGAGAAACGAAAAAACGAATTGAACGCGATCGCTCAAGGCCTGAAGGAATGGCAAGCATAAAATCAGGCAGCGAGCTTTAAAGTTTCGTTTCCCTGCAACGGCATCGCAGAGAAAAATCTGTTTCGCGTTGCAATATCCAAGCGAGGTCCATTAAATGAACCGGTCGATGAATCGAGGGTCCAAAGGAATGCTGGCGACTTTGATGTCCGCGATCAGATCTTTGTGAAGCTGCGAATTGCGATTCATCATTCGCTTGCCGATCTCAGCCCACGCACGCTGCAGCTGCGGTGACGACTCTCGACCGGTCATGCGAAGGTTCGCTTCCATGTCCAATGCCGAAGCGATCTTTTGATAGTCGTCCGTGGGCTTCTTCAATGACAAAGCGAAACACATCGACGCAAGCGAATGGCAGAGCTGATCAAAGACGCCGCCCTCGTCGCCCAATAAAAACGACTCGTCCATAAACGTTTTTTGATACTTGGCAATGATCATCAGAATCTTGCGACCAAGGATGCGATTTCGTTTCATCGCCCGTTTGATGCAGTACTCTTTCAGCGGGAACATGTTTTCAACGCCGCTCAAATCGCCGTGACCGGGAAGGTAAGAACCAATCACCGTCTTGGCGAGGAACATGCCAAATTTGGCTTTTGCAGCCAAGCCGTAACCTCCGTCGACCTCCGCCATGCCGATCGGCACAAGGTACTTGCTTCGAATGTCACGAGTCATCGCGTTGGGTGCACCGACGTCAGAAAGCACCGGGTTTGGGCCTTCGTAGACGGTTGCGATTGTAAACTCATGCATGTTTTCGCCGATGTAGTTTTCAATCATGTGCTCCGGCGGCACGACCGAATTTCCTTTGGCGGAAAGGCGAGTGTATTTGCGTTTCTCGTCGGTGTGAACCGAACGCCCACCTTGAATCTGGTAACAGTTGATTGCAGTTTCCAGCAGCGTTTTCGTCGCGTAAACCTTTGCGATCATGCCTTGGGTTTCGTCGCGGACACCGTTTGCGGCCAGACGAAAGCAAAGGTCTCCAAGGCATCGAGCAGCAAGTCCATGAGCGGTCGCTCGACCGATCCATGTTTGGATACGAGGAGCATTTCCGATCGGTTTGCCGAAGGTGCTGCGGAAAGAAGTCCAGCCACCGCCGCTTGGATCGTCAGTATTTTCGGCGGTTGAATTGTCTGTTTGGCTTTCGGAATCTTCCGTCTGATTTTCAGGATCGAGAATGATGTGAGCCAGAAGCTTGAATGTCTTGGCCGCACTGTTGACGCCGATTCCGCCGCGACCCTTGGCCAGCGAGCTGAACGCCTGTGCGAGCCCTTTGCCGGGAGGGCCAAGCAACTGGTTGGCGTCGATGCGACAATCGGTCAAGCGAAAACGTGCGTTCCAAAGATAGTCGAACGCGGTCAGGTCGTTACGTTTCATGCTGAAGTTTTCGTTGTCCGACTTTGGGACTTCGAAGACGATCATTCCGGAGTCACGACCGGGTTTCAGGTCGTGCCCTTCAAGCTTCACGACCAGAACACAGACGCCGCCGTAAATCACGTTGGTGATCGGCCACTTAACGCCGTTAACAATGTATTGGTCTCCATCGAGTCGCGCCGTCATCGAAAGACGGCTCGGGTCAGCACCGACTCCCGGTTCGGTCAGGGCGAACGATCCGAGCAGTTCCCCTGAAGCCATTTTGGGGAGGAAATACTCTTTCTGTTCGTCGGTTCCGAAATCCAGAATCGGGGTAACAGGCCCGAGGAAGTTATGGACCTCAAATAAAACTGCGAGGTCAGGGTGTACAAATGTGAGAGCACGAAGCAATGGGCCGAGGTCGCCAAGTTTTGCGCCGCTTCCGCCGTACTGTTCAGGAATCGCCAGTCCAAAGAAACCGCGTTCGGCTAGTCCAGAAAGGATCCCTTCCTGAAACAACATTTTGTCGTTATCGAAAAGGTTGCCGGCTTCCTTTTCCTGCATCAGGAAATCGAGAGAAGCTCCCATCACTTCTGCGACTTTGGCAGAAGGCGAAAATTCACCCGCGTGAAACTCGCGAGCTTTCCCTTTGCCGAACAGCGAAGCGATCGTCGGTGCTTCGCCTGAAAACTGATTTTCCGCAGTTTGGTCTGCGTCATCGAGCGTTGCCAATGCGGCGACCTCTTCCGAAGATTTTCCAGCCTGAGCCAGAATCATCGCCATCGCGTCGCCAGCGGGTGAGTTTTGCGTTTCTTCGGTATCGGCTTGCTTTAACATTGGATTCCCATCATCTGGGGGTCAAGAATTCGGTTCAGTAGAAAAAAATCAGCACTCTATCCACGGAAATGCAACCGGACCAGCGGCTTTTCCGGGCTTCTTAGAACCGCATTGTTTCACGGTTCTTAATCTTATCAATGGGGATAAGTTGGTCGTTGTTTGCTTTTAAAGGTTAATTCGTCGTCGAAGTGGCCTTCAGATTGATCGGACATTTTATTTGGCGGGGATGACCTTCCGTTTGGCGAGGTCAAATTTGGCACCAGCCGCCAAAGCCGTAAAATCCGGCTCTCCTTTGTTGACCGGACGATTGCAGTCGTAGAAGTAAACTCTACCTTGTCCCGCGACTGTCGCCTGTGATTTTTCGACGATTATTGCCGTCGATTCATCGATTCCGATCCCCAGAAGCTGGGGGTATTTGTCGACCAGCCCTGACATGTCCTTCTGGCGTCTTCGCTGCGAGAAATGTTGGTCGATCGCGACGCCCGTCAGGAATCCCAAACCGCCTCGCTCGTATCCCGGGGCCAGAATGTTCATGTTTCCAATAGGGGTTGCTCGCGCAAGGAATCGTCCTTGAATAGAAGCGCCCGCAGATGATCCGCCGATCACACCGCCACGGTGAAGAACTTTTTTCATCATTCGATGAGCCTTTGTGCCGTACCATGAATCTGCAAAGTTCCATTGTCGACCACCACCGAACCACAGCATCGTTGCGTCTTGAAGCGGTTTGAGAAACTCATCGTCTGAGTTCGCTTTGTCGCGATCTTTGGTGTGCAAAAAAGTAGCGTGTTTGACACCCATGCGTTTCCACATCTGGACTGTCCGTTGACGTTCGCCAACTTCATCCGCTTCGCTGCACGGAATGTAAACGAGTCGCGCGTTTTCGAGACCGCCCGCCTTTTCGATCATTTCCGACATGAGTCCCTTGGGGGTGCCACCGCCTCCCACGATGTACAGCGTTCCGTTTTCGACAAAAGGTGTCTTGGGTTTTGCGGCCGGAAACGGCTCAAGCGACCGATCGATTGCCACGCGACGCCACTGAGTCAAATCGGCCCTTGCTGTCGAGTCGCGAGATCTCGTTGCGGAAATTGTTTGGAACGAAGGTTTCTGATTTTCGCTCGCGGGAACGACCAGCGTCGTTTTCCCCTTGCCCTGCGACACCAGCATTCTGCCAGAAAGCATGAGCATGGTTTCGGGTTCGATTCCAATGCCGACGATTCGCGGGTGCTGCTCAAGGAATGTTGCGAACAGTTTTTTCGAATCAGGTGTTCCGTCAAAAGCTGGATCAATGCAGCAGTCCGGCATCAGGTCCAGGCAGTGGTCTGCCGTTTTGCCGTTGTTGGATTCAGATGCGCGCGCCACAGAGCCCAGCAGGTTTGCAAAAGAGGCGTCTGCGATGAGTGTTTTGCCGTTTTGAAGAAAGGACGAAAATACGTTGCGCAAGTCAACAAGCTCTGCTGTCGCAAAGCTGTTTTTTGAAAGATAAACCACGTCTCCTTTCTGCAACGCCGTTTTCAGTTGGTCAATTGTTGTGTCGGACTTGACGGTCGTGTCTGACGTGTCCGACGAGGTGAAATTTTCCTTGCTGGAGTAGTCACGCAGTCTCTGGCCCAGCAAATCACTTTCAGGGGCAAAAGAGAATGTCTTTTGTTGGTTGACCAGTCGTTTCAGGAGCCGTGTCATGGAAGCGAAATCTGTGACTTCGCGGCAGATCAGGATGCGGCCTTTGATTTTGACTTGCTGGGGCCAGTCGTCGAATCGCTCGTCAAAAATCGGACGCAGCGGCTTCTGGTTTTCCTGCGAAAAAGTCGAGCGCGAACCAAAAGCCGCGATGACACCCAGCAGCAATGTGAAAATTCGGATGGCGGTAGACTTGTTCAAGCGGAAATCCTGATTTGCAGTTGTCGATTGATTGGTAAAAGGCGGCCGACGTTGCCACGGGTCGGACCGTCGGCTTATGGTTTTGTCGTCTGCTTATGGTTCCAGAATCGCTAGTGTAGTAAACTTCGTGTCAGACGTTTTCGATTGATTTTCCTTTCTTACGATTGCACTTACTATGCGTTTTTTGATTGTGGTTATTTTCACGCTCATGTTTATCGGCTGCAATGCGACTGAAACGGGTCCCATACGAAAGAAGGTCGTGGAGGACTGGAAACCGGATGCCGAATTCGCGTCGAAGCTGTCGTCGCGTACCCAGTGTTGCGGCTTTACGATTCAGCCTCCGGTTGGCTACACGCGTCGAAACGTCGCTCAAGGCAGGCAGGAGCTTGTCGGTTGGCAGGGCCCGAGTCGCGACAATGGCACTCGTTCATCGTTCAGTATTGCGGTAGCGACTCCGCCGCCGAACGAGGAACTTCCTTCGTTGGACATCGCTATCCTGAAGCTGATTCAGAATATTAAAAACCGACGAAGCGACTGGCAGGAGTCGGGGCCAAGCTACGGACAAATCGGCGGTATCGACTTCGTCAAAAAGACGTGGTCGGGCATCGATTTGCAGCAAGATGTTAAGCTCGCCGGAGTCATCTACGTCGCGCTTGTCGATGGTAAAGTCGTTCAGTTGAGCACTCAGGATTTGGATCCGCAGCCTGACGACGGAATGAAGCTTGCCGAAGCTTCGATTCGAACGTTTGGAAAGTAGTCGCGATCAGTTGAAATTCACGATTTCGTTTTATGCTTTTTGGTTTCCGTGTTCGAACCAGAATTATTCACGACGACAGGCGTCTGGTTTCCCCTGTGTTACGATTCTTCAGAGTTGGCGACTGTTTTTTCACAAATTTGCCAATTTCACGTCGTGCGTGAACTGTCGAAACCACAAACTTGAAACAATACCGCAACGAAACAAGTCTTCTCCATGTTGACGCCCGCACCTCGCGAATAATCCGGGTCGAAAGCTGATAGCGCCAGTATTTGAGTTTTGGATCTAGAATCACGTTTCGATATTGGTGGTCTACCTAACGCTTAAGCGTCGAAGCGACAAGCCAATTGATGCAGGGGCCGCTGGTATCGCGAAGTTCGAGGGCGAGGTCTGGATGGCCGACGACGACGGGTGCTAGACTTGCGGATGCTATTTTAAAAAATGCGGCATAAGGGAGTCTGGACATGCGGATGTGGAATAACTCAGCGGCAGTTGTGTTTTGGGTTGTGGTGCTTTGGGCTTGTAACGTGTCGGTAGCGGCCGCGAGGGTCCAGATCAAAAGTGAAAGCAAAGTCGAATCTCAAACTCATGGCCAGTCCGAATCACATGGCGAATCACATGGCGAATCGCTTCAAGATCCATTCGGCATCCGGCTTGCTTACGACATCGCGAGCGGCAAAAAGAACGGACATCCTGACTTCATACTTCCTTTGATCGACGACTCTGCGAAAAGCATTCAGCTTTCGAACTATCGCGGTACGAAAGTTTTGCTTTTGCATTTTGCGTCATGGTGAGCCGGGTGTCGAAGAATCATTCCCGTGTGGAATGAGAAAACAAAAAGCTTGGTTGAATCAGGCGAACTGGTCGTCATCGGAGTGGTTCAGGAACAACACGGAGAACGTGCGAAGCTTTACAAGCAGTGGAAGCGATACGATTTTCCAATCGCTCAGGATCCAATCACATCATTGGGGTTAGGCGTTGTTCCTGTTCCAATTTTGCTTGATGAAAACGGTTTTGTGCAGGATGCCAAGCCCAAACTATCAAACATTGAATCGCTTGTCGCGATGAAAGTAGCTCCGATAACCGATCGTTTGGCGGGTGCTCCGACGCTCGTTGCTGAACAGGTTGATGTGAGTTGGCTTGAGGATCATCGTTCCGGCTTAGACCCGATCGCGGCTGACGTTGCAATCGGAGACCGCTACCTTTTGGATGGAACCATTGAGTCTGCCAAGAAAGCGATCAAAAAATACCAATCCGGAATTGAACAACTGAAACAGAAAGACGCAGACCGCGAAAAACTTTTGGGAGCGGTTCGCTTTCGCTTGGGAGTCGCTTACCGAACGCTGTACGATTTGACTGATCCGGTCGATCAGGATCCGGACTGGTTTTCCATGGCGGCAACGAATTGGACAAAGGCTTTAGATTCAAATCCGAATCAGTACATTTGGCGCCGTCGGATTCAGCAATATGGTCCGCGACAGATCAAGCCTTACCCGTTTTACGATTGGGTTGACCAAGCGATGAAAGAGATCAGAGAACGTGGGGAGGTGCCAGTTCAATTGAAAGTGGCCCTTACCGAAGCCGAAATCGCACAACCCAATCGCAAATTTGAATCGGCTGGCGTAGCCGAAGCACCGGCGAATCCGGACCCGGAAGGTAAAATAAACCTTGATCAGGATGGCATGATCGATTTCCATGCAACGGTTGTCCCTCAGCGTGTGCGAGCTGGCAAGGCGGTTCGTGTTCACGTCAGGTTCGCGCCTGTAAGCGGCCATTGGAACAATGAAGCGGAACCGCTTGTTGTTTGGATTGATCCAACCGACGCTGGCAACTTGTCCCGCTCAAACTTAGTCGCTCCTGCAGGTGAAGGCTCGACGTCCGATGAGGTGCGCGAGTTGGAGTTTGAATTTCAAACCAGTGCTACTGCGGGCGGCCAAGTTTTACTTAAAGGGTTTGCTTTATTCTACGTTTGCAAAACCGAAGACGGGCAATGCCTGTACCTTCGCAAGGAACTTGAGATTCCGATTCAAGTGGATGGCGACTGATTGCCGACGACGAACCGATTCAACCTTGCCATGCTCACTCCGGCATGGACGTTTGGTGGCATCATGAACGACATTGTTGGATATTGTGGGAGGCTCCTTCTCTTGCGTTTGGAGCATGTGAGAAGAATTATTGGTCATTAGGGCCGTTACGAGGGCGGTTCTGCCACTGTAAGGTGGCAGCTCAATATCGCCGAAGTCTCCAATTTGAGTAACTCATGAAACACAATTTAAGATTTAGATCACTCGTCGTCGCAGCCGTCTTCCCGGTCTGTGTCTTGCTGGTTCAGGCACAAACGATGGCTCAATTGGCAGCGAACTCGTTGACGGTTGATTCCATTGCTGACCAGATGGTCAGGGTCCCTACGGGTTCTCCACTTACGGGTGCGCCGTTTAATGTGCCGGCTGAAACAGTATTCGATTTTAGCGCGGCAGGTTCATTCACGGTTGACTGGGCTGCGGAAGCAAACGGTGTTGCCGAAATCGTTGGGTTCTCAGCCATGTTTTCGGAGGTGCACGATGTCCTTGGTCCCTACGATTTGTTTGCAGTAGGGTCAGGACCGGTGACCATGTTCGAAGGTGAACTGTCGAATATTGTGGAAGACGAGGGCAATCTCGTTTCTGCAGACATGACTGTATCGACAACCTTTAGTCTGGTATTCGCCGCAGCTCCGAACGCGCTTTTGTACACCCAAGAAATGGCAACTTTCTCTGGTAGCATTGCTGCAGATGGTTCTGGCAGCGGTTTTACTTCTGATGATCAGTTGGATGTTTTTCTCTCGCAGGGCGATGTCGCCACTGATCCATTGGCGGCAGTAAGTTTTGATCGGTCCGTGACTTCGATCACCGCCGTCCCTGAGCCATCATCTTTCGTGTTAGTGGGACTACTTGGATTGGTCGCACTGCGTCGTCGCAAGTAAAAAGCTATCGTTGTCAAAAGCCGGTCTGTCCGGCGGATGTTACAAAAAATATGAGCCGGAGCTTTTCAGCTTCCGGCTCTATTTGTTGGTTGACGATCGGTTGCTGATGAAGAGTTACTTTTTCGTTTCCTGTTCCTCGTCCACTTCACCTTCAAATAGTGATCTGTAGACGACGCCGGCGGTGACCGCTCCAGCAATGGGGGCGACCCAGAATAGCCACAATTGAGCGATCGCCCATCCTTGAACGAACACGGCTGGGCCCGTCGAACGCGCTGGATTTACTGACAGGTTGGTAACGGGTATTCCAATCAGGTGTATTAGCGTCAATCCGAGCCCGATTGCGATTGGGGCAAAGCCAACCGGCGCGCGACGATCAGTGGCGCCAAGAATGATCAGCAAAAACATGAACGTCAAAACGGCTTCAGACACAAAGCAGGAGAGGACGGAGTACTTCCCTGGCGAATGTTCCCCATAGCCATTCGATGCAAAACCGCCGGCCAGTGAAAAACCTTCTTGCCCTGAAGCGATCAGGTAGAGAACAGCTGCTCCCGCGATGCCACCAATCACCTGGGCAACGACGTAGGGAACGAACTCTTTTGCCGGAAATCGTCCGCCTGTCACCAGTCCGGCTGAAACCGCAGGATTCAAATGGCAACCCGAGATATGACCAATCGCGTAGGCCATCGTTAATACCGTTAATCCAAAAGCGAACGAGACGCCGACGAACCCGATCCCAAGATTAACGGTTGAGCCATCGAGCTGTGAGGCAAAGTTGGCAGCTAACACAGCGCTGCCGCATCCTCCAAAGACTAACCAAAAAGTTCCGATTGATTCTGCAATACAACGCTTACCTAAATTCATACTCTGGCTCCTGGCAAATTGGCCCATCCAGTGCCGGTCTCGGCGAATTCTAGGAATCGCGGTCTCAATTGCAATGCAATACAAGTTTGGAAGACTCGTTGTTGTCGCAATCATACCGTTGAAGGTTGGCTTGCCAGTGAAGAAAACTGCCCTGAGCCACGACCAAATTGCAGCGTTCAATATGGCAATGGACACCTTGAGTTTGTGCCAACAGAGCGCGGTTTTTCTCAGTAAGGCAAAACTAGTCGCAGGATACCCGGACGGAATCGGATTCGAATCTTCTGAGTCGCGAGAACGCTTTGGGGTACCTTGGTTCTGCGGGATCGTAGGGCTTTAGACGCCCTGAAAAGTTGATCTGCTTTGGGAATGATTCACGGTACCACGCTTCGGGAGGTTGGCCGACACCTGCAATATGACACGTTTTCAATTTCTGATTCGTTAAGATCGTAGAGACGATTTCTCGTGAGATGAAACGGCGTCGGTTTACGAAAACAAATTCCTCCAGCGAGGGAAGTTCGGCGATTTTGCTGAGAAATTCCTCACCGAACTTCTGGGAGTCAACGTAAACACGGTTGAGTCGTGTGGCTTTCTTCCAGCCGATAAAATTGCCTTCGTGAATCGACCAGTTACTCAAGACCGTTAGCGAACGTAGATCGGGCAACTTCCCAAGGTCAATCGTCGTATCACCATAGAATTGATTGCTTTCGATGCTCAGATGTTGCAAGTTTTTTAACGAATCAAGAAATCGGATGTTGTCGACTTGAAGGTGACGAAGTGACAATTCGCGCAGGTTACTGAATCGCGAAATGCTGTTGAGGAACTTTTTCCATTCGCCGATGGCCATGTTCGCGTATTCGCGATTGCGGTAGGAATGCCAATGATAAAAATCGATCGAGCGGTAGGTTTCCTGGACGAACAGCCTGGTTATTCTGTCTGCAAGATACCAACTGTCGTCTCCTGTTTTTGCAATGCGAGCGCTAAGAATGGTTTTGTTGCTTGCCCCAAAGCCTGACACATAGAAAATGCCGGCACCATTTGGCTCATGTGACCGTCGGCGGAACGGACCAACGCCATTACTGTGGCCCTTTAGCGGGCCAAAAGTTACGCCAATCGTATCCACCCTATCTCGCCAGTTCAGAAAAAGTGAACGAAAATTTGAGTACTCGATAGGCGAGAACGTTAGCCACAGTTTAGGTTTCTGAGCTTTGAGCCATGGAAGCGGAATTGGCTCGATTCCAACTACGCGAAGATCTTTCAACTTTGGAAGTCGATAGAGAAGGTTCAGGATCTGGGGATCAGTCCCGTGTGCAAGTTCAATCTCAAGAGACGTCAGGCGAGTCAGTTTTGAAACGTAGTCAAGGCTCTTCTTGTTGAATCCGCGAATGGTCAATTCCTGGACGGGCTTTTTGGGGTGGTTCGCGAGAATTTCCAGCCCCAAATTTGTGACTCCATCGCCGGCAATCGAACGGTCGTGAAAAGGGTCTTCCATCCAATTTGGTAGCGGTGCGTAGTTCCTGTTCCCAAGGATAATTCGTCTAAGCCGAGGCCATTGATCAATCTGCGCGGTCAGTTTGTCTTGATCGATGTTCGCGCAATGGTGTACGTCCAACAGTTCAAGTTGTTTCAGGTTGTCCAACGCGAGCAGATCGCCGTCGCAAATGTCAGTCCGCCAGAGTGCGAGTCGCTTGAGCCCTGTAAGTTGATTGATTTTGGCAAGTTGACCAGCGGTAATCCTGATGGGTTCGCGGCACTCTCTGCCTGAAAGCTCGAGTGACTCCGTTGCATGGCAGTGTTCTGAAAGAGGAAGCCACTGCAACCAATTCGGGAGCGTTCGCCTTTGCTTCCTTTCCTGAAGAGCAAGAAATCTCGGATGTTCTGCAGCCTCAGGAAAGAGCTCGCATAAAATCCTGTCTTCAGCCTGTCCGGCTCGAACCAGACTCATGTAATAACCCAACAAAGCTGAGCACAACAACATAAGCATCAGGACAGTTCGCAGTCCAAATTTTGGCTTGAGGAGAAGTCTCATTCAGATTTCGTGACGCGAGTGCCGGTTGAATTAGTGGATCCTGATTGCACTTTCTACTTTAAACCACAACGCGTTGATCCTCAAATCTTGCGACTGTTGGCTACGCGTGTGTACACTTGATCCTTTCAATCCGGATTATTCACGAGGCGTGGGCGTCGAAATGAAAAATGCTCGATTCAATGGACTCGATAATCAACTACGGTGCGAAGCTTCATCGTTAACTCAGGACGAACGCTAGTTTTCAGCGAAGGTCCTGGCAACCTCTCGAACAACGACTTCGCCGTTTTCGTCATGATCGTACTTTGCGAAGCGGTTGCGGATTGGCTTGGGTAGCTCGTTCTTAACAATCTTTCCATCCCTGTTTTTGTCAAAGCGATTCATGAGACCCTGTGCTTCGATCAGTTGAGGGAAATCGTACCGGCGGATTTCATCTTCAATCGGAATCGCGATGTCAAAGTAGCCGATCATCATTTCTTCAAAAGTCTGATCACCCCAGCGAACGGAATCGTTTGGGTCGGGGTTGTGTAGATTGTTTTTGGAATTGTCAAACGCGGCCTCAAGTCGGATAGTCGTTCCTTCCGGGAGCGGTTTGGGTTCTGTAAGCCGATACGACATTTGCCAGTTGAAGTCGTACCTTGGAACATCTAGCAGGATCTCCTTTTCGTCTTCAGGATATCGGGCCGTGTATCGGAAAGATTTGCCTCGCAAATGCATGTGCGGCATCATGCCAAGCAGCAGGCTGCCTCCGATCGGTCGATGGGATTGAGCTTTCACTGGGTGAGTTGCTGTATTGGGAGGAATGATGAAGTCCTGATTCAGGCCGCTTGTGGTAACCACTTCGTGAGTGATTTCATTTTCGTCGGCGAACACGATGCCAATTTTTGAAAGGTCCGTTTGAGGGCTGCCGATCGGTGTGTAGTGAACTTCAAAGAGCAAGGTCGAACCTTTTGGGATTCGTTTTGCCATTCCATCCGGATAGGGTTGAGCAACCAGACCAGGGACATAGCCGGCCAAGAAACCGTCGATTCCGCCTCCAATGTCGCGCATTCGTTTTCCTTTTGGAATTGCGAACGCAAGTATGTGGTGGACGACTCGATGGTTGCCGGGAAGTAATTGGACAGCCTTGACCCATTTGTCTTCGGTGAATTTTGGATCGACGCGAAACCGCTGGTACTCGAGAAAGCCGGTAGCTTTGACGTTGAATGTTTTGGGCGAGATGTCGGCAATGAAATCCGGCTCTTTCGGAAGCTGCCAGCCATTGACGTAAGACTTGGGTTTGGGCAGATCAGCTTCGTCACCTTTAGGAGCTCCTGCTTCAACCCATTCGCTGATGGTCTGCTTTTCTTCAGCGGTCAGGTATCGAGCGTTCGAAAAACTTCCGTGTTCCGGATTGGCATTCCACGGCGGCATGCGTTGTTCTTCGATGACTTCCTGAATCATCTCGGCCCAGCCCACCACTTCGTCATAGTCGGTCAAAGTGAATGGGCCAATTTCGCCTTCTCGATGACAACGCACGCAGTGGTTTTGCAGGATCCGAGACACTTGATTGCAGTAGGTGACTTTGGCGTTTTCCTGCGGCGCCTTGATGCGTCCAATGTGACAGCCAACCGTTTCCGTGGTTGAAGTCGTGACAGATTTCCCTTCGAGCAGTTCCTCGATGGCGTTTCTCAAAAATAAAACGGTGGGTTTTTCTCGTGAGTAACCTACTCCGTACTGATCATCGATTCGTCCTCGGTACTGAATGCGGCGATCTGCATCGAGGACAAATATTTCAGGCGTTCGTTGGGCTGCAAGTTGATCTGCAACTCTGTTTCCGGCATCTTTGAGCATGCGAAACTTCAGACCGTGCCGTTGCATGTAGGCGGCAATCTCAGTCACATTGTCCTGACGATTTGAGTTGATCCCGATGACGGTTACGCCTCGATCCTTGAAATCGTCCGCGATCGTCTGAAGTCGACTGCCGTAGAGCTTCACCAGCGGACATTCAGTTCCTAAAAATGCTAGAACGACTAATTTGCTATCTTTGACGTCGGATAGCTTAAACTCTTGCCCCCGGTAGTCCTGAGAAACGAATTCATCGACCAGAGGGCCTTGTGCTTCGGTGTCTTGAGAATGGGCCGGAGGAACGAAGAGGCTCAAACAGCACAGTAAAACTGGCAGGATTCGAACAGGCATTGTTGGGCAAGGTTAGAGTAAGCAGGTCAGGCAATAGGAACCTTCCAATGGTACTCTGAATACGTGTAGGAATGTTTCATCAAAAAAGTCCGAGTTGCGAGTATGTGTTTTTTCGTGTTTCCTTAAATCAAGGATCAACCGGAATTACTCACGACGACAGGCGTCTGATTGTTCCTTTGAAGCGACTCTCCAGACGCGGAGGTAAGTTTTGCAAATTCGTTAATCTCAAGTCGCGGGTGAACTGTCGAATCCACAAACCTGGAACAATACCCCAATGAAACAAGCTTTCTCCATGTCGACGCCCACGCATCGTGAATAATCCGGGATCAAAGCTGGCGGATTCAACAAGTTGAAGTTCGAGAGTCTACGCTCGAAAAATGGTGATGGCTTGAGGATTGAACCAGAAAGAAACGCGGTCATGGGCTGGCAGTGGAGTGCTGAGTGAACAAAGCCCCTATCTTGCCATTGCATAAGTGTCTCCAAGGAACGTTGATTCAAGTTGCAATTCAAGCAGTTGTACTGAGGTTGGTAACGGATACACTTGTCCGCTTAAGGGAAAATTGCCAAGAACCAAATCCAAGCGTTGGTTCCTGCCCGCTGCTTCGTCTACGTGACGGTGACGGAAGAACACGCACTTGGTCGTTCCAGGCAGGCGTTCTGAATTGGCAACCGTTGAATCAAAAAGTCTCTCGATTCTTGCGACGCGCGACAGCGAGAAGTTACGAGATCGTGAGCTGTTGATTTCCAGCCGTGAGTTTGCGTCTGAACAACGTGCATGGAGTTGGTGGCATCTGGCCACAACCCTGACGGCAATTGTCGGATCGATGACCGTCGCCGCGATGGCTGACGCAATCTGGATTCGTGCGTTTGCAAGTCTGCTCGCGGGCCTCGTGATCGTTCGCATGTTCATCATCTACCACGATTATCAGCACGGAGCGATATTCAAGGGCTCGCGATTTGGAGGGCTAATCCTGTCGGCCTACGGGTTCTTGATGCTGACACCACCGACGGTTTGGAAGCGATCGCACGATCACCATCATCACAACAACTCGAAACTCTTTGGCGGAAGCATCGGATCATTTCCCATCATGACGATGGAGAAATACCAGACGTCTACCTCCAGCGAGCAACTTGAATATCGAATCGCACGCAGTCCGTTGGTTATCCTGTTTGGGTACTTCACTGTTTTTCTGTTCGGAATGTGCGTCCAACCCTTCCTGACCGATCGCAAACGTCACTGGGATGCGCCCGTTTCTATCTTTGTTCACGTTAGTTTGATCGCGGCGTGTATCTGGTTCTTTGGTTGGACAACGGCTCTGTTCGCTTTGGTGCTTCCCGCTCTAATTGCGACCATGTCGGGCGCCTACCTGTTTTACGCTCAGCATAATTTTCCTTCCGCGAAGATCCGTTCTCGAGATCAGTGGACGTACACCGGGGCTGCGTTGGAGTCATCCAGCTATCTGAAGATGGGCCTGATGATGCACTGGTTTACTGGCAACATTGGCTACCACCATGTGCATCACTTGAACGCGAAAATTCCGTTTTACCGTCTACCGGAAGCCATGGCTGCACTCGCGCCGCTGCAGTCCCCAAACACGACGACGCTTGGAGTGTCAGACATCGTCGGCTGTTTGCGATTAAAACTCTGGGACGCCGATCGAAACCGGTTTGTCACCTTCGCTGAAATACCAGCACGCGCCGGCGCGTGATTCATCAATCAGGTGACCATTGGCGTTATAAAGAACTCTCTTCGCTCAAACTTTTGGATAAAAAATTAGATTTTCGCAGTGATCTTGCTGGCTGGGGTTCGACCATCAGTTAGTTCACAAGGAAACTTGTGATTTACAATTGCTGCGACCCAAATGGGGAGATTCATGGCTCTATCCACTCCAAACTGGAGTTCGATCGTCGAAGAGCACGCTGAACGTGTTTTTCGGATCGCGTATCGAATTCTGGGCTCCGTTCATGATGCGGAGGACGTTTCGCAAAACGTATTTGCCGAAGCGTTCAAAGTGCATCAAACAGGGGCGGTCCAAACAATGGCCGGCCTGTTGGTGCGTCTGTCGACTCTTAGATCGATTGATCAACTGCGATCACGAAAGGAGTTGGTTCCAGTTTCCAGCGTTGACCACGTTTCAAATCACGGGCCAGCTGAAGAAGTCGCTGGGAAAGAACTCGCAGCATGGTTGCGGGATGCGACGGGCAAGCTGCCTGAACAGCAAGCCGCTGTTTTCTCATTGACTCACTATGAGCAGTTGGGACGCAATGAAGTTGCAGCGATTCTTTCAATCGCACCAGAGTCCGTTTCTTCGGCACTCTATAAAGCTCGCCAGAACCTTGAGTCACAGTTGACTGTCTTCAATGGAGGTGTCCAATAATGTCGAACAACCAAAATGAAAACATGCAAAACCCGGTCTCCAAAATTGAACTCGCAGCGTGGGCGGTCGCGTCCGAGCCAATCGATAACACCGCAGTTGAACGAGTCAAAGAAGCCGCGAAGCGACTGGCGTCGGAAACGGTAGCTGACGATCGTGATCGAACGCTGGAACCGGGATCGCTGCAAAAACAAAGGCGTGGTTCAAGCCGAGCCGTCTCGTGGCTGATTCGCGGCGGAGTTGCCGCCGCGATTGCGGGAGTCATCTTCGCAACCACTTTAATGCCCGGCAGTGAATCAGCAGCCTTTGCTGCGGCATTGAAGAAACTCGATTTGGTGAAAGTCTTCTCTTTCGATCAAGTCATCCACGCAGAGAATTTGCCGACGCCAGCCAAAAATCACGTTGTCGTTTGTGAAGACGGACGATCGCGATCGGAACTTGACGGAGTTGTGTCGGTGAATGATGCAACCGGTGCTCGCCGAATTACATTAATCGAATCTGAAAGAATGGCGATCGTGTCGCCCGCTGTTGAGGGCTTGGCGGATTTCGATCAACTCACGTGGTTGAAGGAACTTAAGAATCTCAACAACGAAACGACCAAAGACCTTGGCGAGAAAGAGATTGATGGCGTTAAGGCCTTTGGCAAGGAAGTTGTTGTCAACAAGTATCGTTTTCAAATTTGGGTTGATGCGAAAGCAGAGGAGCTGGTTCTGGTTGAGCATTTCTTCCCGGAAGATTCGCCCATTGAAAAGGCGGTTGTCAGGAATCTCAACTTCGACGAGGAAGCGGATGAAACCTTGTTCAGCTTCGAAGTTCCTGATGGATACGAGGCTATGGATACGAATGCAGAAATTGTGCGGCTGGTTCACGATCCTGAGCAGAACGCGATTGAGCTGATGCAAGGGCACGCTGATCTTGCAGACGGTAAATTTCCTGTCAGCTTGGGCGACTGGAGCGACTGGATGGATGTTCTGTCGATTGACGGGAAAGTCAACGAGGAACTGGCGGGGAAGCTCGGTGCGTTGCTGCCATTCCTTAGTTCTATGCGAGAGAAGGATTTCGCCTATCTGGGTGATGGCGTAACGTTGAACCAAAAAGAACGAGTCATCGTCTTTTGGTACAAGAATGAAGAGGGAAAGTTCAGAGCGATCTACTCTGACTTGACTGCTGGCGAGATCAAGGAAAGCGATCTTCCAGAGTAAATTTCTTTCTTGGCTTATGGAGCAGTGGTTCCCGTTGGGAGCCACTGCATTTTTATGCGCATTTATCAGATGCGATCGCAACCTCGCAATCAGGTCCTTCTGATCCCGGATTATTCACGATGCGTGGGCGTCGACCCGGAGAAAGCTTATTTCATTGGGATATTGCTCGAGGTTTGTGGTTTCGACAGGTCACCCACGAAGTGAAATTGACCAATTTGCAAAACTTGCCTCCGCGTCCGGAGAATCGCTTCAATGGGGAAACCAGACGCCTGTCGTCGTGAATAATTCCGGCTGATATTCCGCATCAGCTCTTTGACAATGAATCCTTGAGTGCTCGCTTGCAGCGTTTCCGAACGACGACGGGGACTCGCTGCAAAATCGGCGAATCACCGTACAGGTCTTTGAACTCGATGATCGTTTCGTCCATCGAGTTCTGTAGTCGTTCCACCGTTTCGTTCGCCAGCTCGTAAACGTATGACGAACTCATGTCGAGCTCGTTCGCGAACTGCTCCAAATGCTGAGTTTGGACGGCTCCCGGTAAGAATTCGTTACCGATGCTCATCGCCAGCCGCTTGTTCAGCCGCGGATAGTTGTTGGTGCATACGAGGTCGTAAAACGGCGCCAGTTTGGTTTGCCCGCCGATGAATAGCAGCGAGATGTTTTTAGCGTGAGCATCAGCGTTGTAAGCCAGCCAGTTAAACATCGTCCAGCGGATCAGTTTCTCCAGCTCCACGATCGGAACCGAGCACACGTCTTTGATCAACTGAACGCAATCCTGCAGGTTGGGGCCGCCTTCCTGTTGGTACTTACGCTGCGGATGGATGCCGAGAGCCTGGCAAACGTCTTCCTGGTGAATTCGTGTGAACGTTTCGTTGCTTGCAAGTCGATCGTATCGTTCGATGACTGCGATCCGTGATTCACTGGTTTGATAAAGCGAAATGTCGACGGTCTCGACACCCGCCGCACGACCCAACATCGTGGTAAAAGTTTCATTTTCCGGAAGGTGCAAAAAATGAGACGCAAACTTCAGGATTTGCGTCGATGGCGAGTTTCCTTTGGGGAGATAGAACTGTTTGCCATCGATGACTTTGACCGGCAGTTTATCTTGGGCTCCGGCAAGCGACAGTCGCACGTCTTCGTCGCCGGCGACTTGGGCAAAAGCGTACTGGTCACCTTCCGACCAGGCTGCAAGTTGCGTTTCCGGAATCAGTTCGTATTCATCCTGTTGGGTTGGCGGTTTCGCACCTTCGTTGACAATCGTCAGTGCACCTGCGCAATCGCCGCCGATTCGTTTTAGCAATTCGAAGTGGTTGCCTTCAGAGATACCAAGCTTCTTGCAAGTGCGAATGCGGACTCGTTCTTCGGGTAGCAGGTTGACGAAGAAGTTGTTGGCGAAATCGCGATCAATTGAGTTTGCGTCCAACGGAATCGAAGTCGAAATCGGAAACGATGTTTTGTTGTTTCGCCAGTCGTCCGTATAGGAGAACTGCATGTCGACGCCGTTGTCGGAAGAGATCGTTCCAACGAGTTGTGTTTCGAAGTAGACGTCGAGTGTCTGTTCGCTTGAGCTGGTTTGTTCAACGCTCATTGATTCGAATCTCCAAGCCAAGCAGTTGTGCGACTTTGAGCGTCTTGCCGATCTGCGCTGTCGGCTTTCCTCGTTCGAGTTCCGACAGAAATCGCACGCCGATCCCCGCCAAGGCAGCCGCCTTCTTTTGCGTTAGCTTGGCCGCTTTTCGACGTTCACGAATGACCTTGCCCAAGTCTTCTGACGTTTTGATGGATTTGCTCAAGTTTTACCGATCGGGAATATTATGACTGGTTTCGCTGGTTGGGCAAGAAATTGTACCGAACGGGATAATTTAGCATGCCTTTGTGGGGGTGAGGCCAGAAAATGTCCCGATCGGGAACGAAAATTGGCCAAAATAGCGTAAACCGGAATTATTCACGACGACAGGCGTCTGGTTTCCCCTTTGAAGCGATTCTCCGAACGCGGAGGCAAGGTTTGCAAATTTGTCAGTTTCACGTCCTGGGTGAGCTGTCGAAACCACAAACCTCGAACAATACCCCAATGAAACAAGCTTTCTCCATGTCGACGCCCACGCCTCATGAATAATCCGGGTTGAAGAAATGTGACTGAGCGGCGTGCGACAAAAAAGGCCAGCGCGGGATTACAGCGACGCAGGGAGGACGAACGTTGCGGTCCGTAGATGCCAGATCTTTCCTGAAAATCGTGACGCTTGCTTTTGTTGCCAGCGATCAGGATTGGCACGATCCTACTCGCTCATCGAATCGCGCAGTGTTTGGCGGTCGTGGTCGATCAAGGCGTCGGTCAGATAGCTGACGTTGCCAGCTATGATCTGGTCCAGTTTGTAAATGGTCAGGCCAATTCGGTGATCGGTCACACGGTTGTCCGGGAAATTGTAGGTGCGAATGCGTTGGCTGCGGTCACCGGATCCGACCAGTGACTTTCTTTCGCTGGCTCGTTTCTCGTTTTCTTCACGTTGCTTGTGTTCGTAGATGCGTGACTTGAGAATCCGTAGTGCTTTGGCGAGGTTTTTGTGTTGGCTTTTTTCATCCTGAATGCTGACAACGATTCCTGTTTCATGGTGAGTCAGTCGGACGGCGGAATCGGTTTTGTTGACCTTCTGCCCACCGGGACCGCTGGCTCGATAGTTGTCTCGGCGATAGTCGTCGGGTTTCAGATCGACTTCGACGTCTTCAGGTTCGGGCAGTACCGCAACGGTTGCGGCTGAAGTATGGATACGTCCTTTGGTCTCCGTCTCCGGAACGCGTTGGACGCGATGACCGCCGCTTTCGTATTGAAGTTCGCGATAGACGCCTTCGCCTTCGATTCCGATCGTGACTTCTTTAAAGCCTCCGATCTCGTTGGCGCTGGAATCGATGACTTCGAATTTCCACTTTTTGACTTCGCAGTGTTTTTGATACATCTGCAGGAGGTCACCAGCGAAAAGGGCGGCTTCGTCTCCGCCGGTTCCGGCACGGATTTCCATGACGCATCGCGTTCGGTTCGCGTCTTCGCCACCGATCGTCATGTCCAGCAGTCCCGCCCAGATTTCTTCGCGTTCGGCGGTCAGGGATTCGATCTCCATTTCAGCCATTTCGCGTTCTTCTGCATCGTCGCTTTGAGCCATCTCTTTCAGCTCATCCAGTTCGGAGATCACTTCCTTGAATCTCGCATACTTGCCCGCAAGTTTGGCCAGCGAGCCGTGTTCGCGGGCGACGGCAGCCATCTTTCCGGGGTTACCCTGAACCTCGGGGTCCATCATCTGTTGTTCGAGGAGAAGGAAACGGTCGAGTTTCTGGTCCAGCATTTCGCGCATTGAATTGATCCTGTTTCGAGAGAGTGTCCGAAATCAGCGAGGGGAGGACTCGCGCGGACAAGTGTTCATTAAGCACACAAATTTCGCAGTTTGGATCCCGGCTAGGAATCGAAGAGGGCGATGCTGTACGGAATCAAACCGCAGACCACGCCACCGTGGGTACTAGCGAGAGCCATTTCGGTGCGTCTCGCCATATCGGCGCGTCGAGCCATCGCAATGCGTCGTGAATTTGTGATGATGTTGGGCATGTGTGGTTTTATTGTGACGATGAGACGTCAGAATAGATCAGAATCAGGAGCCTGACAACTGGAACCGCAAAAGGTTCGAAAGAACGCCATGTTTGAATTGATCGCCCAGGGAGCCCACGTGGAAGATCGTTGGCGCGTCGAGTTGAAACCCAATCAACCGATGGAGCTGGGACGAACTTCGACTCAGCTGAAGGCCGATTGGGACAATCAAATTTCCCGACGGCATGCGGTTGTGACTCTGGTCGATGCGGAGTTGTTGGTGGAGCGACTGGCGGCTGCAAGAAATCCAGTTTTCTTTGGCGGAGTCGAGCGTGATTCTTTTCGGCTCAAACCGGGCGAGCATTTTGTCATCGGAACAACGACATTCGTGATGACGAATGAACGTGCGTTGCCGACTCTGGACGTGCCGAACCCTGTGACTCAAAAGAGTTTCAGTGCTGAGTTCCTTCGCAACAATGTTGAGTACGTCGATTCAGATCGACGCATTAAAGTACTGAACCGATTGCCAAAACTGATATCCAGTTCCGGAAACGAGCGCGAACTGTATACCCGTTTGGTGAACACGCTGATGGAAGGGATCTCGGCCGCGACGTCGATTGCAATTTTTCAGCAAACGGAGGATGAAGAGACACGGTCAACCAAGACGGAAGTCATTCACTGGGACCGGCGACGACTGACCAGCGGCGATTTCTCCCCGAGCGATCGTTTGATTCGGCAGGCAGTCGAAGAAGGGCAGCCCGTTTGGCATATCTTTAATCAGACTCGTTCAGAAGGTCCGGAATACACGCTGGACTTTGAAAACGACTGGGCTTTCGTTTGTCCATTAAACGGGACCGCGACACAGGGCTGGGGAATTTATGTCACCGGAAAGAATCGTGTTCTCGGTGTGGCAGGTTCGACAGATTCCTCAGATATGTCCAGCGGCTCTGGCGAACTTGATTTGCAAGGGGATATCAAATTCTGCGAGTTGATCGCGTCGACGCTGCAGAACCTTGTCGATGCTCAGCAGTTGGAACGCCGTCAGTCGAGTCTGCGACCTTTCTTTTCACCCGTTGTATTGGAAGCTTTTTCGGATCGCGATCCGGAAGATGTGCTTACGCCGAAAGAGTGTGATGTGTCCGTGTTGTTTTGTGACCTGCGAGGTTTCTCGAAAGCATCGGAACAGATGGCGGATGATCTGCTGGAGTTGCTTTCGCGCGTCAGCAGTTCGCTGGGGATCATGACTCGCGCGATTCTGGATTTTGGCGGCGTCATTGGAGACTTTCACGGCGATGCAGCGATGGGTTTTTGGGGATGGCCACTGGACCAGGTCGACCGAGCTAACCGCGCGATCAACGCGTCGCGGCAGATTCAGGAAGAGTTTGCAAAAATTACTCAGGATCCAGAACATCCGCTGCGAAACTTTCGCATGGGAATCGGGATTGCGACCGGATCGGCGGTGGCGGGAAAAATTGGCACCAGCGACCAGGTCAAAGTCACTGCGTTCGGTCCGGTGGTGAATCTGGCGTCGCGGCTTGAGGGAATGACGCGGTGGTTTGGCGGTTCGATATTGTTGGATGAAGAAACCGTGAATCAGGTTCGCAATCAGCCGCATCACTGGAACTTGCAACGGCTGGGAAACTTTTTGCCGTTTGGATTGCAAGTGCCGGCTCAAGTTCATCGGCTTGTTCCTGACGATTCGCTCGAGGACCATCACCATCAGATCAAGATCTACGATCAAGCGCTGCAACAGTTCGAATCAGGCGATTGGGAGGCGGCGATCAAGTTGTTGAGCGATCGTGTTGATCCCGAGCCCTGCGGTACTTTTTTGTTGAAGTACATGCAGAGGAAGGAATTCAATGCGACTCCGCCGACCGGTTTTAAGGGAGTGATCGAGATGAATTCCAAGTGATTCAAAATCGTGGATTGATTCGCGAAAGTTGATACAATTTTGGCTTCTGGGCAAATGGTTGCTCGGCAGAATACAGATAGCAGCAACGCATTTTCGGAACATTGATGGCGACTACGACGGAAACTCAGGAAAAAGTGAGAGGCGTTCAAGACGTTGGCTCAAAAGCGGCATCTGATTTTGTGTTTAAGACGAAATTGACCGGCCCAATCAGCGCGCTGTCCTTTTTGCGCCGATCGGTTTTGTTCGCGGAGGTCGCGATGATTTCTTACATGTCGATCGAAGAATGCAATATCGCCGCGGGTAAGCTTGGTTTCACGAACGGAAAATTCTTCAACACCGAAGGCGCTCAGGCTTATTGGTTTCACAACGAATTTGATAGCGTCGTGGTCTGTCGCGGAACTGAACCGCATGAATGGGAAGACATTAAAGCGGACGCGAACGCGTTAACTGCGTTGGCGGAAACGGTCGGCAAGGTGCATCGAGGGTTCAAGGCCGAAGTCGATAGAATTTGGCCGTTTATTGAGGAGGCTTTGGAAGAGAATCAAAAGCCGCTGTGGTTTTGCGGTCATTCTTTGGGCGGAGCGATGGCCAATATCTGTGCGGCTCGTTGCATGCTTTCTCACATCGAAAGTGAACCGAGCGAACTTTATACTTACGGTAGTCCCAGAATTGGATGCAAACGATATGTGTCGCACGTCGATTTGAAACATTATCGGTGGGTCAACAATAACGACATCGTGACGCGAGTGCCTCCGGTTTTCATGGGCTATCGTCACAACGGCGAAGAGAAATACATCGACCGGAACGGCAATCTGAAAAAGCTGTATGGTTGGAAACGGGTGAGCGATCGAATTCAGGGATTGCTTCGAGGTTTGCGCCGGTTTCGAATTGACTATTTGTCGGACCATTCGTCGCTCGCTTACATCGATCACATTTTCAATCTCGCGCGAGCCGAAGAAGCAAACGGCCCCGCGAAGCGAGCGGAGTAGTTTTGGTTGATATCGAAACGGGTCCCAGTGTCACCGCTCAACAAAAATGGGAGATGCGATTCCGAAAGTCGCATGACGATCGAGTCGTGCTGACTCGGTTTCTGGCAGGGTGCATTTGTGCGGTTGCGGTCGTGAATGTTTTGCCGGCGGTTGCCTACTGGTACAACTGGGACGACATTGACTCAGTCGCGCCGATGCCGCGATGGATCTATCTTCAGGTGTTCGCAGCTCTCTTGCATATGGTCTATGCCGTGTTTTTGATTCAGGTTGCGGATTGGTCTTCGCTGAAAGCCGTGTCGTGGTCGATGCTCGCGATTGCGATGGCTTTCGGATTGCTTTCGACCGGACTGATCGTCGGGGACGGGAGCGGATTCGTTCCGCGGTTCCTTGAGCTTGAGGGAACGATGGTCAGGCGAGCCGGATTGTGGTGTGTGGCGATGTTGTGTGTCGCAACGTTGGCCAGTTACCTTGGCGGAAGAGAGTCGTCGAGATGGCAGCGAGCCGAAACGTTGTTGTTTGAAGTTCGAAAAAAAGTCGGCAATACGGACTGATTGCGAATGCAACCTGAAATTCTGCTGCTGATCCCGACTCGGTTTGAAGCCGAAAAATTGGAAGCTCATTTGAGGCTGCCCGAAAATGTTTCGATGGAAGTCTGTGGCTTCGGACCTGTGGCCGCTGCGGCGAGTTCTTTCATGTTGGTGCAGAAGCATCAGCCGAAGAATGTTTTGCTGTTGGGCATCGCGGGTGCGATCGGAAATGCGGGTGCGATCGGAAATGCAGGTCCGATCGGAGAGCAGTTGAGCATCGGTTCTGCGAGCTCATTCTCCAGCGTTGCGATCGATGGAATTGGTGCTGGAAGCGGCGAAAAGCACGTTTCGGCTGCGGAGATGGGGTGGAGCTTTCTTGAATTTGAAGGCGAATCGATCGGAAATCGGCTGCCGCTGGTGGGATCAGCCAATAGTGATCAGCTGCTAACGGTTTGTGCGGCGTCAGGTTGTGATGACGATGTTCGTCGGCGCCGAGAGAGATTTCCAGATGCAGTGGCCGAAGACATGGAAGGTTTTGGAGTGGCGTTGGCGTGTAAGTTGGCTGACGTTCCGCTGACAGTCGTTCGAGGGATCTCAAACGTCGCTGGTGATCGGGATGTTGCCAACTGGAAAATCGATGCGGCGTTGGAAAGTGCAGCCGTATTGGCCATGCAAATCATGAAGGAATCTCGATGAGCAAAACAACGATTCGATTGGCGATTTCAACCTGCCCCAATGATACGTTTGCGTTTCACGCGATGATGAATCGTCTGGTGGATTGGCGAGGGTTGAATTTTGAAATCCAGTTGCTTGATATTCAACAGCTTAACGACGGTTTGTTTGCCGGTGCATTTGATGTCGCCAAAGCCAGCTTTCACGCGGCCGTGTTGCTGGCGGAGTCGACGGTGATTTTGCCGAGCGGTTCCGCATTGGGATTCGGAGTCGGGCCGCTGTTGCTGGCAGCGAAACCGGATACTCGCCCTGAAACCATGTCCGATTCGCTAACGCTTTGTCCGGGGCAGCACACAACTGCGACGATGCTGTTTCGGATTTTTCATGCCGAAGCGATCAGGAAAAACAATGCGAAAATGGAACAGGTTCTGTTTTCTGACATCATGCCGAGACTGCAGCAGGGTTCCGCCGATTTCGGAGTGTGCATTCACGAAGGAAGATTTACCTGGCAGGATCAAGGATTGGCTCTGGTGGAGGATCTGGGGCAGCGTTGGGAGTCATCCACCGATTCGCCGCTGCCGCTGGGAGGAATCCTGGCGAGTCGTAAGCTTGATCAGAAAACGATCAGCTCAGTTCAAGCTGTGATCCATGATTCGATTCAGTATGCTCAAGCCAACCCGGACGCCGCGCTTCCCACGATGAAGCAATACGCGGCTGAATTCGAAGACGATGTTCTGATGAAGCATGTTGAGCTTTACGTTAACGATTGGACCGTTCAATTGGGCGAGGTTGGAAAAAAGGCATTGGCCGTTTTGTCTCAGCAAGCTCGCGTTGCGGGAATTGTTGATCATGAATCAATGGAGCTGGAGGTGTTCGATGGTTGAGAAACGGGAAATCGGAACGACTGGAATCCTGATCTCTCCGGTTGCGCTTGGTTGTTGGCCGATCGCGGGCATGACCAGTCTTGATGTGAACGATGATGATTCGAAATCAACGATTCGTGCGGCGATCGATTCAGGGATCAACTTTCTTGATACCGCTCACTGTTACGGAATGGACGGAAAAAGCGAAAATCTGATCGGCGAAGTTATTTCTTCGCGACGTGACGATGTGGTTGTCGCCACCAAAGGAGGCATTCATTGGGATTCCGAGGGCGTGCGGCACTACGATGGTTCGGTGGATCGAATTAAGTTCGAGTGCGAAACCAGTTTGCAGCGATTGCAGACTGACTTTATCGATCTGCATTATTTGCACGCTCCCGACCCTGAGGTTCCGGTCGAGCAGAGTGCCGAAGCATTTGCGGAACTTTTGAAAGAAGGGAAGATTCGCAGCGTTGGCGTTTCCAACTTCGATGTTGATCAGATGGAACGGTTTAGTGCCGTCTGTCCGATTTCCGCCGTGCAACCGCCTTACAATATTCTGCAGCGTGAAATTGAATCGGACCTGATTCCTTGGTGCATCGATCGGAAGGTCTCCGTCATGAACTATTGGCCGCTGATGAAAGGTTTGCTTGCCGGAAAGATTCGTCGCGGTCACGAATTTGATCCAGAGGACAAACGTTTGGATTACGAGTTGTTTCAGGGCGAAGCGTTCGAGCGAGCTCAATGTTTGCTCGATCGAATTGATCAGGTCGCGGCTGAGACCGGGAAAACGGTGACTCAGATTGTGGTGAATTGGACGCTGTCGCAACCCGGAATCATATCGGTGCTATGCGGAGCAAAACGAGCATGGCAGATTGAAGAATCTGCCGGAGCGATGGGCTGGGAGCTAACGCCGCAGCAAAGGCAGCTGTTGGAAATGTGATTCTTCGAAGAGAGTTGATCCAATGAGCCAATGAGCCGCGCTTAAGAGCTTAAGTAAATACGGATTTCCCTCAACGCTTATTGTCGGCTTAATGATCGCATCCCGTTTGCTAACCGTTTACTTGAGGCCGCGTCCAAGGTTTCTGGCCAGAAATAGAGCTTTGGATTTCTGCTTGACGGTTCCGTGGATATCCGGCCTGGCCCGTTCTGCGATCGCAATTCGACCGCGACGCTGAAGTTCCGCTTCGATCTCAGAACCGATGATCAAATTCGCAGAAACAGATACTCCGGGTGACGCGACAGATCGGCCGTGGCTGCGATAACTTGGTCGTCGTCGGGAATAGCGAGTCGCAGAAGTGCTTCCGCCGAGCGACATGGTTCCTCCGTCGGGCACGCTGACCACGGTGTTGATCTGGAAGTTTCGGATCACCGGAAGCTGAATGGTGGTGCCAACGGTTTGAGCGTGAACCAGATTCGGACGCAAAGTTACGATCGAAACCGACACAATGATCGCGACGAAGATGTAGGGCTTCCAGTTTTTCATGATCTCTCCCGATTGGAATTTCCAGTCTTGGAATGATACACCTCTCGATTGGAAACTTGCAACAAGAATCCGGCCCGCGTCTGGCTGTGAGCTTCGCCAGCTACTGTTAAGATGTTGTTTTGTTTCATGCTGTACAAACCGACACGAAAAATGAGCAAGCCAGAAATCATTCGAATTGCAAACGGACAGGGTTTTTGGGGGGACAGTTTGCTGGGGCCGATCCGCCTGGTGAACGAAGGGCCGCTGGATTACCTGACGCTGGACTACCTGGCAGAAGTCTCGATGAGCATCATGCAGAAGTTGCGTGACCGTGATCCGAATGGTGGATACGCTCAGGATTTCATTCGGCTTTGCGAACGGATTTTGCCGACGTGCCAGGAAAAAGGAATTCGCATCGTCACCAATGCAGGCGGCGTCAGCCCGGAAGCCTGTCGCGAAGCGTTGTTTGGCGTCATTCGAAAACTTGGTTTGACAGGTATCAAAGTCGGTATCGTGACCGGCGACGATATTTCCGATCGGCTTCCCGAATTGATCAAGGCTGGGCATACGCTGGAGAACCTTGACAACGGCGAGCCGCTGGAGCCCGTATTGGACAAAGTAAAAACGGCAAACGTCTACATGGGAGCTTCATCGATCATCGAAGCTCTCGAAAAAGGTGCTGACATCGTGATCACCGGTCGCGTCACCGATCCTGCGATGGTGCTTGGCCCGCTGGTTCACGAATTTGGTTGGTCGATGCAGAACATGGACTTGCTCGCTTCGGCAACGATTGCTGGCCACCTGGTCGAATGTGGAACTCAGTGCACTGGCGGAAACTACACCAATTGGCGAGACGTGGCAGATATGGCTCGGATGGGATACCCCGTTGTCGAAGCCTATCCGGACGGTTCCTTTGTGGTGACCAAACACGAAGGAACTGGCGGGTTGGTCAATGTGGAAACCGTTGCGTCACAGCTTGTTTATGAGATGGGAGACCCGAAGTACATCAGTGCCGACTGCATTGCGGATTTTTCGACGGTGAAGCTGGAGCAGCAGGGAGAGAATCGCGTTCATGTTTCGGGCGTCAAAGGCGAGCCGCCAACCGATTCGCTGAAAGTTTCGATTGCTTACGAAGACGGCTACAAAGTGTTGGGCCAGTTGACCATCGCTGGACCTGATGCGATCGACAAAGCGAATCTTTGTGCGGATATTGTTTTCGAACGCGTTGCGATGGAGGGCATCGAATTCGCCGACGAAGATCGCTTTGTTGAGCTTGTCGGAACGAATGCCTGTCATGCCGGAATTGTGCCCGTCCCTGATCAGCCAGCGGAAGTTGTGCTTCGCATCGGAGCCCGATCGCATGATCGCAACAAACTGAATCGGCTCGGGATGGAAATCGTACCGCTCGTGACGAGCGGACCTCCGGGAGTCACCGGTTACGCCGGAGGACGTCCGAAGGCTCGCGAAATTATCGGCTACTGGCCAGCACTGATCGATCGAACGCTGGTGAAGACGGACGTCTCGGTTGAGGAAGCCTGAGCGTGAGCGTTGACGAAGCCTCGTGCGTGAGCAGGCTTGAATCGTTGAGGACGCTTGAATCGTTGGGCAAGTTTGGGCCGCGAACGATGGGTATGCAGCGCGACTAAGCCAATACGGTCCGAAACTAACGCGATCCGAGGCCAACGCGAACCGAACCCTTATTTCGCGTGCTCGACAGCTTCGTAGTGCTTTTTCAGATAGTCGGCGCCGAAATCGTTCGTTAGATCCCGCCATACAACGTGGACGTGGTTGGCGTCGTTTTGCGTGTTGTCGTATTCCAGCGTGAAGCCCGGTCCTTCGATGCGATAGTAGTGCGGTTCGCCGGGTTGGATTTTACCGGCCCATGCGAAATTCACATGGTCGAACTGCTCTTTAATTTTTGTGCGTTCGATCTCGGCCAGGTCACCGCGGACTTTCGATACGTAGATATCGATCAGGTTCCAGAGCATCTTCTTTTGAGCGTCCGTCATGTCTGTGGTGTAGAGTCCCGCCTGTTTGAAGCTGGTTGCTTCCCGGCCCGGCCCATTGATCACGTCCGATGGTGCGTCGCCGGGGATGATGGCGACTTTCTTCTGATCCACGGTCAGATTCTTGATCAGTTGGCGTCCGAGATCTTCTTCTTTGGCGAGCACTCGCAATCCGCTGAGCGTTCCTTCTTTTTTTACAACGCCCGGGCTCGCACCGAAGAAAGCAGGAACAACTGAAACTTCTTTTCCATCGACGATGGTGAAACTGACGGACAGATGATGGCCTTCGATTCGCCAACCCCATGTCGCGTCAGCAGAAGGTTTTCCGAAAAAGAACAGATGATACTTCGCAGGATCACGTTTCTTGTTTCCGTCTTCCATCTCGTAAAGAACCTGCTCGAGCGCCATCACCTGCATCGCGGTTGAAAAACCATGATGGCTCAGCCCCGTCTGAACGAGGGCCAGTGCCAGTCCTCGCTGATGCGGTTTCATCGCCTTCATGCCCAGTCCCTTGCGTTCCATCGGAATGAATTGCCAATCCTTGCGAAGCTTGTCATCGAATTTGAACTGAATTGCTTCGGACTGTTCGGCGTCGAGCGTTTGCAGCAACAGATTGGCGGCAACGTTCATCTCCGATGCAACCTCATGAGCCGCCGCTTGATTGGCTGCGAATGCGAAACCGCCAAACAGAAACAGAACGGTAAGCGCGATCAGCGTTCGGGGTTTGGACATCAGGATTTTCATTTTCTGGTAATTCATTTTGTTTTACGCTTGAGCCGAACCGATAGTTTTACGATGGAGTTGCGAATCGCTTCGTAGTCGCAGCACGCTCCTTTTCGGGGCCGAACGACGATGTCCATTCCTGTCGGCAGGTCGTGTTGCTGCAATCGAAACGCTTCCCGAATGAGCCTTTTCCATCGGTTTCGAGCGACTGCGTTTCCGACTTTGCGGCTTACAGAAAGCCCAAGCCGCGTTCGACCAAGGTCGTTTCTGGCAGCCCGAATCACCAGCACGTCGTCCGCAGCGAAGTGATCACTATTGTAAACAGAATCGAAGTCACCGCGGGAAAGCAGGCGATGGGACTTGGGAAAACCAAATGCGCTTTCAGATTTTTGTGCTTTAGACAACGAGCGGCCGTTTTCTGCGAGTGGATTCCAGACTGTGATTTACCAGCGGACGTCCTGTCGCGGATCTTTGTCTTGCCATGCCAGTTCCAATTGTTTGATCAATTTATGATCGTCGTCGGTCAAGTTTTCCGGCAGCGTCAGTTCCAGCTCCGCAATCAAGTCACCTTTTCGGTCCTTGGTGCGGACTCCCATCCCTTTGAGCCGCATTGATTTGCCGCCGGTCGTTCCTTGCGGCACCGTTAGCGTGACGGTGCCATGAGGCGTCGGAATATCGATTTTGGCTCCTTCGGCAGCTTCGCCTATCGTGATCGGAACGGTCAGCAAAAGGTTCAACCCATTGCGGCGGTAATTCGGATGAGCCGCAACTTTGACGACGATCATCAGGTCCCCCCGTTCGCCGCTGTAAGATTCTGCTCCCTGCCCACGCAGCCGGATTTTTTTGCCGTGTTCAATCCCGGCCGGGATCTTGACCTTGATGGTTTCGACCTTACCGTTGGATCGTTGGAAAGAAACCTGATGCTCGCCACCGAGCACCGAAGTTGCGAACGGAACAGTGATCTCCTGTTCAATGGCCTCTGGTTTGGCAGGAGCCTGCGTTCCGGGACGCCCGCCTCCACCTCCGCCCATTTGCCGAAAGATTTGTTCGAAGCCAGCGTTTCCACCCGGCCGGCCCGCTCCGCCGCCGAAGATCGAGCTTAAGTCGATATCCATGCCGCCGAAAGGATTGCCCCCGCCCTGCCCTCCGAACGGATTGCCACCACCCATCTGCTCAAAATCTGGCCCCATCTGGTCGTACATGCGACGCTTCTTTTCGTCGCTGAGCACATCGTACGCTTGCTGGACTCTTTGGAAGTTTTGTTTGGCTTGTTGTTTTTCGCGATCGGAGCCGTCCGCATGGAGGTCCGGATGATATTTCCGCGCAAGCTTGCGATAGGCTTTCTGGATTTCGTCTCCGGAAGCGGATTTGGAAACCCCCAGAATTTTGTAATAGTCTTCGTCCGCCATGGATGGTGTCTGTCCGCCGAGATTTGCTATTTCGAATCGATGATTCTACGACTGAGCCTGTCCAAATTGAAGAGCGAGAATTCAGGTTTCCTGTATCGCGATCGGACGAAGAAACGTCTCAGCCTGAGTAAAACGTGTTGATATAGCGCAACCGTCGGTGACAAAAATCAACAGTTGTTGGCAATTTGCAACAAACCGCCAGCATTGAATTGGCGAAAAAGTATTCAGATCTTTCGGGAATCGTCCTTTTTTGCTTGATAGAGCGAGAAACTCGAACTAAGACGCCGAATTCGTGGTCGTTGGCATCTTCTCTGCTTCTCTGTCGTATCGCAACGAGAGATTTACCCAGTGAGGGCAGCATGCCACGTTTGAAAAAAGCCGAAACAAAGAAGACCGTCAAAAGTGTCGCGGCCGCTAAGGCCAAGACAAGCAGCGAAGTTTTGGACTCCAAAATGAAAGCGGTCGCCGAAGAAGGAGCCATCGATGATCCGGTTCGCATGTACCTGATGCAAATGGGCCGAATTCCATTGTTGACTCGAGACGAAGAAGTTTCGGCCGCGATCGACATCGATAAAGCCCGTTTCAAATTCCGAAACACCATGCTCGCGACGGATTTCATGCTGCGAGGAGCCTATCAGGCTCTCAAACTGGTCCTGCGAAAGAAGCTTCGACTCGATCGCACGATTGAGGTTTCGGTCACCAATAAGGCTGAAAAGAAGCGAATCATGCAGCGTTTGGTGCCCAATTTGACAACGCTCAAGCACCTCCTGGCGCTCAACCACGAAGACTACGTCACTTCCGTCAACAAAACGGTTCCGATGGCTCAGCGACGGGCTGCATGGCGTCGGCTGATCAAGCGACGCAACAAATGTGTCCTGCTGGTCGAAGAAATGAACCTTCGATACGGTCGTCTTCAGCCGCTTTTCGAGCAGTTGGAAGAGATCAACGAAAGAATGCAGGAACTAAAAGAGCAAATCGCGGAAGCAAAGATCACTGGTTCTGTCGGGGCTCGTTCTTATGAAGATCTGCGTAGCGAGCTGCATTTCCTGATGCATCAAACGTTTGAGACTCCCGCGACGCTCGATCGACGAGTCCGCAAGACTCAGGAACTGCACCAGATTCAGGACGCTGCAAAACGCGTTCTGTCGGCGGGTAACCTTCGCTTGGTCGTTTCGATCGCGAAAAAGTACCGAAATCGTGGACTTAGCTTTCTGGACCTGATTCAGGAAGGAAATACCGGCTTGATGCGAGCGGTCGACAAATTCGAACATCAGCGAGGCTATAAATTTTCGACTTACGCGACATGGTGGATTCGACAGGCGATCACACGAGCCATTGCGGATCAAAGTCGCACGATCCGCGTTCCTGTGCACATGATCGACACGATGAGCAAAGTTCGCAACGTCATGCGAGAGCTGGTTCAGGAACTTGGACGAGAGCCAACACCGGAAGAGACTTCCGAGCGAGCGAAATTGTCTTTGGACGACACAAAAGTGATCATGAAAATGGCTCGCACACCACTTTCGCTCGACCAGCCAGTCGGAGACGGCGAAGACAGCTATTTCGGCGAATTCCTCGAAGATCACCGCGACGACGATCCACTTTACGAGACCCATCAGGCGGCATTGAAGCTCCGAATCGAAGAGGCGATGGAGCATTTGAACTACCGCGAGCGTGAGATTTTGCGACTCAGATATGGTTTGGCTGACGGCTACTCTTACACGCTTGAAGAAGTCGGCAAGATCTTCTCTGTGACTCGAGAGCGTGTTCGCCAAATCGAATCCAAAGCCGTTCGCAAGTTGCAACAGCCCTATCGAAACAACGGTTTGTCCAGCTTCCTCGACGGAGCGGAACCGACTTTCGAAATTCGAACCGTTGAAACTTCGTAACGAATAAATTGAATCTCTCTTGCAGTGGAACATTGTTCCACAGGCGCGTCGCTACCCTCATAAGGTAGCGACGTTTTTTTTGCGCGAAATGAGAAAAATGCTATTCGAGTTATCAGGCTTTCTTCTAGAATCAAATTTGAAAGTGACGTAAGGAATGTTGTCTTAGTTGTGCGGTCGGAATCAGCCAACAATGTCGAAGCAGAAACGAACTTCTACGACTGCGAAATCGACTACCGAAGGATCGGTCAACCTGGCGCGAATCGATTCGGCTTCTTCCGTTCAACAGCCAGCTTGGGTTCGATACTCTGACGAACGACTGCTCCAGCAACGAATCTGCGACCTAAACGTGGATCTTGATTCCAATCCCAATCTGCGGCAGATGACTCAGCAGCTTTACGGCGAATTGGAAGCCAAAGGGTTGGCAATCAAGCCGCACGTTTGGCTTAGTGACGAATGGTTCGTGCCTGACGGGATTCCCGGTATTGCGATCCCGTTTTATATGGCCCATCCGCGTTTGATGCGGCTTGAACGAAAGCAAATGTTGGAAGTCGAGGGCGGAACCCGACCGTGGTGCATGCGGATTTTGCGGCACGAAGCTGGCCACGCGATTGATATCGCATTCCGGTTACATCGCCGGAAACGTTACAGAGAGGTCTTTGGTCGATACAGCGACCCGTACCCGGAATACTATCGCCCGAAGCCTCGCAGCAAAAATTACGTTCAGCATCTGGAACCGTGGTACGCCCAGAGCCATCCGGCAGAAGATTTCGCAGAGACTTTCGCCGTTTGGTTGCAATCGAAATCGAAACGTCAGTGGCAACAGCGATACGAAGGCTGGAAAGCGCTCGAAAAGATCACTTTTGTCGATGAGCTGATGGCCAGTCTGGTCGGCGTGAGCCCACCGGTAAAGTCGCGAGTAAAAGTCGACCCGGTGCACAAACTTAAGACGACTTTGCGGTCTCATTACGAAGATCGGCACGCACGGTACGACATCAATTACCCGACTTCGTTCGATCAGGATTTGAAAAGGCTCTTTGCCCAGCCTGCCGAAAGCCGCCGAAATAAAACGGCGGCGGCATATCTTGAACGAAATCGGCAGAAATTCTGCGGCGAAGTGGCACAGTGGACCGGTGAATATCGGTACAATATCAATCAGGTGGTACGCGTGATGATTGATCGATGCCGGGCGATGGACCTGAGAGTCCCGGCTGATGATCGTGAGCTGACTCGCGATACGCTGTTGATGCTGACCGTTCATACGATGAACTATCTATATCGCGGCAACCATCGAGTCGCACTTTAGCGTTGAAACGTGTCCGTTTCGCGCCGCGACGTGCATTCCGATGTTGCGCTGCAGTTCGCCACTGCTGTGGACCAGGATTATTTGGTAAATCGTCGTTGGAAGCTGGAATCACCACTGCTGCAAGAGAAATAGAAACCTATGAAAAAACTTCGTGCGCTGGTCCTGATGCACGAAACGCTGGTTCCACCCGATTCGCTGGAAGGTTATTCAGAAACCGAGATCCTCGAATGGAAGACGGAATTCGACGTGGTGAATACGCTGCGCGAACTTGGACACGACGTCCTGCCGCTTGGAGTCTACGATGACCTTGGCGATTTGAGGCGAGCCAAAGAAGATTTCAAGCCTCATATCGTTTTCAATTTATTGGAAGAGTTTCATGGCGTCGGTGTCTATGATCATCACGTTGTCAGCTACCTTGAGCTTTTGAAACAGCACTACACCGGTTGCAATCCTCGCGGGTTGTTGTTGTCACGAGACAAACCGCTGGCCAAAAAGATTCTTTCATGGCATCGGATAGGAACGCCCGGCTTCTTTGTCGTCGGTCGCGGCAAGACGACTCGCAAACCGGCTGCGTTTGAATATCCGCTTCTGGTTAAATCAGCCAGCGAAGACGCCTCGATGGGCATTACCGAATCTTCGGTTGTTCGCGACGACGCGCAACTGGAAGCTCGCGTTCAACGCATTCACGAAGAAACAAATACCGATGCACTGGTTGAGACCTTTATCGAGGGACGCGAATTGTACGTTGGCTTGATCGGCAATCGTCGAGTCAAAACGCTGCCGATTTGGGAGATGTTTTTCCACAATGCAAAACCTGATTCGACGCGAATTGCGACCTCACGCGTTAAATGGGATCCAGACTATCAGCGGAAGCTTGGGATCGAGACGACCGAGGCAGATTTGCCCAAGGCAGTCAAAGATCAGATTGAAAAGGTCTGCAAACGAACCTACAAAGCGCTTAGCCTGAGCGGTTACGCAAGGCTCGATCTACGGTTGCGAAACGATGGCCAGGTGTTTGTCATCGAAGCCAATCCGAATCCGAACCTGTCGTTCGGTGAAGACCTGGCCGAATCTGCGGAGTTGGCGGGCATGAATTATGAGCAGTTGCTGACGAAAATTATTTCGCTCGGTTTGAATTATCAGGCTGAATGGCGGCTTGTCTAACGACGGTTCGATCGATCCTGGACGGTGTTGCTAGCGGAACTGAAATTGCTTCCCGGCGGGATGCCGATTACCATCATCGCTACGAAAATCTGTCACCCGGAAAAGGAGTTCCAACAGGTGAGTGAGCGGTCTTATTTCTGCATTCGCGGCTACATGAAATCCGGTACAAACTGGGTTTGCCGGTTGCTGAACCAGCATCCGGATGTCCACAGCTCGGGTGAATTTCACTGGAACAAGTACTTTCAGACGTACCAGCGAAACAACGAGATATTCCAAAATTTGGCGAAGCAGGAAGCCGAAAACGCGTTTATCCGTCGTGAGCTTGAGGCGATGGTGCTACGTTCGATGGATCACCTTGCGCCGGCCGATGCGAAATTCGTTGGCGATCGCACTCCACATCAATTGCACCCCGTTGTGATTCGAAAGGCGCCTCACATTAGCGTCGTCAGAGACTGTCGCGACATTATCGTCAGTCGTATGTTTCACTACCTTAATACGCCGGCAATTTCGAACTACTTCAAACGCAATCCGGATCGGGAAATAGTCCGACAGGATTTCGAAAATGATCCATGGCTTTTTCACAAGCGTCCAGAACTGCTATTGGCTGACGAAAAGTTCGTTCGGCAAACAGCCCGGCAGTGGCGCGAATTTCAGGTGACTGACCGGCATACGATTGACTGCCACCCGAACCTGCCGGTCAAAATCGTGAAGTACGAGTCCCTGCACGCGAATCTTGAACAGGAAGTGTTGGATCTGGTTGAGTTTATCGGAGCCGATTCTGAAAAAATGCCGCCAATTCCAAAGTCGCTTTTCCCGGGTCACGGAGAGGAACGACCTAATTGTTTCAATCGAAAAGGCGTCGTTGGCGACTGGAAAAACTATATCAATCGCAAGGTAATGCAGTGGATCAATGCAGAAGCCGGCGATGAACTTCTGAAGCAGAACTACATTGAAACTATGGATTGGATCGACGCGCCTGCTGCCGTTAATAAAGCGGCCTGAGTTCCGCGACCGCGAACGCGACTGGTTTAACCGGAATTATTCACGACGACAGGCGTCTGGTTTGCCCTTTGAGGCAAGTCTCCAGAAGTGGCTACAAGTTTTGCAAATTTGTTAGTCTCACGTCGTGGGTGAACTGTCGAAACCACAAACCTCGAACAATACCTGAATGAAGCAGGCTTTCTCCATGTCGACGCCAACGCCTCGTGAATAATCCGGGCTAAATCCCGGCATACCGCGAAAGATGCAACGACGACGCTCAAACGGTTGCCACGTTCTTGTCTCATATCACGGATCACTGATCACGGATCACGGTTGCTTGTCCATAAAATATGGACTCAGGATGGATCGCGAATGCTGATCGGCGGCGGTGTCGGAAGCACGTCGTCTCCAACGGACGCCGATTCCGTGCTGGTCAGTTTGTGCGGGCTGGCCAACGTCAGGCGCCAGAAGACGTGAGCTTTCTCGACTGCCTTCCCCAGAAGCGTATCCGCCGGATAGTGACCTTCGTCGTCCAGAGTTCCCGCTTCATGACCCGTCATTAGCCCAACCGCCTGATGGATCGTTTCGACCGCATAAACATGAAACTTACCCGCACGGCAGCTCTGAACGATGTCTTCGCGAAGCATCAAATCGCCCGCGTTTGATTTTGGGATAACGACCCCTTGGTCACCTGTCAGCCCGAAGTAATCGCAGGCGTCATAGAAGCCTTCTATTTTTTCGTTAACGCCTCCGATTGCTTCGATGTTGCCGTGCTGGTCGATTGCCCCGGTCATCGCCATGCCCTGTTTAATCGGCACGTTAGTCAACGCGCTCAACAGGCAAACCATCTCTGCCCCAGACGCCGAATCGCCATCGATTCCACCGTAGGACTGTTCGAAAGCCAGCGACGCGCTAAACGCCATCGGGTGCCGAGTTCGAATCAAGTGACGCAGCAGTCCGCCAAGGATATGAAAGCCTTTGGTGTGAATCGTGCCCGACATTTGAGCGCGGCCTTCGATGTTGATCAGCCCGGCCGTACCAGCGCCGATCGTCGCGGTGATGCGGGCGGGAAATCCGTAAGTCAACGGGCCAGATCGCATCACGGCAAGGCCATTGATTTGCCCGACCACTTCGCCCGAAGTCTGCACCATGATGGTGCGATTGTTGACCATGTCCTGAAATTTTCGCGACGGAAGACTGGCTCGACTTTTCGTTCGGCGTACGGCCTCCTTCACGTTTTCGGCCACGACGGTTTCGCCATTGGCGATGAAAGCAGCTTCGCGTGCGAGGTCGGCGATGCGACCAAAACGAGCCGTCAGTCGATTGCGTCTTGCGACGATCCGGGCTCCATGTTCAACCAGAGCCGCGACGGCGGATTTGTGGAAGTGCGGCAGCGATTCGGCTTCGCAAAGATCGGCAATTACCTGGCCATAGGTCTCCACGCCCTCACTGTCCCGATTGATCTCGCTATCGAAATCGGCAAGGACTTTGAATAGTTCGCGAAAGTCAGGATCGGCATGGTCCAGCTGATAATAAGTCGCCGCATCACCAATCAAAATCACTCGAACGTGAACGCGGATGGGTTCTGGCTGGGTGACAACGGTCTGCCGCATCCATCCCGCTTCCGGTGGAACGATTTCCAGCATTCCGGTCCGCAGAGTTCTCATCAGTGATCGCCACGCCCCGGGCTCGGAAATCACATCGTTCACATCCAGCACGAGATAGCCTTCATCAGCACGCAACAACGCTCCGGCATGAATTCCGCGATAGTCAGAAACCGGAACGCCGCCTGGACCAATGTCGGGTTCAACCGTGCCCAGTAAGTTCATCAAATTCGGAGTCGACTCTTCCACGACCGGCCGGACGTTTTCATCTGTTTGTGTAAGCACAACGTTGACGCCGTAGAGAATTTTCAGAGGCGGATCCTCTTCTGAGTCGATTCTGTTTTCGACGACGTCCTCCAGCACCTCTTTCAAAAACGCTTTTACCTGATCGGTGGGAAACATTTCTGTCGTTTGGTCGATCCACGGAGACAGCAGTTCCGTCGCCGCATCGCTGTTAATTTTTCGAATCGATTCCGCAGCGCTCCGAATGTGTTCATTGATCTCGCGACCGATGACCTTAAGCTGTTTCTGATAGTCGGCGATTTTCTCGATAAGCGTTTCCAGAGCCTCTCCGGAGACCTTCCCGCTGACTTTCAGTTGTTCGACGGGAACGGGCTGCCCCTCTATGATCGGGAAAATGCCAGCTTGACCAGCGCTCTGTCCTTGAACCAATGCGAGACCGTCGCCATGAAGCGCTTCTTCGAGCGGCTTCATTTTTGATTTCACCGTAACTTGAACGCTTTCCTGAAGCTCTTGCCGTTTCGACGACCACGGCTCTCCGTCGAGTGCTTTGGGAAGGTCCTTTTCGGCAAACTCAGCGACTTCGGCCATTCGTTTGCGGAACTTGGGGCCTTCTCGAGGAGGCAGTTCGATTAGCCGCGGATGGTCGGGGCGAGTAAAATTGTGAACGTAGCAGAAGTCCCGTTTCTGATCAGAAGTCGGCGCCAAATCGGCCAGCATCTGTCGAACCATCCGAATGCGCCCCGTTCCGCGAGATCCTCTCACGTAAATATTTTGGCCCGGCGCGAGACATCGGATTCCGAATTCGATCGCCTCTTTCGCAGTATGTTGGCCTTGAACACCGGTCGATCCACTTATCTCTGCGGTGGTTTCAAACGAGAACGAATCGGTGTCGCACTGCCAACGCAATTCGTTGACCGCCACCATCGTGGCAAGTTGAAGATCGGAGAGAGACTGTTGCTTTTTGGATTCGGACATGAGTGGCGATGGTCGGAACTGGTAGGTTTACAGATCCAACGATTGTACTCATTTCGCCATTGGTGTGTCGCGTTTCCGGAACAACAGGTTTCCCGGCTTTCAACCAGGATTATTCACGACGACAGGCGTCTGGCTTGCCCTTTGGGGCAATTCTCCAGAAGTGACTACAGGTTTTGCAAATTCGTTAATGTCAGCTCGTGCGTAAACTGTCGAAACCAAACACCTCGAACAATACCTGAATGAATCAGGCTTGCACCATGTCGACGCCAACGCCTCATGAATCATCCGGGTTCAAAAGTCACGAAAAAAAGTAGGCGGGGCGAAAAAGGACGACCCATCATCTACGCTTCGCTTGACTGTTGATTCAAGTTTCTTCAGCGTCGCAAATTTCGGGTGCGACGCGATGCCTCGTAGCGGCTTGATCTGATCGATGCCGAACTGGGAATAGTACTTTTGGGAAAGCATCTCTTCGATCGTGGCGATGGCCAGTTCCGATTCTTCCTCGTTCCCGGTGTTAACAAATTGTTCGCTGTGAAGGCAAGCCAAATTCAGATAGGCGATGCATCGGTAACGAGCAAAATCAAGAAGGCGAGTGTATTGTGAAACCGTAAATTCGAAACGCTGACTCGAGTCGTCTTTGAGAGAATTGACTTCTGGAGAATCGGCATCTGATTCCGCGAGTTCGTTTATTTTCTTCCAGTTGTTTTTCCACTGGTACCTCGAAATGGCAGCGATTCTGGAGATCGCGTAACCATTGTTGGGATCCTCCAGTACCATTTCCCGATACGAGTTTATCGCATCGTTGTATCGCTCATGCTTAAAATGATCGTCGGCGACTTGCCGCAATGAGACGGCCTGCGATCCCGATCCGTTCATCGAAATCAGAGGCGAAAGCATGGACCAAAGCCCATAGCCCAATCCACCAAGGATCAGCAAAATGAGCAGCCCAAAAGACAGGCGGTTTTCGTCGATCGAAAACAGGGACCAGCTGGATTTAGTTGCCGCGGAGTTTTTCAAAGTATTCCTTCGCGTGTTCACGCTGCGATTTTGGAAGAATCTGATTTTCAAGAGGATCCGCTTTGTCGTTCTTGCTTTCGCGAATAATATCTTTCACTTCGCTGGCGGACCGTCCTGAAATATTGTCTCCATCGGCATCGCCCGTCACAACCGTTTGGCCGGGCTGCAGTGCACCTTTAACGCGAGATTTATAATTTCCTGTTTTGTCTTCTTCGCGTGAACGCGTGCCGGCACCGCGCCCTTCGCCTTTTGCATCGTCCTGCCATTTTGGTTTGCCGTCCTTGTTTCCGTTCATGCCGCCTTTGCATTCGCCGATCGCTTTTTCGAGATCTTCGAGAGCTTCCATTTCTTTAAGCTCGTCGTTCATCTCCTGCATCTCTTTCGCAAGATCTTCAAGCGATTCAGCGGCTTCTTCCATGCTCTGCTGAGCTTCTCCCTTTTCACCCTCTTTGCCGTCTGCTGGTTTGCCGCCGCTTTTGTTTTGTTTTTTGCCGTCGCCCTGTTTCATGCAGTTCGCACAGTCCTGCATTTTTTGAGCCATCTTTTTCATCTTGTCCATCTGGCGATCCTGCTTCTCCATTTCCTCAAGTTTGGCCTGCAGTTTCGCAGCCTTGTTGGGATCGCCCTGCTTCATCGCTTTTTCGATGTCTTTTTTGAGTTTGGCTTTCTTTTCAGCGTGTCGCTGCTGCATTTTTTTGAATTCGTTGGCCAGCTGTTTGATGTCTTTGGCCAGTTTTTTCTTCTCAGCATCAGAAAGCTTGCCCGAACGAAGCTTTTCGACCAAATCCTTGACCGCCTTGGAAGCTTCTTTCATGTCGCCTTTGCTCATCGCCTCTGCGATTTTTTTGGCGGGCCCAGAACCGACATCTTTCAACTTGTTTAGCGCCTGTTTCAATTCCTTGCTGCCGCCGAGTTCCCGCTGTCGCTCTTCGATCTCTTTTTTGATGTCGTTGAGTTCGACGAGTGCCTGCTTTTTGTCGGGCAGTTTTTCAGGATCGACTTCATCAAATTTTCGCTGCAATGAATTCAGTTTCTCAAGAGCGTCTTCGAGCCCGGAGGCTTCCAGCGACTTTCGTTTCTTTTCGATCTTCTTCTGCATCTCCTTGATTGCCTTTTGAACGTTTTCTTTTTCAACGTTCGAGGTCTCTCCCGCAGCGACGGTGCTTTCAAAGACTGCGTTAGGCAGGAAGGTGATCGCAAACATCAGACAGATTGGGATCAACGGCAATGCAAATCGCCATGACCGTTCAAGACTAAATTTGTCGCGAACATCGATGACTTCGGCGCTTCGTTGAGCGTCCTTCAGCAGGGCAACGCCGGCTTCCGATTCAGCGGTTTGCTGATCAACCGAAATTGCACTGGACAGACGTTCTTTCAAACCAAATCGACTGTCGACTTCGATGGCTGCGTCATTCAATTGAACGCATTTGCGAATCGTTAGAACCGCGGCCGCAATCAGCGACAGCACGGAACCTCCGATAAGCCAGCTGATCGTCCAGGCGTCGTGATGATCCTGAGTTTCCAGGAACGACAAGTACCAAAGTTTGGGAATGGCCAAGCCGATCACGGCCACGCACAATCCCGCGAAGAGTGCCCACGAAAAAACGTGGATGAAGTTCTGGAAATTGAGCCGCCGACGAGCTCGAGCCACTTGGAAATCAATATCGTTCATTTCGCTGTCCCAGTTCCAGTTTGCTCAATTTGATCTGTTTCGCCACACGTCATGATTATAGGACGGCTGCCGAGCAGATCGAATTCCAAAAAAACGCCCGCTTAAGGATTGAAACCGGAATTTTACTGTCCAGATCAGTCAATTTTCGCGATAAAGCACCCAGTTTCACGGTTCTTACCCTGAAAGCATCCTGTAGGATTCAAGAATGACCATATCAGAAATTACTCAGCCCAAGCCTGAACAGCACCCTCGGCCTGACATCGGCACGCAAGCGGGTCTGCCGTCGGTGCGGGATTATCCAAACGCTGACGTCGTCATTTTTGACGGGAAGTGCGTTTTCTGTACTCGCCAAGTCAAAAATCTGAAATGGTTTGATGGCAAAAATCGACTGGCCTTTATTTCATTGCACGACCCTTACGTGACCGAGCAGTTTCCTGATTTGACTTACGATCAAATGATGGAACAGATGTACGTCGTATCACGCAGCGACGGAGCAAAATATGGTGGTGCCGCAGCCATCAAATTTCTGAGCACTCGCTTGCCCAAGCTATGGATACTGGCTCCGATCATGCACATTCCATTTACGCTTCCGATATGGCAGTGGGCTTATCAGCAGGTCGCCAAACGCCGCTATAAAATCGCCAACAAAAACGGTGACGCGTGTGACGATGACGGAACGTGTAAGCTGCATTTCGACAAGTAGGATTCGTTTACGTCTAATCGTGTTTGAGCAACGTTCGTATTTTATGCAATGTTCGTTACCACAGCGGTCACCAGAGAAATGACCGCCGCAATGGTCATCGATATCGTAAAAATGAATTTCGCGTGACTGCTGGCTATCGCAAGTACCGCTGGCAGTGTCGAGCAAACCGCTGCGATGCGAAACAGCATGATGTAAGGCATTTTGAAGCCGACTCCATCGTAGAACATCCGTTCCATCGGGATCCAGATGACTCCGACGACAATCGCTGCGAAAACTGAAGTCATCGCCGCGGAAGTGATCACTGTGGAAACGTTTAGCTGTGATCGTGAAACTTTTCTTTGGTCGGTGGCTTGGGCTTTCGCTTCTTTCGATCCGCTTACTGATGAAGGCCGAAAGAACGCAGCCGCGAACAGAACGCTCGCCAAGCTCGGCACGATGAAAAGATAGCTGGCTCCATTGATCCACTGTGTCGCCACCCAGGCTGCAACGATCCACGCGAACGCGAATGCGATCCATGCCCCTGCCGCCGTGAGCCATCGGTCCAACACGATGCAGACCGCTCCGACGAGCGCGAAGCAGGCCAGCCAGAATCCCAGCATCAATGGGAAGGGCTGCGTTAGCCAAGGCCGGCTCAATCTGTCGTCCTGTCGCAGGGCGCTTTGAAGGAGGTAGCCAATGACAAAAATCAGGATCGAACAAAAGCCAAGTGCAAAAAGATGAAACGCCAAATTCCGTGCGAGTCCGATCAGGCGATTTTCCGCCGGCTCCTTTTTATTCGGAGTGTCGGCATGAAGTTTTAGAGCCGCAAAGGCGAACGCTGGGACGGCTGCAAGAGTCAGCCAGAATGACCAAGTCCATGGCCACCAAACAATGATTTTGCCGAACAGGTCAAAGAAAACGGCTTCATTTGAACGCGACTGATCAGCCTCCGCGTGCTCGATGGTCGGAAGAGAATCCATCGAACCAGATTTCAATAATGATCGGATCAGTCCCATCGCGTTGCTGCCGTGATGCTGCAAGCTGCGAGGATCGGCGTTTTCAAAATTGTCATTGGCAGTGTGATAGAAGACCGGATTGCCAACGAATGCAAAATTAAACCCGTGAATGCCATTGGCTTTCAGCACGGTAAAGTCCGTGTCATTACGCATCATGCGATAGATTTCGTAGAACAGCGATGATGCGAAAGGGCGACGGCTTGTTTGCGAAAACATGCGGATCAGCGGCAAACTGTTTCGGCTGGTTTCAAACAACATGCTCGGCCCGGTCGTGCCACGAGCTTCAAGGTTGATCGCCACTTTGATCTGACGTATCAGAGAATGCTTTTCCGCAAACAGTGTTGCTCCGTGCAGCCCCAATTCCTCTCCGTCAGTGATCAGAAAAACGATTTTCCGTTCGGGCGGCGGTTCCTCGGAGAGCATTCTGGCAATTTCCAGCAGCGCTGCGGTTCCTACGCCGTCGTCGGAAGCTCCGGAGCCCGTCGGAACCGAATCGTAGTGCGCAACCAACATGATGGCGTGACGGTCAGTTTGATTTTCAACCGTTGTCGTCCTTGTTTGCTCACTGTCATCGGAGCTCGAGTGCTTCGACCTGAGAATCGCAATGATGTTGTTCAGCTCTGCATCTTTGCGAGGTTCATATTTGGGATTGTCTAACTGGAAACTGCTTCCAGACTGAATCTCGACATCGTAGCCGTATGACTCCAGCAGCGCGACGATTCGCTTTCGCACGACGGCGTTCTGTTCGCTGCCGGCTGGATGTGGGGTCGAATCTCCTACCAAATGTTGAAGAATGGAAGTTGCCCGGTCTGCCGAAAATTCCTCAGCCGGAATGGTATTTGGGCGGACTTCTATCGGAGCGTAGCTGTAAAACGAAGCTGCAAGGATTGCGGTCCATGCTGCGATCACGATCAGTAGCGGTTTCGATGATTTGAATTCTTCCGTTGAAGCCATTGGTTTGTTCATGGAGGATCGTGTCCGCCTTTGCAGAGCGGTGTGCACCGTACCAGACGCCACGCCGTTTTGAATCCGCCGACAACGAAACCATATTTTCGCATCGCCTCGATCGCATAGGCGCTGCACGTCGGTTGAAAACGGCAAGTCGCAGGAAGTAAAGGGCTGACCGCGATTTGATAGACCCGCACGAATCCGATGAACGCAAGACGAGGCAAACTCCAAACGAACCGGCCCGCCTGTCGAAAAACTCCGTCGCGTTTGGATCGTTCGATGGCTATTTGCTCGGCATTTCTCTGTTCGGCGTGCACTTGCCTCATCCCTCGATGCCGCGTTGTCGCTCGCGATTCATCACCAGCTTCAGCACGTCTGGCCGAGAGTAGTGCCCCGACGCGTCAAAGTTATGTCGTTCGCGTAGAACGTCATTGAATTCCAGCGTTGCCGACAAAAGTACTTCTTCTCCGCAGGTGGGTTCAATGATCCAGTTGCCATCCGGTCCTGCGATACACGAACCGCCGTCGGAAATGAGCTCATTTTCAAACGAATCCAAAACCAGTTCCCGGTGAGGAAAATTTTCGGGAATGTCAGACTTCCGCATCAAACCTGAAACCGAAAGCACGAACGAACGCGACTCAATGGCGACGAACCGGGTGATGTCGATCGTATTGCGTTTCGCGCCGGGCCAAACGGCAACATGCAGGTTTTCGCCTTGGCCATGCAATGCCGTTCGCGGAAGCGGCATCCAGTTTTCCCAGCAGTTCAATCCACCGACTTGAAAAGGTCCCAGCGGAAAAACTTGTAACCCGGCTCCGTCACCGATTCCCCAAGCCAGGCGTTCTTCGTAAGTAGGCATCAGTTTACGATGGCTGTTTCGAATTTCTCCCTGTTGATCGATGTAAACCAAGGAGCAATATCCAGTGTGGCCTCCACGATCGCGGCCCAGTTCATAGCAGCCGACCATCACCGCGATGTTTCGATCTTTCGCAAGATTGCAAAGCGGTGCCAAGTCCCCACGTTCAAGATTCACCGCATTTGAAAGGTAGTGAGCGTGAATGTCTTTTTGGATGTCGCAATCAAATTTCGAGCCATGAGTGGAGCTGAGCCAAAACGGATAGCCTGGCAAAACGGTTTCGCCAAAGTTGACCAGTTCGCATCCTTCATCTGCCGCCTGATCAACGTACTGGCAAATTTTTGCAAGGGTCTTGTCTCGGTCGAGCCATACCGGAGCGATTTGCCCGAGGCCGACCTTTAAAGATTCATTCATTGTCGTGTCTTTCCAGTTTGGCCAAGCGTAAATGTGATTGCGAAAGCGCTGACGAGCCCAAGCATGATCCAGATTGAATCCATGGCACTGAAGCGAGTCATAAAAGCATTGCTGAAGGTGCCATCGTTTCCGAACCAGTCGATCGTCTCGTCGAGCGTATTGCCGACTTCGCCAAGCAAAGCACTTTCGTCGATGGAGCCAGCGATGAGCGGGTATTTCAATTTCGCGGACTCGATCAACGCATCGACTTCATCAAGTTCCATCTTTGAGATTTCTTCTGAGACAAGTTTCTTGAGTTCGCCTTCGAGCTTCTGTCTCTCTTCGTACTTTTCTGTGTAGTCTTCAGGAGAAGAATCTTCTTCAAAATAGTCAAAATCTTCGTCCTGATAGATGCCCTTCATCTCTTCGTTGACGATTGATTTGGCAACCGGTTGAAGCTCCTCCGGAAGGTCGCCGTCGTTGAGTTTCTTTTCCAGAACAGCAAGAAATTTGGTGCGGTCCGGCAGCCAGCCCGGGTGTCGTGCAGTGCATTCGCGAACTGCAGCTTCACGCTGTTCCTCGCTGAGTTCAGCGTACTTCTTTGATACTGTTGACTTGAGGCCGGAGGAGAGGCTTCGGTCAGCGATTGTCATCACGTATTCCTCGTCCGAATCGTGAATCGTTTCAAGCTCCAGTTCGGCTTCCGTAAGAAGTGTTTCGCCTTCAATTTCACCATTGGCAACCATGGAATCCAGAATCGCGATGAAGTGGTAATCATGTTCGATCCACTCCGGGTGGTCGGCTCGCATCTGTTCTGCAATCGCAGTTTTTTCTTCGGTCGTCATGTCGCCAAGGCGACTCTGCACTTTCATTTGCACTTCGATTTCGCAAGAGTCGTTAAGTGCTTCGTAGCCATCGGATTCGTAGACGTGCGAATTGTCGAAGAAGCTTTCTACTTTCAGGTCCGCGTAAGTTTTTTCGTCACCTTCGAATGCCCCTTCGTCAGCCATTTGTTTCATCACGCCAACGCTGACGGCAGTATCCGGCATGAAGGAGGCGCTGATGTTCTGCGCGAAACTAACAGCGTTGACCGCCAACATCGCGACGGTCGCGGCGATCAATTTTCCGAACATGATGCAAAGGAGTGCTCCAAGCATTGTCGAAGTGCAAAATACGATCGAGCGGTTTCTGGCGATCAGCCCGGCGATGCACCCAACGATGGCGCCGATACCCCACGCCAGTGCTTGCCCGGCAGGCCCGATGAAAATGGTTGCGATGACTCCCCAAACCAACGCCGCAAGCAATCCAATGCCAACGCCTGCGAACCAGCCACCGATAGAACCTGCCTTCGTTGGCCCGGACGGTTTGGAGACTCCGACGTTGTAGTACCCCTTTTGGTCCAATCCAGTCCCGGAAGCCGTGGCAGCAACGGGGGTTGGCGATGCGATCGAAGCAAGAGGCGCGGCATCGACGGCGGTTGCTGTGATCACAGATTCGGCAACGGGAGAACTTGCGACTGCAGCAGGCTGGCCAATCACGTGGCCACAAACGCCGCACATCGTGTCTGACGGATTGAAGAGTTCAGTGTTGCAGCTTGGACACGAAGGATGAACAGGCGCGGGTTTCGCGACTTGAGCGATCGTTGGAGGAGGCTCGGCCGCAGCGGGAACTCTGGTTGCGTTTTCGCAGGACGGACACTTAATCAATCGCCCTGCGAAATTTTGGTCGACCCCGATAGCTTTCTCGCAAGTCGAGCACCGAAATTTGATCATGTGGAGGTCCGAGCAGTTTGGAAGACAGGTTTAAGCTTAGCCGAACAATATAGACCATCTATCGAATCGGTTCCAACTTGTACGCTGCGACCGATACCAAAGCCGATACCAAAACCTTCGCAGCGAAGATTCTGCTGCTGGAAGTTGCAAATAACCTTTAATGGGAATCATTGAAATCTGATTCTCGCTCGGGAAAAAGCAAAGAACCATGTCAAACATCAACTCCAGTTATTTGCACTAACACCTCTTTCGCCGAGTCGACATTGTCAACGCCAGCAACAATATCGCACTTCCCGTGGCTGGTTCCGGAACCGCGACGACCAGGTTGTCGACTGCAAAGTACAGCGGCGTATTGATTCCAAACGTTCCAACGTCGGAGCTGGAAAACCGAAAACCGATTCGCCTCGCGTTCAGTTCGCTTACGTCGACCGTTGTCCAGTTGTCGACGATGTAGTCCTGCGAGTTGTCGGAAAAACGATAGTCGGCAAGGAAGAACTCAAGGCTATCCACTTCTTCTCCAGCCTGGTTCAGTGAGAGAATGTCGATCTTGAAAAAGTCCGGATCGTCACCTGAGGAACCTCCAAACTGTTTCGCAAAAGGATCACCGTCACGCATTGAAAGCGCAGCATAAGTTGTGTTGGTGATCGAAAGACTTTCGATGGCACCCGACGAAGACTGGATCTCTGCCGTATTGCCAAATGCGACCGCGTAAGTTGCTGATCCTGAATCGCCGAGTCCAACAATGTTGCTGTACTGGTTGCCGAATCCGGGAGTCGTCGTATCGGTTTGGTTGGAATAGGACCAGCCAGACCAAGATTCAAATTCTTCATTGTAGCTGTTGTTGAATGCAAGCGGACCTGAGGAGAATCCTCCGGCATCATCGGACCCGTTGTAAAAACTTTCGTCGGCAAGTGTCGCTCCAATATCCTCGAAAGTGACAACGCTTTGGGCATTCAAATCATGGCTGCACACAAAAAGCAGCGCCAGTAGTGCAATGGGAAATTGTTTGCGAATCATAAGTCTGTCAATCAAAAGTTGTGGTTGATCTCTCCGCCATCCCGCGTGCACAAGGCCGCCAGAATCTGCAGATCGATTGAGTCGTTAATGAAATGAGCACTTCCGTCTGCCAGTGCAATGTTGGCCCCTTGCGGATGCCGTGATCGAATGTCATTTTCGAATTCAGGAGCCGCATTGACTGCGAACGCCTGGTCAAAAATGTTCAGGCCGTTGATCCATTGTCCGTCACTGAAATCGCTGTCTTCGGCAACGATGATCGTGTTGGAGGATCCGTCGCGGATGTCGCGATGAGCATGTGCTTTTTCGTACACCATCATTCCCTTGGGCGGATTGTTGGGAGAAGTAATTCTTTCGCCAAACATGCCGCCATAGTCACACGGTCCACGCCCCTGAGACAGTTCCCGTCCGCGAAGGCTTGACGGACAAATGAATACGTCAATGACTTCCGCTGCGGCCGCCGAATTGGCCGCATCATCGAAGGGCAGTTCCAGGTCCAATTGCCGGTACACATTGTTTTGCTCGATATGCGGAAGCAAAAAAGTGCTCCACGCGATCTGCGTCGCGTTGGGTGTGAAAGGGCCGCGCCATTGTGTTCCACCAACCGGAAATCTTTCATGGGCGGAGTGATAGTTTTGCAGCGCAAGCCCAATCTGCTTCAAGTTGTTCAGGCAGGAAGTGCGTCGTGCCGCTTCGCGTACGCTTTGAATCGCCGGAAGAAGCAAGGAGACAAGAATTCCGATAATGGCAATCACGACCAGCAGTTCGACCAAGGTGAAGGCGCTCCTTCGTTGTCGATTTTGCAAATATCTTTTTCGTGATGATGCTTGTTGATTCAAGGTAACGATCAATACAGATGTTGCGCGTCACACATCGCATGGTGCGAAACTTGGGCGCAGTTGTTTGGGTGCAATCGTGGCACTCTTTGATCCGCCGCTCCGTCGCACAGCGAAATCAAAACCAGTGTTCGGCAGGTATTCTGACTCTCAACCATCATGGCTCTGCCTTCTCACCGGAACTCCGGCAATGGCGGTTGGAATGAGCATGATTCAGGTTGATTACAGCGGGCGCGGCCGTGCCAGAATTTCACTGGCTTCCCTTTAACGATTCCCTCTGAAAGCGAACCGTCACCGAACACTTGAGCGGGTGCAGTATACATGCTGTCCCGTCATTGCAAGCCCCGGACTTTGGGACTGTGTTGTATTCCGCATACAAACCGCCTGCAAATAATCCAGGCTAATAGCGCAGACGTTGCAGGGGCTGGGGAATGCGTCGTGTGGCTTTGCGAGCTACAATTGGAATCGTTGTTGGCCAGGTTCAACGAAAGCCAAACTTTTTTCCATCAATCAAGAGTCGTCATGGTTTGTTATCGAATTTCAGGAAGTCTATACCTTGTCTTATTGGCGGTGTTGATTGTCGGCCAGCGTTCGCAGGTCGTTGCTCAAGATCAAGATCAGGGTTTGAGTCAGGAGTCGGCTGAAGAACGAGTTCAGGAGCTGTACGCAGAATTGGCGTCGAAGCGAACGGTGGAAGGCGAGCCGATGGATGATGGATTTGAATCATTCGAAGTGGATGCCGCCGGGAAAAAGTTGAAGTGCGTCTCAAAGCTTTATGGGAACGCCGAGGTCGGGAAACGAAGCTTGTTCATCTCGATGCACGGTGGCGGCGGTGCTCCGGCGAGAATCAACGATCAGCAATGGCAAAACCAGATAAAACTTTACAAGCCGAAAGAGGGCTATTACGTCGCGCCAAGGGCTCCAACAAATACATGGAACCTCTGGCACGAATCGCATATCGATGTTTTGTTTGGCCGAATGATCGAAGACTTTGTCGCCAGCAAGGGTGTTGATCCGAACCGAGTCTACCTGATGGGTTACTCGGCAGGAGGCGATGGTGTTTACCAGCTCGCGCCGCGAATGGCAGATCGATTTGCGGCGGCCTCGATGATGGCGGGACATCCCAATGGTGTTTCTGCTGACGGGCTGTTCAATTTGCCTTTCAGAATTTACATGGGCGGCAAAGACCGTGCTTACAAACGAAATGAAGTTGCCGCACAGTGGAAAGAGAAGCTCGCAAGCCTCCAAAAAGCCAACGGCGGCTACCCTCATAAAGTGACCATCTATCCTGAGCTGGGACACTGGATGGAACGCAAAGACGCAGAAGCCGTTCCGTGGATGGCTGAGCAAACTCGTGAGCCGTGGCCAAAGAAAGTGCGTTGGGGAGAAACGCCCAATCGGGCC